>JADGFA010000012.1 GCA_016744065.1 Gammaproteobacteria bacterium
GACAGGGTGATGGTACAGGAGGATGGCGCTCATCCTGCTTTGATATAAAAGGAATGGATTTAATCGGGTAAGCAACCACCCGAATAGATGGTATCGAAAACTCAATTAATATTGCAAGCTGAGATATTTTACTTTCTTCATCATATTGATCATTATAAGCATCAACTTCATACTCAAGAGTAAAGTCGTTATATTCAACATCGGAGGTATCATTTTCAATATGTAAAAAAGCTTCCTGCAACTCAATCTCATATGCGCCCATGTAATGATAAGAATTGGCAACACTGGAGAGTTGCATACTAACAAACACACTGAACACAACAAACAGGCTAAACAATTTTTGAAATTTATATATCATAGTTCTAAATAATTCTGTAAAAGCTTATACGGCCCTCATAAAACATCGGGGATTTTATAACTCTTCAATCTGAATCTCAGGTACTTCTGCCCAATGGGTAGGCTTGAAGTCACATAAATAATGGCCATTGCAATAGATGGTCGCCACACAGTTCTGGGGTGTCATAATAGGCTGCCCCGTAACAATAGTCTGCTTATACGCTATTACAGTCTGGTTTTGCTTAGGTGTAGCAAAGTTAACACTTACGAATCCTTTAAGCTCGTTATTCATAAATACTCTCTTTATTAAGACACAGAAAAATCTGCATAAATAAAATATTAATCTAAGAGATTATGTATTTAAGCTGGTGAAGGTACTGGAGGATGCAATTCATCTGGTTTGGAAATAAAAGGCTTATTTTTGACTTGAACAGATGTTAACTTAATGGTCGGTATTGAAAAATCAGTGAAGATAGCAAACTGTGATATTTTGCTTTCTTCATCATATTGGTCGTTATAGGCTTCAACTTCATATTCAAGAGTAAAGTAATCATACTCAACCCCGGAATTATCCCCAGAACTATCATTTTCAAAAAATAGAAAGGCATCATGCAACGCTATTTCATACGCGCCAATATAATGATAAGAGTTGGCAACACTTGAGAGCTGCATACTCACCAGTACACTCAACACAACAAAAATGCTAAAAAGTTTTTGTAACAAAACTCAGCCTCTTAAACATCTATTCTTTCTTCATCTATTAAATTTTATATAACTATAACGAGATATTTCTAAAACCAGCCAACACCCAAAAGGTGATATAACGCCTAATATACCCATGAATACCGATATCGTAATATACAGAAGCACACTACTACCCTGTTAAATTGCTACAGATCCCACGTTTAGATCAGACAATCTGTAACACGGACATTATTGTCACTAATTGAATATAAAAGCAATATCCTTTCATCCTAAACGACAATAAAAAGTCTAATGCCACAACAAATTTTAGACTTCACTATCAATGCCATGAATATTCATAATTAAATATATTTAACAAACAGGGAGTATCATAAAATATTGTAATACCTGTAACAGGTAATTTATGTGCAAAGGAGTCTGTTTTGATACCCTCTTTCGAATAATTATTTCGTGAAGGAACCTGGAGGGTTTATTTAATTTTGTAACATTTCAGAAATAACTATTATAAAATAAATTTTATCTTGTTTGACTGCATTAAAACACATGCGAATAATTATCATCCTGAGCGAATGCGAAGGATCTTGAATACTCGGATGCCAGATCCTTCGCATTCGCTCAGGATGACAGTTGTAACATGGATCACATATCAATCATATTACCAGGGATTCAATAAGTGACACTTAACCTTAAGTAAGTGCACTATTAAACACAGAGTATATTTAAATCACCTGGGCTCTTTGGTCACATAATGAGCACCTAAAACCAGTGTAACAACAGGCGGTAAAAAAGTTTTACAGAATTCAAATACATCTTTTGCCGCTTCACTATTTGTTGTAAAAATATAAGCTGCTCCACTTGCCACAAACAATACAGCGGCAATACCTAATACCCAGTAAGTCATTTTAAACTTGGCTTTATCCAGAGCACTAAGTTCGTCTATCTCACCAATTTCACCGTTATCATCTTCTTTTAAATTTAAAACATCCTTTTTCATAATTTAAACCTACCAAAGCAGAATTTTTTGCTCATTATCGCCATCACCATCCTGAATAATCAGTTCTTTATGATTATGTTCTGCTTCATAGGCAACATTAAGCAGTTTTAGTGCCTTTCTGATAACCTCAGCACGCGATGATGAACCGGTTTCTGTCTTTAGCTTATCGAGTAGTTCGGTCGTTTTTGAATCAAACTTAAAACTTGTTGGCTGCATGATTAATCCCGTAAAATATATTACACATACCTGTAGTATATACCAGGTAGCTACAGATGCACTACCTCGGTTAGGCAAATAATAATCAATATATCTGGGCTGCCAACACCCCAACACCAAAGCCTTAGTTACCTGAGAGAAGCCTGTGCAGACCCTCCCAACATATAAAATCTGCCCTCTTAATTAAATTTGAGACCTTTATCATCTACAGCGTATTAAAAAACAGGTTTTTCTTCTATATGACATGTAAATTTACACCATGGATCAGATTTACCATCTTCATGATGATACTGAACAACGCCTGTAAGCATATTTGAAAATTAAACTAACGGGCTCTTTGAACTATCACAATTTAATATAATTAAATCAGTTAATGCGCTTCGTTCTAGCCATAGATGTGTTTTTAAGTAATCATCGAGAGCATTTGCCGCTTCGCGCCTATCATCCGACCTCAGATAAACAGCGTCATATGTAGCTATATGTACTCCAGGCGATAATCCCACCATATAGTTGTACAACTTGTCAGGGGCGCTTCTAATATGAGACATTACATTTTCTTTATAAACAGTAATAGCACATAGTTTTATAGTGCCCCTATTTTTATGGATAAGTGTACATGCATGACCTGAAAAGCTACCTCGTTCAGCTTCCGCATCATATTCCATTTCTTTTTTTGGCAGCCAGCCATGTTTTTCATATAGTTTTCGTATAAGTTTAATAATCTCTTTTTCAATTGATAGATCGAATAAAACACTGGCAATAGAGAGGTGACGGCTTGAGCCGCCAGTACGGTATGGAGTATGAAATAATCAGCCTAAATCACCACTTTCATCCAGGCATATATAAATTTCAGACAAAAAAAAGCACCTACATTTCTGTAGGTGCTTAATTAATATGGGGTGAATGATGGGACTCGAACCCACGACATCCGGAATCACAATCCGGGGCTCTACCAACTGAGCTACACCCACCATAAAATGGTGCGCCTGACAGGACTCGAACCTGTTACCCTCGGCTTAGAAGGCCGATGCTCTATCCAGATGAGCTACAGGCGCATATACAGATCCGTCCGATTTTAGCAGGACTTTGGCCGAAGATTATATAAATCTAAACTCAACCATGCAGGGTATTTCGACAAAACCTCGCATTTTCTAATTTGGTCGGGGTAGAGAGATTCGAACTCCCGACATCCTGCTCCCAAAGCAGGCGCGCTACCAGACTGCGCTATACCCCGATATTTTTTAACTTTCCCTGTCAGGCGATATAAACTCGCAAACACCTGCACTTTATAAGTAGCAGGCTCCGCTTGACTGCGCTATACCCCGATATTTTTTAACTTTCCCTGTCAGGCGATATAAACTCGCAAACACCTGCACTTTATAAGTAGCAGGCTCCGCTTGACTGCGCTATACCCCGATATTTTTTAACTTTCCCTGTCAGGCGATATAAACTCGCAAGCACCTGCACTTTATAAAGTAGCAGGCTCCGCTTGACTGCGCTATACCCCGATATTTTTTAACTTTCCCTGTCGGGCTATATAAACTCTCAAGCACCTGCACTTTGTCAGCAGCAGGCCACGATATACCCCAATATGTTTTAACTTTCCCTACTTTAAACTCCATTTATCACTTTCGCGAGCCCCCTGTTAATACTTTTAAGTAGTAACAAACGAGGAAGCGGATATTACGCATTTACTCGATACAGGTCAACTGCTTCATACTCCGATTCATTAAAATACTTATCTTTTTCCTGCCGAGCCGCTTGTAGCCAATGGCCAATGCATGAGAAAATCCGCGTCTTAATTTATCTGAGTACATAATAGGTATGTCTGCACAAATCATAGATGGTAAACAGGTCGCCGCTGATCTACACACAACAATCAGGCAACGTGTTAATGAGCGCCTGAATGCGGGTAAAAAAGCACCTGGGCTTGCTGTTATTCTGATCGGTGAAGACCCCGCATCTCATGTGTATGTACGCAATAAACGCCTTGCCTGTGAAAAAGCCGGAATTATATCCCGTGCCTACGATTTACCCGCCAGTACATCACAACAGGAGCTGGATGACCTTATTGACCAGCTCAATGTAGATAATGACATTCACGGCATACTGGTTCAGTTCCCATTACCTGAAGGGCTTAATGAAGCGGCTGTAATTGAACGTATTAATGTTAAGAAAGATGTAGATGGCTTCCACCCTTTTAATTTAGGACAACTGGCCCAGCGTGACCCTGGTTTACGCCCCTGCACACCTTATGGTGTAAAACTTTTACTGGATTCAGCCGGGGAAATTTATAAAGGCCGAAATGCCGTTATTGTAGGCGCCTCTAACCATGTTGGTCGCCCTGCTATGTTAGAAATGCTGCTTGCCGGTGCTACGGTGACAATAACGCATCGCTTCACCGATGACCTGGAAGACCATGTACGCCGTGCAGATATTGTGATTGTTGCTGTTGGTAAACCGGGGCTGGTTAAGGGTGAATGGATTAAGGATGGTGCCACGGTAATCGATGTTGGTATTAACCGAAAAGCAGATGGCTCACTTTGTGGTGATGTTGATTTTAAAAGCGCTTCGGAGCATGCTGCGTGGATTACCCCTGTACCGGGTGGTGTTGGCCCAATGACCGTTGCTGTTCTACTACTAAACACGCTGGATGCTGCCGATAATTTAGATGCATAAGGCATTTTAATATAGCCTGTATTATTTACTGACTTTATAAGCGGGTAATTGGTGTGCTACACTTTCTAATAACAAAACAACTGATTCGTTCGCTTTAATACTTATGCATGATGCCCTCAGTGATACAATTATCTTACTGACTATCTCTGTTGTTGCTGTCGCAATTTTCAGACGTGTAAAACTTCCCGCAATACTCGCTTATCTGACTGTTGGTATCTGCCTGGGCCCCCACGCCGCTAACCTTGTTCAAAGCTCTGATACTCTACACTTTCTGGCTGAAGTTGGTATCGCCTTTCTATTGTTCAGCCTTGGGCTTGAGTTCTCCTTAAATAAACTTATCGCTAACCGTCGTGCTGTTGTCGGGCTTGGTAGCGCCCAGGTGGCTGTCACTTTATTAATTGCCGGTTTAAGTGCCTGGATGCTAGGTTCCAGCCGAGAAACCGCCTTTGTTATTGGTTGCATTATCGCACTTTCCTCTACCGCGATTGTTATTAAGCAATTGGGGGAACAATTAGAAACAGATTCTCGACACGGCATCGACTCCATCTCTATATTATTATTTCAGGATATTGCTGTCGTGCCCATGCTGGTTATCATTCCTGCTATTGCCGGTGAACATGAAACCTCATTTATGGTCGAACTCGCCTACAGCTTCGCTACTGGCGTGGGTGTCACAGTTGTTATGCTAGCAATAGGCCGCTGGCTACTGCGCCCATTATTTCATGAAGTGGCCTCAGCACATTCTGCGGAATTATTCACATTAACCGTTCTTCTTATTGCCCTGCTTTCAGCGTGGGCCACTGAGCTTGCTGGTTTATCAATGGCACTGGGGGCTTTTCTAGCGGGTATGATGTTAAGTGAAACAGAATTTAAACATCAGATAGAAAGTGATATTCGACCCTTTCGTGATATTTTTCTTGGGCTGTTTTTTATTACCGTCGGTATGATGCTCGACCTGGGTGGACTACTGGAAATTATACATTGGGCCATATTATTAACCGTGGCAATTATTTTTGGTAAAACATTGCTTATTATGACCTTAAGCAAATATATAATTAACTCATCTACTGGAGTTGCTTTAAGAACAGGTATTGTATTAAGCCAGTGTGGAGAGTTTGGTTTTGCCATAATGGCACTGGCAGTAAGCTTTAATGTTTTACCCGAAACAGAATCCCAGATTTTATTGACCTCCATTGTGCTTACCATGATCGCAACACCATTTCTGGTTAAGTATAATGGTTTTATAGCAAAAAAACTGACCGGTAGCTATGTACAGAACCGTAATGATATAAAAGATGCAATCACCACCAATACCAGCAGCATGGATCAACATGTCATTATTTGTGGCTTTGGGCGTATAGGGCAAAACATAGCAAAAATACTCGATTCAGAAGGGTTTAAATATTTTGCCCTTGATTACAATGTTGAGCTTATTTCAAACGCAGCTAAAGCGGGTTACAAAGTTTCTTTTGGTGATTCAACACACCGTGAAATTTTAATAGCAGCAGGTATAGAGCGCGCCTCAATTCTAGTTATTTGCCACGACAATGTTGGCTCTGCAGAAAAAACCCTGCGACAGGCAAAAACCATTAATGACACTATACCCATTCTGGTAAGAACAAAAGATGATACTTACTATGAAAAGCTAAGCCAGGCTGGCGCCACTGAAGTGATACCTGAAACACTGGAATCCAGTTTAATGATGGCATCACACGTGCTATCAATACTTGGTATTCCCATGGCTAGAATTGTCCGTCGAGTTCAGGAGATGCGTAATAACAAGTATGCAACCATGCGTGAATTTTTTCATGGCGATGAAACAGATGATCTTGAACTACCAGATGATATACGCAAACGTTTAAGCAGTTATACACTTGAAAAAGGTGCTTTTGCTATTGGAAAAAATTTACATGAACTGCAACTTCAGTCAAAAGGCATAACCCTGCATAAAAACCGTAAAGATGACTCTAGCGTTATCCCACCCAATTCAGATAAAAAGCTGAAACAGGGTGATGTTCTTGTTTTATTTGGAACGCCTGAAGACCTGGAGCACATTGAAGGCTACTTACTAAACGGTTAACCCGGCTTAATCTAAAAAGCCACCACTGCACACATATAAAATTAACAATATGATTACAAAAAAAACACTTCAGAATGCATCTGATAACAATATTATTAATAAAGATCAGATAGACCCTCTTTACCATTTCATTTTAAATGAACAAACAAATAATCATGCTGAAAACCGGGAAGAACCTTTAAAATTTATTCGTAGTTTCGGTGATGTTTTCATCTCGCTTGGCATTATACTTCTGGCGATTTCTATTAATATGAGCGCACTATCTGGTTATTATTATTTAATACCCGTTTTAGTATTCACTGTTATCGCGGAGTGGCTGGTAGGTATTCGACGCCTTGCCCTGCCTGGCATGATCATTTTGCTTGCTATCCTGTTTTTCATAAATAAGGCATTTTCATTTAACAATGAAAATGCCACCGTGCTTAGCCTGAGTATAATCAGCCTGAGCAGCCTGTTGTTTTATTTAAGATACAAAATGCCATTTAGCCTGCTTCCCCTTACTGGAAGCCTGGTGACTATAGTCATAATTCAAATAGGTATGGATGTATTAAATAATACCTTTATATTTATAGCCCTGGGTTTAGTTATATTTAGTATTGCCATGTGGTTTGATTCAAGAGATACACAAAGGCAATCACACCTTAGTGACAATGCCTTCTGGTTACACCTGCTAGCCGCACCTTTAATTGTGCATGGAGCAATGATATCCATGATTTTTAATCAACAGACCTGGACAGAGTCCTTTAGCAATGAAATTATGATGATAATATTTTTTGTCTGTTTTTTTCTCACTGCACTGTTTGTTGACCGCAGGGCAATGCTGGTCTCAACCCAGCTTTATGCGGTATATGCTTTAACTCAGCTATTACAGAGTGACTTTATTGATTCGCAGAACATAATGATTTATATATTAATGACATTAGGTCTTTTTGTGATATTTTTTGGCACTTACTGGTATAAAACACGCTGGATTGTATTTGGATTTTTATCCGGCAGTAAAATCAGCCAGTATGTTCCCGATTTAAAAATTCAGGATACAAAATAAACAGCCAATTCGAATAATCCGCTCCCTGTCATTCTGAGCATCAAACTGGCCTGTAACAAAAAAGCACATAAACCTTTAACTTTACTCAGGGAGAAGGTTTTTTATTTACAAGCATACTTTTAATCAAACTCAACCAGCCCTTTCATAACCATATCAGTAAAACTGACCAGACCAATTATATTTCTATTCTCCACCACTGGTGCCCTGGCAAGACCAAAGCGTTCAAATAACCTGGCGCAATAACGTATATCCATATTCGGATCAACATTAACAACTGGTTTTGACATGATTTCAAAAATATTTACTCGATTTGGTGAACGATCCTTAGCTAAAACATCCTTAGCTATATCCGACAATAAAACAATGCCATACTCATCATTATCATTTCGTTTCTGCACAATAAATGACTTGGTCCCAACATGTTTCATTTTTTCCAGCGCTTCCATTACTGTCATTTTTCCATCGACAATATCAAAATCCACTTTCATCACATCTCTTACTGATATAATTTTTTTGCTCATTACAGTTCATCCTCTACAACGTGTACTAAACTCTCAATTTGATGCGCCACACCTACCGCATCTTCAACATCAATCTGTATTGCAATGCCGCTTCCTGGCCCGGTATCAAATTCACCCACATTAGATATTTCTTCCAGGATATGCCGACTTAAATGTTCTTCAACCAGAAATAATAATACATCTCGCTGAGTTTCAAAGGACAGACCAAAAAATGTTTTCGTCTGTTTTAACCCCTCACCTCTCGCATTATTAATAATAGTTGCACCCGTTGCACCTGCGCTACGAGCCGCATCCATAACTTTATCTGTTCTAGTATCATCAACAAATGCAATAATTAATTTAAAGTGCATAACTATCCCTCTTTTTAAATTTAATCTGAACGATGAGCAATATACTCAGATATCTGCGCATAGGCCATAACCGACATAATTGGAAATAAACTGGCAAAAGCAATTAAGCCAAAACCATCAATTAACACATTTCTACCTGGTACTGTTTCTGCCAGCCCTAGCCCCAGTGCTGCAACAAGAGGGACTGTTACTGTGGACGTTGTTACACCACCTGAATCATAAGCTAGTGGCACAATCATTTTTGGTGCAAAAAAAGTCTGGATAACGACAATAACATAGCCGGTAATAATAAAATAATGTATGGGTAAACCGGTAACAATACGATAACTGCCTACCGTTATACCCACTGCAACACCAATCGCTACAGCGATACGTAACCCCTGCACTCCTATTGCACCAGCAGAAACCTCATTTGCTTTTATGGCAACCGCAATTAAAGAAGGCTCCGCAATTGTCGTACTAAAACCAATGGCAAAAGCAAATATATATACCCAGTAATAATCAGCCCAGTGTATATCACCTGAAACATTTGCCAGATCACCATAAATAAATGCTGGATTGGTAAGCTGATCTGCCATCAATCGACCCAAAGGAAATAATGCCTGCTCCAGGCCTAATAAAAATAAAGATAAACCTATAAGCACATAAGCAAAACCGATAATAACTCTTTTAATATTAGGAATCGGTCGACGTATAACTAAAAACTGAAAACCAAAAATAATACTGACAATAGGTAATACATCAATTGATGTATCAATAATCATCTGAAGTATTCTCATTAACAGTTCCACTATATAACCATCCCGTAAGCCATTACAAAAATCATTGGCGTTAAAGATGCGAATGCAATTAAGCCAAAACCATCCGTCATAGGGTTCCTGCCTTTAATAGACGAAGCCAGGCCAACCCCAAGTGCAGTCACTAATGGAACCGTAATAGTTGATGTGGTAACGCCACCTGAATCGTACGCAATGCCAATTATTTCTTTTGGCGCAAGCATGGTCATAATTACAACCAGAATATAGCCCCCCATAATCATATATTGAATAGACCAGCCTTTAAGAATACGTAACACGCCGATAACAATCGCCAGCCCTACCGAAAAAGCCACGGTAAAACGCAGGCCTGTTGCATAACTTTGCATGGCCTCTGGTGTATTTAAAATCATGCCACCAATCGCAGCGACCTGCGACGCCTCAGATGCCACGGCAATTAATGCTGGTTCAGCAACGGTTGTTCCAAAACCCAGACAAAAAGCAAAGACTAATAACCACACCACGCTGCCCTTTCGAGCAAACGCGTTGGCCATACTTTCACCAATGGGAAACAGCCCCATTTCCAGACCATATATAAAGAAGGTTAAACCAAGGACAATAAATAATGTGCCTATTACAATATCCATAAACCCGGGTATGGGTTGCTGTAAGACAAATGCCTGAAAAAAACCAATTACCAGTATAATGGGTAACAGATCCCTCAAGCTTCCTAACATGGATTTAAAAAGTGCAAATAATGCCTGTTGCAAAATGGCCCCTGATTTTTCAAAAATAATATTATACTGTAAGCCTAAAAACTATATTTCATCATTCAGAACAAAGCTTATAAATCTGATGATTACGCACTATCCTGCACTCCTGCCTCATCAGACACTTCATTACTGTTTAAAAAACAATCTTAATTTTTAAACTCACTACGCTGTTCAGTTTATCACGATTTTTTTATTAATTGAGCTTCAACATCAAGAATCTGTTGCGTCATATCAATAACACTATCGGGATTTAATGAAATTGAAGAAATTCCCTGCTCTACTAACCAGCGTGTTATTTCAGGAAAGTCTGAAGGAGCCTGCCCACAGATGCCCACGTATTTTTTCTTCGCCTTACAGGCATCTATGGCCATTTTCATCATGACTTTTACCGCCTCATTTCGTTCATCAAAACCCGTTAACAGGCCTGAATCCCGATCAACACCCAGGGTAAGCTGTGTTAAATCATTTGAACCAATTGAAAACCCATCAAAATACTTTAAAAACTGATCTGCCAGTAATGCATTAGCGGGTATTTCACACATTAAATATACTTTAAGATCCAGCTCACCCCGGGTTAAACCAAATTCAGATAATAAATGTAATATATTTTTTCCTTCGTCCACACTGCGCACAAAGGGGATCATAATATCCACATTATCCAGGCCCATTTTTTCCCTTACCATTTTCAATGCCTTACACTCCATTTCAAAACAGTCACGAAATTCTTTTGACGGATAACGATAGGCACCCCGAAAACCAATCATCGGATTTTCTTCATCAGGTTCAAATAATTTACCTCCAATGAGAGAAGCATATTCATTCGATTTGAAATCTGATAATCGTACAATAACCTGGCGTGGATAAAATGCAGCAGCAATCATCCCAATACCTTCTGCCAGTTTTTTCTCATAATAATCAATCGGATTTTTATAACCCGCAATAATATGGGTAACTCTGGCTTTAATATCTACTGGCAAGGTTTCGTACTCTAGTAATGCACGCGGATGAATACGAATACTGGTATTAATTATAAATTCCAGACGTGCCAGCCCAACACCATCAACGGGTAACCTGGATGTTTCAAAGGCAAGTTCTGGATTAGCCAGATTTAACATCACACGTGTTTCGGTTTTTTTAAGGGACGATACATCCCGTTTATTTTCACTAAATTTAAGCAATCCCGGATAAATAAACCCTGTATCGCCTTCTGCACAGGACACTGTAATTTCCCTGCCTGTTTTTATTTTACGGGTTGCCTCACCACAACCAACAACAGCAGGCACGCCAAGTTCACGGGCAATAATAGCGGCATGACAGGTTCGACCACCCCGATTTGTCACAATAGCTGATGCAATTTTCATTACCGGCTCCCAGTCTGGGTCTGTAATATCTGTTACCAGCACCTCACCCGGTTTTAGCTTGTCCATTTCACTGGCATCTAAAATCACACAGGCTTTCCCCGACGCTATTCGCTTACCAACACTCTTACCCACCACTAATGGTGTGGGAAGAGCACTCTGCTCTAATTTATAATGAATTTGATATTGCCTGTTATCATCGGCATGTACTGTTTCAGGACGTGCCTGCAAAATAAACAGTTCACCACTCTCACCATCTTTGGCCCATTCAATATCCATTGGCCGACCATAATGTTTTTCAATACACAAAGCATAGCGAGCCAGGTTTAAAACATCATCATCATCAATACAGAATTTATTTTGTTCTTCAGTAGAGACTTCGATATTGTGTGTCGATAAACCCGCCGTCGTATCATGGCTGTAAATCATTTTTATATCTTTTTTGCCAAGATAGCGACGTAAAATTGGCCGATGTTTTTCCAGGGTAGATTTAAATACATAAAACTCATCTGGATTTACCGAGCCCTGTACTACATTTTCACCTAATCCCCAGGCTGCATTAATTAATATAACATCACTAAAACCTGTTTCTGTATCAATCGTGAACATAACCCCCGAGGCCCCGGTATCCGCCCGCACCATTTTTTGTATGCCTATCGACAGGGCAACATCCATATGCGCAAACCCCTTATCTACCCGGTAGGAAATAGCGCGATCGGTAAAAAGGGAGGCATAAACACGTTTACAGGTTAATAATAAATTCCTGCGCCCGGAGATATTAAGATAGGTTTCCTGCTGTCCGGCAAATGAAGCACCGGGCAGGTCTTCTGCTGTTGCAGAACTTCGTACAGCGACATCTGGATATTCGCCGTACTCATCACCTAATTTCTCATAGGCAATGACAATTTCTTCCGCCAGATCTTCTGGCATTTCTGCATGTAAAATCCAACTACGAATCTGACGACCGGTGCGGGCAAGTGCATTTACATCTGCTGTATCCAGCACTTTCAGGGCATTACGTATTTTATCCTCCAGGCCGTTTTGCACCATATAATGCTGGTATGCCTTTGATGTTGTGGCATAACCATTAGGTATTCGGATACCCTGAGCCGACAGATTACGGTACATCTCACCCAGGGATGCATTTTTACCACCAACCTGATCAATATCATCTATACCCACATCTGCAAAAAAACTCACATATTTCATGACGATCCTTTATCGGTTAGTTCAATTAAGAGTATAAGACGTGAATTTTGATGTACAGGAAATAATATGCTGAAAAACAGATTTAATAGGACTTATTTGCGAATGACACGACCAGAACGCATCTTCATAAAAAATGCACCATAACAATGCAACATTTAAAAACGCCCATGCTCCAGCATCAGCAAAGTGCAGTCTTTAACAAAAGGGATTCTATGATGCAGTAGTGCAAGCTCCAGTTCATCACTCTCAGTACCCGGATTTAGAATAACCCGAGCGGGATTAAGCTCAACAATAGCACTTATTAATGGGCTGATACGTTTAGGCCCAATATATAAGGTAAGCGTATCAACTGGCTTCTGAATCTGGTTCAAATGGTGCTTAACTACCAGACCTTCTATATTTTCAATTTTAGGATGAACAGGTAAAACGTGATAGCCATACTCCTGCAACATCTTAATCGCCTTATAGGAATAACGATGCGGCTTATTGCTGGCCCCAAGTACAACTATCTGAGTATTTTGCATACGCTTTTCATTTTTAACTATTCAGGTGCTCCGGTCTTACAAAGTTAACCTCCTGCGCAGGACTATATTCCCGATCATAAATTAACGTGATCTGTTGCTGCCCAGTTTTCTCTTTTGCAGTCACCTGCTTAAGCTCTGGCAAACGCGATGCCAGATAAGCCATACTGGCCGATATTAACTGCTCGTCACTGGATTCAATTGCCATCATTAATTGATGCGCTACAAACAGGGCCTTTTGCGCCTGATCTGGTGCAAAAATATTACCCTGCTCACTGGGGATTCCCATATCCATTTTCTCATCCATTTTATCCAGATAGGCCTGCTGCTGTTCAGCTAAAGGCTTACTACGGTCATACTCAATCTCAGAATCACCATTCACCACAGCTACTAATATACTCATAATTTACAACTCAATATTTGTCAGGTCCATTTTGTCGAACCCATATTTAATCCATATTCTGGGGGTATATTAACATATTTCAGTTTCCCCCCTGCATTCTTGTCTATTCACGCGGCCAACGCCTGATACAATATATGCTTTTAAACCGATCAGGAGTTTTCATGAGTCAGGCCCCCTCAGCCCTGCTACTTATTGCGACAGGCTGCCAGCATTGCCCCAGTATGCTGCAAAGCCTGTCTGAACTCATCAAAGAAGGCAAAATAGCCCGCCTGGAAATAATCAATATAGTAGAGGACCCTGAACAGGCACAGCTTTTAAATGTGCGCTCTGTACCCTGGCTCAAGCTCGGAGAATATGAATTAACAGGCCTTAAATCAAAAACTGAAATACAACAATGGATTGACAAATCACCTGACTCCAGCGATATGAGTGCATACTTTGAGGAACTTATGACATCCGGTGAAATCTCAAAGGTGCAACAGTTGGTTGAAGATAACCCCCAACACATAAAAGTACTAATCGATATTATGGCCAATGAAGAGTCCAGTTTATCTGCTCGTATTGGTGTAGGGGCCATCATCGAGCACTTTGAAGGCAGTGAAATACTAATTAATAATATCGAAACACTGGGCGCACATTGTCAGAACCAACTCGCTCAGATACGCAATGATGCCTGTTATTATCTCGGCTTGAGCCATCATCACGATGCCAGGAAATTTTTACACCCACTGCTAAACGATACAGATAATGAAGTAAGAGAAACAGCTCAGGAAGCATTAAACGAAATTACCGATTAAACAAACACATAGCATCCTGAACATAAAAAGGTGCTATTTTGATGATATTTCGATATGAATATACACCTGAATCCTCCCGCTTGTTCAGGATAACAAAAACCATAAAAAAGGAAAACTCAATGAAATGCCATGAAGTAGATTACAAAATTATTGGCCATGATATGCAAATGGTAGAAGTAGAACTGGACCCAGACGAAACGGTAATTGCAGAAGCAGGCGCCATGACTTATATGGAAGAGAACATTAGTTTCGAAGCCAAAATGGGCGATGGCTCAGAGCCTGACCAGGGATTTATGGGAAAACTGTTTAGTGCGGGAAAACGTGTTATTTCAGGTGAGTCTTTATTCATGACACACTTTACTAACACCGGCTCAGGAAAAAAACATGTTTCATTTGCATCCCCTTTTCCAGGCAGTATTATTGCCGTAGATTTATCTCAATATAATGGTGGCCTGCTGTGTCAGAAAGACTCTTTTCTGGCTGCTGCTCTGGGTACAAAAATAGACATTGCATTTAACCGTAAACTGGGCGCTGGTTTTTTTGGTGGTGAAGGTTTTATTTTAGAAAAGTTACAGGGTGACGGCATGGCATTTATTCATGCAGGTGGCACAGTCATTAAAAAAGAACTAAACAATGAAACACTCAGATTAGACACGGGTTGCCTGGTCGCATTTAGCAACGGCATTGATTACAACATTGAAATGACCAAAGGGCTTAAAAGCATGTTCTTCGGTGGAGAAGGTATGTTTTTAGCAACCCTTAAGGGAACCGGTTCGGTATGGATTCAAAGCCTGCCATTTTCACGCCTGGCTGATCGTGTACTTGAAAATGCCCCTTCCCACGGCGGTAGCGATAAAGGCGAAGGTTCTATACTAGGCGGCATTGGCCGTTTGATAGATTGACCTTTAACTGAAACACAGCTTAATAGAGCATAATGGATGGACCCTGGTAAAATATTTTAACCTGGGCCCACGCCAAACTCATTCAGCTTACAATTGATTTTTGTTAAGGCCTTATAAGGGCATTTTTTCTAAAATCCAACATTAACTTTTACCCTGAAAAATCATATGAGTTCTTTCTGGAATACCTTTAATGCAGCCCCCCACCGTTTATTTTTTTTTAGCGGTGCCATACAGCTTATCCTGCCCCTGCTTTTATGGTCGATTGAATTAATCGGCCGATATACCAATATCTGGGCACCCCTTAATACTGTCATTCCCTCAACCTGGGCCCATGGTTTTGTTATGTTATATGGGTTGTTTATCTTTTTTATCTTTGGTTTTTTAATGACGGTTTTTCCACGCTGGATGAACACACAGGTAATCGATAAAGAACAATATATACAAACTTTTATTGTGTTGAATGCAGGCTTAGTTATTTTTGAAATCAGTCTGTTTATTAGCACTTCATCTTTATTTTCTGGTTTAGGTATTTTTCTATTCGGCTGGATATACGGCATTATTTTACTTTACCAGACATTTAAAAAAGCACCTGCACAAAATAAGTATTATGAAAAAGTGGTACTTGTATCACTTACCTCTGGTGCATGTGGCATCGCCAGTTATGGCTGGTGGCTATACAGTGATAACTGGCAATTTATGGAACTCGCTTTCTCTATTGGCATCTGGTTGTACCTGTTACCTTTACTCTTTACTGTAAGTCATCGCATGCTGCCATTTTTTAGCAGCAATATTATTGATAACTACACCATATTTCAGCCTGCCTACAGCTTATGGTTTTTTATTAGCGGTTGCGTTATCCACTTTATACTAACCGTACTCAATCAACCAGAATGGTTATTTGTAATTGATATACCACTGGCAGGCATTGCCTTATTACACTCCGTTCGCTGGCAGCTACATCACAGCTTTAAAGACCGTTTACTGGCTGTATTACACATGGCTTTTTTCTGGTTATTTATTGGCATGGTTCTATTTAGTATACAGAGTATATTATTGCAATTTACCGGTCAGTATATTCTTGGCAAGTCGCCACTGCATGCCATTACTATCGGCTTCTTTGCATCCCTTTTAATCGCCATGGCCTCGCGTGTCACCATGGGTCACTCCGGCAGGATGCTTATTCTGGATAATAAAAGCTGGTATCTGTTTCTCGGCCTGCAATTAACAGCAGTCATGCGCATATTCTCAGACCTTCAGTTTGACGATGCTCTGATAAGCAATAACCTCAACCTGGTTGCTGCTGCTTTATGGCTCATCTGCCTGTCTGTCTGGTTTATTAAATATGCGCCTATATACCTGAGTGCCAGAGTAGATGGACGAGACGGCTAATAAGCTAAAAGCGCTAAGATAAGCGGGTATCCAGAAAAATATAAGCATAAATCAGGTAATTAGTTGGGTTATTTAATGTTCATTTTTTGATACATTAATAATATGGATTTTTACGAAAAATACCGCATGGGCGATAAAAACGATGAGTTCAACAAATAACAAAACCGCTTTTTATAAACAGCCCGCTATTATTATTTTCAGCCTGTTTATAGCTGGATTTTTTCTGGTTCAATATTTTTCAAAACAAATGCTTTCCGATGAACCAGTGGTACTGACTAAAGCCCAACCACCCGAAATCGTTATGTACAGCACCCAGAACTGTCCATATTGCTATATTACCAAAGCATTTTTTAAAAAACACAACTTACCTTATGTTGAGCATGATATTGAACGCTCAGAAAAACACATGCAAATGTTTTATCTGCTCGGAGGCCAGGGCACACCACTCGTCATTATCAACAAAGAGATAATTCATGGTTTTGATGAAAGACAAATGCGTAAAGCGTTATAAAAAGGAACAAATAAATAATGAAGATCTGGGTCGATGCCGATGCCTGTCCCGTGGTAATAAGAGAAATTTTATTTAAGGCGGCAGAACGTACAAAAACAACAATGACACTGATTGCCAACCATGTAATACGAATACCCTCTTCACAGGTCATTCATTTTATGCAGGTATCCCACGGCTTTGATGTCGCTGATAATGAAATAGTTACAAGACTTAATTCAGGCGACCTGGTTATTACCAGTGATATTCCCCTGGCAGATGAAGCCATAGAAAAAGGAGCAACCTGCCTCAGCCCACGGGGAGAGCTTTATACCAAAGCCAATATAAAATCACGATTAAATATGCGTGACTTTATGGACACTTTACGTTCCAGTGGAATAGATACAGGCGGCGCCCCGGCTCTGAGTAAAAGTGACCGAATGGCTTTTGCTAACCATTTAGATACAATCTTAACTCAACACTCTAAAAACCATCACACCTGAAAATATCTGCCCTGAGGCACGACCACCTCTCCCCTGAATTTATAGAACCTGTAATGCTAATTCATGTAAAATATCTGCACCGTAATATTTATATGAGTTACCTGAACCCATGAGTACAGAACAGACATTACACCAGCGTAGTGAATCAAAGTGCGAGCTATGCACTGCAACCGAAAATCTAAGTGTATATGAAGTACCACCTTCTTCAGATGCCGGCGCTGAGCAATGTATTCTTATCTGCAACACCTGCCTGGAACAGATAAATAATCCTGAAACAGTAAATATAAATCACTGGCGCTGCCTTAACGACAGTATGTGGAGTCAGGTACCCGCTGTACAGGTAATGGCATGGCGCATGCTAACCAGATTAAGTGCAGAAGGCTGGCCACAGGAGCTACTCGACATGCTCTATTTAGAAGATGATATTCTCACCTGGGCTAAAGCAGACAGTTCAGGTGAAACCCATGCTGACAGCGTTATTCATAAAGACAGTAATGGCGCCATACTGGAAGCTGGCGATACGATCACCTTAATAAAAGACCTGAATGTTAAAGGCGCCAACTTCACAGCCAAACGAGGCACAGCGGTACGAAACATTTCCCTTGTTGCCGACAATGCAGAACACATTGAAGGTCGGGTTGAAGGCCAACGCATTGTTATTCTGACTCAATTTGTTAAAAAATCGAACTAAAATATAACTCAAAAAAATGAAAATAATACTTATCATTCTTATAACGGCTCTTCTTCTGGGGCTTATTTATTTTTTTTATTTAGGCTATAAATCACAAAATGGAACAGCACCTGGCCTGGTCAATTCAAAACTAAAACCCTGCTCTAATAAACCCAACTGTATTTGTACAGAGTACCCAGAAGATAAGCCACACTTTACTGAAGCAATAAAATTTTCAGACGAAGATACGACAATACTGACTCAGACAATTGAAAATGCCATTAATAATACCGGCGGTACGATTACAGATAAACAGGTAGATTATATTTCAGCCACCTACACATCTAATATTTTTCGATATGTAGATGATTTCGAAATTCGTATTGATAACAAAGAAAAAACCATACACATTCGATCTGCATCACGTGTAGGGCACAGTGATATGGGAACAAATTTAAAGCGCATAGAACACTTTAAACAGATTATTAATTTACCTTAAAAAGTAACGTGCTAAATAAATATCATTTACAAATACCAACTGAACCATTACGACAGCGTTGGTATTTTACCCAGATAGTGCTACTTAGCTTTGCTCCGGTAAAAACGGCATCATCTATAACAGCACCCTGAATAGAAGCGGCACTTAAATCCGCCTGATTAAACTTAACATTTATTAAGTTAGCCTGCTCAAATTTAGCCGCATTTAAATTCGCACCGGTAAAATCGGCACCTTCTAAATCAGCCTGTTTAAAAACAGCATCAACACCTGCAATATTCCTGAAATTAGCCGAAACAAGGCTGGCTCGACTAAAATTAGCTTTATCCAGCTCTGCCTTTTCAAATAGACTAACTTCTATTTTTGCCTCATAAAAATCAGTTTTATTTAATTTCCCTGAATTAAATACAGTCTGTTTTATCAGCGCTCGACTAAACCTGGCATTATCCATAACCGCCAATGAAAAATCTGCCTTATCTATTTTTGCATTATTAAGCCGTGCACGTTCCATTCGAGCACTGACAAATTTAGTGTTTTCTAATTTTGAAAAACTTAAATCTGCAGCCTGCAACCGTGCTTTTGACAAATTACTATTCGTAAAATTTACTCGCCGTAAAATAGCACCCTGTAAATTAACTCCCGATAAATCTAAATTACTTTTATCACAACCCGTCCAGTTTACACCGGCTTTAACCTCATCATCACATTTCGCCTGCAATGAAAATACTGTAAATATTAAACAAAGAAAAACAAAACTATATTGCATTACACTCTTCTCTTTTTTAGTGATCGAATTAAAAATCTCGATGAATGCAAAGCATAACCCACCCTGTTTGATACAGGCAAGGGCTGATCACATATCATTGCGGCAAGTAACTCTGATGATAAGAAGGCACTGGTAAAGCCTCTGGCACCATGGCCTGTATTCACATATAAGCCAGATAATACCTTAGCCAAAGGGTACTGGTATGAAGGTTTTCCTTTATGTAGGTCGGCATAATCCCTTATGGCCTGTTGTTTATCTATAACCTGCCCAACTACAGGTACTCTATCTGAAGTAACCGCTCGCACAGATGCCCTGGCGCCACAAATATCACCTTCAGTGAACCAGCCTGTAAACCAGCGATTGATATCATGTAAGTTACGCTGTGACTCTTCTGTTCTTACCTCTGTATTACTGTCATTCACCACAAAACTGGCACCGGACACATGCTGTTCATTACTTTCCGGCATAAGGTAGGCATCAAACGATAAAGGCACTTTCAGCTTACTGCTTTGCTGGTTAGACTTATATAAATTTATTTGCCCGCGAGCTGGTTGCAACTCTATATGCTCAAGCTGTTTAAATTGCTTAACCTGCCATGCATTAGCCAAAATAAGGCAGGATGCCTGATGAATGACTTCGTTTTCAGCATTATTCAAATACCATTGCTGATTTTTATAATCAATTGATTCTACTTTTGTATTATATGTAATACGCAGAGCATTGCCCATCTCATCAATCATTTTCTGTAAAATTTTTTTAGGAAAAACACAGGCAGCCTGTGGAAAATAATGCGCCTGTTTATCTATTTCAACGCCACTGACCTGATTGGTCATTTTTGCATCAAGCGCCTGAACGAATGAAGCATCCTGAGGGTAATTTTCAATCTGTTTTTTAATACGCTCACTACAGGGCAACTGAATCCCGCCCGTCTGTTTCCAGCAGTTTTGCTTTTCATCCAGTAACTGCAAGCAGCGCAAAGCATAAAAATAGGCCGATGTATAAAATTCCGCTTCAGCAGAATCCTGTAAGCTTAAACGGGGCATTAAAATACCCTGAGGGTTTCCCGATGCCTGCGCCCCACTATGGCTACCGGCTTCTATTACTTCAACCTGATAACCACGCTTAACCAGTGCCCATGCACTGCTTATACCCGCAAGCCCAGCACCGATTATCGTCACCTTTTTGTTATCAGGGCCTGCTGGTGTATTTTCATACCAGGGCTGTATCGACTTATGAGTCATATTATCTTTTATATTATAACGACCAATAAGCATATGACGTTTATTACCCGTCCCCGCAACCTTACTCACATCAAAGCCGACATCAATTAAACCGCGGCGAACAAATCCGGCGGCAGTATACGTACTAAATGTCGTATTCTCACTGCTTAATCGTTTAATATGCGAGAAAACAGTTTCACTCCACATATCTGCATTACACCCTGGCGCAAAACCATCAAGAAACCAGGCATCAACTTTTGCCTGCATCTGGGGCAGCATCACATTCACATCACCAATCATTAATACCAGCTTCACTCTTCCCTGAAACAAATCAAATGAATGAAAACCATAACTGGCGGCACTGTATTGTTGTTGAAGTTGTCTGGCAATATCACTTAATTCTGGCCACAAATTTTGTGCCTGAATAAGGTCATCAATAGTAAACGGCGAGTTTTCCACCGAAAAAAAATGCAATACCTGCGATGGTTCACTTAGTTTAAGCCAGTGTCTGACCGTCACTAAAAAGTTAAGCCCCGAACCAAAGCCGGTTTCAGCAATCACAAAATGTGCTTTTTCCCTTTGTATAAAACGTTGTGGCAACTGATTGTGGTAAATAAATACATGTTCCGTTTCTTCAATTCCATTATCAATAGAAAAATAGACATCATCAAAATCGGGATTATAAGGCTGACCATCACGCCACCTGAGGTTTGCATACTTCATTGGTAAATTATACTATCTAGTTTCATTTCCAGTCAGATTAGTTTTAATACTTCACTTAGATATATGAATACCAGACAAGCCTACCAACACTGCCTTAAGATCGCTAGAAGCCATTATGAAAACTTCCCTGTCGCATCCTGGATTTTACCCCGTAAAATGCGCCTGCCAACAGCCGCCATTTATGCATTTGCCCGACGTGCAGATGATTTCGCAGATGAAGGTAATTTAACAGATGAACAGCGATTAGATAAATTGCAGCACCTCACTGAGCAGGTGAATAAGGTATTTGATGGTGTTTCAGATGACGACCCTGTTTTCATTGCACTTGCTGACTGTATTGAACGATTTTCTTTACCTAAAGAACTGTTTATCGACTTACTCCATGCATTTAAACAGGACGTAACAAAAAAACGCTATGCTGACTTTGGTGAATTAATGCAATACTGCCGTCATTCGGCTAACCCTGTAGGGCGCTTAATGCTGCACCTGTATGGCCAGACTGACCGTAAAAGCCTGGCCCAGTCAGATGCCATTTGCAGTTCATTACAGCTTATTAATTTCTATCAGGATATGGCACAGGACTTTAAGGAAATGGGCCGCATTTATATCCCACAGGATGAAATTCGAGCCTCTTTTGC
Organism: Gammaproteobacteria bacterium; assembly: GCA_016744065.1. Taxonomy (GTDB): domain Bacteria; phylum Pseudomonadota; class Gammaproteobacteria; order SZUA-229; family SZUA-229; genus SZUA-229. The sequence continues at coordinate 22,537 of JADGFA010000012.1, forward strand.
TAATGATAGCTATTTCAATAGTTGCCGCACTGATGGCCCAATGATTCTACTAATGCGCAAACAGTACGAAAGAGCCCATAAACTTCTACAAAGTGGTGCGCCCCTGGGTAAGTCATTAAAAGGTCGATTTGGCTTTGAAATACGCCTGATTATTGCAGCTGGATCACGTTTACTCATAAAACTGGACAAGCAGACGGATGATGTATTTAGTCGCCCAAGACTGGATTTCAATGACTGGTTATGGATTTTTTTGAAAGCGCTTAGAGCAAAATAAATACCTTCCTGTAAAGCCTGTAAACGTTAACAGAGCCTATCTTAAAGATGAAAATACATGTTATAGTCACGCTCTTATATAATTACAAATCGCTAAACAGATAAACCAGAGGTCTTTTCAAGATGCCACAAAAAATATTATTTTTTATTTTTACACTTACACTGCTTAGTGGTTGTGACCAGTTACAGTCTACACCTGATACCGTTATCCTGGACATTGATGCCATAGCCAATGCAACCGGACAGGCAGCTACTATTAAAAAGCAGATAGAAACAGCCAATAATGAACTGACTATTCAGTTACAGAACATATCTGCAACGTTAAATGAAAAGCTGGCCAGTGAAAAGAAAAAACTAGGTAAAAAACTCAGCTCTGATGATAAAAAAAACATGCAGGAATTAACACTCCAGGCTAACCAGAAAATGCAACAGGCCAGAACACTGGCTAATCAAAAATCACAACAATATAAAGCATCCCTTGTTCTTGAATTACGTGAAAGCATACAGCCCATTGCAGAAAAAATAGCTCGAAGTCGTGGTGCAGATATTGTTACAATTTCTAATAACAGCTTAATATGGTTTAATCCTGACATTGATATTACTGACGAAATTATTGCAGAAATACGTGCTAAGTCATCGATAAGTACGGATAAAGATGCAACAATAGAAACGGAAATTAAAGACGAAGCTAAAGAAGAATAAACGATTGGGAATAGTTTAAATTCAGTATTTTTTTAATATTCACAACCCTGTCATTCTGAGCGTGAGTGATGAAACCTGAACTCAGCTTATAGCTGTTGTTTTATAACACCAGATCCTTCACTCACGTTCAGGATGACAGGAAACTTTGAACACACTCAAACCTGTCATTCTGAGCATTGGCGAAGAATCCTGAACCCGACTTATACCTGTTATTTTATAACACCAGATCCTTCACTCGCGTTCAGGATGACAGGAGACTTTAAACACACCCAAACCTGTCATTCTGAGCATTGACGAAGAATCGTGAACTCGGCTATACCTGTTATTTTATAACACCAGATCCTTCACTCGCATTCAGGATGACAGGGAACTTTGAACACACCCACACCTGCCGTTCTGAGCATTGACGAAGAATCGTGAACTCGGCTATACCTGTTATTTTATAACACCAGATCCTTCACTCACGTTCAGGATGACAGGAGACTTTAAACACACCCAAACCTGTCATTCTGAGCATTGGCGAAGAATCCTGAACCCGACTTATACCTGTTATTTTATAACACCAGATCCTTCACTCACGTTCAGGATGACAGGAGACTTTAAACACACCCAAACCTGTCATTCTGAGCGTTGACGAAGAATCGTGAACTCGCTTATACCTGTTATTTGATAACACCAGATCCTTCACTCACGTTCAGAATGACAGGAAACTTTAAACACACTCAAACCTGTCATTCTGAGCGTGAGCGAAGAATCCTGAACCCGGCTATACCTGTTATTTTATAACACCAACTCCTTCATTGGCGTTCAGGATAACAAAGAGCTTTTATACTCAGACAGAGATTCAGAATGACAAGGGCAGCCCTGTGGACTGCCCTTAATATTATTGACACCTACGCAACATCAACACTGGAAACAATAACAACAGCATCCAGATATTAATAGCTCCACCACCGCTACCAAAGCTCGGGCGAGATGACTGGAACATGGGTCTGTTTTTATCAACCCGATGCGAAACTGTGGGCTGCTGTGCCCGCTGTTGCTGGGCTGCATATTCTATTTTCAGTCGCTGCTGGTTAGTTCGCTTAATACCATAGGCATCATACATTTCATCACGCATAACAACCATAGAGGTATAATCACTCACCAGCCCATATTCCATAGCAATATCCGTTACCGCCTGTTTAATATCTGCCGTTTCACCAAAGCTATTAATTTCTTCCATCATGCTCTCAATAGAAGCATAAGCCCAGAGTCTTTCAATTTCAGGGTTACGTTTATCTACCGGCAGAAATGAAATTTGCGTCTGATATTCTTTTTTAATACCTGATATTTTACCTGTTAATTTTACATCAGCAATACCATCACCAAAGTAATGACCAAAAACAATTAGCTGCTGTCCCCGGTACAGACTGCCTGTCGAAACAGGTGTTAAATCTGATGTTTTTAAATTTGATTTTTTATGACCCTTTATAGATAACTTCACACCATGCAAATTTTCATGGCTCATTTTATTGCCTGCCTGAAGCACTTTTCCTACAATGTCATCACTATTTGAAACACTCAGTGCAAAGCCATTTGAAACTTTAGTCATTGCTTCCAGCAAAGGCCTGTTAGCACTGTTACCCATAACAAATGTAAACAGACGAACATCTTTTTTCTTTAGTAACTCTATAAATTTTCGCTGATGTGTTTCACCAACATTGGCAACCCCATCTGTCACCAGAATAATCGCACTGCTGCGATCTGCATCAAGGTGTTTCAGAGCACTCACAAGGCCAGTATACAAATTAGTACCATTAGCAGGACTTACCTGTGCCACCTTATCACTGTAATGCTTAACATTTTCAGGTGTCGCATTTACATAGCCAGATGTGAGTTCTCTTACACTGTTGTTAAACAAAATAATTCGAAACCGATCATTACTGCGCATTTTTTCTAGCGCTTTCTGCACCGCATCGGCAAGTGTTGCATACTTACCCTGCATTGACCCAGAAATATCCAGCACAAAAACCCAGTCACTGCCTTCAGATATCGGTTTTAAATCATCACCCGGTGTTAGAGTGAGCATAAAGCTACCTCGTTTTCCGTTCTCAGGTTTATATGTCACCATATCAACACTACCGGGCAAGCCCTCTTTGTGCCTCCAGTAAATCAGTAAATCTTTTTCAAGATTAAAGACTGGATTATTACCTGTTGTTTTCTGACCTTCCTGTAATGCAACATTACTATTTGCCAGTTGCACAACCCAGTCTCCATTTGCATTTTTCTGTGGTGTCACTGACGGTTGCCCCGGAAAACGCAGAGCTTCAACGGGATAATCTGATCTGAGCGTTAACTTAAAAGAGAAAGCCTCCATCACGTCTGTATTCGCTGTCCAGAAGGCCAGTTTTTGTTCATCTACACCACCCTCTTCCAGCGGATAAACATAACGCCCAATTCCCGTATCCACATGTGCTGGCTGTAAATATACAAAACGAATACGCGTATTCTGCCCTGCACGAACGGGACTGACATGAATATCAAACGTTTTATAAGCATCTTTTTCTGTAATGCCTGCCTCACGACCTGCTGCCTTTTCCTGCTCATAAACCTGACGTGCCTGTTGTTTTTCCAGCACTTCACCTGTAACGGGTTTACCATCTATCCAGATAGTAAACTCAGCTACTGCCGCCTTTTCTGGAACAGGAAATGTATAAATGGCTTCAAGGTCCTGAGCATTCGGATTATAAAAAATCTGTTCAACTTCTGTAATGGCATAACCATCTTCAATAATAACGTTTACATCATGCTGTTTAATCTGTAGTGCTGGCAGGCTACCATCGGCTGGCGTTAACAGACCCGCAGCAAAGCTCAAGTTGCTAAACAGCAAATTAAATAACAGGGCTAGTACCCCTGTATTCAAGTTAAATTTTAAGTATTTCATCCTGTCTTCTCCTTTGTTATTGATATAAACAGTGTTGAACAGGACGCACTAAAAATAAACTTTTATGTAAATTGTTGTTTATTGTTACTCTAATAGTCTATATATTATATACTTTAATTCATAAACAATAGACAAGGTCTGATATGACTCAAACCAGCGCCTTAATTGATACGCTAAAAAAATCACTAAAAACCCACCAGCTTACTTATGCTCTGGTTGCAGAAAAACTCAATATGAGTGAAGCCAATATCAAGCGCATGTTTGCCAGCAAACGCTTTAGCCTGGATCGACTGGAAGAAATCTGTCAGTTAATGCAAATGGAATTAACTGATTTATTTCAATTGTATGAAGAATCGCGACAACACATTAGCCAACTTACCCGAGAGCAGGAAAAAGAACTGGTCGCCAATGAAAAGTTGCTTTTAATTGCCGTAAGCGTGCGTAATCGATTAAGTTTTACCGATATGATTACAAATTATGAAATTTCTGAAAATGAATGTGTTCAATATTTAGCTAAACTAGACAAGTTAAAAATCATAGATTTGCTGCCAGGTAATCGCATTAAATTACGTATAGATGATGGTTTTAACTGGTTAAAAAACGGCCCAATAGAGCAATTTTTTGAAAAACAGATACAGGCTCAGTTTTTAAAATCGCCCTTTAACCGTGATTGTGAAAAGCGAAAATTTTTATTTGGTCTGCTCAGTGAGTCTTCTATACAAATATTAATAAATAAAATTAACAGCCTGTCCAATGAGTTTTCCGAACTGCATCGCCAGGATGCAACACTGCCTTTAAATAAACGCCATAACATTGGATTTATGCTGGCTCTTCGTCCCTGGGAACTGGAGAAGTTTCAACCTTTTTTAAAAAAATAACGAACCATAAGATGGTCTCTTTCATTTAATAGTTTCAGGTCCTGGCTATTCCTGGTCAAACACACGCCAGATCAATACCCGGATAATCATGTACCCGTATATTTCTAAATCCCGAAATATCACCCACAAAGCATCAGATAAACACTGGTCGAGTCCACCATCTTAGACTTCATTTGCAGCTTGAGTATTTGCATCAGTCAGACTTATCCCCTGTTGCAAAGCAGACTTTGCCTGATTATCACAATCACTTATCAAGCATGATTTCAGCATTAAACAATGGCAGGCACCAAAATAGTATATAAATAATAAACTATAAGATCACAATAAATAGATAAAATAAAAATAAGTATACTCATTTATCCTTGAAGCCCATTATCTCAACACGCCTGGCCCAAAAGGCACCAACCAAAAGACACCAAAAAGGACAACAATATGTTGAGTTCAACCTTCAAAGCCCTGTTACGTTTTCTACTTCGCATTATCTATCGCATTGAAATTAACGGTACAAACTACCTTGAACAGATAGATAAACGTACGCTGGTCGTTTCTAACCACACTTCATTCCTGGATGCAGTTTTACTGTATGCGTTTCTTCCCAGTCAAACTACTTTTGCAATCAATACTTATGTTGCCAATAGCTGGCTCGGTCGACTGGCTGCAAAATTCTGTAATCTGTTTCCAATGAATCCGGCAAACCCCCTCTCTATTCGCTCTCTTATCAAGCGGGTGCAACAGGGTGGTTGTGTGGTTATTTTTCCTGAGGGCCGTATCACTGTAACAGGCTCATTAATGAAAATTTATCCTGGCCCCGGACTGGTTGCAGATAAATCAAAGGCAAGCATTTTACCAGTATGTATAGATGGCGCTCAGTACACACCATTTTCAAGACTGGGTGGAACAAATAAAATCAGATGGTTTCCAAAAATAACACTGAATTTTCAAGCACCTCGTTCACTTTATATTGCCCCTGAACTACGTGGCCGTAAACGTCGAATACAGGCAGGTCGTTTATTATCTGACTTAATGTCTGAAATGATGTTTGCAACATCAAAACAAAACCAGACACTGGTGGATAAATTACTGGAAGCTCGAAAAATTCACGGTGGCAAGCATCTTATTGCTGAAGATATAAACCGTATACCTTTAACATATAACACCCTCATTACCAAATCACTCATACTGGGTAAGCAACTTGCAAAATTAACGGAAAAGGATGAAACCATCGGTGTATTGCTACCCAGCACTCTTGCCTCTGTTGCCACATTCTGGGGCTTACAAATGACAGGGCGTACACCTGCTATGTTAAATTTTACAGTCGGTGCGCAAGGTATGATTTCAGCCTGTGAAACAGCTGTTTTAAAACGAGTAATAACATCACGTAAATTTATTGAACAGGCAAAGCTAACTGATATAGCAAATACCCTGGCAAACAAAGTTGAACTTATTTATCTTGAAGATGTTGCAGAAAAAATTAGCCTGCTCTCAAAACTCTGCGGTTTTTTTATCAGTCGATTTGATTCACTGATTCAACTTCAGTCTAAAAAACAAACCCATGATCGAGCTGTTATTCTTTTTACATCCGGCTCTGAAGGCACACCAAAAGGTGTGGTACTTTCACATCAAAACCTGTTATCAAATATTCAACAGCTTTTATCTCGAATAGATTTCAACAGTAATGATGTTGCACTCAATGCACTGCCCCTGTTTCATTCTTTTGGTATGACCGCTGGTATGATTATGCCACTGACCTCAGGTGTTAAGGTTTTCTTTTACCCATCACCATTACATTACCGTATTGTTCCTGAGCTGGCCTATGACATCAATGCGACTATTTTATTTGGCACAAATACATTTCTAAAGGGTTATGCTCGATTTGCTGATGCTTATGATTTTTATAGCCTGCGTTATGTCTTTGCCGGCGCAGAAAAATTACAGACCGAAGTACGTAATATCTGGCAGGATAAATTTGGTGTGCGCATTTTTGAAGGCTATGGCGCAACAGAAACCAGCCCGGTTTTAGCGGGTAATAATCCAATGGATAATCGCCCGGGCACTGTTGGGCGTTTAATGCCGGGCATTGAATATAAATTATTAAATGTTCCTGGTCTGGAAAAAGGCCAGCGCCTTCAGGTCCGTGGGCCTAATATTATGCAGGGTTATTTACTGCATGATAAACCCGGTGTACTTATACCGCCAGAAACAGAGCTGGGTGAAGGCTGGTATGACACAGGTGATATTGTGACAATAGATACAGAAGGTTTTATACAGATTTGTGGTCGAGCTAAACGCTTTGCCAAAATTGCCGGAGAAATGGTTTCTCTTACGTCTATTGAGGTGCTGGCAGGTAAAGTATGGCCTAATGCGCTGCATGCAGCAATTTCGATACCTGATGACCGTAAAGGAGAACAAATCATATTACTCACCGACGCAAAAAATGCACAACGAAGTGAATTACTAACCCAGGCCAAAAATACTGGAGTTGCAGAGATTAGTGTACCTAAGCAAGTAAAACTGATAACTAAAATACCTGTACTGGGCACTGGAAAAATTGATTATGTATCAATAGAAAAACTAATAAATGATGCACCATGATAATAAAATCTAAAGAATACTAAAAATTAGCAAACAGCTCCTGAACACAAAAACAACTTAGGCTTTGTAACCCGTAAACCAGGCCTAAAACAGAACACAGGTTAATACAGAGCCTCTGTCGTTATTAAGAGATGAACCATGAAAAAAGATATTTATAAAGTACTCAGCACCCAGTTTCTCACCGCATTTGCAGATAATGCGGTGCTGTTTACGGCTATTACAATGATCATGCAACAAATTGAAATGGGCGACTGGTATATACCCGCATTACAGGCTTCTTTTCTGGTCGCTTATGTTATCTTCGCCCCCTGGGTAGGCCGTTTTGCTGATACCCGGCCTAAACGCAGTGTTATGTTATTTGCTAACTTGATTAAAGCAGCAGGTGCCGGCCTGCTCCTGTTACAGATTGAGCCTATGTTTGCTTACGCCATTATCGGCCTGGGTGCCGCAATGTACAGCCCGGCAAAATACGGTATATTACCTGAGCTGGTTAATAAAGAGGCATTGGTCAAATCAAATGGCTGGATTGAAGGATCGACTATTCTAGCAATTCTAAGTGGCACACTTATTGGTGCGGCCCTTGCCGAGTACTCAATTTCAATGGCACTCATTCTGGTTATATCACTGTATTTTTGCTCGGCAATTATTGCTCAGACAATTCATCACAACCTTATCGTAAGCGTTCCCCAGAAACATTCGCTCAAAACATTTTACTCACAGGTTCATCGCCTGCTAGAAACCCCCAGGGCCCGCTTTGCAACATTGGGGGTAAGTTTGTTCTGGGCTGCAGCAACTGTTTTACGCGTATTACTTATCGCCTGGGCACCTGTCGCCCTGTTTATCTACAGCACAACAGATATAGCCTTATTAACGATGTTTGTAGCCATTGGAATAGCGTTAGGTTCGATACTGGTGCCCAGGCTTATTCCTATGGCCTATCTCAGGCGTGCAAGGCTAGCCGCCTATGCAATGGGACTGGTTATTATTTTGCTCTCTTTAGTGGAAAATATCTGGGCGGCAAGAGCTGGGCTATTCCTCGCCGGTGTTTGTGGTGGGCTTTTTGTGGTACCCATTAATGCGGCTCTACAGGAAATTGGCCATCGATCAATTGGTGCCGGAGGCGCAGTTGCAGTACAGAATTTTTTCGAAAATTTTGCCATGCTCATTGCTTCAGGCGTTTATGCCATTGTTGCAGGTAGCGGCATAAGCCCGGTTATTACCATGGTTTCACTGGGGGGGATTGTGATTATGCTGACTTTACTGGTATCTATTCGATTGCCTGAGGATACTGGTGAATTAAAAAATTAAGCCCTCTCCAGTGGGTGGGTAGGTAATTTAGAAAAATATTATTAACTAATGACAGCCGCTATAAACCTGAAATGTATCATCATACATCCCATATAATAGCGCTAATACCTGTACAGGAAGAAAGCTCAGGCCATTACAGATAGATTTTTATGTAATAATCGCCTTTGCCTTCTGCGTTGCTTTACGTCAAAATCCCCATTATAAAAAACAACCAGCCAGAATATGAATCCAGACCAATACTGCCAGGATAAAGCTGCCACCAGTGGTTCCAGCTTCTACTCCAGTTTTCGCTTTTTACCTGAACTTAAACGCCGTGCTATTACTGCTCTTTATGCTTTTTGCCGTGAAGTGGATGATGTGGTGGATGAGACTAAAGAGGAAGAGGTGGCGCGACAAACACTTAACTGGTGGCGGGAAGAAGTCGCCAGGCTTTATACGGGCCATGCAACACACCCGGTAGCACTGGCTTTACAGGACTTATTAAATGACTTCAACCTGGCGCAAGAGTATCTACTGGAAATTATTGATGGTATGGAGATGGATCTGGACATTCATCATTATGCGACCTTTAAAGACCTTTCTCTATACTGCTATAGAGCAGCCAGTGTTGTCGGCTTACTTTCGGCTGAAATTTTTGGTTTCAACAATCGTGACACCTTAAAGTACGCTCATGACTTAGGCATGGCTTTTCAACTCACGAATATTTTACGTGATGTACGTGAAGATGCTGAACGAGGCCGGGTTTATTTACCCCAGAACGAACTTGCGCAGTTTGGTGTTACACGACAGAATTTAATTCAACCCGTGACCAGTGACGGGGTAAAAAAACTATTACAGTTTCAGGCTGATCGAGCACGTGAATTTTATTTAAAAGCGTTTAATGAACTACCTGAGGAAGATCGTTTTTCTCAACGTACCGGTTTAATCATGGCTGAAATTTACTTATCGTTACTGGAAGAAATTGAAAATGATGGGTACCGTGTGCTTGAACATCGCATTAAACTCACACCTGCACGTAAACTCTGGTTAGCCTGGCGAGCCTCACGGCGTGAAAAAAAACGCTATAAAAATTTTCAGCGTAACCTTTAATGTCACTAAAACAACATATCGCCATCGTTGGTGGCGGCTGGGCAGGCCTTGCCGCTGCAATAGAGCTTTGTAAACATGGGCATACAATAACCCTGTTTGAATCATCACCACAATTAGGTGGTCGTGCTCGCAGTATTGAGTGGAATGACATAACACTGGATAACGGCCAACACCTGATGCTGGGTGCTTACCAGCAAATGCTGGAATGTTTAAACACAATACAGGCCGATGTTAAATCCCTGTTTAAACAGCTACCTCATCGAATGTTAATACTCGATGCTCAAACTGGCTCAAGCGCTTTTGATTTACAGTTGCCAACTTACCCTGCTCCATTACATCTATTATTTGGCGTATTAAATACACCCAGTCTTTCAGTAAAAGAAAAATTATTACTACTATTGCGTTTTAATAAACTATTAAATACAACAATTACAACGGATATGAATGTCACTGAATGGCTAAGCCAGGCAAAGTTACCTGCTCGTTATATCAAAAACTTACTTGAACCCGTATGCCTGGCGGCGTTAACCACTCACCCTAATGAAGCCTCTGCCAGAGCATTTCAAAACGTATTACAACAAACCTTTAATGCACCCGCAGAGTTTACGGATTTACTTATTCCAACAACCGATTTAAACCAGGTATTTCCTGCCCTGGCTAAAGAGTATATATTGCAACAGGGTGGGGAAATCAAAACTCGCCATAAGGTTCAGCAGTTACAGATTGAGGGTTCATGCATTAAATCTATTACGGTTAATGATGAGGTATTATGTTTTGATCAGGTTATTCTGGCAGCCTCTCCCGCAGCCTCAGCTAAATTACTTGAAAAGCTACAGCCCTGTAGAAATATCAGCTTACAGATAAACAGATTAAAATATGAGCCCGTTGCCACTTTGTACCTGCACTTTAAACAGGCTGTTTCATTACCCTGCCCCATGACAGGTATAATTAACGGAATAAGCAACTGGGTATTTGAGCGTTCGTTAAGTGGCAATGATCATCTGCTTGCTGTGGTTATCAGTGCACAGGGCCCTCACCTTGAAATGCCTGAAGAGAATCTGGTTAAAACCGTTTACGCAGAATTAAAGCATATTATTAATCCGCTACCTGAGCTATTAAAGAGTAAGCTCATTATTGAAAAACGAGCGACTTTTCAATGCCACCCAGGTGTTGATAATAACCGCCCCGGCATCGATACAGGCTTAAGCAACCTCAAATTATGCGGTGATTACGTCTATATTGAGGAAAATAATCAGCCTGGATTGCCATCAACACTCGAAGGAGCACTATGCTCTGGTGTAAAATGCGCTAAATCTATTGTTTCTAAGCACAATTAACTTACCAATAACTATTGAGAACACTTATGCAATATCAGGCACAACAGGATTTTTTAAAAGACAAGGTCGTTCTAATCACCGGTGCCGGTGATGGCCTGGGCCAGGCAGCAGCCAAAGCCTATGCTGCGTATGGTGCCACTGTCATTTTACTGGGTCGTACTACAAAAAAACTTGAAAAAACCTATGATGATATTGTTGCTGCGGGTTACCCTGAACCCGCCATATACCCTTTAAATCTGGAAGGTGCCACACCTAAAGATTATGAAGAACTGGCACAAACACTAAAAGAGCAATTCGGTGCCCTGCACGGCTTACTGCATAACGCCGCCATTCTTGGTGTAACCACCCCTATTCAACAACATGATATAGAGGTCTGGTACAAGGTAATGCAGGTAAACCTGAATGCACCCTTCGTGATGACCCGCGCGCTTTTACCTCTACTACGTAACACACCAGATTCTAAAATCATTTTCACTACTGATGATAAATCACATGCCTACTGGGGCGCCTATGGTATTTCCAAAGATGCTATCACCAGTTTTATGAAAATACTGGGTGATGAACTGGACACGGAAGAACACGCTGTACAGGTTAATGCCATTAACCCTGGTCCTGTACGAACTCAGATGCGTGTACGGGCTTTTCCTGGTGAAGACCCCAGTACACAACCGTCAGCCGATGATGTTATGCCGGCCTATTTGTATCTAATGAGTGATGACTGTAAAGAGATTGCACAAACAATCTGCGCCCAGAAAACAGATACTTAACTAAATTCACTCACCGCAAAGGCATTAATACAGAGGAATCCCCCAAAAAAAGTAAATTTATACAAACAAAAGTCTAATATTCTATTATTAGCTAATAAATTAATAATTTATTAAAATGAATAAACGTAACAAAGGATAGCTCCCCCTATGACTAATGACCACACGGTTTTTCGCCAGACCGAAGCACAGTTTTTATTACGTGGCGTATCGGGTATCACATTTGGGAAAAACTTTACATTAGTAGGCAGTATGATAGTCGGGCGCCAGGCGACCTGTAATATTTGCATACCCAGCAATGAAATATCCCGCAGCCATGCCCGTATTATCACACGACCAGGTTCTATTTTATTAGAAGACCTGGGCTCTGCAAATGGCACCTTTGTAAATGGTCAGCCTATAGATAAAGCCATTGTTAACATTGGTGATGAGATTCGATTTGATAAAATACGCTTCCAGCTTCAATCACTCAAGCAAATAGACGAGTTACTTACTGAACCAAACAGAGTACCCAGGGATAATATAAGCCAACCACCCCCTGAATCACCTCGTAACAAAAAAGCTATTTTCTTTAGCTTGTTAACCGTCATGGTCTTAGCTAGCTCAGCAGTATATTTTTTATACGAGTCATTTTAAAAATCAATTTGAGCAGCAGGCTTTTCATTTATATTATTAACATACTGAATCGGTTATTACACTTTACCAATTACATACTAAGAGAATTCAGGGAATTACTTATAGTAATATATACTCGAACCTGATTTTTAAACATATAATCAGAATTAATTAGTCTGAGAAAATAATTAAAGACATCATCTTATTTTGAAAAACAAAAAAATCATCTGGTTACTTTCAGCCTATCAATCAGACAGCCATGCCGCCTGGGCAAACTGGGTCACTGAAACATTTACAGATTTCAACTGGTTTAAGCTTGAATTACCTGGTCGTCATTTTCGCTGGCGAATTCGTGGTAACCCTTTGTCCTGGTTAAATAAAATACCGCAAGAAAAACCTGATTTAATCCTGGCTACATCAATGGTTGACCTGGCAACAATTAAAGGCCTGCATCCCCACCTTGCTAATGTAAACTGTCTATATTATTTCCATGAAAATCAGTTTGCCTACCCTGTAGGTAAACAGCAACACACGTCTGTTGATCCTCAAATGGTTCAACTATACGGAGCATTATCCGCTAATAAAATATTATTTAATTCTACTTTTAATCACGATTCTTTTTTTAATGGTGTCAATAAACTACTAACACAGCTACCCGATGAAGTGCCTGAAAACGTTATTACTCAATTAAAACTAAAATCAGACATTCTACCTGTAGCTATATCTGAAATCACATCTCAAGAAACAAAAAATCCTAAACTTATTTTATGGAATCATCGCTGGGAATATGACAAAGCACCACAGGTATTTTTGAGTGCATTAAAAAATCTAAGTGCACTCAACATAGATTTTCAACTTGCATTACTAGGCGACCGGCCTGCAAAAAAAACCTCTTCATTAATACAAATAGAAAAGGAATTTAGCGATAAAATAATTATCAATCAAAAAGTATCAAAACAGGATTATAAAAAATACCTGGCATTATCTTCAATTGTTGTAAGCACGGCAATACATGAGTTCCAGGGCCTGTCGATGCTTGAAGCCGTCAGTGCAGGCGCCGTTCCTGCTGTACCAGATGATTTATGTTACCGAGAACAATACGCCAGTGAATTTCGCTATAAAGCAGGGGATAGTCATGCACTGGCCGAAAAACTTTTTAACTATTTAAATACTCAGGCTGAAGCACCGGATGTTTCTTACTGGTACAGCACGTCTCTTAGAAAAAAATGGCTTCATGTACTGACAGAGCAATAACAGAGCAATAACAGAGCTAATTTAACGAATTTATTACACACATAAAACATTACGTTAAAAATAAAAAAATCTGGCAGTCTGTTAAAAGAGGCTTACAACGCTACGTCCTCATCCTGTTGCATCTTCCATAAACTGGCATACAGGCCCTTCTTTTCTAATAACTGTTGATGTGTTCCCTGCTCTTCGATTCTACCCTGTTGTAAAACAATGATATTATTCGCATCAACAATAGTTGATAAGCGATGTGCAATAACCAGCGTAGTATGCTCTTCTGCTACTTTTTTTAATGATTTAAGAATAATCTGCTCTGAATGAGAATCTAATGATGATGTGGCTTCATCAAATATAAGGATTCTCGGGTTTTTAAGAATCACCCTGGCGATCGCAATACGTTGCTTTTCACCACCTGAAAGTTTTAAGCCTCGTTCACCTACTATGGTGTCGTAGCCCTCTGGTAATGACTCTATAAACGCATCAATATTAGCCACTTTTGCCGCGCTTCTAACTTCACCCATGGTTGAATCAGGGCGAGCATATTGTATATTATGAAAGATACTTTCATTAAACAACACCGTATCCTGCGGTACAATACCGATATGCTTACGCAAACTTGCCTGGGTAACATCCTGTATATTTTGCCCGTCTATTTGAATAACACCCTGATTTGTATCATAGAAACGAAAAAGCAACCTGGCCAATGTTGACTTACCTGCACCGGATGCCCCAACCACAGCAACTTTATGGCCACTGGGTATTTTAAAACTTAAGTCATGTAATATTTTTCGTTCTGTATTATATGAAAAATTAATATTTTTAAATTCAATATCAGCTGTCTTAACAACTAAATCTACTGAATTATTTGCATTCTGAATTTGTGGTACGTTATCCAGTAACTTAAACATTAAATCCATATCAGCCAGTGAGTGCTTCATTGAACGATAAATAATGCCAAGAAAACCCAACGGAATAAACAATTGCAACATCATTGCATTTACTAATACCAGATCACCTATTGTCATTTCCTGTGCAGCCACGCCTTGTGCTGCAGATATCATCACCAGGGTTACACCAATAGCAATAATAGAGCCCTGGCCAAAATTTAATAGCGCCATAGAACTGGTACTTTTAACGGCTGACTCTTCCCATTTTTCTAAGGTGTCATTATAACGATTAACTTCATATTCTTCGTTATTAAAGTATTTAACCGTCTCATAGTTTATCAGGCCATCTATAGCTCTTGAATTAGCCTCTGAATCATATGCATTCATTTCGTGGCGAAAGTGCATTCGCCATTCAGTCAGGGCCATCGTATAAATAAGATAAATAACAACTGTACCAAATGTGATCAGGGCAAATTCAACGTCATACTGACTAAACAGAATAACCGCAACCAGTACAAATTCCGCAAGTGTAGGAATAATATTAAACGTAAGATAATTTAATATAGACGATAGACTACGAGCACCCCGATCAAGATCACGGGAAATTCCACCCGTTTTACGCTCCAGATGAAAACTAAGCGATAGATCGTATAAATGTGTTACTACTTTTTTTGAAATATCCCTCATAGCCCGGTATCTCACCCTGGCAAAAATAGCATCACGTAACTCATTGAATAAAACATTCATTAAACGCAGAGCACCATAAGCAAGTAACAACATTAAAGGAAACTCAATCGGTACCTGCTGGGAAAAAGATGAAAGGCTATTCGTCGATACGTTTAATGCATCAACAATATCCTTTAACATGATCGGAATACTAACTGTTGCAACCTTAGCCAGCATCAATGATAACAATGCGACAAGCACCCGCCCCTTATAACTCCATAAAAAAGGCAACATTCGTTTCAGATTAATGAGATCCGTTCGTTCAGAATGAGGGGCTTTGGTCGCACGATGAATTGTATACATAAAAGAGAAGATAACTTAAAGTTATAATAATCGGACTGCATTATACGTAAATCTCAGCTTCAATAATAGATTATCTATAAAGAACTAACGTTATCACTCAGCCATTAACGATTTAGACCCACCTCCTCACTCTCCTTAAGCCAGGCTACCCGGCTGGTTTTCTAGCATATTCTTTATTAGATAAAGAGTCATCTACCTGCACTTATTCCACAAATTCTATTTTATTAAAATCAGCCCTATAAATATCATTGACTTATTTTAAACACATACTTTCCTTAAAAATAAGATTCTGCTCACTCCTGCATAATAATCCACTGAAATCTGACGATTAAAGCCTGATAAATAGTTCATATAAATCTGGCTTTATAGATAAAATCTTTGTAAATTGATTGCACCTTACACATACAACAAAGCGATACTAAAGGTCTACTTTTGAATTTTCACACACCTATATTATTTACTCGACTACTGTGGCTTATCTGCACAATCATACTCACCGCCTGCAGTAACGACTCCTCACCTGGAAACACCCCACACAAAGCAGGTGAACACCTTATAGAAACGGTATTTGCCCGTCATCAGACTATTGCGATTAAACAAACAATTACAGGCACTCTACAGGCCATACGAACAGTGCGAATTATCAATCAAGTTCCTGGCTTATTAACAGCTTTACCTGTTTATCCAGGCGATACTGTAAAACAGGGACAAATATTAGTTCAACTGGAAGACAGCTTACTCAATGCTGAAGTACAAAAAGCACAGGCAACACGAAATCAGGCAAAAGTAGATTACCAACGCCTGAAAGACCTGACACCACGTAAGCTGGCATCAGAAAGTGAAGTCGCTCAGGCACAAACCCTCAATGACATAGCGATTGCTGATTTACATTTAAAACAGACTGAACTATCACATAGCCTAATTAAAGCACCTATAGCGGGTATAATTTCAGAACGTCTGTCAGAGCCCGGTGATGTCATTCCTTTACATAGCCACCTCCTCAGCCTGATAGATACCACTAGCCTGAAAGCTGAAATAAGTTTAAGCGAATTACTCCTGCCTTTGGTAAAAGTTGGTAATCAGGTTGATATCACCATTGATGCATTAGGCGATAAAATTTTTAATGGAAAAATAAACCGCATTTATCCCGTTATTAATAAAGATACCCGTCGAGGCACTATTGAAGTCATTCTAAATCCGGTACCTGATGGCGCTATTGCAGGGCAATTCTGTCGAGTCAGTATTCATACTATGAGCAAATCGCGTTTAATGATTTCTTATGATACAGTTCGCCACGACAAACAGGGTGCATACGTTTTTGCATTTAACAAAAATAAAGCTCAACGTATCAATATCACGACGGGCATTCAACAGAATGAATTAATTGAAGTGCTTGATGGCCTGACTGATGGACAACAAATCATCAGCAAAGGATTTTTAGGGTTAAAAGACAATATGCAAGTAAAACTTATTTCTCAGTAGATACTTCTTATGTATGCACTGAATACTATACCTGGCGAAAAAAAACATTTAAATACGATCCTATATCTAGCAGGTTTAATATAAAACTATGAGTAATTTGCAACGTACAGGTGGCCTTGCTAACTGGTCAATTAAACGACCGGTTGCTGTCATTATGCTTTCGCTTACCGTACTAGTTATTGGCCTGTTTTCATTTAATCAATTAAATATCAACTTGCTACCTGATATTATTTATCCAAATGTAAACATACGCATTATCGAACCCGGCACACCTGCAAAGGTAATGGAAGATAAATTCACCCGTCAGCTGGAAGAACAACTGGCTATTACTGAAGATGCAATACGGGTACAGTCCGATACATCTGAAGGGCGTAGCGCCATTAACCTGGTTTTTCCTTATGGTACTGATATAGATCGGGCACTACAGGATGCCAGTACACGCCTTGATCGGGCTAAGCGCTTTTTGCCCCAAACAGAAGAGCCGCCTATTATTTATAAACGCGATCCTTCACAGTTACCTGTAATGGAACTTGTTGTCAGTTCTTCAACACGAAGTTCAGTTGAATTACGTAGCTGGGTTGATTATGAATTTTCAAAATGGTTTTTAAATGTTGAAGGTGTCGCATCAACTGAAGTAGGTGGCGGCCTGATTCGTGAAATACAGGTTATTATTGATCAGGAAAAATTAGCCGCTGCCGGGTATAAAATAGCAGATATAAAAACGCTTTTACAACAGGAAAATCAGGATATTTCCAGCGGTATTCTCTATATGAATACGCATAAATTAAGTGCTCGCACAGAAGGACGGTTTGATTCTGTAGAATCAATTAAAAATCTGCCCCTGACTAAACAGCCTCAGGAAAACAGCATACAAAGTAATAGCAGACAAAATCTGGTATTACATGATATTGCACAAATCATCGATACACATCAGGATGAAGAATTACGTATTCGTTTAAATAAACAGCCCGGTATTAAACTCACTATTCAAAAACAGCCTGATGCTAATACCATTGACGTGGCCCAGCGACTGCATCAACAAATAAGCTGGTTTAAATCACAGGGCTTACTACCTGAAGATATAAAAATCGAAACAGTGGACGACCAGTCAGTTTATGTAAAACATGCATTAAACAATGCCAGTTATGCGGCTATTAGTGGTGCCTTACTGGCGATGTTAGTTGTTTATATTTTTTTAAGAGATATTCGTCGTACGTTGATTGTTGCCAGTGCAATTCCGCTGGCCATTTTTATTACTTTTCTAATTATGAGCCTGAATGATATTAGTTTAAATATCATGTCACTGGGCGGGCTAGCACTGGGGATTGGGCTACTGGTTGATAATACAATAGTCATGCTTGAAAATATTTCACGACATCAGATGCTAGGAGAAAGCCCAAACGTAGCAGCATCTAATGCGGCAGCAGAAGTCACCAGTGCCATCACAGCATCCACCACAACAAATCTGGTTGCAGTACTGCCCTTCCTGTTTATAGGTGGTTTAATTGGCCTGTTATTTAGTGAATTAATTATTACCCTGAGCGCAGCAATCATTGCATCACTCATAGTCGCGCTAACTTTAATTCCCGCATTAGGCGCTAAAACACGTTCACCCGCAAACACCAGTAATAAAGGGCTGTTTCACTCTTTGCAACAACACTATAAAAACACACTAACAGTAGCACTGTCCCATACAGCGTTAATACTCTGTCTGTTTATTGGCGCATTAATTTTTAGCTCATATCAACTATTAAATGCAAAAAACAGTTTCTTTCCTACCATGGATGAAGGAAAAATATCCATCAGCATTAGCACTGAGCCTGGCACTCGACTAGATGAATTTGATAAAACCCTGCAACTTATTGAAACACTTATTCTTCAACAGACTGAAGTGAGTACTGTTTTTGTTAGCTCCGGCGGTTATGTATTTGGTCGTTCACAATTTCAACGCAGTAATCGGGGTTCAATTTCAGTTCAGCTTAAATCACTATCTGAGCGAAACAATATAAGCAGTACAGACTGGATTAAAAAATTAGACCAGAAAATTAACAATTTACAACTTGCCGGATACAAGGTTCGCATGAGAGTAAAGGGTATACGTGGCATACGTACCAACCATGGTGATGATGATTTTAGTCTGCGCATACAGGGGCCAGAAATTGAAACACTTGCCCGGATCGGTGAGAGCATTATTGAAAAAATAAGCACAATTCCTGAGTTAAAAAACCTGAGCCACAGTTATGAAGAGCAAAACAATGAACTGGTTATTAAAATTAACAGGCAACGCGCAGCAGATTTAAATATCAGCACAGAAGAAATAGGCTTTGCACTGCAGCTTGCTCTCGATGGGCAGATTGCCACCGAATACCTTGACGATGACAGAGAATATAACATTCGCATACGCTTACAGAGAAAAAAGATAAAAGAGATACAGGATATTAAAAATATTATTATCTCATTACAACAGGGTGAGGCTATTCGTTTGTTTGATGTTGCCAGTATCCGTATTTTACCTGCTCCCAGTGTTATTAAGCGCGACAACCAGTTACGCATAAATGAAATTTCAGCCTCCCTTGATTCAGGTGCAGATTATGAAAAAGTCCTTAAAGATGTGTTTAATATTATTAATAAAACACCCTTACCTGATGGATACATCATATATGACGGTGGCACACTGGACACATTAAAAGAAAGTAGCTCAGCCAGTTATATTCTATTAGCATTAGCCGTATTTCTGGTATTTGTTGTTATGACAGTTCAGTATGAATCCCTTACCAACCCGGTCATTATTATATTAGGTGTGCCTTTTACTCTTATTGGCGTTTATCTGGCAATTGAAATTGCTTTGAGTAACCAGCTAAGTATGCCGGCCAGGTTAGGGATTATTATGCTTGCAGGTATCGTGGTTAATAATGCCATTGTGCTTGTTGAACAAATTGAAATATGCCGTCAGCAGGGTATAGACAAAATAAGCGCCGTTTTAGAAGCCTCTGCCTTACGCCTACGCCCTATTCTTATGACAAGCCTGACCAGTGTATTTGGTATGCTACCGCTCGCTCTTGGGTTAAATGAAGGTTCTGAAATGCTAAGGCCTCTGGCAACTGTTGTTGTCTTTGGCCTGTCATTTTCATTGCTCGTCTCATTATTAATTATTCCCATGCTTTATTTGCTTTTTCATAAAAAGGAAACATTAGTTTGAGTAAATGGTACGCTCAGGATGCCTATACAGAATTAGCCGATAATGAAGTCCACATTTGGCTCAATTATTTAAATGTGCATGAAGCGAGGATAAAACACTTATACCCTCTCCTGTCTGATATAGAAAAAGAGCGAAGTGAACGCTTTAAATTTTATAAACATCGCAAAGCTTTTATAGCCTCTCATGGCTTTATGCACAGTGTACTCGAAAATTATATTGATACTTCTGCCAGTGAAATAGATTTTTCCCACTCTGATCATGGAAAACCGTCACTTATTGAAAAACAAAACCCCGAGAATATTCAGTTTAATTTAAGTCATTCAAACAATATTGCCATTCTCGCTGTCTGTAAACAGCACCCATTAGGTATAGACATTGAGTTTGCAGAAAAAAAACTCGACTGGAAGGGAATTAGTAAACGCTTTTTTACACCTGATGAACAGACAAATTTCTTTAGTTTGTCCGAAGAAGCACAAAAAGATGCTTTTTTTCAGATCTGGACTCGAAAAGAAGCGCATATGAAAGTAACAGGCCAGGGGCTATCTCTTGCACCCACTCAGTTTGAAGTCACTGTACCGCCTGCCGCTGCTGAATTTATTGGTAATATAAAAAGTAAAGATAATAATTTTTATAAAATGCAGGATATAATATTACCTGATATGTTCAAAAACTACTTTTCCTGCCTGTCGGCCAGTTTTGATTTTAAAAAAACAACCCAGTTTATTCATTCTTAAATCATTTAAGCTGATAACCTGAAACAATCAGGACAGTTACCCTGAAAATAAACCTGCCGCTTAGTTTAAGCTTTTCAAAAAAAGTAAGAAAATAATAACCAGACAATCAAGGTAACGATAGTAAACGCCCAATATCTTTCCTGCTTTTCTTTTGTTTCTTCTTTTTTTACCTGCTTATGAATTTTTTTTAATACACACTCGCTATAATGTATTTAATGTTTTTTCCAGCTTATCCATGCCATTCACACCTCAAATAGAAGCTTCGGACTTAACCAGAACAACGGATATATTATCAATACCCCCATTATCATTAGCTTTGGTAATTAATTCATCTACCGTATTTTCTAATAAATCATTTTTTTCTAATACATGTTGAATCTGTGCATCAGATACACAATTAGTTAACCCATCGGAGCACAATAAATAATGGGTACCTGGATTAAAACTAAAACGATTTACCTGAACATCAGGTTTACTGGTCAAGCCTATCGCCTGACTAATCATATGATGCATGGGCATAGTTTCAAATTCATGCTGGTTAATTTTCCCTTCATTTAATAATTTTTGCAATACAGTGTGATCTTCTGTAATTTGCACCAGTTTTTTCTGACTGAAAGAGTAACACCTTGAATCACCTAAATAACCAATAACCAGTTCATTTTTATGTATTAACATCGCAACAATTGTTGTTGCCATATTATCGACATTATCCTGTTGCTTCTGTTGTTCGATTATATAATGATTTGCCCCTGCAATAGCATGTTGCAAAGTTAATTCCAGCCAGTCAACTCCATACCCACCACCACTATGCGCCTGTAATACAGCTTTAGCCACATACTCATACATAGTGTCCACCGCAAGTTTACTGGCAATCTCACCACCCTTATGACCACCAACACCATCAGCGACCTGCAAAAGAATCACATCACTATGCCTGAATTCAGACATTAATATATTATCTTCATTTTGCTTTCGTACCTTTCCTCTGTCGGTACCTCCAGCATAAGTGATTGATATATTTTTATCCGTCATAATAAATTCCATTAAAAAATTAACGCCTCACATCACCCGTTATTTTTATGGTTGACCTCTTTTTAACGCTTCTGCCATTTCAGCACCATTAAGATAACGCTTAGCCGCTTTCTTTTGCAGCGCTTTATTTGTTATACGGGTTGCACTGGCAGGCAGTTCAGGTCTTATATCTCTAATTGACTTATGTTTTTCATTAGTAATTTTATATGCCAGGTTACCAAGACTATCCGCATCAAAAGGCAAGCGACCTGTTAATAACTGATACATACTCACACCCAATGAATATATATCAGCATGGCCATCTACATGTGAGCCTGTCATTTGCTCTGGCGCCATATACGAAGGACTTCCCATAAAACTTCCGGTACGGGTTTTTACAGAATCTGTAATACGAGCAATACCGAAGTCTGTTATTTTAATTTTTTTATCTTTCGGGTTATACATAATATTTCCAGGTTTTATATCCCTGTGAACTATGTTCTGTTTATGCGCATAATCCAGCGTATCTGCCACCACCTGTAATATGCGATAAACTTCATGCATCGGCAACAACTTGTTTTTTTGAGTAAACTCAGAAAGCGGGACACCTTCTACATAATCCATAGCAATAAAAGCAAAACCCTCTTCTTCCCCTACATCGTAAACCGTAACTATATTATTATGCGACAAACGTCCCGCCGCCTCTGCTTCACGGAAAAATCGAGACTTTACTGTTTTTAATTCTGTTTCATTAAACTGGGTATAATCAAGTGTTTTAATTGCCACTTTTCTATTTATTTTTGGATCTTTACCTAAATAGACCACCCCCATAGCACCGCGGCCCAACTCCTTTTCAATTTTATAACGACCAAATTCAGGCATTTCCATATCGGGCATAACCAGTGTTTTCTGAGCCTGCGCAGGTGATAATATTTCAGTACGTGTTTGTGAAAAGCCACTAATCGATTTAAGCCGCTTATCAATATCTTTATATTTTTTTTGACGAACATTTATTTCTGAATAGATTTGCAGAGCTCTATCATATTGTCGTTTACGCTCAAAACTTAGACCTATTTCATATAAATCAGACAATACATCTTCATTACCCTGGCATTTCAGTAAACTGGTAATAGCCGTTTCATAATCACCTTTTTCATACTGATAATGGCCTAACTGAAACCATGCATCCGTTTGCTTTTGTGAAAGTTTTTCTAAAAAATTTTGCCCCGACAAATAAGCATAAACCAGAATTTGACCTAGCAATATAAATAACAACAAGTTAATTGTTGGCCACCAGATTCCTTGCAATATTAATAATACGGGCTGAACCGAAACGATGCCTAATATAATAAAAGCACCTAAAAATAATCCACTTGTTTTTGATAGTAAAGGCAGCACCCATAATAAATAAATAACAATTACACTCATTAATATAGGCAATAACCACCAGCTATATACGGGCGTGTAATAAACTGCACCTGCATTAACGCTGCTTAATGAGTCGGCTAAAGCCTGTAACTGAAACTCATCCTGGCCAATTAAGATTATTTTATTTCTATAATACGATCTGGATTTTTTTTCCGCCATTTCCAGCGATAATATTTTTATATTAGTATGTCGATTAGTAAGCTCAGAAAAATAATTAAATACTTTTCCCGATAAACCCGTATTTATTTTAACGGCACCCGCACTAACAAAACCTGATTCATTCCAGCTTAATTTTTTATTTTTCTGATATTGACTAAATACAGCCAGGCTTAAGTCAGGTAAGGTAAACAACTGATCTGAATCATACCAGATAAGCGATTTTTCACCTGACATCTGATAATCAAAAGGATAAACTCGGTAAGGCAGCTTTGTTCCGGTTTGTCTGAAGTTTTTTGTCTGAGGCAGGAATAATGAGGGTATATACTGGTACCAGCCATTCTGATAAATTAATGATTCACTGTAAGAAATATTATTTTGATACTGGGGTGAATTGGTATACTGTGTTAGAAAAATATTCTGATTTTCTAACATCCATGCCAGTTTATTACGCTCCCCTTCTGTTGGTTTCCAGAGGTCAGTCTCTTCTATTAATTTACTATCTCCAGATTTTTTACTTTTAGCTTTCTTTTCATTCGTTACATCCTGGACATAATCCATTTGAGGAAAATCATCTGTAAGCCAGACAATTTCAGCCGCTTTATACTTACGTAATTTACGCAGTAAAAACCTGAACTCTTTAATACCCTGTGGTGTCTGTAATCGAGCTTCATCTAACTGAATAACACGTAAATTTTTTGTTTCTGCCTGTGCTGGTAACAAATAGCTGGCGAAACGAAACATCTGGGCATCAAGCCAGCGAACGGTGCTATTTTGTGGCGATAATAATGCCAGTAAAAAGCCGATTAAAATAAAAACTGAGAAATAGAGCCTTCGATGCTGATTCAAAATAATCGCTTAATTTAGTTATAAAGAGTAGGCGTTATTTATAACAGATTTAGGGGCTTTATTGCAAAGAACTGCATAATAATTATTGAATTAATATCAGAAAGCCTAATATACGTGTCCTTTTACTTAACAGCTGTTCCCACATCAAGCTGTTCAAACCAGTTAAGAAACTTCTGTACATCCTCACCCTTAAATATTCTGCCATGCTGTGGTGCCATATACTCTATATCAAGCTTTCTAACACGATTGATCCAGTCCTGCTTTGCCGCATTAGATGGCATCCAGCGCTGGTGAAACATCTTCATTTTCCCTGTATGCTCTTCAAAATCATCTACATACATAGAGACCCCGGGAGACTCCAGTGCTGCACCTATATCGCCACTCATTAAAATTTTGGCTTCTGCATCGTACACATTGAAGTTACCCGATGAATGAAGGTAATGAGCCGGTATAAACTGTAATTTCGCATTATTCAGAACAACAGACAAACCCTCGTCTGGAATGGCACTATAACTGATATTATTTAAACCAAAATGACGAATAAAACTTTCCCATATCCAGGGCGAGTGAAGACTTGCTTTTGGCAGCGCTTCATCCCACAGGCCTAATGAGGAGATGATATCCGGGTCCTGATGAGATGCAAAAATATCAACCAGATGATCTATTTCTGTATGCCTTAATACTGCCGCCAGCATTGATGAAAATATCTCTATGCCTCCGGGATCCATTAAAAATGACCTGTCTCCATCAACCACCATATATTGATTGGTATCAATTATTTTGTCTGGTTTATCAGGGTCACGTCCAAAAACAATCCATTGATACTTGCCATTATAAAAAATAGTTGATTTCATTGCTTTCCTGTCATTTTCTTAAGGTCGTCAAGATAGGTTTTACATATTTTAATTTCATTCGAAATATCATCACTGCACCCCTCAAGATCATTTGCAATAGAAAACAGATTAGCCTGATATTCATCTGCTCTTGAAGCCTCGGTTCTGGAGTTTGTCACGATTACTTTTGCCGCTCTAATACCCTGTGATATATCATCAAATAAAATAGTTAGCGATTTACAGTAATTAACCTGATCTTTCTTTAATTCATTTATTTTAAGATGCAGTTTATCAATTAACATTGAGATATCTTTGGCTTTAGAATTGCTCTCCAGCTTTTCTATGACCCTGTTATAATTAGCCAGCGCTATATTTATTCTTTTTTCACTCACCGCTGTAATAGAAAATTGTAACGCAACGGCATTTATTTTAGATGATATTGAGATAGTATCCCGTGCCATATCACTTATAAACTCAGTAATAGGCTTAAAGCCTGCGGTTTTATCACCGCCTCTAATTGAAATACATTTAGCATTACTCGAACTGATATACATTACTTTTGTAATTTCAAGCATTCGATAAAGCCTGCCTGCAAGTAATGCAGAAATAACAAAAGGGGGTTGTAACTTTATATTCGCCATATTATTAATATATAAAAACTCAGCATCTTACTGGTTTTAAAAAAGTTCATCGATAAGCATTGCTGCGCATCAAGCAGGCTTAAGGGTATTTCTCAATTATTAAAGGTATAACTGAATATAGTCCATTATTTAAAAAGCGCTGTAAAATTCAACACTAAAATCCAATACTTAAAATTCAGTACAGGTAGGCACTTAATCAGGTTTTTAGGATAAATTAAAAAATCTTCGGGCCAGCTCACTGGTCTGCTTTGCCACTTCTTCCGGCTCTTCACCCTTATACAGAGCAAGTGCAGCACACACATGGGGTAAAACCATGGGTTCATTACGCCTTTCTTGCAACTTATCTGATATTTCTCCAGGCAGGTCACGGGGCAAAAGATAAGGCGCATCTGTTTCCAGCATCAGTTGTGACAATGGAATTTGTTTTACCGCCTGCTGCAATGACTGGCCACGACGCTCATCGCATAACCAGCCGGTAACACCAATGGATAAATCCAGCTCAAGATAAGCCTTTGCCTCTTCCACCGTACCGGTAAAACAATGCACAACCCCCGCTTTTAACTGATCACGCCAGCGTGCAAGAATTGCTAAAAAATCATCATGTGCGTCTCTTTGATGAAGAAACACCGGCAACTTAAGGTCTGCAGCCAATTCAAGCTGAGCCTCAAAGCAAAACCGCTGATCTTCAGGTGTAGAAAAATTACGATTATAATCCAGACCACATTCACCCACGGCTCTGACACTGTCTATTTGCGCCATATTATGAATTTCCAGTGCTGTTTTATTGGTCCATTCCTTTGCATGGTGTGGGTGAACACCTGCGGTTGAAAACAGAACACCTGGCCACTTTTCACATAACTCAATTGCGGCGTCACTGTGCTGTAAATTTGTACCGGTTACTCCCATTTGCGATACACCTGCTTCAGTTGCACGCTCAATAACCTGGGGTATATCTTTCTGAAAAGACTTACCCGTTAAATTGACACCTATGTCTATTAAATTATTCAAATTACACCCAGTTATCACATTTAGCTTTATGCAGTTTTGCATAACCAGCCAGTAGTTTTTTATGTAGCGTAAAACCGTCCAGGCTTAATCCCGGGCTATGTAATCCATAAAATACCTGCTCACCTTCCAGTAGCTTAATGCCTGTTTTGATTACTTCTTCTCCATACATTAAATTCAGGCTCTGAATATAATCATCATAATGACGCGTATTATCCAGTTTAATTTCAAGCAAAGCCTGTAATCCTCGATAAAAGCGAATACGCTCATCACTTAACTGATCCATTTGTAAACACCAGTCATTCCACTCCATTGCCTGCTGATAATCTTCTATAGCCAGACATAACATGGCTTTTAACTCACCAATGCGTAAACCCGCCCAGACTGATCCTGGGTCAGGTGCTATACCGATAAACTCGGCAACTCGCTGGGCTTCGTTATAGCCGCCAGCCTCCAGCCGTTGCAAAATGTCACCTAACTGATTTTTATCACGATTTTTTAGTGAGAGAATATCTTCACGGAATAACGCGCCTTCATTATTATTACTCCACTCCAGATCATCAACCGGGTAAATATCTGACATGCCCGGCACAATAATACGACAGGCATAAACATTGAGGTGACTGTAATCAGAAATATAAATATCGTATCCCATCTCATGAATAAGCTGGCTGCAATACGCAAACTCATCTTCGGTGCTGGAATTATGATTCCAGTCTGAAAATTCATAATCTGGTTTGTTTTTAAAGAAATCATATGAAATCAGACCACTGGAATCAATAAAGTGGCTTTCCAGGTTATGATGATCTGCACACTCATCCAGGTCAAATGAAGGCGCCTGAAACTCATCAAGCTGATCCAGACTCCTGCCCTGTAATAATTCGGTTACTGTTCGTTCAAAAGCAACTTCAAAACAGGGGTGCGCCCCAAAAGAGGCAAACACCGCCCCATCTTTCGGGTTAATCAGGGTAACACTTATAACAGGGTACTTCCCACCCAGTGAAGCATCTGCAACCCGTAGATGGTAACCATGGGATTCCAGCTCATCCATGGATTTTTTAATACCGGGAAAACGAGCGATTACATCCTGTGGTATTTCAGGTAAGCAAATACCCTCTGCGATAATTTTATTTTTTATATAACGCTCAAATACTTCTGACAGACTTTGCACTCGTGCTTCATTTTGTGTATTACCCGCCGACATGCCGTTACTAACATATATATTACCAATGATATTCACGGGAATATAAACCGTTTTATTATCGCGTAAGCGCTCATAAGGCACAGCACAGATACCCCGTTCACCTGTACCCGAATTTGTGTCAAATATATTCTGTGATTTTAGTACTCGATCCGGATCATAATAATCCCACAGTTGATCATCCATTAATCCCTTCTCGGTCAACCCATGGGGCACAGCATCACCTTCCACTGCAAACCACTTTTCATTCGGGTAATGAACAAATACCCCACTGGAAAATTCTTCACCCAGATAAAAATCGGCAAAAAAATAATTACAGCTTAATCGCTCAAAATACTCACCTAATGCGCTGGCCAGACAGGCTTTAGCTGTTGCCCCCTTGCCATTAGTAAACATCAAACCACAGTCTTTATCACGTATATGCACGGAATAAACATTCGGTACTGGATTTAACCAGGATGCTTCCTCTATATTAAAATTCAAATCTTTCAGCTTCTGTTGCATCGTTTCAATAGAAACCTCCAGAGCCTGATCCTTACCAATAATAAAAGTTTGTTCAGTCATATCACACACCCTCTGGGCTCTATAGCGCTTATACATAGTCGTTTTTACTTTAAATCACCGTAATCATCCCAATAAGAAATAATACAGATTGACGCTGAAGAGCGAATCTTATTACAATTTGCCTGATGAAAACACCTACACCTGCGCTATTAACAATCAGCTATGCCCATCAGGCACAAAAGCCTTCTGCCGAAGCCTTTGCCAAAGAACATAAACTACCCTGCCAGGCACTGCATAAGACTCAGTCAGAACTTACTCTTAATTTTACAGAAATGCAGTTAGAACTTATTGACCGGCAGCAGAACATGAAGCTGTGTATTGATTTTATTGGTGGTAGCCTGGGACACCGAAAAAAATACGGTGGCGGTAAGGGACAAACCATAGCTAAAGCCATTGGCATTAAACAGGGCAAAGCGGTACCTGACATATTAGATGCAACCGCCGGACTGGGAAAAGACAGCTATGTATTTGCCTGCCTGGGCTGCCCGGTAACATTAATAGAGCGCTCCCCCGTTATCGCCGCACTGGTTCGGGACGGTATTGAGCGTGCCAGTTTGAATATTGAATTTAATCATATTATTGATAATGGCTTTGTTTTGCATAACTGTGATGCACAGGACTATATTCAGGCTATAGATAATGACAAAAAGCCTGATGTCATTTATCTCGACCCGATGTATCCAGAGAAAAAAAAATCGGCATCCGTTAAAAAAAACATGCAAATTTTACAGAAATTACTTGGCCATGATTTGGATACAGAAGCACTATTAAACGCAGCCTTAGAAAAAGCCAGAAAACGCGTGGTCGTTAAACGACCAAAAGGCGCTCCCGTATTACAGGCTGAATGCCTGCCAACGCTTAACTATGAAAGCAAAGGCACGCGTTATGACGTGTATATTATTCACCAATAGAGACACACCGTAATAATGACATTAGCCTACCGCTAAAACGCCTTACTCAACAGCATGGTGAATTTGGCGACTTGTTAAGGATTACTCATCCACTATTGCCAAAACACCAATATAATATTTATCTATATTTTATAATTAACCACGACTTTGTTGCATTCATAGCGTCCTTTTAATTATTTCTACGCATTGCAGACTTAGTGGCAAATATAATAATTCCTATTCCCAAAATAGTCATAAATGAAAATAAAATACCACCTCCTATTGATACTTGAAAATCATTTGCAACACTGTTTATGTTTATAATAGGAGTAGATAGGAAAGAAAAAAATGAAGCTTGCAAATAAGCGTTATGAAGAGCTGATAACAGAATTTGTTAATAAGGAAGATTCAAAGCCTGTCCTTTGTTTATTACTAGGAACATTGCTAATGCGTTTTTTTGATGGCAGTACCACTCACTTTGATGAGATTGAAAACTGGTTAGCCTCCCACTATAAAAATTGAAACAACTATTGTAATAATTATTTATTTGTCTGTCTGTATAAATGCCAAGTTAATCGGCGTGTCTTTTTACGTCCGATTAAACTTTTTATTATGTTCTTGACTTGATGACTACACATAAATTATTTCTTACGCACCAGCGTAAGCCCATCTGCTATAGGCAACATACTCAAATCCACCCTTTCATCATGCTTGATCTTTTCATTGAGCAAACGCATTACTAAAATATCTGAATCAGATATCCTTGTTTTTAAGTCTTCATCCAGTAACTCCGGATCAACAACAGAGCCAAAAAGAAAAACGTTATCAATAGCAATGAGACCGCCAGAGCGCAGCAATTTCAACGATCTTTCATAGTATCCATCGTAATTAATCTTATCTGCATCTATGAAAGAAAAATCAAACGTATTTTCTTGCCCATCACTTATTAGTCCATCAAGAGTATCTAATGCTGGACCAATTCGCAGATCAATCTTGTTTTCAACACCAGATTCTTTCCAGTATTTTTTACCTATATTTGTCCATTCTGAATTGATATCACAAGTAATGGTGGTGCTATTATCAGGCATTGCTAATGCAACACTTAGTGTGCTATATCCTGTATACGTACCAATTTCTAAGGTTTTCTTTGCGCCAAGCATTTTTACTAGCAATGCCATAAACTGACCTTGCTCTGGAGGAATTTGCATAATAGCACTGGGATCTTTAGCTGTTACTTCGCGCAACCTCCTTAAAACATCCTGCTCACGTAATGATACCGAAAGCATATACTCATACAATCCTTTCGATATTTGGATATCACTTTTTTCCACTTGTCCTCCTCAAAAATCAAAGTCCAAACATGTGCTGTTTTTGCACATGCGAACTTGACCGTTTATAGTCAGTAGTTAACCAAGTCATCTGCGCTTGCACATACTATTGTTAAGGATACTAATTCATTAGAGTACGTTAGAGCAAAACGTAACGACCTATTTCGATGTATTTCATTAAATTTCTCATCTGTATTTAGTGAAATTATTTTCTCGTCTTTTGGTGCTTTTGTTGAAAGGTTTTTTCCGGTTTTTAACAAATGAAATATTTCGTCAATTGGTATGCTAAAAATAGGAACCCTTGATTCTGAAACATTTAAATAAAAATATGATTGATTCCAAGCCCACTCAATGCAGCCTATACTTTGATTATTAAGCACATCAAACCCGCCAATAGATGGAGAAAACTCATTTGCTTGTTTATGATAAAAAGTGAATGGATCAGTAGGGAGAATAGTTATTTCATATTCTTTAGTTTCAGTGTTTTTCCAATCCTTATCAGGGATTGGATTGATTCTTGTTTGATTAGGTAACCACTGCTCTATAGCTGATAAATTTATTTTTAGTATAAAATATGAAAGTAAAGGTAGTTCCTTCTTTTTATTGAACACTCAATGGCTCCTGATTTTTTAGTATAACAGTTAAATATACAACGCCGCAAAACGCCTGATTTTAAGTAGATAGGCGGAAGTTCAGCTAACTAGAGATATACAATTCCATATAACGCCGTTACAATTTTTAGTTGCTTTAAGGGTTTTATAGTACTAAATCATGAGGGACTTGTCATGTCACTAAATAGACCAATCCCATATCAAGCTTCCGTTAACTGTTTTTGGAATAATTACTGCTTATATTAAAAAAGAATACAGTCCCAAAGCATTCGTTACCCAACGACCAAAAACATGCTCTGAATAATCAAACTGAACAGAGTATAGATAACTATCTAAATGCAAAAGGCAGAGTTAAAAGAGTGGTAGTTTCGTCAGACTACCGATGCAATACAGTTTTATTTACTGAGTTCATTCAGCCTCAATGGCCAGGATCTTATGACGAATTTTAATGACGGGTATTTTGCCAGGGGGCTGGAATCAGATCATCCTTCCCTAATGGCTGGTACAAAATGAATACCATAACTATTTAAAAATTTTAAAACAGCTTATAAGCGTTCAGATATAACAAAATCTGGGGTTTCATGATAACTTATCCGGTGAAAGTTAGACGGTACAGGTTTATGGAATACGCTTTAAACTAAGCAGTTTATTTTGATTATCAAAAATAATTTCAAAATGGCCATTAATACCATTATGCATTACAAATTGTTTTAAATTTACAGCCGGAAATTTTAATGAGCGGCCGTCTTCTGTTTGCACACGAACGAATTTTGCTGCACCTTTGTAATAAGCCTGATATTGCTCTGATGAAATATTCAATGAGAAGCGTATTTTTTGCAATCTAGGCCCACCTGATGTTTTACTGCTACCCCGAATAATAAAGCCAAGCTTCACCTTACTCAGGGTAACAGACCAACATTAATCTCTAAAATTATTAAACTGTAAAGCCATTTCAAGCTTGTCTGATGCCTTTAACATCGCCATGACCTGTTGCAAATCATCACGTTTTTTACCTGTTATACGTACCTGTTCACCCTGGATAGCAGCCTGAACCTTAACTTTCATTTCTTTAACCAGTTTAACAATTTTTTTAGCATCCTCTTTATCTATGCCCTGCTTTACGCTGATATCCTGATATGCACGCCGGCCACGGGGTTCTGCTTTGCCTTTTTCAAGGCAACGAATATCAATATCCCGTTTACCCAACTTTGCATAAATAATCGGCGATATCTGTTTTAGCTGAAACTCGTTTTCAGCCTCAACTTTTATCACCGCGTCTTTTAATTCAATTTTTGCATCTGATCCCTTAAGGTCAAAACGGGTACTCACTTCACGAATAGCCTGATCAATTGCATTACTCAGTTCATGAGTATCAACTTCTGATACCACATCAAATGATGGCATTACACTTCTCCTGTTATACTTTGCACCTGATTTTATGGATTCCCGAGAACGATGTATAGACAAATAATTATTGCGGGCACAATTAATGCCTTTATAGCCGTGGCACTGGGGGCTTTTGCCGCACATGGCCTGAAACAGACGCTGGGGGTTTATGAATTAAGCATCTGGCAAACAGCGGTTGATTACCAGATGGCCCATGCATTAGGGTTACTGCTTATTGGGCTAATAGCCAAAAGCTTTAATCTCAATTTAAATAAACCTGGCTGGATTATGTTATCTGGTATTGTACTATTTTCAGGCAGTTTATACATTCTAAGCCTGAGCGGTATCAAAGCGCTGGGAATGGTGACCCCTTTTGGTGGTATGTGCTTTCTAATAGCCTGGGCCTGGCTGGCAATTTCTATCTTTAGACAGAAATAGACCTGGCACCACGGCATTAACCCTCTTACATATCAGGCAAAACTAAATAAGCCTGATATGTAAGTGGCAAATAAAATCACTTCTCCGGCGTCTGGGTGCGCCGCCCCTGCGCATAAGACAGTATACCCCGCATAATCTGCACTTCTCTTTGTGTCGGTCTGGCCCTGCCATATAAACACCTTAGTTTACGCATAATATGTTCGGGATTACGCTTACCAAAGAAATTTAGATCGGTTAATGCATCAATAAAATGGTTATACATGCCTTCGAGCTGATCATTACTCGCCAGGGTATCTTTTTCATCTAGCGGCTCATCCTGAACTTTTAATACCTCATCTTTACGACTCGCCATTAATATTTCATAACTTAAAACCTGCACGGCCTGCCCCAGATTCAATGAACTGTAAGCCTCACCCGTAGTAATGTTCACCAGTGTCTGACACAGTTCCAGCTCATCATTAGACAGGCCGGAACGTTCTCTGCCAAAGACCAGTGCAACCTCATGCCGCTTACTTTCATTATGAATAAGTTCGCCACATTCACGGCCATCAACCTGGGGCCACTTAACCGCGCGTAAACGTGCGGTAGTACCACAAACAAAGCGACACCCTTTCAGGGCCTCGGCCAATGTATCAACCACCACCGCATTCTTAAGTACATCTGTTGCTGATGAGGCCAGTTGAGAGGCTTCAAATGACGGAAAGTTTTTAGGCTCAACCAGATAAAGCTGGGTAATACCCATATTTTTCATGGCTCTGGCCGCCGAACCAATATTACCGGGATGATGCGTATTGACCAGAACGATTCGAATATTATCTAACATTAAATACTGTCACTAGAAAAAACCGACATGATACCGCCTTAATTATCACTTTGGGAGTTATTTTGAGCAGAAATCATCGTTAATTTCTGCTATCATCGCGCCCTCCAAATTGCTGTAAAGACCGTCAAACTATGCACCCCATGTTAAATATCGCCACTGGCGCGGCCCGAGATGCGGGTAATATCATCCTACGTCACATTGACAAACTGGATCGCCTGAAAATTGAGGTTAAAGCGCAGAATGACTTTGTCACTCAGGTTGATCGTAAGGCAGAAGAAGTGATCATTGAAGCTTTACAGAAAGCTTACCCTCAACACGGTATTTTAGCTGAAGAAAGCGGCGCATATAACGAAGACAGTGAGTATAAATGGATTATCGACCCACTGG
This sequence comes from Gammaproteobacteria bacterium, assembly GCA_016744065.1. GTDB lineage: Bacteria > Pseudomonadota > Gammaproteobacteria > SZUA-229 > SZUA-229 > SZUA-229. Next base: position 57,151 of record JADGFA010000012.1, read on the forward strand.
ATGGTACCACTAATTTCCTGCATGGTTTTCCTCAGTATGCAGTATCCATTGGCCTGCAACTCAAGGGCCGCATGGAGGTCGCCGTTATATTTGACCCCATTAAAAATGAATTATTCACCGCAGCACGAGGTGATGGCGCACAACTTAACGGTAAACGTATTCGTGTTACTGAACATAAGGGCATCAAGGGCTCTCTGTTAGGCACCGGCTTCCCATTTAAACATCCACAGCACCTGGATACGTATATGGATACTTTTAAGGCGGTTCATCCACAGGCAGCAGGTATTCGTCGTGCTGGCTCTGCAGCACTGGATTTAGCTTATGTAGCAGCAGGTCGTCTGGATGGTTTCTGGGAAATTGGTTTAAATGCCTGGGATATGGCGGCAGGCGTACTGCTGGTACGTGAAGCCGGTGGTATTGTGACCGATTTTAGTGGTGAAGGTGATTACCTGAATACAGGTAATGTCATTGCAGGCGCTAACAGGGTTTATCCTGCACTGTATGAAACAATAAAGCCGCATCTAACCAGCGATCTGAAATAGCTTTAGCTTACAAAACGATAGCCTGTCATCCTGGAGAATCACGAAGGATCTTGAGTTTATGACATTGTCAAAGCTCACGAAGTAATGCTTTGCACCACACTTCGCCCGGAATGACAGCCTTTAACTTATGGTTTTTGGGCTTCTTCTTGCCACTCGGCTTTGGTGTAAGTCTTAATACCCAGAGCATGTAACTCACCCGTCTGAATTAAGTGATTCACAGTGGCATATACCATTTTTTGCTCAACTAGCATCGTTTTACCTTCAAATGCATCACTGATAACAACTGCTTCTAAATTACAGCCTTCACCTGAAATAATCGCCTGAGCGCCTTCCACACCGTCTTCAATCAATTTTTTTACATCTTCTGCAGACATTTTAAACTCGTAATATTTACTGGATGGTGGATATTACACCCCCCACCCGAATTTTCAACCGGCCTCAAAGTATGGAATAATCCCGCCTTCTACAACTAACTACTTTATTTATATGACCCCTGTTTGCAGCCTGTTATATTGTCGCCCCGGATTTGAAAAAGAAACTGCCAGTGAAATCATGCAACTCACTCAGGCACATAATATTATAGGGTATATCAAAGCAAAGCCCGATAGTGGCTATGTCGGCTTTTACCCAACACCCCCTGTAGATTTAGCTGAATTTAATCGTCTCATTAAATATGAAAAAATGATATTTGCCAGACAGTTTCTTTTTGTCAGTGAAATAATTAATAACCTTCCCGTCAAAGATAGAGTCACACCTTTACTCGCAGCTATTCAAAAAATGGAGCTTACTTTTAATAATATTTTTTTTGAAACACCCGACACCAACGAGGGGAAAAAACTCAGCAGTTTCTGTAAAAAATTCTCCACCCCTTTCACAATTGCATTAGAACGCAAAAACTTAATAAACAAAAAAAGCGAATGGCGGCTACACCTTTTCTTTTTAAGCTCCAGCGCAGTTTATATTAGCATTAGCCAGATAGAAAACAGTTCACCCGAAATTATGGGCATTAAGCGTTTACACTTTCCAAAAACAGCACCCAGCCGCTCCACTTTAAAACTAGAAGAAGCATTTAAAACAATGCTTAATGAAAAAGAACAGAATGATTATTTAAAAAATGGAATGACGGCTGTCGACCTGGGGGCCTGCCCAGGTGGATGGACCTGGCAACTGGTTAACAGAAGTATGCTCGTAAGTGCCATTGATAATGGGGCCATGGATAAAGCATTAATGGAAAGTGGTCAGGTAAAAGAAATTAAAGCTGATGGTTTTAAATACTTACCTGAAAAACCCGTCGACTGGCTAGTATGTGACATGGTAGAACGTCCTATGCACATAACACGTCTAATAAGTAAATGGCTTACCGGCGGACACTGCAAATACGCTGCTTTTAACTTAAAACTCCCCATGAAAAAACGCTATGATATGGTGATGGACTGTAAAGAATACATTTCGCAGGAATTAAACTCGTTTAATATTTCTTATAAAATATACATCAAACATTTATACCATGACAGAGAAGAGGTCACCTGTATTATTTTACTTAAATAAATAGAACAAACAAAAAACTCGACTAAATAATTACTTTCTATTAGTCACACAAGAAACAATAACTAATAAAATAACATGAAAACCGCATAAAGATACTATGACTGCCTCATTTCATCTAATTCGGCCTGAATCATTTCGGGTGTTTCCAGGCTTATTTCTCCAATTAATTTAGCCCGATATTCATTTAATAAAATTTCTGAAACTTTATGCAAATTCACCTTTCCACCCGCTTGCAGGCAACCACGCTTTTTTGCGATGGTTTCTAAAACACCCATTTCATCAACAGGCAGGTCATTAAGCTTATAACGCTTAAGTAATAGTTCTTTATAAGCTAAAGTAAAATACCCCACTGCAAACAATGCAACATCTTCATATTCCATTGCAGTGCTTTTTATTGCACCCGTTACAGCCAGTCTGTAACCACTGTTTATATTATGAATTTTGGGCCATAAAAAACCCGGTGTATCCATGAGCTCTATACCATTATCCAGAATGATCTTTTGTTGCCTTTTGGTAATTGCAGGCTCATCACCCACATTTGCGATAAACCTTCCTGCAAGCGTATTTATCACTGTGGATTTGCCCACATTAGGGATACCCATTATCAATACACGTATCGGCCTTACGGATACATTTCTTTCTGGAAAAAATTGACGACACAGTTTTAATGTCTGTTTAATTTTTGCAGGCTGCTCCTGGGTTACAGCAAGGGCCTTAATATTTCGGGATGCCTGAAAATGATCTACCCATAGCTCGGTTACCTTCGCATCGGCTAAATCTGACTTATTAAGTAATTTAATACAGGGTTTATCGCCTCGTAACTCCGCAATCAATGGATTTTCTGAGCTGTAGGGAATACGCGCATCCAGTACTTCAATAATAAGGTCTATTTTGGGCATTACCTTCTTAATCTCTTTACGCGCCTTATGCATATGCCCGGGGAACCACTGAATTGCCATAAATTTTCCATCTATAAATAAATTAGCTGTATTTTAACCCAAAATAACGCCAAACTAAGCTAAAATTCATCTAATTATATTAACCCCTGCCACTGGAAACCTATGTCAAACCAGTATGACCTACTAATTATTGGTGCCGGTGTTTCCGGTAGTGCCTTACTTTACCTCGCCACTAAATATACCGATATAGAACATATTGGGGTTATTGAGAAATACGCAGCCCCTGCACGTGTAAACTCTTTATCAAGTAATAACAGCCAAACCTTGCACTGTGGTGATATTGAAACCAACTACACACTGGATAAGGCTTTAAAAGTACAACGTGCGGCCAGCATGTTACGCAATTATGCGATAGCACAACCTGATGCCCACCATATAATTTTTAAATACTCAAAAATGGTTCTTGGCGTCGGCAACAAAGAGTGTGAACTTCTAAAAGAGCGCTTTAAAATATTTAGCCCTTACTACCCCCACTTAAAACTCCTGGATAAAAAAGCTATTGCACGAATAGAGCCTAATGTGGCGATGAACAATGACAAGTTTCGTAAAGATGAAATTATTGCACTTGGATCAACCGATGAGTATACCGCGGTAAATTTTGAAGCCCTGTCCCGCTCTTTTGTAAGGCAGGCAGAAATTATAGCTAATGAACAGCCGAAAAAAAATATAGGCCTGCATTACAATGAGTATGTAGATCATATCAAAACTGATAAAAATGGATTTATTGTCGAAACAAACGGCGTTTGTTATCGGGCTCGATCCCTGGTTGTTTGCGCTGGTGGGCACAGCCTCAAACTGGCTCATGATATGGGTTACGGACATCACTACTCCGTATTACCTATTGCGGGCAGCTATTACTTCACCCCCCATGTATTAAATGGAAAAGTATATACCGTACAAAATGATGCCCTGCCCTTTGCTGCTATTCATGGCGACCCGGACGTGCTGGTACCCGGTGCCACTCGGTTTGGCCCAACTGCATTAGTACTCCCCATACTTGAGCGATATAACTTAAAAACACTACCAGATTTTCTACAGGTATTTCGTTTTGATGGCCGTGTAGCTAAAGTGCTCTGGGATTTATTAAAAGTCGCAGATATACGAAACTACATGTTTAAAAATATGTTATTTGAAATTCCCATTATACGAAAAGTACTTTTTCTAAAAGATGCTAAAAAAATTATTCCGTCACTAAAATTAGGTGATTTAAAATTCGCCAGTAAAGTCGGTGGTATTCGCCCTCAATTAATCGATAAAGATCGTTGTGAATTATTAATGGGTGAAGCAAAAATTGATTCTGGCATTGGTGGAATTTTTAACATGACACCTTCACCTGGCGGGACATCATGCATTGAAAATGCTGAAATCGATATGCGCACAATTGTTAAACACCTGGGCGCAACAATTAATGAAGAAGCATTACAAAAAGATTTATTAGGTGATGATGTTCAACACAGTACAGAAGATTTTGCAGGTGTTGTCATTAGCGGAGAAGATGCCACTTAAGTTTACTAAAACTGCTTTATCAGAGTGTATAAATATAAGAGTAAACCTTAATCTTTACTATCAGAAACAAACAGCTCAAAACATTTAATAATATCTGCATCTGCTGATATAAGTTCAGGCATTAATGCAAGAGCATTATCGTAATGCGACTCTTTAGCTTCATCTTCAATAAGGGTCGCCAGCTCTTCTAACACCAGTGCACCAATTGTACCCGCTATCCCCTTAATTGAATGAGTTATTTCTCTAATCGTTTTACAGTCGGCATTATGAACAGCCTCCTCTAAATTTAACATCCGCTTAGGTGATTCAGCTAAAAAAACCTCAACTAACTTAAAAAGTAAATCCTGCTTTCCCATAATCCGCTTTAAAGCAGCATCTTTATCCCACATAACTAAATCAGTGTTTGGTGTAATAAGTTTAGTTTCTTTCGCAGCAGGTTTAGTTGTTATATCTGAGTTATTTTTCGGATCAAACCACTTATTAATTTTACTCATGAGTAAATCGCTATCAATAGGCTTGGACATATAATCATCCATTCCCGCATTCAAGCATTTTTCACGATCACCCACCATCGCATTAGCCGTCATGGCAATAATAGGGGAGTTTGTATAACGCTCACCAGCAGCACCACTTCTTATATTACTTGTGGTTTCATAGCCATCCATAACCGGCATTTGACAATCCATCAAAATTAAAGCATATGGATTAACTGATGCTGATTGCTTTAATACCTCAAGCGCTTCCAGACCATTATTAACAATATCAAGATTAAAACCGAGTTCTTTAATAATGCCTGTAGCCACTATCTGATTAGTTAAATTATCTTCAACCAGCAATATGGTATATTCTTCATCTAGTAAATCCTGATTATTAGTATCGTTTTGATTCGAAATATTGTTTTTATTAACTCGATCAAGTGCTTTTAAATAATGCCCTGTAACTAAAGGCTGAGCCTGCTCAAGAGCATCACCACCAGCTGCAACAATCGTTAATGCTTCAAATATATCTGAGGCGATAAATGGTTTCGGAAAATACGTATCAAAACCCAGATTTGCAAAATACGTGGCATCACCTTTAGCGCCCATGGATGTCATCATTATTAATTTCATAGACTTAAAACGATTATCTGACTTTAATATTTCACCTAGATCAGCTCCACTCATATTTGGCATTTGCATATCAAGAAAGGCTATATCAAAAAAATCTACGCTGGAATCAGAACAGCGATCAGCACAAAGAGATAATGCCGATTGAGCACAATCAGCTTCAAAAACAGTTGCCCCCCAGTACTCAAGCTGATAACGTAAAACTTCACGATTAATTTTATTATCATCTACAATTAATAGATTAAGCTTTGTTATATCTAACTCAGGTAAAACACTAGTTGAATGAGTGCTTTTCTTTAAATCAAGTAATACACTAAAAACACTGCCCTTTCCTTCTTCACTCTTTACAGTAATATCTCCATTCATAAGTGCACATATTTTTTTCACTATCGCTAAACCTAAACCCGTCCCCCCATACTTCCTGGTTGTTGATGCATCAACCTGACTAAAGGATTCAAATAACATTTTCTGCTTATCTTCAGGTATACCTATGCCCGTATCGGATATCGTATAATTTAATCTCCATAATTTATCATCAATAGAATCCAGTGTAACTTTAATAACAATTTCACCCTCAGAGGTAAACTTAATTGAATTGCCCACTATATTCGTTAATATTTGACGTAAACGACCAGGGTCTCCCACAACCATCACATCGTTTATAGCCGTCATATCAAGAACAAGTTCAAGGTTTTTTTCCTGAGCCTGTAAACCCATTGATTTAGCAAACTCACCCAGCATACTACGTAAATTAAAATCAAGCTCTTCTAGCTCTAGCTTACCTGCCTCAACTTTAGAAAAATCTAAAATATCATTAATTAAAGTTAATAGTGACATTGCACTATTTTTAGCGACTGTTGCCCGATACTTCTGGTCATCATCTAATTTAGAACTTAGTAATAATGTCAGCATACCAAGCACACCATTCATGGGCGTACGAATTTCATGGCTCATACTTGCAAGAAATTCACTTTTTGCTAATGCGGCATCTTCAGCATGATTTTTAGCTTCTGTTAAGGCAACCTCGTGCTTTTGTCGCATAATTAACATATTTGAGAATGCATCTGTCAGTTGACCAATCTCATCTTTACTGGATTTTGGAAATTTAACATTAAAGTCACCCGCAGCCAAACAACTCGCTGCTCTGGTAAGTTGTTTAATCGGTTTTTTTATTTTATAATTTTGCCATATTATTCCAATAACAATAATTAAACCGAAAATCAGAAGCAAATAAAATTCAAGTTCATTTAAATTATTTTTTAACTTTATTTTTTTAATCGTCCAGTCAGTAATAATTAATAACTCACCCTGTTCAACATTCAAATTTTTAAGTTTTGAATGGATTATACTGGTATTTTCATTTTCAATAAATTCAATTTCATCAATAGGATAAATTAACTCACCACTCTCATTTTTAAGCTGAATTGAAACCCAGTCTTCTTTATATAACTCATGCTGTAAATCAAGAAAAGAAAACAGGGTAGCCAGATCACCGGATAGCATATTACGTGAAACTTCAGACTTAATTGTACTAATGATTTGCTGCTGATAATGATTATATTGTTCTTTACCATCAGACAGGAGTTGAGGCATCCAGAAAAAATGCACCAGAACAGCTATAATTACATAGCCTGTAAAAACAGGAAATATTAATTTAAAATTAAGCCCCATAGAAGTATCAACTATTCAGCGCGAATTTTTTCAAGTCCCATTTTAGTTAACGGAAGATAATCATCCATAGTGGCAACACCAATTTTTTTAATTGGTATTTTAGAAAGTAACTTTTTTCCAGAATCACTGTTTTCCATATTAAGTAATGCCTTTTTAACTTTTAATGCAACATCACCTGCTACACGAGGATGACTTGCAAAGGGGTGTGGTGCAACCTTATCAGTTCGGTATAATATTCTTAACTTATTTTTAATTGATGGTTTCTGTCGATCTAATGTTTTTTTCACGCCTCCGCCGGCAGCAACCTGCTTTAAAAACACATTCAAATAAACAGAATCATGTGTTTTGACATACTTAGGTATAATTTTTATATTACGCCTGTTTAGCAATTCAGCCTGTATCATCAAAGAAGCACCAAGCGCATTAACAGCAGGAAAGGCAATTTTTTTCCCTTTCAGTTGCTTTACACTGGTAATTGTACTGTCATTACGAACAACCAGTACACCATGGAGTTGCCTGCTATGATCTCTAACCAGCGGCTTATAACCTGCCTTTTCATGTGACCACGCCAGGTGATACGGGTTCATATAAATAAAATCAAATTTTCCAGCTAAAAACTCTTTTTCAAAAACAGGTATTGCTGGTGAGCCTTTTAAGATAAATTTATATCCCGTTTCCTGTTCAAGCCTGTTCAATACAGGCCGCCATATGGCATGCAACTTACGAGTCTCAAACTGAGGAACAACACCAACGGTATACACCCTCTCATTTGATGCGATTGATACATTTGAGAAAACACTTAAAATAACTAAAAAAAATAGACGTAATACTTTGATTTTTAAAAACATTTTTATAATTGGCCAAGGCGTTTTTATAACAAGCCGAGACATTTTAATTCTCCATACATGTGTCTTAACGGGCTTAATTAACGAAGGATATCTAATTAGCCTAAAGTATAGTTTGGATAATTCAAATTGCTTGATATATTGGAGGTAGTAGACGGTAATATCGGATATTCAAGCATACATTTAAATGCACTGGTAGTGTGGATAAAGCAACACGATACATCATCTGTTAAATAGCGGGGCAATGCCGAGACCAGCCTACAACTGTCATCCTGAGCGAATGTGAAGGATCTTGAATACCCGGGTCATTAGATTCTTCACATTCGCTCAGGATGACAGTTATTCGCAGATGCTATTTTCAGTCAAATATGCAGGGCTCGTAAATCAACTTCGGGTATCACCTGACAAATAGATCAAATACTCTCAATACTATCTTTAATATAACCTTGCATTGGCAAATCAAATTCCTGATTTAATATATCCATCAATAAAGATTTAATCATTTTTTCAGGTTCCTCTATTGCTGCATTTTCTTTTGCCAGTTCAATTAACTGCTCTAATTGTGACAGCACATCAACTGCCAGTGCTGGCCCATATGCTGCCGGCCCTTCTATTGTTGAAACAAGCGGATCACTCATGCTCTCTGTTCGCTGATAGGTTTGCATCTCCTGAACGTATGTACTTTGCTGAAAATCTAAAGCAAGGCTTTTTAACGCCTTACTGTCAAAACCTAATTGCATTGCTGAATTGAAAGCCGATTGCACATCTCCATTAAAAAACTGATTTGCTAATTCACCTACACGGTTTAATAACTCATTTATAGCCTGCTTTTCCTCATCATCCAGAACCCCTTGTACACTAAACTGAAAGGTTGAAGATGAACTAGCTGAATACTCAGAAGATAAGTCCGTTCCCTGGCTATTGTTAGAGTAATGCTGATGTGAAACTGACTGAGTAAATGCAGAGTAGCTCACTTTCACTTTATCACCATCCTGGGTAACAATTTCAATTAGGGCCTGGTCACTTTGTTTAAACTGGCCTGATATCGACCGTGTTTCAGAAATTAACTTACCTGTTTGTTGATATGATGAGGTATTAAAAGGTTCTTTAGCTAAATCATCTAAACCCTGAAAAATCAATGATACTGTTTCATCAATTTGTGACTCAATTTTCTCCGTCATTTGAGACATACCGCTTAATCTCTCTCTGGCTTCCATAACCCCCTGAGCAATACCTTCTTTAGCCTGGCGTAGCAGACTCTGTGCTTCCAGTTCATTGCCCGCTTTTTGTTTAACAGCTATTTCAACAAAATCCAGAATACGATTAGCGACCGCAGTTGGCGTAAAATCAGTTGTATTTAACTGACTGACCGGCAAAAAACCGGATATTTTTTGATTAATCTGATGTTCCAGTAATGCCACATAATTTTCAGTATGAGCAGAATGTAGAGAAGACTCTTTATTTATTTCAGCTTGCTTTAAGGGTTGAAATCCCGAAGCAGCAGCATAATCATTCATTAAAATATTCACAATGACTTTCCTCTAAGTCACGCTTCTACCCCCTGTAATGAGGCAGTAATATCAGCTTTTGTAATTAAAGTAATACTTTCTATATACTATATCGACTAACTATTACATTTCTTAAATTTCCTCTGTACATTTATGACGAATAGAAAAAATAACTACTTTTCAAATACTAAACAATACAGTTACAGACAGCCCTGCCCTGAAACGATAAATAAACAATGCAAACAAGTATTTAAAACCTGAATAATACTTGATTAAAAAAGAGCCTTACTTATGAGGCTATTGACTCCAAAATTGACATATTCCTTGCTACCTATATAAACAGAAAACAACCAGACTAAAGCCTACTGGCAGTGGTAAACAGCTTTTATGGAGCATATGACCTGATTCACCTGAACGCTTTAATTACCCAGCCTGGCTATCTGGCCAGCTATAATGATTTAACTGCATCTGATCTGATGAGCATTTTCTGATACCTGCTGGTAAACTAAAACGGATAGATAAACTTCTACCTCGCTATTATTAAAACGACAAGGTTACACGCATATAGTCCTGCCCAAACCTCGGCAACAGGACTCCTACCCATTCTATATTACCCTCAACAAAGAAGGCAAAAGCACCCAAAAACCATGCAAGGTAACACCCAGACATATAGTAATCAACGATATAGAGCCACTTCTCCTGAAAGTCATCAGCATTTATCACCATATTACTAGCTGAAAAAACATCAGATGTGGTCTATATAATAACAAATGTATTAAGAATCACTTTTCAGCTTTTATAAAACAATAATAAAATTATATTTTAGAGGTTCAATTAATGGGCATACTCAATAAGCTTCCCCTGAGAAAACAGATATGGGCTGGTTTTATCAGCATCATGCTGCTCATTATACTGGTCGCATCAATCTCATTCTTTAGATTATTGCAGGTACAAAGCCAGGCAACCAGTATTGCGGATTACTCTCAACCCGCCATGCTATCAGCCCTGACGCTTAAAGAGCATATGCAGTCTACCACCAGCCTTATGGGGCTTTATATTATTAATAAAACACCTGAATATGCCAGGAAATTTACTCTGAGTGTAGAGGACCTGCAAAAATCATTACAGGAATACAGTGAGCTACCTGCTGTTCAACAAGACCCAAAGATGCAGGAAGACACCCAGACGCTTAAAAAACTAGTTAACCAGTTCATTACTCATCAGGAAAAAATTGATTACCTGAATAAGAATTTTATTGAAAACTACCCTGGTATGAAAATAGCTAATGTAGAAATTAACCCAAGACACCAGGAAACATTACAGATATTTACAGAAATGATTGATTCTGAATTTGACGAAAGCTCAACTAACGCACGTCGTAAATACCTGCAAAAAATTAATAATGCAAGACAAAACTGGATGAATATCGTCGCATTACTACGGACTTTTTTAGCTAATCCAAATTTAGCACGCACAGATCAGCTCAATTTATACATAGAACAACATGAAAATTTAATGAATGAACTGACCGCACAGTCAGATTTTTTCACCTTTGAGCAGGAAGAAGGTATACCCAGATTAAATAAAATATCCAAAGACTATTTTAAACATATAAATAATATCTTTAATATATTAAAGAATAATCAATGGCGTGCAGATGTAAGTTTAATAAAACATGAAATCAGCCCATTAATGAACCAAATCAGCACTCAGATAGACAATATGATTGACTATCAAAAAATACAGGTTGAATCAGGTAATCAAGAATTAATTTCAAAAACAAAAAGTACCCTGAGCCTGATTGCTACTGTTCTGGTCATTTCGCTATTAACTGGATTTATCACCGCACAAATAACATGCAAGCAAATAAATACCGTTGTTCTTGAAATAAATAACATACTAAAGAATATACTGAATGGCGATTTTTCTTTACATATGAACGAAAATCGCGCTGGCGATATAGGTCGCCTGGCACAAACAGTTAATCAGTTTAGTGAAAAATTAAAATCAATCGTTACTGGAATTCAGTCCTCTGTATCAGAATTACACGGTACCTCTAATAACCTGATATCCGTTACTAAAATAACGACCGAAAATATAATGCAGCAAAATAAAGAAACTGAACTGGTTTCAACGGCTGCTGAAGAAATGTCATTAACATCCAAAGAAGTTGCTAAAAACACGTCTACTGCTTCTGAATCGGCAAAACATGCAAACAATGACGCTCAATCCGGATCAGATAAATCCAATGCGGCATTAAAAGGTATGAATCATTTAATTCAAAACCTGGATAATTCCGCCACGGTAATACAATCCCTGCAGGAAGACACCAACAATATTAGTATGGTACTCGATGTTATCCGTGATATCTCTGAACAAACCAACCTGCTGGCACTTAATGCCGCAATTGAAGCTGCTCGTGCAGGTGAACAAGGTAGAGGTTTTGCTGTTGTTGCTGATGAGGTGCGTACCCTGGCCAGCCGGACACAGGACTCAACTGATCAAATTAAAGAGTTAATAGATCGTCTGCAAGCTGGCGCAGATAACGCCGTTAACGTGATGGCGTCATCAATAGAAGAGGCAAACAGTAACAGCTCACAGGTTGGTGAGGTAGCAAGTTCACTCGATAAAATTAAATCCGAAATTAACAATATTAATAATATTTTAGATCAGGTGGCCTCAGCAAGTGCACAGCAAAGCATTACCTCTAATGAAATCGCCAGTAATATTGCCTCAATCAGCACCATTGCTGAAAAGACCTCTCTTAGTACTGAATCATTACATACAGCAGAAACAGAGCTAGGTAATGTAACGGTTAGGTTAGACGATATTATTTCTGTATTTAAACCTGATGATACTGATATTAATTGATCCAGCCCGCTCTGTATAATATGCAGCATACGACCGTATGCTGCATAACAAAGCCACCTATCCATTTGAAATATAAGAAATTAATAGAAATACCTTCTAAATTAATCAGCTAAATTGATCTTAATCAATACGCCATATGGCACATATTAATATATTAGATACATATATTTAACCACTAGCCAGAACGTTATTCTTCAATCTTCTGGTTGATTCTACGGAGTGTTATTAGAAATGTCTGATACTGTGTTACAGAAATTTAAGCGTATTTTCCGAATCAATATGCTAATTGGCCTTATCATTACTGTTGCTGCAACCTATATGATTATTACAGGTTCATATGATGGCATCGAGTCAAGACAATCGACTGAAGCGATACTGGGCTGGACTGCAATAGCAGGCGTGCTTTATACCGTAAGCTTCTGGTTTGCCTGCATGTTCAGGAAACAATTCTTTCATAAGGACTAATTTCAGCGGGATTGCCCCCATGCTGGATTAACCCCACATAATCCAGCGTGAGGGCAATATTTATATACGGAAGTGCAACACTATCCGGGACAATTCAGGTAAACATCAATATTATTTGACACATTAAATTTATCAATTCAAAATCATATCCACCGTAATAATATAAAAATATTAATCATGCATTCTCCAAGCCTCTACTGGTACGATTACGAAACCTTCGGTATAGATCCCAGAACAGATCGAATAGCCCAGTTTGCTGGTATTCGCACGGATATGAATTTCAACATCATAGATGAGCCTGTTAATATTTACTGTAAAGCAAGCGACGACATTTTACCTAACCCTGATGCCTGCCTGATAACAGGTATCACTCCTCAGAAAACATTTGAAACAGGGCTGGTTGAAGCTGAATTTATACGCAAGATTGAAAATCAGTTTGCAACACCCAACACCTGTGTCACCGGCTTTAACAGTATTCGTTTTGATGACGAGTTTACTCGCTATAGCCTGTATCGCAATTTTTTTGACCCCTATGCCCGTGAGTGGCAAAACGGCTGTTCACGCTGGGATATTATCGATTTAGTTCGCATAACACGGGCCCTTCGACCCGATGGTATTAAATGGCCAGTTGATGAAAATGGTATTGCCAGTAATCGCCTGGAACTCATTACAAAGGCCAATGGTATCAGCCATGAAGCCGCCCATGATGCATTATCTGATGTATATGCAACAATAGCACTGGCAAAATTAATAAAAGATAAACAACCTAAACTATTTAATTTTGTATTCGAAAATAAAAATAAACAGAAAATTTCGAAGATACTGAATTTATATAAACCTGAGGTTGTGTTACATACATCAGGTATGTATCCATCCACTATCTGTAATACCACCGTTGTCTACCCTCTGGCACAACATCCAACAAATAAAAATGGCATTATTGTTTTTGATTTACGTTACTCCCCTGAGGATTTAAAAAACCTTAATGCCGATGAAATTATTGAACGACTATATACCCCTGGAGATCAGCTACCTGAGGGTGTTAAACGTATCCCACTTAAAACCATACATATCAATAAATGCCCAGTAGTTGCACCTGTTAGCACACTGGACAAAATGTCTGCCGAACGAACTGAAATTAATCAGCAACAATACCTGGAACACCTGAAAGCACTACAGGAAATACCTGATCTAAATGAAAAATTAAATAAAATATACAACCATAACCCTTTTACACCCGAAACAGACCCGGATAAAAGCTTATACAGTGGTGGTTTCTTTAGCCCAGACGACAGAAAACGCATGAATGATTTACGCCAGTTAAATGAAACTGAACTGGCAAATGCTGATTTTAATTTTAAAGACAAGCGCATACCTGAAATGCTATTCAGGTACCGTGCTCGCAACTACCCAAACAGTTTAAATCATGCCGAAAAAATAAAATGGGATGATTATCGGAAAAATAAATTCACTGATAGTGAAACCAGGAATAATCTGAATCTGGAATCATATAATCAGTTATTAGTAGAATATTTAGAAAATAACGAAGCGGATGAAAACAAAAAAAAGATACTGCTTGAACTTCAAGCATGGGGGAAATCAATTACACAAGGACTTAACCTTTAGCTTCCGTATTAATGATTATGACAGACTGAGAATAAAAACAGGACTGAGCTTGAGCTCCCTCAGCACCTCCCAGAATGATATTACCCTTACAGCTTTAACTGAGTAATAGACTAAATCAACTATCCTGTATTTTATTCATTATCTCACTAAGCGTATAAAACTGACCATTACGCATGAAACCGGCAATAATTTCATCTTTTAGTGTGAGCGCGATACCCCTGTCATCTTTTTCATTTATCCAGCATTCAGGTAAACCATCAAATAAATGCATGACAGATAAGTCACCATTTTGATCCTGAGATAAATGAACCTGATGATTCTGTAAATTTTTAAATGCAGGCATAAATCCAAAGCTAATATCGCTAAAGACAATACCATTAAACTGATGATATACACCCTGCTGTCGAACGGCCTGATGATGTGACATATACATTTATTAAACCCAACGCTAATAAGTTACATTCCACTGTATCGGCCAGAACATATTTTTCTTTAATTTCAATTCAGATAAATCTATTTATTTTTTATTCTGGAGATCCTCTACCAGTTCACTGGATATTCGCTCTAAGGCTGTTCCAAAGAGCTCAGCAGTGGCGTGCATACCCTTTGTAGACACTTTTTCATTGAAATGGTAGCGTTTAGTCCAGAAGTAATCTGAAGCATGACCAGTTCGTACAGACACCTCAAGCGCAACGTCGATACCGACACTCTGAGCATCTATAATTCGTTCAAAATGAATAATGCGAGTATCTATAATAAGATCAGGCCGATTTTCTGATACATCACGGCTAACCTGAGCCGCCAGACCACTTGATTGCATCCCCTGGTATAAAGCTCTGTGAACAAGCTCCGCAGGTGTAGTCGCCCAGAAACTATAATGATAGCGCTGAAGCTCCAGTGGTTTATCACGCTCAATAAATAAAATAGCTCGCTCATGATATAAGCCTGTGGACTTCACCAGCTTAATTACAATATTCTTATACAATACAGGTTGAGGGCCGAGTATTACTTCAGGTAAACGATAAAAGTGATCCTGAGGTGCAGAGCCACTACCCAAACTACAGGATTCGGAACTCATTGCCAAAAATAATAACAAAATTAATCGATACATTTATATACCTTACTTATCTACAGGCGCTTTACCACCCAGTAATACACCCGGATTATTACGTAACTCACGAGTAAATTCATTCATATTCTGGCTGCTCGCATCCAGATTATACATAACGGATTCTATACGCCCAGAAATCACATCGATGGATTTTTTAAGCTCTATCACGGTATAACGAATATCTTCACTATTATCATTTAAAATTAAATCGGTTCTTGTCAATATACTATCTAGCTGGTTATTTATTCTTGTAAAACCTGTGGCCAGTTCAGATAAACTCTTGCTAGCTGAATCAGCATGTTTAAATAAATTACTGATATGTTGAGTATTTTCATCATTTAGTAAATATGAAATTTTATTTGCAGAGTAGTTTAGTTTTGATATTAAATTATTTATATTCTTTGTTGACTGGGGAATAAACTGATTGAGTTCAAGTGCAATCGAATCAACCAGTTCCATGATATCGACAGCTTCCGCACTTTTCAGGGTATCACCAGGTGACAAATACTGTTTAGATATACCTTGTGTTATTTCAATTTGTTTATCTGAAATAATAGCTGGCATCACAATTTGAGCCGTACTATCAGTCGGAATTTTCCAGTCTAACTTAACCTGCAACGTTAATTTATAAATTATTTTCCCCGCATTAATAACAGGTTCTACACTCTTAACCAAACCTATTTCATACCCACCATAGGTAACAATGATGCCATCCTTTATACCTGTTACTTTATTAAACTCTACATAATATTCATCTGTATCTGACTGGCCTCCGGTTATTTTATACAACATAGAAAACAACAGTATAAATCCCGCAAGAACAAAGACACCTACCATAAGATAATTTATATTTTCTTTTTTCATATTCTTAACTAATATTTTTTATGATTAACAATATTTGATTTTTCAGATACTAAATCCAGATTTTTCCCTGTTAGTCTCTGCAAATACTCATCGACATCAACCATATCACGACGTGGCTGCCTATGAAGCAAATTATAAACACGATGGTTGTCACTGTTTTTTACTTCATCTACAGTGCCGCACATTAATATTTCACCGCGATCCAGGATAGTAATTCTATCTGCAATTTTAAACGCACTCTCCAGTTCATGAGTAACCACAACAATACTCATTCCCATCGCATCCCTCAGATTTAAAATTAACTCATCAAGTTCAGCTGATACAACTGGATCAAGCCCTGCTGAAGGCTCATCAAAAAACAATAATTTGGGATCTAGAATAATGGCCCTTGCAAGGGCTGCCCGTTTAATCATACCGCCGGATAACTGAGATGGCATTAAATCTTCAAACCCAGCCATATTAACAACTTCCAGTTTCATCTGGCTCATTATACGCATGGTGTTTACATCAAGATTTGCATGCTCACTTAGAGGCAACTGAATATTTTCAGATACACTCATTGAGCCAAACAAAGCCCCTCCCTGAAACGAAACACCGATCTGTTTTTTCATCTGATACAATTGATTCGAGCTCATCTTTGTAATATCTTCACCCAACAACTTTATACTGCCGGAAGTTGGTTTGTTAAGACCTAACATATAACGTAACAGGGTACTCTTTCCTGAACCACTACCTCCCATAATGACCATAATTTCGCCTTTATTTACATCAAGGCTGACACCATTGAGTATTTTCTTACTGCCATAATGAGTAATTAAATCACTGACCTGAATTATTTTTGAGTAGTTATCATTTTGCATAAAAAATCACTCTAAATTCGAGTTAGAAAAAAAGTAAAGATCATATCAGCAATCACTATCAGACTTATCGACATAACAACTGAGCGAGTTGTGGCAAGACCAATACCTTCTGCCCCCCCTTTAACCTGAAATCCATTAAGCACACTTACAATAACAATGAGTATGGCAAAAATAATACTTTTTAAAACCCCCTGCATTAAATCAAATGTAGTTATTACATCAAAACTTCGACTCATATATATATCTATCGACATACCTAATTCAAACGATGTATATACAGCACCACCGAGTAACCCCATTAAGTCACCAAATATTGTTAATACAGGCATTGCCAAAAGCATTGCTAAAAGAGCAGGTGCAGCAAGATAACGCACAGGATTAATGCCTATTACCCGTAACGCATCTATTTCCTGAGATTCAACCATGGTTCCAATTCGTGCGGCTATAGCAGAACCAGAACGCCCTGCAACAATAATCCCCGTAATTAAGGCTGCAAATTCACGTGTTACTGAAACTGCAATTCCATTAACAACCTGAGCCTGCGCACCATAAGGCTTTAACGTTTCCAAACCCTGTATTGCCAACATCATACCTACAGAAAAACACAGCACGATTACAATAGGTGCGGCCATTACGCCTATTTGAACAGACTGTGTAAAAATCAAATTTAAGCCAACTGCCTGCTTGTTAAGCCATCCCAGGGTCAACCAGTAAACCGACTCAATAAGCAACATAAACCCATAACCAACTTCCTCAACTACCCCTATCGCTAACTTCCCCAGTTTTTCAATTTGAAGTTTCATTATGTCATTTGCTTATAAGCTTTCAATATCTTCGAGTGAAGCATAAATGGTAAACACCATATCAAGACGAGCTAGCTGCAAGACTTGCAGCGCTGACTCACTTACACCCACTAGGGCAAAATTTAATTTTTTAGAGCGCGCCATCTGCAGGCCTTCAACCAGGCTGGCCACACCAGAGCTATCTATATACTCAACGAGTGATAAATCAATTAATAAACTTGAATTTTTATTTATATATTCTAATATTTGTTTTCTAACATTAGGCGACTCATTTAAATCAATTTCACCTGACAGGCTAATAACTGAATAATTAAAATGCTGTGAAACCGGATACTTCATATAAACACCTTATTTTTCATTCATACAACTCGCAACAGGATTATTTAATTTCTTGCGCATTTCAAGCACATTACCTGTGCCACCCGAATTATTTTTATACACTACACTATCCATTACTTTGTGAATAATATGCACACCTAATCCACCAGGCCTTATATCCTCAAGGTCTCTTGATTTAATGGAGTTAATATCAACAGCCTCTGCGAAATCAATTATTTTTATTAAAATATCTTCTTTTTCTTTCCAGAACTCAACAATAATTTCTTCATCATTATCATTGTATGCATGCTGTATCACATTCATACAGGCTTCATTAACGGCCATAACCAGACAATCTAAATTCCCTTCAGAACAACCCTGTTTTTTAGCCAATAACCGCACAAACTTACGTAACGGCTTCAACATATCTGCTCGTGACAATAAATGAATACGTTCAAGTCGAATCATTTTATTTACATACCATCTGTTTTTTCTAATAACAATAATGTTACATCATCACGTAACGGCTTTATTGTATTTTCTAGTTTATTAACAATTAATTTAAGTCGATTACTGGGTGAAAGTGTTTTACCCATCTTTGCTATCAATTTAAACAGGCCACCTAATTCCAACATTGTATTTTCGTTTACAAACCCCTCAGTAACACCATCAGAATATATATACAAACTTCCATTTCCCAGCTTTATAATTGCTTTTGTATAAATTGTATCCGGCATTACACCCAAAGGCGGAGCCACTGCTTCAAACTCCTGGCAAAAACCATCTTCTAAAAAATATAACGCGGGAGGGTTGCCCGCGTTTACCAGATGAATTTCATCACTTGATGGACAATACAAACCTGCAACCATAGTAACAAACATACCATGAATAGATGTTTCACATAACTCATTATTTATTTCATACATCAACTGGGCAGGCTCATCAATTCGCTTTCCCAGACATCTGAAAAGACTACTGGTTTTAGCCATTAATAATGCAGCATTAACGCCTTTTCCTGACACATCACCCAGGTTAAAATATATATTGCCATTATCCAGTGCAAAAAAATCATAGAAATCACCCGATAAAATTTTAGCTGATATATTTATTCCATTTATTGGAAAACCATTTCCCTTATCTTCTGGCAATAAACTTTGCTGTATTTCTCTTGCCAGGTTTAAGTCTCGATTTATTTCTTTTGCCAGTCGATCACGTTCATCCAGGGCCTGCTCAAGCCGCAAAGTGAGCTCCTGAAAATTAACATTATCTTCATTTAACCTTATATTAGCTTCATATAATATTTGTGAAAACGCAATGTGCTCCTGCACATGGATTTCAAGTACCAAAGCAGTCAAATCAACTTCATCAGGTATAGCCTCTAGTAGTTCTTCTGCTCGATAAGGTTCCATAAAAAAATCTTCAGATAATATTTTTCTACATCGATTTATCACATAACTTTTATCATCTGCTGTATAAACAGCCGCCATCCAGTCAGCACAATGAATAAGCTTACAAAGCTGTTGATCCAGCTCAGACAGTCCTGAATTACTTAATATTTTATCTTTATGATAATGATGCAGTGATAACGGAAGTTGCATCTCTGGAAAAATATTCCATGCTTCCATAAATAAACTTAGTTGTGTATTGTGTTTATCATTAAATACATTTTTTTCCATAGTTAAGCGGGCATTTGGTTCACGCTTACGCAACTCTGTCCAAATTTCACCTTTATCCGGTTGCTTAAGAAATAATAAAAAACAGCCTATATCCTGAATAAAACCTGCTGTAAAACATAAACTGGCATCCAGACCAATTAATTCCCCCAACATTCTCGCACTCACGGCTCGGCGCAACGAATCCTGCCAGAATGCCTGCATATCCAGACCCGATATTCTATACTGATTTAGTGAACTATAAATAATCTGGATCAAGGCTAATTGAGATACACGTTCAATACCCGACAGGCTAATTGCCTGATAAACACTATTAACTTTATTCGTCAGGTTAAAATGATCAGAATTAATTATTTTTAATAAATGCTGAAAAAAATCTGGATATTTTTCAATCAATTTATCAACAGCATGCTCCAGGTCATCACGTTGATCTGCTAAACCAAGAAACTCCCTGACAATATCAGGTAAATCAGGTATACCTGATGTATTTAAATTAACTGTTTTATAAGCAGACATAAATATCAGGTTATAATTTTTATAATTAAATTCAATAGAGTATAGCTGTAAAGCAATAAAAAACTGTAAATTTATTACCAGTTAATACCCTGAGCCATCCCTTGTAGTTACCCCCACTTCAGGTCATAATAAAAATGAAGCCTGACATAGACAACAGCTTAATAAGAGCCGGACTTCTGTTTTTCTGTACAGAATATTTCTTATAATCTTCTGTATCATAAATGGAACCATATGCACAAAGTAGCACCTTATAATAATCATTCTGAGACTTTTTTATGACCCAGCAATCTGTTTCAACCACTGAACAAAATCAGAAATTACTTAAACTTACTGAAAAATCAATTTCGACCATTATCCTGGGTAAAAACACACAGATTCAACTTGCTCTCAGTTGCCTCCTGGCTGGTGGACATCTACTTATTGAAGATTTACCTGGCGTTGGAAAAACAACGCTTTCTCTCACACTGGCTAAAGTTTTTGGGCTTGATTTCCAACGTATTCAGTTCACTAGTGACCTGTTACCTTCAGATGTATTAGGTGTTTCTATATTCGACACAAATAATCAGTCCTTTAAGTTTCATCAGGGACCGGTGTTCACACAGGTATTACTTGCTGATGAAATTAACCGCTCTACACCCAAAACACAAAGCGCCCTGCTCGAAGCTATGGAGGAGAAACAAGTTACCCAGGATGGTATAACCCGTGTGCTACCCAAACCCTTTTTTGTTATTGCTACTCAGAATCCCATGGAACAGGTAGGCACTTTTCCACTGCCCGAGTCACAACTTGATCGATTTTTAATGAGAATAAATATTGGTTACCCTGATCAACAGGCTGAAATGGAATTATTAAAAGGAAATAACCGACACCAGATGATTAAGCAGCTTGAAGTCGTCATTACACCTGAACAATTAATTAAAATACAGTTATCTGTAGAAAAAATTCACATGTCACAGGCTATACTTGACTATGTATTATCTTTGATACGCAGCAGTCGCTTATCACCCTGGTTTATCAGTGGCCTTTCTCCACGCGCGGGCCTGGCACTACAGCGTTGCTCCCGAGCATGGGCCTTTCTACAGGGGCGTGATCATGTTTTACCTGAGGACGTACAACAGGTACTACCCTGTGTTGCAGCACACCGATTACAAATACACCCTGAACATCAGAATAAAAACATCGATGATTTAATTACCTTATTAATAAAACAGGTTCCTGTTTAATGTCATCCAGCCTGCCTTTAATTCCACAGTTCTTTGAACGCTTTATTAAAAACTGGTCAGACAAGCGACAAACCATTGTTAATCACCAGTTCATAATAAACCGAAAGCAACTCTATATATTACCCACACGACATGCCATCAGCTACTTTTTTATATTATTACTGATTTTATTTGGATCTATTAATTATGAAAATAGCCTGGGGTTTATGCTGGTCTTTTTACTTGTTTCACTGGGTTTTCTGGGCATGATCTACACTCATCAGAATATAAATCAACTTAAGATTAAAATCGGTCAGGCTGAACCTGTATTTGCTGGCCAGAGCATATATTTTCCTGTTTATATATCACAGACTTCTAATTCCATACGCCCAAATTTAAAATTACTTTCAGAAACAGGACAAATTACAAGCACACACCTCATTAATAATAAGAACACAGAATGCCAATTACAGCTTACAACAACCCAACGGGGGTATGTTTCCCCGGGTCGAATTAAACTATATAGTGAATATCCACTAGGATTATTTCATGCATGGAGCTGGTTAAAACTTAAAGGACAGTGCATCGTTTACCCTGAACCAGACTCCCAGCACCATCCATTAAATTTTACGGAAAATGATACTCAAGGGACGTCTATCAGTAATAAGCAGGGTATAGATGATTTTGCTGGTATTCGACAATATCAGGCAGGTGATCTTCCAAACCACATGGCCTGGAAGGCAATAGCCAGAACAGGCCAACTACAAACCAAACTATTTAATAATGAATCCACGAAAAAAATATGGATAAACTGGAATAACACAAATGAAACACTGGATATAGAGCATCGATTATCTATTTTATGCCGGATGATCCTGGATGCTAATGACAAAAATATAGTTTATGGTCTAAAAATGCCAGATACTGTTATTCAGCCCTCTTCAGGATTACAGCATAAACATAACTGCTTGAAAACACTTTCATTATTTGGGTACTCATGAAAGAAACCTTAAGTATACACAGACTAAAAAATTTAAAGGAAGCCCCTGCTTTCTGGGTTTTACTGTCTCTTGCTCTGGTACTATCACCTCATTTAAACCGCTTTCCTGGCTGGGCCATTATACTTTTAAGCATTTTATTTACATGGAGAATACTGTGTATAAATAATGAGCACTTGCTACCACCCAAATGGCTACTGGTATTCATTAGTATATCTTCATTAATTGGTGTTTTTATAACCTTTGGCACTCTAGCTGGAAAAACAGCTGGCTCTATTTCTCTTTCTATTTTACTCGCAATAAAAGTACACGAAAGTAAAACTAATCGAGATTATATGCTGTTAATATCTCTTAGCTTTTTTATCATTGTCACTAATTTTTTATTTTCCCAGAGTATTCCAACTGTTATATACATGCTATTTTCAATTATCATTTTAATTATTAGTATGATCAGTATCAATCAAAATTTTGCACCGTTAAGCATTAGTTATAAATTAAAATTTTCAATAAAAATTCTATTTCAGTCCATTCCACTTATGCTAATTATGTTTTTACTCTTCCCTAGAATTCCGGGCCCTTTATGGCAATTACCCAATGACAGGCAATCAGCATTAACGGGCTTAAGTGACACTATGTCTCCGGGAAATATTGCTAATTTAATTCAATCCAATGCCGTTGCCTTCCGTATTAATTTTCACAATGCTGTTCCAGCGCAAAAAAATCTTTACTGGCGCGCACTAACATTATGGTATTTTGATGGCATCACATGGGAACAGGGAAAAACCAACCCTTCACCATTAACAAAACTATATACATCTTCAAATAAATCAGCAAGTTATACTGTAACCTTGGAACCACATCAAAAAAACTGGTTATTTGCATTAGACATTCCATCAGATGTACCTGATTTCGTTATCTATACAAATAATTACAACTTACGCGCAAAGCATAAAATCAATAATTTATACAAATATAAGGTCTCTTCTGTACTAGAGTATTTTTCTCAAAGCAACATACCTTCATGGGAAAAAAGCGCAGGCCTTAAAATACCTCTTCATACAAATCCAAAAACTATAAAATTAGGTAAAAATTTAGCTAAAGAATATCAGAGTGATGAAGAAATCGTTAATCATGTATTAGAACTTTTTAACCAGCAAAATTTTCATTACACGCTTAGCCCCCCATTAACATCTGGGTTTAATTCTGTTGATCAATTTTTATTTGATACAAAACGTGGTTTTTGTGAACACTATGCCGGTAGCTTTACCTTGTTAATGCGTGCGGCAGGCATTCCAGCAAGAGTCATATTAGGCTTTCAGGGGGGCACGATCAATCCTGTCAATCAAATTATGACCGTACGCAACAGCGATGCACATGCCTGGTCAGAAGTATGGCTAGAACATCGAGGCTGGGTACGTATTGACCCAACAGCAGCCATAGCGCCTCTTCGCATTGAACAGAACCTTAATGCTGCATTAGATCCAGCAGAGAACCGGCCACTTCATATGCACATCAATAGTGGCTTAATTAAGAACATATTATTTTACTGGGATGCTATTGATAACCAGTGGAATCAATGGGTTGTTGGTTATGACAATAAAGTACAGGAAAATTTTTTAAGGCTATTGTTTAATGAAAAAATTGATTTCTCTAAAACTATATTTTTAATGGTTATTTATTTTACTATAACGATGCTTATGCTTTCATTATTTATTATTAAACCATGGCAAAAACCAAAACTGGATACGGTAGTGAAAACTTATAATCGTTTTTGTAAAAAACTAGCGCACCAGGGGATTCGTCGCTCAGCCTATGAAGAGCCATTAGATTATGCCAAAAGAGCAATAAACGCTTTACCTGACAACAGGCATTCCATTGAATTAATTACCCAGCTATATATAAAGTTAAGATACAAGGCGTCACATAACGAAAAGCAACTTCACCAGTTTAAATACCTTACAAATAAATTCAAACCTGGCAAAGCAGAAAAACTTCAATGATAAGTTTAAAATAGTATTAGTTAATCGCTTTCCCCATTAGAGCAAAACATTTTACAAAAGCAGCTGATAAACGAGGGTCTTTAATCATGACTGCATAATCACCTTTATTAAACTTAAGTTTACGCGATGTATAGGCCAGTCCCAGTTTCATCAAGCCAGGCGGTTTAGCTACAAGCGCATCCCAACTCTCCGAAGTTGCTCTCAAATCCCAGTTAATTGATTCACCATTGGGACTCCCTGCAGAAACAATTTGGCCATTGACAATAATCAATACAACACGAGGCTCATCTTCAGCCTCTATTCCAAATGCAACAACTGAGTTAAAATCAAACTGACCTAGCTCCTGCGCAATACCTTCACCACTATTCCATATTTCTTTATAATTTGTAGCCCAATCGTTTGTAAATAATTCAGGCATAAGCCATCGACTCCAGTCTATTTTTTAACATTTTTAACATATGCGGTGAAATTACCAAAAAATGCTATTTGAATCCAGTAAATTCATACTACAACTATAGCTTAATATCTAATTAGCATAATTAAATAACAAAAAACATGTATTTTAACTACAAATACTTAAATATCGGTAAATATAAGAAAGTAATAATAAAAGAGATTAGAGATATTAAGCTTCTCTACAATAATGGTACAAAGCTTGCTGTTAGTCTATAGTCCAAACAGGATACTAGTAGAGCCAAATATAGTGTCATTTTCCTTATTTTGAAGACTTGACTCCACTTACCGGAAAACTAAGGCTATAATGATGCCATGTAAATTTAGACTCATAAACTCAATCCCTTCTTGCTATATCCTTATACCGTAACCAGAAAACACAAATGAACTATTTTTACATTCCTGTTAATTTTACAATTTTCTAGCCCAGTAACAGATAGAAATTTTCTGTATAAATCATGCTATTATATCTAAAATAAAAGTTAATCTAATATATTGTAATGGAATTATATATGATTCAACCTCCCAACATTTTTTCTTACAAATCTCTGATCACCTTATTTTCTACTCTATTGATTATAAACCTGACCGCCTGTAGTAATGACAACAATGAAACAAAGGGAAAAACCATACGCCCTGCCAAAATAATAGTGATTGGTAATCCCCTCACCGGTGCACAAAGAACATACCCAGGTGAAGTAGAAGCAGGCGATCGCTCTGAACAGGCATTTCGTGTTGGTGGTGAACTGGTTAAATTACCAGCTAAAGCAGGTTTAAAAGTAAAACAGGGACAGCTTTTAGCTCAACTTGACCCATCTGACTTTCAACTACGTGTCGATGAACAACAGGCCAGATTTGACCTGGTAAAGGTTCAGTATGAGCGAACAGACAAACTAGTTAAACAACAATTAATTCCAAGGTCTGACTTTGATAAAGCAAAATCAAACCTGCTCACGGCAAAAGCCGATTTAAGACTGGCCAGGGCCAATCTATCCTATACTCAACTACACGCACCTTTCGATGGTGTTATATCCAGAGTAAACGTAAAAAACCATGAAAATCTGCAACAGAACGAGATCGTTCTCATCATTCAAACAACTGATAATATTGATATCACTTTTAACCTGTCAGAAAATATTATTTCTAAACTCAAAAGAGGCAGTAAAAAAATAGCCCATCCAAAAGTTATTTTTGATAGCTATCCCGATAAGACCTATGAAACTAATGTTAAAGAATTTGACTCAGAGTCAGACCCTCAAACTCGTAGTTACAAAGTTACACTAACAATGCCAGCACCTGAAGAGTTCATTGCGCTTCCGGGCATGAGCGTGAGTGTACATCTGGATTTCAGCCAATTGGTAGAAACAAACAGCACAATGATAACCATTCCTGTGGAAGCTGTATTTTCTCCTGAAGATAAAAAACTTAAGACCAGGACACATATGGTCTGGCAGGTTAATCCTGACACAATGCAGGCACACGGTACTGAGGTTAATATTGGGCAGATTAATAGCCAGGGTATTGAAATTGTTTCTGGACTACAATCTGGCGATCAGATAATTACCGCTGGTGTTAACTTTATAAAGGAAGGCCAAACAATAAAACCATGGATAAAAGAATCCGGACTTTAAAGTTAAGCTGTTAAATTTTTTATAATATAAATATATAATATATAATATCTAATATATTTTATATGCCTAAACCTAAAGTAATTTAATGCTATGAATATTGCAGAATTTTCCATACGAAATAAATTAATTAGCTGGTTAAT
>JADGFA010000066.1 GCA_016744065.1 Gammaproteobacteria bacterium
TGCATTGCCATAGTCTGACTCAACGGTCAGGTAATGCTTCATAACGTCAGCGACCCGTTCATCTACCGGCGTTGTGGCTGAGTAATCAAAATAGATTGGCAGGTTTAAATGACTCACGATGCTTTTCTCTGCTGCTGCAACACTTCGGCCTGACGGCGAGCAAGAATAAAGCGGCCATTAATTTTATCACGCTGAATAGCTAACTCATGTATACCAGGACGATTAACGAACTGCGCTAACGTAATACCCGCCAGGAAACTGTATAAACGCTCACTGAGCTCCATCCATAAATCATGAGTCAGGCACTGCATCCCTCCCTGGCAGTTTCCTTCTTTATTACAACGAGTTACATCAACTTTTTCATCCACAGCACTGATAATTTCAGCGATATTAATATCTTCTGCAGGACGGGATAAACGATATCCACCACCCGGGCCACGTACGCCTTCGACTAGTTTTGCCTTACGTAATTTGGAAAAAAGCTGCTCCAGATAAGATAAAGAGATACCCTGACATTGTGAAATATCCGCCAGAGTGACGGGGCCAGCATTGTCATGTATGGCCAGATCCATCATTGCAGTAACGCCATAACGGCCTTTAGTTGAAAGTCTCATAACACACCCGATAATTCCTGAGTAATTTAGTAGGATATTGCATTAACCTAGTATTTTAGTCAAGAATTATTTAATGCCCGTGCTCCTTAGCCAGAGACCGAAATAGAAAAACAGGATATTGCTATATATGCGCATAAATGCACGAAAGTAAAAATCAGAAAATTGCCGATACAGCTCGCTATCAGCACATGAATAAGCGATTAAGATATTTGTCGCTCATCTTAGGAATTGGTTAAAAAATAATGAAAACCACCACCTGTAAACTAACCCAACTCAGCCATTTCTCTGTGCATCTCAGCCGGGTCATCCATATTTAACTCCAGTAATCGACGTAGATGAGTCAAACCATCCAGGTCAATATTCACCCACTGCATTCCCCAATGAGATTTGGTTATATGACTTACATTAGCCTGTATTTTAATTGTCACACCTTCACCCAATACAAGCTCAATAGCATACACATCGTCCTTAACCGGTTCTATACCCTGAGGTGCCATAATTAGCATTCCTTTTAGCGATATATCTTCCAGACCACAGCTCCACTGCTGATCATTACGGCAAAGAAGAACATCCGCTATAAATGGAATTCGTTGATATTGACGACGTTCATTACCAGTCATTGGAATTTCATCCAGTTAGCCCTAAAACATAGCTTTAAGTATAGACGAGAATCACATAATCGTGCGCTATCATATAAGTTTGAAAATTCAACATAAGCTCATTTCAATTTCTAATATTTCTAAAATCGACTCAGAAGCCTTTAGGCTCTCTATTAAAACAAGATAATATAGATAATTAAAACCACTTAATACCAGGCATGTGTACCTGCCACGACTATTTAATATTTTATTACTTTGCTCTTCACTTATATGCACGCTATGTCTCAAAATATACATACATCTAATAAAATATTATCTACAATCAGGTATTTATCTCGCTTTGTTTCTCCTGTAAAGTGGCCATCACAGCAATAACAACATACCTCTTTCATTTAGTTATATAACGTTAATGACCCAATATTTTATTCGACGATTACTGTTAATTATTCCAACATTTATTGGTATTACCATACTGGTATTTGTGATCACGCGTTTTGTACCCGGTGGGCCAATAGAGCAAATGATTGCAGAAGCACAACAGGCTTCGCAACAAACCGGTGGCGGCCTGAATGGAGCTGGAATAGGTGCGTCTACACTGGACGCTGAACAAATACGCGAATTAGAAATTTATTATGGCTTTGATAAGCCCGTTCTAGTCAGTTACTGGCAATGGCTTAGCAAAGTAGTGCAGTTTGATTTAGGTGTTTCATCACGTTATAGCGAGCCCGTCTGGGATACGATAAAAGAACGATTACCCATATCCGCATTTTATGGCATTACAACGATGTTGATTACATATTTTATTTCTATACCCCTCGGTTACTGGAAAGCAATAAAACACAACAGTCATTTTGACCATGTATCATCGATTGTCGTATTTGTTGGCTATGCCATTCCTGCTTATGTTGTCGGTATCATTTTACTGGTTATATTTGCCTCTAATCTTGAATGGTTTCCAATGGGCGGTTTTTATAGTGAAGATTTTGAAGATCTGGAAACACCCTGGGAGCAAGCCGTCGATGTTTTTTATCATGCCGTTCTGCCGCTTATGGCTTATGTAGCAGGTAGTTTTGCCGTCATGACTTTTATGATGAAAAATGCACTCATGGATAATTTAGCGGCTGAATATGTACGCACGGCAATCGCTAAAGGAATCCCTTTTAATCAGGCCGTAAAACACCATGCTTTACGAAATAGCCTGATACCCATCGCAACTCATTTTGGAAATAACATATCCGTTATTATTGGTGGTTCTTTTCTTATTGAAAAAATATTCAATATTGATGGACTGGGCCTGCTAGGGTATGAGTCTATTGTAGAGCGTGATTACCCTATTGTTCTGGGCGTGTTAGTTATTTCCGCAATATTACAGTTATTCGGTAATATACTTTCAGATATTTGTGTCGCCGTGGTTGATCCACGCGTCCAGTTCAGGTAATTGTCTGAATGCACTTTCAGCTAAACCCTTTAACACAAAAAAAAATACAACGATTTAAATCTATTCGTAGAGGCTATTATTCGTTTATTCTCTTTACGTTAATTGTACTACTGTCATGTTTTGCAGAAATACTGGTAAATAGTCGAGCCCTGTTAGTACATTACGAAGGCAGCTGGCACTTTCCAACCTATGGTGCAGTTATTCCAGGCAAAGTTTTTGGCCTTGATTATAGTTACGAAACAAACTACAGAGAGCTGGAAAAACACTTTAATAATGACAGTAAAAATTTTATTATCATGCCCCCTATTCCTTTCAATGCTTATGAAAATGATTTAAAAACGTCTGCATTTCCACCTTTCCCCCCCTCTTTTAAAGACAGTCATTATCTAGGCACAGATACCATTGGAAGAGATGTTGCAGCAAGATTAATTTATGGTTTTAGAACCGCTATTTTTTTCTCTTTAATTCTATTAGTTGTCAGCTACCTTGTTGGCGTCAGTATTGGTGCAGCCATGGGTTACTTTGGTGGCCTGTTTGATTTACTCTTTCAGCGAATTATAGAGATCTGGTCAAATATTCCATTTTTATATGTCATCATGATTGTTTCATCAATCATGATACCCAATTTTTTAACCCTGATTGCTATTATTCTATTATTTGGCTGGATTCAATTAACCTGGTATATGAGAACCGTCACTTATAAAGAAAAAGCACGCGAATATGTGATGGCAGCAAAAGCACTAGGAGCATCTCACTCGCGAGTTATTTTTTATCATATTCTGCCCAATACTATTTCTATTATTATCACCTTTATTCCTTTTTCTCTTGCCAGTGGGATCATTGCATTAACCTCTTTAGATTTTCTTGGCTTTGGCTTACCTGCACCAACACCCAGTTGGGGGGAACTGTTAAGCCAGGGTTCAAATAACCTGGAATCTTTATGGATAGTTTCTTCTGTTATTGTGTCTATGACTGTAATACTGGTTATGGTGGCGTTTATCGGGGAAGCCATAAGAGAAGCATTCGATCCTAAACAACATACAACTTATGAGTAATCAAATGAAGAAACTTTCTATCTGTTTAGTCACTTTATTATGGGCTGCTAGTTTATTTTCTTCAGCTTCATTGGCCGCCACTAACCTGCCTGATAATCTGCTATGGCTCACTAATGACCAGGATCCAGTATATGCATCACCCAATGCAATCAAGGGCGGAACCTTACGCAATATGCTGATAAGCTTTCCACTCACTTTACGTTATGTCGGGCCCGACTCAAATGGCAGCTTTAGACCCGCGGTTCTGGGTAATCAAATGTCATTAATAGAAGAGCATCCCAATACACATAATCTGTTGCCCGCACTTGCAACGCACTGGGCATATAGTGACGACAACACCACAATGTACTTCAAACTTAATCCACATGCCAAATGGTCTGACGGCAAACCCGTTAAAGCAAGCGACTATGCCTTCACTCTGACGTTTATGCGTTCAAAAGAAATTGTCGCCCCCTGGTATAACACTTATTACAAAAAACAGATTAAAGAAGTTATTATTTATGATGAACATACTATTTCAGTATCGACAACAAAGCCTAAACCACGTGATGAACTACACAGCCATATTTCAATAACCCCAACACCTCAGCATTTTTATGCTGATATGTCTAATTTTGTACGTAAGTTCAACTGGAAAATTGCACCTAATACCGGTGCATATCAAATATCAAAAATAAAAAAAGGTAAAAGCATTACCTTTAGCCGTAAAAAAAACTGGTGGGCCAAAGATTTAAAATATTATAAAAACCGTTTTAATGTAGACAAGGTAAGGTATTCAGTCATACGCGATTTAAATATTGGCTGGGAGTATTTTCTAAAAGGAAAACTGGATTCTTTTGTAACAACACTGCCCCTTTACTGGCACAAAAAAGCAACCGGCCCTGAATTTGATAACGGGTATATTCACAAACTATGGTTTTACACCGATGCCCCCATGCCATCTGTCGGACTCTGGTTAAATCAGGATAAGCCGCTGTTTAAAGATATAAATATAAGACTAGCCCTGGCCCATGCATTCAATATTGAAAAAGTTAACCAGCAGGTTTTAAGAGGCGATTATTCGCGAAAGCATAATATCCATAGCGGCTTTGGTAAATACACCAATACAAAGATTAAAGCACGCGAGTACAATCTCGATAAAGCCGATAAATATTTTAATAAAGCAGGCTGGGAAAAACGAGGAAGAGATGGAATTCGTGTTAACAAAGCAGGACAACGCCTGTCAATCCCTGTTACCTACGGCAATGAGGCACACACACCCCGCCTGGTTGTTTTAAAAGAAGAATATAAAAAAGCCGGAGTAGAACTGGTTTTACGAAAAATGGATAGTGCGGCCTCATTTAAATCTGTTTTAGAAAAAAAGCATGATGCCTGGTGGGGTGGGCTAATCGGCGGACGCAAACCACAATACTGGGGACAGTTTCATTCAGAAAATGCGCACAAATCGCAAACCAATAATTTTACCAATACCGATGATAGCAAAATCGATACTATGATAGATGCTTATCGCTCGGCTATGAAAACGGATGAACGCATCAAGCTGGCCCATGCTCTGCAACAGCGAATACACGACTTAGGAGCATGGATACCCAGACTCGATACACCCTATATACGAATTGCCTACTGGCAATGGATTCAGTTTCCTGATGTACCTGGCACACGTATGGGCGGACCCGCGATAAGCGCTTTTGATTTATCTCAGGGCGGCCTGTTCTGGATTGACAAAAAACTGAAAAAAACAACACTAACCGCCCGAAAAAAAGGCACGACTTTTACACCGGTTACTAGAATTGATGAAACATTCAAAGTTAATATTCAATGAGTGAACCACTGCTTCAGGTTAATCATTTAGCAACGGAATTTACTACAGAGCATGGAATAGCGCGTGCACTGGATGATATAAGTTTCCATATTAACAAGGGAGAAACATTAGGTCTGGTGGGTGAATCAGGCTGCGGTAAAAGCGTAACTGCACTTTCAATCATGCGCTTATTACCAAAACCCATTGGCAATATAGTAGGAGGTGAAGTTTTATTTAATGATCAGGACCTGACTCAACTACCTGCAGATGAAATGCATAACATACGTGGCAACCGTATTGCTATGGTATTTCAGGAACCCATGACAGCATTAAATCCTGTCTATAAAATTGGCCGCCAGTTAATAGAAACGCTGGTCCTGCATGAGCCTGAAATGACCTCATCAGAAATTCATCAAACCTCGGTAAACATGTTGAAGCGAGTCGGTATACCTGATCCAGAAAATCGCATGTACGAATATCCCCACCAGCTTTCCGGCGGTATGCGACAGCGTGTGATGATAGCGATTGCACTGTTATGCAAACCCGATATTTTAATAGCCGATGAACCGACTACCGCATTAGATGTGACAATACAGGCCCAAATTTTACAACTCCTGCAAGAAATACAGCAGGAAAATGGCATGGCTATTATTTTTATTACCCATGATCTTGGTGTCATTGCCCAACTATGTGATCGTGTAGTGGTTATGTATGCCGGTAGAATCATTGAACAGGCCGATATTTATGCATTGTTCGATGCACCTTCACATCCTTATACACAGGGACTGCTTAAAGCTATTCCAGGAATAGATAAACCCGCAAAAACCCCGCTAAGCACAATTACCGGTATGGTACCCAGTCTTTTCAACTTACCCTCGGGTTGCCGTTTTCAAAATCGATGCCCTTATACAGAAAACAGATGTATTGATAGCTCACCTGAACTGGATCAGGTGAAAAATGACCACTGGGTACGCTGCTATCGCCATAAAGAACTCACAGGGGCTAAAATTTAATATGGATTTACTGTCAGTTAAAGATCTGAAGATGCACTTTCCTGTTCATGGCGGTATTTTATATCGACAGGTCGCGACAGTATTTGCCGTAGATGGTGTTAATTTCTCACTGGGTAATGGCCAGACGCTAGGTTTAGTAGGTGAGTCAGGTTGCGGTAAAAGTACTCTCGGGCGCGCTCTGCTAAAGCTACATCAACCTACTTCGGGATCTATCATATTTTCAGGAAAAGATATTACTCACTTAAAAGGAAAAGCGTTACAACATCTCAGATCTGATATGCAAATGATATTCCAGGACCCTTTTGAATCATTAAACCCTCGTCATACTGTAGGCGATATTATTCAAGAACCCTTTCATATACATGGCATTGGCAATACCCTGGAGAAGCACAAAAAAGTCCTCACATTACTGGATAAAGTCGGCTTACCCTCCGATGCCATCAACCGATACCCCCACGAATTTTCAGGTGGACAAAGACAACGAATTGGAATTGCCAGAGCTATTGCTTTAAACCCCAAACTCATTATCTGCGATGAACCTGTTTCTGCTCTGGATGTATCAATACAATCACAAATTTTAAATCTGTTAATGGATTTACAGAAAGAAATGGGAATGGCCTACCTCTTTATTGCCCATGATTTATCAGTTATCAAACATGTATCAGATCAAATTGCTGTCATGTACCTTGGAAGAATTGTTGAAATAGCCGATAGAGAGAGTCTGTATCAGCAACCATTACACCCTTATACTCAGGCATTAATTGCCTCTATACCTTTACCAGACCCTAAGCAAAGATTAAACTTTAAAGCACTACAGGGTGAAGTGCCTTCACCAATGAATCCACCTGCCCATTGCCACTTCATTGATCGTTGCCCAATCAGGCAAAACATCTGTAATCAGCAAACACCACCACTGGCTTCTATAGAAGGTGTAAAAACCAGTCATAAAGTAGCATGTCACTTCCCTATAATTTAATTGTTTAAAATTAATAGTGTTTTACAACTATAATCTATTCAAAATATAAAATATTTACTGTAAATATTAAATTAAAAACTATAATCAATATAGAAGAAACATATTAAAAGAGGTGCAATCTATTTTCCAACATCATATTATTATCAACATTGCCACTCTGCCAAATTGCTGCAAGCCTGAACTTTATATAAATAAAACACAGGTTTAAATGTTGTGACTATTAATAAAATATGAGGTTAATATTCTAACACTCTAAACTGTAACAAATAACAGAATTTAGTAAGCTTAAAACAGCTTACTAATACCTGAAAAACAGCATTAAATATACATGTTTAACGAAAGAATAATGTACTATAAGCAAGATATCAGAAATTATTTTCTGCTATCAAACTGAATTTATAACTATAAAAACAGGAGTCCTTTAATGGGATTTTTAACAGGTAAACGCGCAATCATTTTTGGCGTAGCCAGCACTCGCTCAATCGCCTGGGGAATTGCACAGGCAATGCACCGTGAAGGATGTGAGCTGGCCTTTACATATCAAAATGAACGCTTGCGTGAAAGGGTAGAAAAACTCGCAGGACAACTAGATTCTGATATTATCATTCCCTGTAATGTAGAAGATGACAATGAAATCGAAGCTGTCTTTGAACACCTGGATGATTACTGGGATTCATTTGATATTCTAGTTCACTCTATCGCTTACGCTCCAAAAGAACTACTCGAAGGTGATTATCTTGATAATCTATCTAGAGAAGGTTTTAATACTGCACATGACATTAGTTCATACAGCCTGGCAGCTATTGCCAAAGCAGGACGCCATATGATGCAAAATCGAGAAGATGCATCTATTTTAACCATGAGTTATCTTGGCGCTGAACGTACATTCACAGGTTATAACGTGATGGGCCTGGCTAAAGCTAGTCTGGAAGCTAATGTTCGCTATCTTGCACAAAATTTAGGCCCTGAA
The DNA here is from genome assembly GCA_016744065.1 of Gammaproteobacteria bacterium. Classification (GTDB taxonomy): domain Bacteria; phylum Pseudomonadota; class Gammaproteobacteria; order SZUA-229; family SZUA-229; genus SZUA-229. Next base: position 8,467 of record JADGFA010000066.1, read on the forward strand.
GGTATTCGAGTAAATGCTATTTCGGCCGGTCCAATTAAAACGATAACTGCCTCAGATATAGGTGGTTTCAGTAAAATTTTTGATCAGGTTGAAAATGCAGCACCACTACGACGTAATGTGAGTATTGATGATGTAGGAAATACCGGTGCATTTTTAAGCTCATCACTGGCTCGAGGTATTACTGGAGAAGTAATATATGTAGATAGCGGATTCCATATCGTTGGACTAACTAGCGAAGCAGAGTAATCCTGAATATCAAAACAATTTGTCTATGAATATGTATAAAAAGACTTATTAATACTTTTTTCTCATTAATAAGTCTTTATTTGTCGGCAAACTGTTTTTACTCTTTACCCTGTAAAATATCTGTTTCACCTTCTAGCCGACCAATCACCACAGCAGCAACTGAGTCACTAAACACATTAACTGCCGTTCTACACATATCCAGCACTCGATCCACAGCTAATATCAGGCCAATACCTTCTAGTGGCAAACCAATAGCACCTAATATAATACTAATAGCTACCAGACTCGCCGAGGGAATACCGGCAACACCTATTGATGTAACCAGAGCAACTAAAACAATTGTAAACTGTGTTGTAAGTGTAAGGTCCAGACCATATGCCTGAGCAATAAATATTGCTCCCACACATTCATACAATGCTGTGCCATCCATATTAACCGTAGCACCTAATGGCAAAGTAAAACTGGTAACCCGATTCGAAACACCCGACTTCTGCTCCACACACTCCATTGTCAGCGGCAATGTTGCCGATGAAGAACTGGTTGAAAATGCCGTCAGTAAAGCCGCCGACATCGCTTTATAATGCCGAACTGGATTAACCTTTGCGACAAATCGAAGAATCAGATAGAGAGTGCCAAGAAAATGTACCGCAAGTGCGGCGATAACAGTAAAGAAAAATACCGCCAGCGGTATAAATACATCAACACCGGAAACCGCTACAACTTTAGCTACCAGAGCAAAGACACCTAAGGGAGCAAACTTCATCACCCAGTTAGTCATATGCATCATAACATCCAGCACTGCCGTCCAGAAATTTTGCATTAACTCTGCTTTAGCACCGGTTAATTTAGTAACAAAAAAACCAAATAATAAACTAAAAAAGATTAAACCCAGCATCTGCCCCTGAGCAGCAGCAGATATGATATTAGGCGGCACCATACGCAAAAAAACGGCAACAATATCACCTGCGCCTTTACCTTCAACTTTATCAGAAATTGCCTGGGGGACATCAGCCAGCCCAATGATCTCTTTAATCGGCTGACCATCACTAATACCTGGCATTGTTAAATTTACCAGTACCAGGCCCGTCATAATCGCCAGAAAACTGGTGCTTGCATAATAAACTAACGTTTTACCACCCAGGCGACTCAAGTTCTCACCTGAACCTATGCCCATAATGCCAACAATAATTGATGAAACAATCAATGGCACAATCAGCATCTTTAAAGCATTTAAAAACAATGTTCCAAAAAAGTCATACACACTGTAAAAACTAATATCAAATAAAGCAGCATCAACGCCACTTAACAGGCCCGCAAATATCGCCAGAACCAGAGCAATTAATATTTGCCAATGCAACTGTAAAGAGGTGAAAAATTTAAACATCAGATATTAGAGTTCTTCAGAACGCGCAATATCTGACTGAGATTTTAAATAACCCAGTACAACTTCCATATCGCGGTTTGCCTGTTCATTCTGAAACTGTCGGGCTAAAATTTCTAACTGTGCTGTTGTTGCCTGTGCAGGCATAGTGACTGATTTTAATTCAATAACAGCCGTACCACCGGATACTTCAACAACTTTATAAACCGGTTTATCAGCAACCGGTTTAGTCATGGTAAACGCTTCTGTTAATATCTGTTTGTTTGCACTTGTATCATCACGTTTTACGGAACCTAACTTAACCAGCTTAGCTGAAACCTGAATTGAATCATTTTCAATTGACTCACCCTGCTCAAGTTTACTCAGAGCTTCAAGAGCAAGTGCCATTGATTTTTCTCTGGCTTTTTCAATGCGAATAGCGGATTCAATTAAATGCTTAACTTCTTCAAGAGACTTTAAACTGGCTTCTGTATGACTATCCACCCTTAAAACAACGACATGATTTTTTGAAACTTCAATAACATCTGAGTTTCTACCTTCAGAAATAACCTCTGGGTTAAAAGCAGCATTACGTACTTTATCATTTGTTGCTATGCCTTTACCCTGCACACGAGAAAAAGCTTCACTTGTTTTAATTGTTAAACCTAATGCATCCGCTACTTCCTGTAAGCTTTGATCACTTTCATAAGCAGTCGTTGCCATCAATTCAGATTTTTCATAAAAGCCATCTTCTAATAACTGTGACTTATACTGCTTAACCAGATCTACTTTTTTATCGTCATAGGTAATTGTTTTTTCTAACTTTGCATCATCAAAACGAATAATATGATAACCAAAATTTGATTTAACAACGTCAGATACCTGACCTTTTTCAAGTTTGAACAAAGCAGCTTCAAAAGCTGGAACCATCATACCTTTACTCACCCAACCAAGCTCGCCACCACTGGATGCTGAACCCGGGTCTTCTGAATGCTCTTTAGCTAAAGATTCAAACGACTCTCCCTTATTAATGCGTATTAACAAATCATCAGCTAGTGCTTTCTTCTGCTCCTGAATATCTGCATCAGCATCCGTAGCCAGAGCAACTAAAATATGCCGAGCTTTACGTTGCTCTTTACTTGACAGGCTTGCCACATAATCATCATACAACTGACGTACAGCTTCTTCATCAACAGGTATATTTTTTGCCATATCATCTGTTGTTAATTCTACATATGAAATACTCACCATCTCTGGGTGTTTATAACGAGCACCATTTAATTCAAAATACTCTTTAACCTGATCATCATTAACATTGATATCAGACAAAAAACTAATATCATCAATCTGTAAATAATTAATATCTCTACTTTGCTGCTGAATCTGATTAAGAATATTTAATTCAGACTGACCAATAATAGACGAACGAGTAACTGCATCCTGTAACTGCTGTACTGCCAGATCATTTCTAAACAAGTTTTCAAATTCTTTAACACCCATACCCTGCGACTGAACTATCGCATGGTATGAATTATTATCAAAAGCCCCATCCTGCTGAAAAGCTTTCATATTTTTAATTTTTTGAGCCAGAACAACATCAGCGATACGATAACCTTCATCGGTAACCATTTTTTGCATAACTTGCTGAATAATTAACTGTTCAACTACCTGCTCTTTCATGCGCTGCTGCATAATCGGGCTATCAGGAATTTTACCCTGGAACATCTGTTCCATACGCTGACGCTGCCGTGCCAGACCCTGATCAAATTGAGACTGAGTAATTTCAACACCATCTACCTTTGCCACAAATTTTTCAGTGGCTCCAGTTAAGTAATCACCGATTCCCCATAGACCAAATACCAGTGCAAGAAAAGCAACAATAATTATCCCTAGAATGCCTTTCGCCTTGTCATGAATTGATTGCAACATATTTAATAAAACCCTTTTGTATCGATCTGTTTATCTGTTTTGGTGCTCAAATTACCTAGCCGTGAATGATACTAGAGAGTTGGATGCCTGTAAAAGGAGATATATGTATATTTAGTACTTGAATACACCTTTCTAGTCATTCATCTCTGGTTTTCATAGGCATACCATCCATTTGGAGTGGAACGACACAACTGATGTAAGAAGCCAAAACATAGAGCCGGGGACAAGATCCTTCGACTTCGCTCAGGATGACAGTACCTTGCCAACCCTGTCATCCTGAACGCCAATGAAGGATCTGCTGTAGTGAAAACCCAGCACAAAACCAAGGTAAGATCCTTCAACTCCACCCAAAATAGCAGGCCTTCCCTAACCCGTCATCCTGAACGCCAGTGAAGGATCTGCTGTAGTGAAACCCCAGCACAAAACCAAGGTAAGCCCCTTCAACTCCACACAAAATAAAAGGACCTTCCCTGGCCTGTCATCCTGAACGCCAGTGAAGGATCTGCTGTAGTGAAAACCCAGCACAAAACCAAGGTAAACCCCTTCAACTTCACCCAAAATAACAGGCCTTCCCTAACCCGTCATCCTGAACGCCAGTGAAGGATCTGCTGTAGTGAAAACCCAGCACAAAACCAAGGTAAACCCCTTCAACTTCACCCAAAATAACAGGCCTTCCCTAACCCGTCATCCTGAACGCCAGTGAAGGATCTGCTGTAGTGAAACCCCAGCACAGAAACAAGGGTAAGGTCCTTCGGCTTTGCTCAGGGTGATAGTGCTTTTATTTAAAACATCAAACCCTGTCATCCTGATTAAAACCATATAAAACAAAAAAGCCCTGCAACTTTCGTTGCAGGGCTTTTTTGTTTTATATGGCGGACCGGACGGGATTTGAACCCGCGACCTCCGGCGTGACAGGCCGGCATTCTAACCAGCTGAACTACCGGTCCAGTGGTGGGTGATGAGGGAGTCGAACCCCCGACATTCGCCTTGTAAGGG
>JADGFA010000013.1:0-18048 GCA_016744065.1 Gammaproteobacteria bacterium
TCACTGGAAAAATTCTTTCTTCTTTTACTCATCGGTTCACCTTTTATTTCAGGGTTAGTTTATCCCATTTAGGTGTACAGATTCATTAAGCCACAACAGATACATTTTCATAACCCACTTCCATAGACACTTCAGATACATTCAAACTTGTACTGCATAACAACTCATGCGACTTGTGTAGCCTTCTACTAATTAACCATTTTTTTGGTGTTATGCCATATAACCTTTTAAAGTCTCGGTTAAACGTAGAAACGCTTCTTCCGGTAAGCAGCGCATAATCACTCACTTTTAGGTTATTAAGATAATTATCCTCCATAAATCGCTTAATACTCCGTTTTTCAACAGGGCTAATCAAAGAAGAAATAAACTCTCTAGTACCTTCCTGAATAACTAATAACAACAAAAACTCCAAAATTTTAACTTCTAGTAGCGCATGATTACTTCCACTCTTTTTATATACCTCATCTAAAGATTTAAGATAACTTTTTATTTGCTCACTTACAGCTATCTTCAATATTCTATTTTTTAATTTTTCTTCAGATTTTTCAACAGGATGCATAAGCAAAAACTTATCAAAAATTGAATTATCTATAAAAAAAACATAAGCATCAAAACCACCTCCATCTGTTATAAAATCTGAAACAACATACAAATCTTTCGGCAGAAAAACCATCTCATTTTCTTCAACAATAAAACTTGAACCTTCATAATTAAGTATTTCCTGACTCCCCTTCATAACCAGCAAAACAGCCGAACAGGAAAGATACATTCTTTTATTTACAAGACTTTCCGAAAGAGACTTAAAAACAATTGACGAAGATCGACTCTTTAGAACTACCTCTATATCAGGTAACCCATACAAAGAATCTGGCAAGTTTTCTAGAAGCATAAGATTAACCATCACACAGACTAAATAAAACGACTTTATAAAATCAAACTTTAGTGTAAACCATTGAACAAAAACAAATACTTACAACCTGTTAAGACAAGGGGGCTACGCAAAAACAACGCATAAGTGTAACGTAAAACTCATATCTACATCCACCACGCAGCACATATATAGGAGCTAACATGCCCATAACTCAGCAGACTCAAGCGCCTTTACGCTTTAAAGTAAAAAAAGGGGAAAGGAGAAAGAATAATTAATAAAACTACCCAGCCCCACATAACAACATTACACTTTTAAGGCATCAACCTTCATATAAATCATATTGAATTTCATCCCAATTCCATACAGATTCATATTCACCGTTATTCTGTATAAATACTTCTGACACATCAATAATATTTTCTGAAACAGAACCTGATATTTTCACATCCATACTCAATATATCTAATTTAACATCCCGTGTAACATTATTTAAAAAATAATAACCAGATGGAGTAACAAGCACAAAATCATTCTCAAGCACCTGATGTGGATCTTTTTTAGAGATTATGCAACTCGTTTTATTAATATGGCATTGCGCACCCTTTATAACACCTTGCAAGATATCTGCATTAGCAACATTAAATCCAACAGATAGCAACGAACAAACGATAGACAACAACATTTTTTTAGTCATGGTAATTCCTCATTATATTATAAAAATGATTTAAACTATTAATCATCCCTACTTATATAACGAACAAGTATCAATTTTTATTGCTTATAAATAATTCTATTTATTTCGAAAAAAACCATATAAATCAGCCGTCCTTAATTATTTAATTAAAAAACACTCAGATAACTTATCAAGATGTTATGTATTTAGCTTTTCTTATTTATTTAGACAGGTATCTTGTTTAGTTTTTTCATATTCTATTTTTTTGTAGCAACCCAGGGGTCAATATCACACCCATCAAACACAGTTTGCTCGCTTGGATTTTTACAGTAAACAACGACAAAGTACAGATCACCATTAGAAGTAAGAGAGGGCTCCCCAATTCCTTCCATAGTGCCGATGTTTCCCGTAACACTGCCAACTGCAATAACTTTTTCAATTGAAGTACTATTCCAGTTATCAAAGTCTGTAACAAGATTGTTATTGGTGTGCTGAACACGCCATACCTCAACATTCCCATCTCGGTTAGAGGTAAAATAAAGCCACCAGTTATTAGCCCCATCCATAAAAAGATGACTGCTTAAGTCCTCTGTATAATCATTAATGGTACCAGTAGCGATAGTTGATGGTGCACCCCAGCTCGTGCCGTTATCAACCGAAATAGAGTACGAAATATGAGTGTCTCCAGTACCGCCCGTTTCAAAGTGATTATCAAATAGCAGTATTAAATCAGTGGCATTTATTCTTTCGAGATGAGGATTATCTTCTTGCATATTCGTGTTTATCGGGGCTGGAAATAGAACCGGTGTTACAGCGTCGGGGTTCAGGCTGCTTGAATTTGGCACCCAATAAATGTCATTCTGATTCAAGCTGGTTGATTGGCTGTAAACCAGATGATAGGTACCATCACCATTATCAGCAGAAGAAAAGCCACCATCATAAACAAAATTTGTTGAAACGGCATGTTGAGACCAGGTAGAAAAATTATCATTTACCGATGCCCTGGAAGCATGTGCAATTTCAGAATGAACAAGACCATTACTGTGATTACAAATGGAGTCTGGTAGATCATACGGTAGCTGTAGTTCAAAGTCACTGCCATTTAAAATTGTGCCGCGAATATAATTTGTTATAGGAGCGCAGACATTTGGTGCAACATAGGGATAGGCATTAACGTATTGTTGAAATTTGAAGAGTGAGATCGGCGCATAAAAAGCAAACAGGTGCAGGCCATCATCACTGATATACATACCGTCTTCCCAGGCTAGCGTGGAGACGTTAGCAATTCTTGTTGGGGTATTAAACTCAGTACCAAGTAAAATAGCCGGTGAGGCGTTACTTTTTATATTATCCCACAAAGTTGGTGGTGGTGGATTATTACTGCTGTCACCACAGCTGACTAGAAAGACTAAACAACAAATAAGTAGCGGGAAATTAACATTCATTCTCATAAAAATCTGCTTTTGGCTTGAAGGATTAATCAGAAGGATTAATCAGACACCCATTCTAATATTTGACAACTACAATAGGCAAGCGTAACGTCAAATCCATCTCAAACATCCACCCCGCTGTACATACTGGGAGCTAACCATGCCAAAACCCCGCTATGCTCAAGTGTCTTTAGAAGCGACCCCTTATTATCACTGTGTATCACGTTGTGTCCGCCGTGCTTATTTATGTGGTATTGATCCCAATACAGGCGAAGACTACGAATACCGACGCCAGTTAATCGAGAATAAAATACTTGAGCTAAGCGATATATTTGCACTGGATATCTGTGCCTATAGCGTGATGTCTAATCACTACCACCTGGTACTGCACATTAACAGGGATAAAGCCCTCAACTGGTCATTTGATGAAGTAATTAAGCAATGGCATAAGTGTTATAAAGGCACTTTCCTTTCACAATGCTATCTCAAAAATGAAACACTGCTTAAATCCCAGATGAAGGTATTAAAAGACACCGTTACTCAATGGCGAAAACAGTTAATGGATTTAAGTCGCTTTATGTGGGTGCTAAATGAACACATCGCCAGAGGCGCAAATAAAGCAGATAACTGTACGGGGCGTTTCTGGGAGGGGCGCTTTAAATCACAGGCCCTGTTAGATGAAGCAGCCGTATTAACCTGTATGGCTTATGTTGATTTAAACCCCATACGATCTGTTATGGCAAAAACACCTGAAGCCTCTGATTACACTTCAATCAAACAACGCATCGAACAGCTAAAAACAAAACATAAAAGCCAACACCCTGCATCAAAGCTACTTCCTTTCGCAGGCAACGTACGCGCTAATAGGGTACAGGGTCTGTCTTTTTCATTAAAGGACTATATCGAGCTGGTAGATCAAACAGGGCGTATAATACGTGATGACAAGCGAGGCTTTATAAACCAGAACACCTTGCCCATTTTAAAACGATTAAATATTGAACCGGAAAACTGGTTATATTTAACTAAACACTTTGAAAGTAAATTAAAAGGGTTAGTGGGCTCGGTTAATAAGTTAAAACAGGTGTGTTTAAAACTGGGTTATAAAAGAACACCCTGCTTAAGCAGCTGCCAGTCCTATTTCACTTAAGAAAAACAATAACATTTAAATAAAACATCCTTCAATCCATGATTGATTTTTCTGCTGGCTGAAAATCGAAAAACATTCTATTTATTTCAAAAACAGTCGTATAATTCAATCATCCTTAATTTTTTAATTAAAAAATATTCAGATAACTTATCAAGATGTTATGTATTTAGCTTTTCTGATTTTATTTAGGTGGGTGTCTTATTTATTTACGAAAAGAAATGTATGTAACACAGTAGTTAATGATATTAAACCTATCTGTTGTGCAAAGAGCAAGATGATTTAGCGGTTACACCGTGCTTGGTAAGAGCCTGGTTTGGACATGACTCTAGAAGTCGAGTGGGTGTTTTAGGCGATCAAGTGCGGTTCTCATTTGGGCCCGGAAGCTAACTAAAGTAAGCTTCCTTAATAGAGGCCGGATATATGTCAGCACGACCTTTTTTCTTGATCGTTGCCGAGATAGACAAGAGATCTTTTTTGCTGTGAAAAGCACGGTATTGTTTTTATTTGTTTGACATTAATGGAACGTCCATATATGTCCTATTTAGTTTTTAGTTGATTTCACTTAAACAAAACAATAACATTTAAATGAAACCTCCTTCAATCCACGATTGATTTTTCTACTGACTGAAAATCGAAAAATATTCTATTTATTTCGAAAAACAGTCATATAAATTAATCACCCTTAATTCTTTAATCAAAAAACACTCAGATAACTTATCAAGATGTTATGTATTTAGCTTTTCTGATTTTATTTAGGTGGGTGTCTTATTTATTCTGAGGTAAGTGGCGAGCCGCTTTTGGCTCGTCCAAGTGTGTGTTGCTTTTTGCACACACGAACTTGACCGTTTTGTTAGCTTTTTTGTAGCAAGCAAACATTATTTTCTTTTTCCCATTTTTTTAGACTTCCTTTCATCAGATGACATGACTCTTGTGAGTACCTAATGTCTTTAATGATGCCTGCTGAGAATGATGCTAATTCATCGTTAAACTCTTGATTACTTAACCATTCTAAAGCTTCATTTTGCCTTGTTGAAGCATTAAATGCATGTAACGCAATATAAATAAAAGGAAAGCTATGTATTAGCGTAATGGGTAGTTCTATTTCTTTTAGTCTTGATTCTAATAAACCGTATACTAAATTATATTTTCCACCGTAACCTTCGTCTAACAGAGGCCAAAGCATCATCACTTCTTTTTTGCTTTTACTAATTAAATACGGTTGCTCATTACCCAGCGTGTAAACCACTCGTTTTCTTCATTAATGCCTACGCTTATTTCAACGCTTGCACCATTTGTATATAGAGGCAACAACCAATGTATTTTCATATTTGTAAAGCTAACATAAAATAGACAGAAGCGAGGTAAAACTGGATATATAGACTTCTGTATATCACTTTTTAGTTATTATTGATTTATGCATCATACACGCCTATCCTGATTGATGATAATTATAAGACATGGATGCTAGGTTATGGATGATTCTATTACCCGTTTCAGGGATAAATACATCGAAATAACAAAGACTTACCATATAAAAAACAGCGCTGCCCGCGGGTATGTTATGTGTGTTGAAGCGAATAAAGGCCTTCAATTAACTCGTCATAATGCGGATGATATTAACCATTATCTTCATGAGATAGGCAGAAAGGGATACTTACAAAGACTGGCAATATCAACAGGTTGCTCTTACACTAAAAATGTTATTTGTTAATTTATTACGCTCTGACTGAGCTCCCGTAAACCCATAAGAATAAAATTAAACAATAACACCTACAAAAAACTTATAAAACTTCAGCTAAATCGCCTTTGCTTTCTAACCAGGCTTTTCTGTCTGATGCACGTTTTTTAGCCAGCAGCATATCCATCATCTTATCGCTGTCATCACCGGACTCTACAATTAACTGAACCAGACGGCGTGTATCCGGCGCAATGGATGTTTCACGTAATTGCAGCGGGTTCATTTCACCCAGACCTTTAAATCGGGTAACCTGAACTTTGCCTTTTTTCTTTTCTGCGGTAATTCTATCTAATACACCCTGCTTTTCGGCTTCATCCAGTGCATAAAAAACCTCTTTGCCCACGTCTATTCTAAATAATGGCGGCATGGCGACATACACATGGCCTGATTCTGTGAGTGTTCGAAAATGACGTAAAAACAATGCGCATAATAATGTTGCGATGTGATACCCATCCGAGTCCGCATCAGCAAGAATGCAAATTTTTCCATAACGTAAACCGGATAAATCATCTGAATCCGGGTCCACACCTATGGCAACTGAAATATCGTGTACTTCCTGTGATGCCAGTATCTGATCAGAGTCAACTTCCCAGGTATTTAGTATTTTTCCACGTAGCGGCATAATCGCCTGGTTATTTCTGTCACGTGCCTGTTTGGCTGAACCACCCGCTGAGTCACCCTCTACTAAGAACAGTTCGGTCAGGTTCACATCTGATGAGCTGCAATCCGCCAACTTACCCGGTAACGCAGGGCCTGAAGTGACTTTTTTACGGGCCACTTTTTTGCCCGCCTTTAAGCGTTTTTGTGCATTATCAATTGCCAGCATGGCAATGAGTTCGCCCTGGTCTGTGTTCTGGTTTAACCACAGGCTAAATGAATCTTTTACTACACCCGAAACAAAAGGCGCACATTCCCTTGAAGAGAGTCGTTCTTTGGTTTGCCCTGAAAACTGGGGGTCTAATAATTTTACTGAAAGAATATAACTGACTTTTTCCCAGACATCTTCCGGGCTAAGTTTTACACCCCGGGGCAACAGATTTCTAAACTCACAAAATTCACGTATCGCTTCAGTCAGGCCGGTACGTAATCCATTTACATGGGTGCCTCCCTGGGCCGTAGGAATTAAATTTACATACGATTCACCAACAGCGTCCCCCCCTTCTGGTAACCACAGTAAAGCCCAGTCAACGGCTTCATGCTCTGAAGACAATGCACCTGTAAATGGCCCTTTCGGCAATAGCTCATATCCCTTAACGCTATCCATCAGATAGTCTTCTAAACCATCTTCGTAATACCATTCTGAACTTTCAGTTGTTTTTTCTTCCAGAAAAGTAACTCGTAAACCTGGGCATAATACGGCTTTGGCGCGTAAAACATGTTTTAGTTGTAGTACTGAGAATTTTGCTGAATCAAAATATTTTGCTTCAGGCCAGAAACGTATTTGCGTACCGGTGTTTTTCTTACCTACAGTCCCTGTTTCTTCAAGATCTTTTATCTTGTCTCCATGGGCAAAGGTAATAGAATATACTTTTCCATCACGGCGTATTTCTGCTTCAACCTTATCTGACAGGGCATTTACCACGGAAACCCCTACACCGTGCAAACCACCAGAGAATTTATAATTATCATTAGAGAACTTACCGCCAGCATGAAGCTTGGTCATAATCACTTCTATACCCGGCACACCTTCTTCTGGATGAATATCTACCGGCATACCCCGCCCATCATCCGTTACACCCAGTGATCCGTCTTTATATAACACCACTTCTATTTTGCTGGCATGCCCTGCAACAGCTTCATCGACACTATTATCGATCACTTCCTGCGCCAGGTGGTTCGGGCGTGTGGTATCGGTATACATCCCCGGGCGTTTTTGTACTGGCTCTAATCCGGTTAAAACTTCAATCGCCGAAGCGTCGTATGAACTCATTCAATATTCTCTTAATCAGTCTGGATTTTGGGCAACTATAAAAGAGTTGGCGCTAAGAGTCGAGACAGATTGCCATAAAGATAGAAATCGAGCTGTAGGAATAACATACTGAAAAATCAGGTTGCACATTTTCTTACAATATCCCGTAAAATACGGCCATGAGTCTTGAAGCAGCAAACCCTTATATCAACGCCACTGTTACCGCCTCCGCTGGTAGCGGTAAAACCTACATGCTAGTCACCCGTATTTTACGTTTATTACTGGAAAATACCGAGCCTGGCAGCATTCTGGCCCTTACTTTCACCCGTAAAGCCGCTGCTGAAATGCAGCAGCGCTTATCAGAACGCTTGTATCAGCTGGCTACGGTTGACGACGAGAAACTCCTTAAACTACTGGATGAGCTTAATTTAGATAAACAATACCAACAAAAAGCCCGTGGCTTATATGAAGCACACCAATATTGTGATTACCCGGTTCGTACCCTTACCTTCCATTCATTCTGTCAGGATCTGTTAGCTCGATTTCCACTGGAAGCAGACGTACCACCTAACTTTGATTTACTGGAAAGTGCAGATTTACTGATTCAACAGGCAAGAGATGCGTTATTTAATGAAGCAACGCTGGATATGCAGGGTGAGCTGTCAAACCATTTACAACAGTTGATGAAACACTGTGGCGGCCTGTTTAATCTGGATAAGGTGCTCAACAGTTTTTTACAACATAGAAGTGACTGGTGGGCTTATACCGATAATGAAGCCGATAACAAACCGGCCTTCGCCAGCCAGCAACTCGCCTCAAGGCTAAATTACAGTCCAGAGTCTAATCCACTGATGGATTTTTTTGATTCGGAATTAAGCAATACACTAACCGAGTTTGCCAGACTACTGGCACTGGCTGAAGGCAAGAAAAATCTGCAATGTGCTGACGACCTGGCGAACTGGCTGGTTGAAGCACAAGCAAATGAAGCCAGCTTTAATTTAATTCACAACTGTTTTCTAACCCAGAAAAATGAAGCCTTATCTGCTGGGCGCAAAGACACAAAGGCTTTACGCAAAAAACTGGGGGATGATGCAGCAGAAGAGTTTCTCGATATACATCAATATATAAGCCAGAAAATAATAGATATACTCGATCAGCTAAATAAACAACATTGCTGGTCACTTAACCATCACTGGTTTTATTGCGGTGAAAAATTTATTCAACACTATCAAACATTAAAAACCCAGCAACGTTTGTTAGATTTCACAGACCTTGAATGGTGCAGTTATAAATTATTACAAAATTCTGAAAATGCATTATGGATTCAATATAAACTTGACCAACAAATACAGCATTTATTAATTGATGAGTTTCAGGATACAAACCCGACCCAATGGCAGTTAATTTTACCGCTGCTAGAAGAAATGGCCGCAGCAGAATCTGAAAAACATCGCAGTATTTTTTTAGTCGGCGACGAGAAACAATCTATTTACAGTTTTCGCCGTGCCAAACCTGAATTACAACAACAAGCTGCAAACTGGTTAGCACAAAATTTAAATGCCCAGGCTTTTCCCCTGAATAAATCATGGCGCTCTTCACCTGCCATTATTAATACAGTTAATGCCGTGTTCTCGCAAGATGAATACCAGGTAACTTTACCGGGTTTTATTGAGCACGAAACACACCTTAAACAACTTCCAGGTAAGGTTGAAGTTTTACCACTCTGGAAAATGAGTGACCTCAAAGATAAAATAGAGCCTGTATATTGCCGCAACCCTTTAAAAACACCTCGAGTCGAAGCAACTGAAATTCACCAGAAAGAAGCCAGACAAATTGCTGAGCACATTCAGCAACTGGTAAAAGATAAAACAGCAATTACACAGGGTAATCAACAGCGCCCTGTTACATATAATGATATTTTTATACTGGTACGCAAACGCGCACATGTAGCTGATTATGAACGTGCTTTAAGAGACGCAGGCATTGCTTATTTGGGCACTAACCGAGGCACTTTTTTATCCTGTCTGGAAATTCAGGATATGGAGGCCCTGCTCGATACATTGCTAACCCCATTCAATAACCTTGCACTGGCACAAGTACTCAAATCGCCTCTATTCAATGCAACTGACAATGACCTGCAAATACTCGCTGCACATAAGCATAAAAATCACTGGTTTGAACGACTGGAACTATTATCAGAAGAACTGGAAAACCAGCACCCATTAAAACGTGCCTGGGTGTTTTTATCTTCATGGAGAGCATTAGCCGATAAAATTCCTGTACACGATTTACTCGACAAAATTTTTTCACAGGCAGACGTACTTGAACACTATAAACGCTCAACACCCGAACCATTACGCGGCAGAGTACAGGCAAATTTAACACTTTTTCTGGAAATGGCGCTGGATTTAGACAGTGGCCGTTACCCCAGCCTGATGCACTTTCTATTTCACCTGCGTAGCTTGCGCAATACCCAAAGTGATGCCCCCGATGAAGCGCCGATGGAAACCCGTGAGCCACGGGTACGGATTATGACTATACATGCAAGCAAAGGTCTGGAAGCCCCTGTTGTATATCTGGCAGATACCATCACAGGGGCAAAAGATCGCTCCTCCTTAAGCACGCTTATTAACTGGCGTGTTGAAGACAGGCAGCCGGAACATTTTCAACTGATTCCATCTAGCAAACGTCAGGATAGCAATACAAAAAAACTGACCCTGGACGCTAAAGAGGCATCGCAAAAAGAAGATGCTAATCTTTTATATGTTGCGATTACCCGAGCCAGACAATATTTATTTATCAGTGGCTGCCAACCAGACCGGGGACCTTTTACCAACTGGTATCAACCGATGTTTACGGCATTGCAAACATTAACCGGTAATACTGATGATGCACTTTTAAGTTACGCTTCGGGCACATTGATACGTTGTGATGATTTTGAAAAATCGAAAACAGATAAAACAGAAGACATTATTAATATCGACATGGCTTTAACAAAAAAAATAATTAGCCATAAAAAGCCACAAACTCTATTTGCTCCTAGCTACGCTGAAAAAAAACCAACAAGCTTAAATGTTATAGATCAAAATATGCCTGATATAGATAACCACAACAATAATCAATGGGCACAACAACGGGGCATTGTTATACACCGTATGCTGGAATTATTGAGTAAAGAGCCCAATTTATCTCAAAGTGATATTTTACATAAGATTATTTTTGAACTGCATATTAAAGATCAGAGCCAACTGGAAAACTGCCTGGAGATAGCGGTCACTAATTACCGACATTCTGACTTACAGACTGTCTTCAAACCTGACAATGCACTACAGGTTTATAATGAGTGCCCAATTCAATACATAAAAGACGGGCAGCTAATATATGGCATTATTGATCGCCTGATTATTAAAAAACACACGGTTATGGTTATTGATTACAAAACACATCAGCACGCTGAAAAAAAGAATCTGCACGAAATATCACAGTCATATCAACAACAAATGAAGTTTTATGCCGATGGGCTCAAACAGTTATGGCCTGACAAACAGGTAGAAAGTTACCTGCTTTTTACAGAATGTACTGAACTACTCGAGGTTAAACCTGTATAAAAAACTATATTGAGATAATAAAACACCCTGCACCATTCTCTCTAATCGTTCAGAATGGCAACCTATATTAATTAAGCACTTTAAAATTTAGAGAATAAATAATGAATGAATCCAGTTATATTTTTGATGCCACCGATGAAAACTTTCAACAGGGTGTTATAGAAAACTCCTACAAAGTACCTGTTCTGGTTGATTTCTGGGCGTCATGGTGTGAGCCCTGTAAGCAATTAGCTCCCATTTTAGAAAAACTGGTAGCTGATCTAAATGGTCAGTTTGTTCTGGCTAAGGTAAATAGCGAGACTCAACAATCACTCAGCCAGCAATTCCAGATTCGCAGTATTCCCACCGTGCTCATTTTTAAAAATGGCGAAGTTGTCGAGCAGTTTGATGGCTTACAGACTGAAGCGTTTATTAAAGCATTAATTGATAAACACGCGACTACAGAAGCTGATACTTTACGTAATCAGGCATTTGAAATGATTCAATCGGGTGATTTTGAAAATGGTAAAAAAAGCTTACTAAAAGCGGAAGCACTGGCTCCAGAGAACACGATTATTCAAATAGATCTTGCTCATATTGAAGCACGCGAAAAGCGATATGACGCTGCAAAAAAACGCCTGAATAAGTTGCCATTAACTAGCCATGAAAATGAGCAGGTCATTAGTTTACTCAATAAAATAGAACTGGCGCTGGCCACAGAAAATGCACCTGAAATAGAGGAGCTTGAAAAGATACTCGCTGAAACACCAGAAGAAAGCCTGCCCCGTTACCAACTGGCTATACAGCTAATTAACCAGGATAAATACGAAGCCGGGCTAGAACACCTGATTTTTCTCTTACTCCACGACAGACAGTTTCAGGATGGGGCAGCAAAAAAATCACTGCTTTCAACATTTAATCTGTTAGGTAATGAGCACCCTCTTGTAGGGCAATATCGACGAAAAATGTTTAATGCAATGCATTAAAACACAATACAAATAGTTATTGGCCTGGCTGAAATTATAGATTCTACATTTCTGTAGCTCTATTCCTGAGAGCTAATAACTGGGTATGCTATTGCAAAGCTCCCCTGCGACCAGGAAAGAACACCTTTATTTAGTGTTCTCTCTGGTTAAACTCCAGCTAATACTTCAGCAAGCCACAAACCATCCTACAAAGCACTGTTTAGCTGTTGCAATAATTTATCTGAAGGCACATATCCCGGTAATAGCTGACCCGATTCAAGCATAATTGCCGGTGTACCTCGAATATTTAACTCCGAAGCAAGTGCCTGATGTTTACTAACCGGGTTATCACAGGTTTTCTTTTCTACATTTTCTCCATTTTTAGCTAAATCCATTGCTTTATTTTTATCATCTGCACACCATACTGAAACGGACGTTTGCACACTTTTCTGTCCTTTAAATGGCACAAATATATAACGCACTTTCACGCCTTTATCCATGTAATCATCCATTTCATTATGTAATTTCCTGCAATATGGGCAATAAATATCCGTAAAAACCGTAATAGTGTGTTTCACTTCACCCTTTGGTGTATACACCAGCATATTTTCTTCACCCAGCTCATTTAATGCTTTAAGGCGAATACCACCACGGGCATTATCAGTGAGGTTCTGTCGTGATTCCATATCAATCAGATCACCTTCTAAAATGTAATGAACATCCTTTGTCATATACATGATCTGCCCACCGAGTATCACTTCATAAAAACCCGCTATCGGTGTTGTGTTGACTATTGGTTTGGTACCAACGGGCAGACGTTTACTCAGTTTTTCTTTTAACTGTTTAATATCGGCTTCATTTGCATAAACAGACCCCGACGCTAATGTCAGTGTTAATAACATCAGGCCGAATTTTAATAATGGTTTCATAGATTTAATTCTCAATAGTATATGTACTGTATAGATAGACAGGCTAGATTATAATTAATTCCAGACAAAAAAGGCTGGTTTAAATTAATTTCTTTCATTTGCTATTCAGGCACGTGGATGATGTTGCTGATAAATCTCCTGTAACCGTTGATTAGCCACATGAGTATATATTTGAGTCGTAGAGATATCACTGTGCCCAAGCAACATCTGCACTACACGTAAGTCTGCCCCATGGTTTAATAAATGTGTCGCAAAAGCATGACGTAATGTATGCGGAGACAGGCTAGCTTCATCAATATTCACTAATATTGCATAACGTTTAACTAAATACCAGAAAGCCTGCCGTGTCATACCTTTACCTCGGCGAGTTACAAACAGCGCATTACAGGGCGGGTGCTGCGCCATTAAATCGACTCTGGCCTGTTTTATATAAGCATATAAACACTCTATGGCTTCTTCTCCCAGAGGGACTAAACGCTCTTTCCCTCCTTTGCCCATCACCCGAACAACCCCTGGATCAAGTGAAACCTGTGAAAATGTCAGGCCAATTAATTCACTAACCCTTAAACCCGTCGCATAAATGGTCTCCAACATCGCTTTATCTCTTATACCCAGGCTATCTTCCAGATCGGGGGCATTTAAAAGATCTTCAATCTGTTGTTCGGTCAATGTTTTCGGTAATGGTTGCTCTGGTTTAGGTGCCTCAATCAATACGACAGGGTCCGTTTGTATCAGGCTCTCACGCAACAGCCAGACATAAAAACGTCGCATTGAGGATAATAACCTGGCCGCACTTCTATTTTTACGACCTAATTCAAAGCGATGAGCAAGAAAAGCCTGCAAATCCAGTTGTTTAGCTCCCAGTAAATTATTATTATTTTGAAATAACCATAATGCCAGGTTCGACAGGTCATTTTTATATGCGGATAGCGTATTTTGACTAAGGCCATGCTCCATCCATAAAGCATCAAGAAAGCGCTCTATAAGCGTCTGTTCACTAGAAGGTAATTGATCAACTATTGCCATTACTACTTAGATTTATATAACTTGATTTATGATAAAATTCCCTCCAGATGATAACTTACACTGTATCGACATTAAAGATACAAATCCTGAAATTTAATATTAAACGCTGACACTTCATGCAAAATTTAAATCCACTCCATCAAATTACTTACCTTATTCTAGCGGGTGGTCAGGGACAAAGAATGGGTGGCACAGATAAAGGTTTAATGCTGTGGCAAAACAAGCCTATGATTGAGCACATACTTAATCATATTAATGCACCAGCAAATAAAATCATTATTAGTGCAAACAGAAATTTAAAAACATATAAAAATTATGCCGATAATGTTATTCAGGATAATACCAATAATACTTCAGGCGACTATCAAGGGCCGTTAGCGGGGATATTAAGTGCAATGCAAGTGTGCACAACACCTTATCTGCTCTGTTTGCCCTGCGACTCCCCAGAGCCGCCTGATAATCTTTTAAACAATCTCTGGGACTGTTTACATAAACAAAACAAAGAATCAGCACTGTGTCATGATGGCGAAAGATTACAACCACTTTTTTCATTACTGTCTTGCCAGCATAAGCCTCTGCTCTATGATTTTTTACAACAGGGGCAGCGCAAGGTACATGACTTTATTTCATTAATAGATCCCGCTATCTGTGATTTCTCTCTACAGAAAAACCGTTTTAATAATTTTAACCAGCCGAACGATATGTAATAAAAAGATTCAATTAATCGTCCCCATATATTATGAATATATGGAATTACTCGTTATATTAAATTTATTACCCCCCAGTAAACAAAAAAGCGACACCACCATTTAGAGAGAAACGAATGACTCACCAAATAGAAAAAATCACCTACAGAAAAGCCTTATTAGGTTTTGCTGCCTATAGTGGAACGGGGAAAACGACTCTATTACTAAAACTCATACCTGAACTGAAACAACGTGGCTTACGCGTTGCTGTTATTAAACATGCACACCATAATTTTGATATGGATACCCCTGGAAAAGACAGTTATGAATTACGTAAGGCAGGAGCCGCCCCCATGCTAATTTGCTCCAGTGTACGAACGGTGATTACGATTGAAAATGAAATTGAAGCAGAACCGACTCTTCAGCAGATTTTAACCCATATTCCCGCCGATTCTGTTGATATAATTCTGGTTGAGGGCTTTAAAAAATGGCCTTTTAATAAAATTGAATTACACCGTGAAGCCACTGGAAAGCCATTAATGTATCCTGACGATACAAATATAATTGCCGTTGCTCATAATAATGACAATCCATTGATAGATACGGGTTTACCCCAGCTTGATATTGACAATGTTAATGAAATTGCCGATTTTGTTATTCGATACCAGAAACAGTACTGATCATAACCAGAATAAAACCATACTCATTAAAATTATTTTTAAATTTGCCTATTAATATAAAGAAGATATTACCATGATTAAAAAACAGGCCTCATGTAACGACGAATTTGACCCTGATTCACTTAGCTTCGAACAAGCGCTAGCGCGTATAAAAGAAAGCATCCAGCCAATTAAAGGTAAAAAGAATGTAACAATTCGTGAAGCCGCTGGCCATATTCTGGCAGAAGATGTTACATCCCCTCTAAATGTACCACCTTTTATTAATTCAGCAATGGATGGTTACGCGATTAATGCTTCTGATATTCCCTCATCAACAGGAGATACAGAGCTTAAGGTGATCGGAAAATCATTTGCCGGTAAACCATTCGACGGAAAGATTAATAGCGGCGAAACCGTACGCATTATGACGGGTGCAGTCGTACCCAATGGTGCTGATACGGTCATTATGCAAGAACACGCCGAAGTAAAAGGTAGTTATATTAAAATTAGCTCTGAACATAAAGCTAAGCAGAATGTGCGTAACCCCGGTGATGATTTTTTTATCGGTGACACCATCATTAAAGCAGGAGAACGTTTATCACCAGCAAAACTGGGGTTACTTGCATCAGTAGGAATAACTGAATTTAAAGTGATAAGAAAACCGGTTGTCGCCTTCTTTTCAACCGGTGATGAATTAAAAGGCGTAGGCCAGCACCTTGAACCAGGGGATATTTATGACAGTAATCGTTATATTTTATTTGGTATGTTAGAAAAAATGGGGGTTGAGTGCATTGATATGGGTGTAGTACCCGATATTAAAGAAGAAATTGAACTGACACTGAAAGAAGCTGCCAATATTGCCGACCTGGTAATCACTTCCGGGGGTGCTTCAGTTGGTGAAGCTGATTTCATTAAAATAATATTAGATGAAATAGGCGAAGTCGGTTTCTGGAAAATAGCTATGAAACCAGGCAAGCCCTTAGCATTTGGTCATATTAATGATACGGTTTTTTTTGGTTTACCTGGTAACCCTGTTTCTGCCATGGCCACTTTTTATCAATTCGTACAACCCAGTTTACGCCTGTTGGAGGGTGAATCTATTAGTGCTCCGGTTAAATTGCAGGCCAGATGCATCTCTAAACTTAAAAAACGTCCAGGCCGAACGGATTTTCAACGCGGCATTATGTCCAGTGATAGCAATGGCCAACTTATTGTTGATACTACGGGTATACAGGGCTCTCATATGTTGAGTTCAATGGCAAAGGCGAATTGTTTTATTGTCTTAACGCGTGATGCAGGTGATATTGAAGAGGGTGAAACAGTTGAAGTACAACCATTTAATGAATTAATTTAATTAAAATAGTCATTACTACCTGACATCATGTGCATTCGTTATATTGTTTACTTTTAACAACATAAAAATTTATATTCTGTCATTCTGATGCAAGTAGAGGTTTCTGTGACGTAAAAGCGTCTTATATGGCTGAGTCCCAGGTAACTTCTCCTGCGCTCAGCAGGATTATTTTCTATTTCTTTTCAGTTAACAGATAAAAATTACCTGAAATGTTATTTTTCTGTCATAGAAACTCGAAACACACATATTTTTTACTGGTTAGACGCTAATCACCCGTTCGAACTAAAAATTAAACCACTTTTCTCTGTACACCTATAACAATTACTTTGATTTTGAGCATTATTACAAAAAATAATCCGCATAAAAAAAGCCGCATCCTTTCGGATACGGCTTTTTTTCATAGATTATGACTAATCTACAAGTTCACACAGCTTATTTACGCTTTTTTGCTTTGCGTTTTTTAGGCTTAAGAGACTTTTCCATCTTAGAAAGCTGCTGCTTAGTCCATTTTTCAACGAACTTGGCAATGGCTGCTTCTTTGTTACCAGACATCTTAATCAGTGCAGCTTCACGTTTTGCGGCTGTTTTCAGCTCTTCACGTGCAGCTTTCAGGTCAGCCTGAACAGCACTAATCTGCGCTTTTACTACTTTTTTAGCTTCTGCAGCTTTTTGTGTTGCTGCTTTTTTCTTAGCTGCTGCTTCTTTTTTCTTAGCTGCTGCTACTTTACGTTTTGCTGCTGCAGCTTTTTTCTTAGCTACTGCTGCTTTCTTTTTAACAGCTACAGCTTTTTTCTTAGCTGCTGCTGCTTTTTTCTTAGCTGCGCCTTTATTAACTACTGGCTTTTTCTTTGCTACTGCTTTCTTTACTACTTTTTTCTTTTTACGTGCCATCTTAATATTCCTCTTCATCGGGTTAATGCACAGATTATAATTCGTATTTTCTATATTACAAATAAATCAAGCATTTAAAGTGCATTTTTTTGTAAAAAACTTAGTTTTTTTACAAAAAAACCTGAAACTGGGTTCAGGTTTAATTTTTTTAGCCATTTTTTGTTTTTTTTTATTTAAAGCTGA
>JADGFA010000013.1:18058-82227 GCA_016744065.1 Gammaproteobacteria bacterium
AATAAAAAAATATTGATTTATTTTTGTTTAAACTTATATTTTTTATGCTTCAAGTGACCCTTTTTTTAAAAAAAAGGTCGATGTTTTTTACACTTTTCACCTGAAATATCATCCTGAAATCATTTCATTTGCATTTTAAAAATGAAAACCTGTTTGCATAAATACACCATATGAAGAATCATCTCCTGCAACTAAAGCAACATCAAGATTAAAACCTAGCCAAAAACCAAGGCCTACAGAAAATAAATCTGGATCAGTTGAATCACTGGCCAGGTTAGATTGATAACCTAATCTCAACTGCATAACACTAAATGCATCAAATTCAGCCCCTAGTGCCAGTGATTTAGATGGGTTTTCAAAACCAATTGGATCTCGCTCAGTTAAATCCATATCAGCGGCAAGCGTCATAAAACCTGCATCAAACGCCGCACCAATACGCAAATGGGTATCAAAATCTATTTCAGTACCATTACTGGTCGTTTTAGTTTCTTCAAGCAAGTTCTTTGCAACCAGCCCAACTCTTAATGTATCGATAACATTTAAAGTAATACCGGCATCAAAAGTAGTAAAGCTCCCTAAATCTTCAAAATCTTCATCTTTTATGTCTTCAACATCAACCGTGACTATTGATTCATTAAAATCAATTGCATCAACCTGAACAAAACGAGGTGTGACACCAACAGACACCTGCATTCCTGCAAATGAAAAATCTGTACCGAGAGGAACGCCTATCTCCGCTATCGTAACGCCTAATGCGGTAACCGTTGCATCAGGTAATGTTAAATTTGTTACACTCGGAATATTAACATTCGTTAAGCCTGCTGAAACCACCACATTTGCACGTGCTGTAATACCCCAGGTAAAATTCTCACCCGAAGAAACAAAGGCAACATTAGGTATAACAGCAGCAATTAAACTGGCACCATCTAATTCAGTTAATATTTCAGATTGCCTGATGACTGAAGTGGCTCCACCACCATTAATTTCCTGAAACTCATCGACCAGATCCCTGACATTACCATCATCAATAAACTGTGCACCTATTGCAGGTAACAATAAGGCATAACGATCATTGTTTTCATTTACAGATAACATACCGGGATTAGATAATGCAGCAGTCGTAATACCACCTGTTGCAACACTTACATTACCCATAGCCACTGATCTGGCATCAAAAAAACCATACGGCAAGGCATGTACATTAGATAGTGACACCGCAATTAAACCTGCGGTAAGCAAACTTCTATTCATCATTATAATCTCCAGAAAAATATGTTATTTATACTGGAGTTTATATCAAATACCAAAAAAAACTGGAAAACGCCTGTCAGAGCACAGTAAAAACGATGATTCGTGCAAGGAATTGAGCAATCCGTTACAATTTTACCGACTTAATGCCCTCAACAGGAAAAAAATGCCCGATTCAAACACATACATCCCCGTCCCATTAATGAAACGTCTGCTGGCTATTATTTATGATTTATTTCTAATTATTGCCATTTGTATGTTAGTAGCTGGTGTAATTAGTATTCTAAATACGTTTATTATAAATGATGGTAACGCGATTACTGATGAACACCCGTTGTATTACATACATCAGATTATAATATTAAGTACTATTTTCATTACCGGGTTTCTTTTTTATATTTATTTCTGGTCCCACGGAGGACAAACGCTGGGTATGAAAACCTGGATGTTATTACTGGTATCAGATGATGGGAGTGTGATTAACAAAAAACAGGCTGTTATTCGCTCATTTGCGGCTATTTTATCCTGGGGTATATTGGGTTCAGGTTTTTTATGGAGTTTAATCGATTCCAGACAACGCACATGGCATGATATCTTATCTTCTTCACACCTGGTTCAATTAGAAAAAAAATAACCGATTTTATCTTGTTGCACTTGAAACTATTTAATATGAGTAAGCTAAAAGAGAAGTAAGTATCTATTATTTATATACCCGTTATAAATTTATTTCACCTTACGTAAGGCATAAAAACTGGCCATTGCTGCAAATAATATAGGTGCTGATGCACTTATGAAAGGGTACAAATGATAAACCTGACCAATATGATTTACTGTACGATTTAATAGATAAAACCCAATACCCAGTAATAAGCCCACTAGCATCCGATTTCCCGCACCACTACTACGCTGTGATCCAAAAATAAAAGGCAGTGCTATTAATAACATCACCAGACTTGAAACAGGGGTAAACACTTTTATCCAGAAAGCCAGCTCATAATGGCTTGAATCCAGGTCATTGCTTTTTAAATAGTTACTATATGTGAACAGATCCATTGCTGACATATTATCTGGCTCAACACTGACGACATTAA
Source organism: Gammaproteobacteria bacterium (assembly GCA_016744065.1). GTDB lineage: Bacteria > Pseudomonadota > Gammaproteobacteria > SZUA-229 > SZUA-229 > SZUA-229. The sequence continues at coordinate 20,398 of JADGFA010000013.1, forward strand.
ATAAGTCTGGATTAAGCAACCTTTCCCATACTTCAGTTTCTATTTTTCGACTTACTACCTGATCATTATAAAACTCTGTCTGCTGAATATTATCCAGTCGCCATTTACCCTCTATATAATGTGCAGACTTCGCACGGGTTATCTGCTTTAACTTATTATCATCAGATAACTCATATATATTAACTTTACCAAGATTCATTCCGGGAAAAACATGGCTCACGTATAAAAAGCGCTGACCATCTCTTGCCCAGAAACCACTCTCACCTGCAAGGCTAATTGTTTGTTGCAAATCTTCAGCCCTTAGTGACTGAGCCTGTCTTTCACTAACAGGCACAACCAGTTCACCAATAAGCGCAATAAAAACCAGTAAAATAAAACCTGCTTTTAAAACAGAAAAAACAATACGAACAATAGACACTCCTGCCGCACGCATCACTGTAAATTCACTATTACCAGCCAATGTCCCCAGACCAAGCAAACTGCCAATCAATACTGCCGTTGGAAATATCTCATATAAACGTTTAGGCAAACTCAACAGAACAAATAGCCCCGCCTCCAGCATACTGTACTGACCTTTACCCACATCATCCATTTCAGAAATGAAATCAACAAAGGCAAGCAAAGCCCCTAGCACGAGTAACACCATTAAAGTTCCGTAAATAACGGTCCTGGCAATATGTCTGTCAATTATTCTCACGATGCTTCCACACCCGATTTAGCTCGATGAAATGCAATTTGTGATACAAACTGCCTTAAACCTCCTGCACGTTTTAACCACCAGTAAAAAATTAAAATAGCAGCAAAACCATGTACCCACCATAGACCTAGCCATTCAGGTACTTTTTGTTTTTCTACCCAACTTTGCCCGATACCTAATAAATTGGAATAAATTAGATAAATTAAAATGGCCAGGGCCAGTTTTGAATAACGACCTTTTCGCGGCGTGGTGTAACTTAAAGGCAGGGCTAGCACTGCTAGCAAGAAGGCCCCAATCGGCAAAGATAACCGCCAGTGTAATTCGGCGCGGTAATCTACCCTGTCAGAATTCCACAAATCTATTGTTGGTACTGCTTTTTTACGGCTTATTTTTTGTGTTGCCTGTTGCTCTGGAAGGTAGATTCCTTTTTTCTCATATCGTGTGATTCGAAAACGGGATGTACCGGGTTCACCTTCATATATCTGCCCATTTTCAAACATAATAAAGGGTCGCCCACTATCATCTTTATAACGTTTAGCCAAATCTGCAGACTCAATATTATCGAGCAGCTTATTTTCAGTTTTCTTGTTTGTCTGATGTAAAAAAACATTAAACATTTGTGAGCCATCTTCAGACTGACGCTGCAAAAACATAATAGCATCGCCCTTTTTCGACGCATTAAAACGCCCCGCCGTTACACCTGTAAGCTCAGAACGGTTTTCAATCTCTGATTTAAGCAGTTCAGCCTGCTGCGAAACCCAGGGCATCAAAAACAGAGTGAGGTACAACATAATGCCTGTAGCAGGTATAACAACCATCATCAATGGCCGATACAGGCTCATCAAACCAACACCACAGGCCCCCAGAGCAGCCATTTCATTGTCTTTATAAAGTCGACTAAAACTCAGCAGAACACCAAGATAAAGGCTTAATGGAATAAGTAAAATAAGGTAACGAGCACCGGTAAACAATAATAAGGACCAGACCGCATCGCCAGGAATAGCCCCTTCAGCAGCTTTACCTAATAACCTGGCTAATGTGCTACTCAACAAAATAAGCATTAATATTAATGTAACCGCTAACCAGGTTAAAAGCAGTTCTTTCGATATATAACGATCAATAATGGTGAAATAACGCTTTAGCATAGGTTTTAAGGGAATTTCCGTAAATTTTACATTTGTAAGGCCTATTCTACCTCATCTATTACTTTAATTTATTACACATCATTATTCTGAGTGTTTTTGCCATAGGACAATAAAATCATATTTTTCAAAATAAAGGCCTTTTTTAACAATTTTCTCTGTAAAAACAGCTAAAAATTGCATAAAATCACTTCCCCTTTAAAATATTTCTTTATATTAACAGGCCGTTATAACGTATAAACAGACCTGTCATCAAATTATTACTATTATTATTTATGGAGTAACTATGGAATTTTCGGTAAAGAGTGGCAGCCCAGAGAAACAACGCATTTCATGTGTTGCCGTAGGCGTATTTGACTCACGTAAACTTTCACTTTCAGCACAGATTTTAGACGATGCCAGTCATGGCTTTATTTCAAATTTAATTCGACGTGGTGAGTGTGAAGGTAAATTAGGACAAACATTATTATTGCATAATGTACCCAATACATTATGTGATCGAATTTTACTCATTGGCTGTGGCCGTGAAAAACATTTTGATATTAAGGCATTCCAGAAGGCCAATCATGTTGTATCCACTTTTCTTGATGACCGAGGTGCAACTGAAGTATTTTCATGTATCACCGAACTTAATGTAAAAAACCGCAATTCTGCCTGGAAAGTCAGCCATGCAGTGCAGGCTACAGAGGATTCTCTTTATACTTTTAATCAGCTAAAAAGTAAAAAAGAAAATACCCGCCGCCCATTACGAAAAGTTATATTTAGTGTGCCTAGTCGTCGTGAACTACCTGAAGGAGAACAGGCTGTACGTGAAGGCATGGCGATTTCATCCGGCATTAAATTAACCCGTGACCTGTCTAATCTTCCAGGAAATATCTGTACACCCACCTATCTTGCAGAAGTTGCAAAAAACCTGGAAATGACCCATCGTGGTTTCAAGACAGAGATACTCGAAGAAGATGATATCGAAAAACTGGGCATGGGCTCGTTTTTATCTGTTTCCAAAGGCTCAAGACAGCCTGCAAAATTAATCACCATGCAACATATGGGTGGAGATAAAAATCAGAGGCCCATTGTATTTGTTGGCAAGGGTGTCACATTTGATTCAGGTGGCATCAGCCTTAAGCCAGGTGCCTCCATGGATGAAATGAAATATGACATGTGTGGTGCCGCCAGTGTAATGGGCGTAATGAGTGCCTGTGCTGATCTACAGATACCTTATAATATAATTGGTATTATTCCAGCGACAGAAAATATGCCCGATGGCCTGGCAACAAAACCAGGTGATATTGTTACCAGCATGTCGGGTTTAACGATTGAAGTCCTTAATACAGATGCAGAGGGCCGATTAATTTTATGTGATGCACTCACCTATGCACAAAAATTTGATCCAGACGTTGTTATTGATATCGCAACATTAACCGGTGCCTGCATTGTGGCATTGGGTAGTCATACAGCAGGCCTTTTGGGCAATCATAACCCTCTCGTTAATGACTTACTAAATGCAGGCCGCGATGCGGGTGATCGTTGTTGGGAACTGCCTTTATTTGATGACTACCAGCAACAACTCGATAGTAATTTTGCTGATATTGCTAATATTGGAGGCAAGGAAGCGGGCACAATTACTGCGGCCTGCTTCCTTTCTCGTTTCACCAAAAAGTATCACTGGGCTCATCTGGATATTGCCGGTGTCGCATGGAATTCGGGTAAAAACAAGGGAGCAACCGGTCGGCCTTTACCGTTATTAATGCAATATATTTTTGATCGGATGGCTGAAACTAAATGATCTCTGTTGATTTTTACATTTTACCTGATGACCAGTCAGACAACCTGCAGAAATATGCCTGCAAATTGGCTGAAGCTCACTGGCAATCAGGTAAGCGTGTATTAATTCAGACAGATTCATCTGGTGAAAGTAAATTACTCGATAATCTTTTATGGGACCTTCGTAGTAACAGCTTTATCCCACACGGTATTGCCACTTTAGAACCTTCAGATCAGCAACAACCTGTTTTGATTTCACACCAGAAAATAAATAGTCAAAACTTTCAGTCTATTATCAACTTATCATCACGCCCTGCTGATTTAAGCAATAATGAGCTGGGAATAGAAGAAATACTTAACCAGAATGAACAGCGCAAACAATCCGGCAGACAAAACTATAAAGTCTACCGAGAGTCTGGTTATACCCTGAAACACCACACACTGGAGAGCACTGATGGCTGATCTGGACAATAGTATTCCTACGCTAACTAACATTACGCACCAGGGAAACAAAGAAATGTTAAACCATTTCGATGCACACCAGTTTGATGATGAAACAGATGAAATTGATTCTGCATTACCCCTTGAAAACGCCAGTGACCTTGAGAACACAAATGAATTAAATGTCACTGAGCTAAATGAAATTCCATCCATTAAAATAGACGATAGCACAACAGATAATACAGCCAATATAGAAATAGACGATTTTTCTGCCGCTATGCAATCCATTACCATTGAAGCAGTCGCGCAGGAACCTGAACCATCAATAACCAGCAAGGATTTAAAGGAGAAAATTGACCTGGCAATTACTGATGCTCTACCCGGCATTGAAACATATTTAAAAAAATCACTTTATAGTAAATTCGATATTTAAGTCGGTTTAATGCAGAAAGGCTAAAAATGCCCTCTGACAACTCAGTGCTCTTCACAGTAAATCAGATAATTTCACCTCCTCTCTTTCTCTCAATACCATGAAATATTCGGCCTCACTCCCTACATAGGCTATAATTCGCCTTCTTTTTACAGGCAAAATCAAGATATCCATGGAAACAACTTACAATCCCCAATCAATAGAACAAAACTGGTATAAAACCTGGGAAGACAGGGGCTATTTCACCCCACAGGCCAGAGATAATGCGGATAATTACTGCATTATGATTCCACCGCCTAATGTCACCGGTACTTTGCATATGGGGCATGCTTTTCAGGATACGATTATGGATACCCTGACGCGCTATCACCGCATGAAAGGCGACAACACACTGTGGCAAGCAGGTACTGACCATGCAGGTATAGCAACACAGATGGTTGTTGAACGCCAGTTAGCGGCTGACGGTAAATCACGCCATGACTTGGGTCGAGACAAATTCATAGATAAAGTATGGGACTGGAAAGAGCAGTCCGGTGGTGCAATAACACAACAGCTACGCCGTATGGGTGGCTCTCTGGACTGGGAGCATGAACGTTTCACCATGGATGAAGGTATGTCCGAGGCCGTACACAAAGTTTTTATCCAGTTATACGATGAAGGCCTGATTTATCGTGGCAAACGCCTGGTTAACTGGGACCCTGTTCTACACACCGCCGTATCTGATCTGGAAGTTATCTCAGAGGAAGAGTCTGGCCACTTATGGCACATGCGTTACCCACTTACCGATGGATCAGGACACCTGGTTGTCGCAACAACCCGACCCGAAACCATGCTAGGTGACGCTGCCGTTGCGGTACACCCAGAAGACGAACGCTTCAAACATTTGATTGGCAGTACCATCACACTACCTCTGGTCGGTCGTGAAATCCCTGTTATTGGTGATGATTATGTCGATATGGAATTCGGCAGTGGCTGTGTAAAAATTACACCTGCCCATGATTTCAATGACTATGAAATGGGCCAGCGTCATGCACTGCCCATGCATAATATTTTTACTGTTGATGCACGCATTAACGATGAGTGCCCTGAAAAATATCGCGGCTTTGATCGTTATGAAGCGCGCGATATGATTATTCATGATCTAGATGAACTGGAACTGTTAGAAAAAATTGATGATCATAAACTAATGGTACCCCGGGGAGATCGTTCTGGCTCTGTCGTTGAACCTTATTTAACAGATCAGTGGTATGTAAAAATCGCTCCCCTTGCTGAACCCGCCATTGATGCGGTTAAAAATGGTGATATTAAATTTGTACCGGAAAACTGGAACAAAACCTACTTTGAATGGATGAACAATATTCAGGACTGGTGTATCTCACGACAAATCTGGTGGGGCCACCGTATTCCTGCATGGTATGACGACAACGGTAAAGTTTATGTTGCCGACTCTGAAGCAGAGGTACGCAGCAAATATAATCTTGCAGATGATGTCAGCCTGAAACAGGACGAAGATGTTCTCGACACCTGGTTTTCATCCGCACTCTGGCCTTTTTCAACGTTGGGCTGGCCTGAAAACACAGATCGTTTAAAACAGTTTTATCCAACCAGTGTATTAGTAACTGGTTTTGATATTATTTTCTTCTGGGTTGCACGCATGATTATGTTCGGGCTTAAATTTCAGGGTGAAGTACCTTTTAAAGAAATTTATATACATGGTCTGGTACGTGATGCAGACGGACAGAAAATGTCTAAATCTAAAGGTAATGTTTTAGACCCTATCGATATTATTGATGGGATAGATTTAGAATCGCTGGTAAGCAAGCGTACCAGCGGTTTAATGCAGCCAAAAATGGCGAAGAAAATTGAAAAATCAACTCGCAAACAGTTCCCTGATGGTATTCCTTCATTTGGTACTGATGCATTGCGCTTTACTTTTGCTTCACAGGCCACCACTGGGCGTGATGTCGTATTATCAACTGAGCGTATTTCAGGTAACAGAAACTTCTGTAATAAAATATGGAATGCAACACGTTACGTATTAATGAATACTGAAAATAAAGATAACGGTATTGATAATACGAATTGTGAATATTCATTAGCTGATCGCTGGATTCGCTCACGCCTGCAAACCGTTGAGGATAACGTGCATCGCCATTTTGAAAGTTATCGTTTTGATCTGGCAGCACAAGAACTCTACTCTTTTGTCTGGGAGGATTACTGCGACTGGTATTTAGAATTATCTAAACCCGTATTATTAAAAGAACACTTTAGTGAGAGCGAAAAACGCGGAACACGCCAGACTCTGGTTCAGGTATTAGAAACTATTCTGCGACTAAACCACCCAATTATGCCATTTATAACTGAAGAGCTATGGCAAAAAGTTGCACCGCTTGCAGGAATAACAGAAGCAGACATGACTTCTGAGACGATTATGTCACAACCCTACCCCATTTCATCCGAAACACAGATAGATAAACAGGCAGAAGAAGAGCTTGAATGGGTAAAGCATTTCATTATGGGGATTCGCAGTATTCGTTCTGAAAGTGATATTGCACCTGGCAAACCCTTACCCGTCATACTGCAAAATGCCAATGAAACAGACACTAAACGCTTCAATGATAATGAAGCATTTATAATGACACTGGCCAAGCTTGAGTCTGTGCAGTTTATTCACGAAGATGAACCAGCACCTGAATCATCAATCGCCCTTGTTGGTGAGATGAAAATCCTTATTCCCCTTGCTGGATTAATTGATAAAAATGCAGAACTTGCTCGCCTCAGTAAAGAAATAGGTAAGCTTGAAATAAACTGTGAAAAAAGCAATGCAAAACTGGGCAACCCCGGGTTTGTTGACAAGGCCCCGGAAGCTGTAGTAAATAAAGAGCGTGATAGAGTAGCCGAAATGGAATCAGCCATAATAAAACTAAAAGAGCAGCTAACAAAAATTTCAGCACTTTAAATAAACCCGCGCCTCATTATTTACAGGAGATAATGAGGTAGCATAAGCGTCAGTAAAAACTTAAAAGAGAAGGCAACTATGACTTTTGCACCGGAAAAACAACAACAAATTGCTACTTTCCATGCCCCCCTTATTGTAAATGTAGTGAACTCTATCAGTGACACATCATTACGCCCGGGCCTTGAACAGGTACTAAAAGCATCGGCTGAGAATGGCTGGGAAAATCTGGTATCAGCTATTCGAAAAATATTACAGGGACAGCGTGACAGCAGTATATTAAAAGGTCTGGATGATGAAGATCAGGTAATTATTGACGCTATTTTAAAAGGCATTCAAAATCCTGCCACAATGCCTGATCCAAATCAGGAAGCAGATCCTTCAATGGCCGCCCCCATGCTTGCACAGTTAATTAGCGGCGCAGGCAAAGGCGATACCGATGCATTAAGCATGTTAGGGCAGATGGCTGAACAAATGTCGACAACACAGGGTGACCTTGCACGGTTTAGTACCTTAATAAAACCCCTCGTTGATGGTGAAAGAGATATAGATAAACTCTGCGATAAAATCGGACCTACTGGAGAATCACTAGTAAAAGCTATTCTTGATGAACTGGGTAAACTGGATTTGCATTAGTTAATACACAGAAAATATAGATAACTTCCATAAGCCGAATGTTTTTGTACGCCTTCTCCCTCTAAAATAAATACTACTATATTTTCTGCTTATTTTATTCAGTGCAAACAGAACCTGCTTAATCCGTTAATGTTTGCAGAAATGAAACCAGGTCATTAATTTCACCAGGCGTTAAGTTTAATTCACCTATATTACCGACATTATCAACATTGTCGCTTACCTCTGCTACAACTAAAGGCGCAATATCACGCACATTATAAAATTCTATAACCTCAGTCAGTGTAGTAAAAACTCCGTTATGCATATAAGGGGATGTATTGGCAATATTACGTAAATTTGATGTACGAAATTTTCCATTATCTGTTGCAAGCATTGTAATATCGCCCAGACCATTATCAATAAAACCACCACCAAGAGCAGAAACCAGGACGGTATTTTCAGGTACGCCAATATTTTTATATTCAAAATTAGAAAACACTTCAACACCACCACTTGTGTGGTGACACAGATTACACTGAGCCTTTCCGTTAAACAGGTTCAGGCCATTTAGTTCCGCTACAGTAAATACAGCGCTACCATCCTGCACCTGATCAAATTTTGATGATTCGGGCGAAAACAATTCTGTTCTTTCAAAAGCAGCAATCGCATCTGCAATATAATTAAATGACTTATTTACATCATCCAGTATATCGGCACCAAATAGCGCAGTGAAGTCACTCACATAAACAGCCGTTTTAAGTTTATCGATTACTGACGATTCACTTACATTCGCCATTTCAACTGGATTAAGAAAGGGCCCCTTTGCCTGTTCTTCAAGTGATTCGGCACGCCCATCGAGAAACTGCCCGCCAATAACAACAGCAACTGTTCCACCGCCTGCTACAGGTCGCTGGATAGTCTGTAAATCTGGAATATGGGCAGCATAACTCGCGGTAGGTGCATTACGGTTTCCTATGCTCCCCCCATCGGCTCCCAATGATGTTGCATTGCTGTTATCAGGATCATCAAAACCAGCACTTGCTGTATGGCAGCCTGCACAGGACTGACCAACAGGTGTCGACAGACTGGTATCATTAAATATTTTTTCGCCCAGGCTAATAAGGGCCGCAGTATCTACAACAGTGCCATCTTTAACCGTTGTTGTATTAACGGTATTAGTCGTTGTAGTGGTTACTTCTGTGGTACCTGCCACTGGCGTTTCCCCACCACCTGAGCCACTACCACAACCCACTGTCAATAAAGGTAAAGCGAGTACAGATATACAAATTACACATTTAATATTAAACAACTTAAATTCTCTCCATTCCATTGATATTTTATAACTGTTTTAATATGAATCTCTTGATTTATTACATAAAACAGCCAGATAACAGATGCCTACAATGACATATTATGAGACTAGATTCTTCATTTTTTCAGCATAACAAAAACTCTCTCAAGCTAAGCTATCAAGTAGTTTGTTTATCTTATGCTCAAAATTACGTTTAAATTTTAATATGTGGTTAATCTGAATATCATCACGATCATCAACATTAAACACCCTCAATGGCACATCAATATCCGTTATATAAACAGGGAGCCTGCCCTCTCTGGTCATTTTCACTAACATATACTGCACACACTCCGTTAATACGTCCTGTTTAAAATTTTTATATAAAAATTCATGACCATTGCATATAAGATTAAGCTGATCGCCATCGGCACTTCCATTAATACTTACCTGTATATCATAATAGTTTTTGTTAGCTGATACTGCATCTGGACCTATAATATAAAAATCTACACCACCTAATTGATTAATACTAATCTGATTAATTTCTAATGCAGGCAAATCACGTTCCTGGTAGTTTATTTTTTTTAATCGAATTAAAATATTTCTAAAAAAATATAACCAGTGGGTAATATAGCTTTCACGTTCATATACAGTTAAAACATCTACCAGTAACGCACCCTTTTCACCAACAGCCCAACTATGAAGATCACCATTAATTATCTGAAAAAAAACCTGTAAGACATTTTTTTTATTATTTCTATAAATTTCACGCAATGGATAATCAGGATAGGCCAACCGTTCCAGCGCCGTATCATGAAATACCTCGGAAGCAGTTTCAAGATAGTCAATTAAGTCACGTTTTTTTCCTATTTTAGAATATTCTAAAAATGATTGTTCAACAATTATCACATAATATTCTTCTCCCATTCTAAGAACAAAACGCCCATCATCCTTGCGCTCTGAATAAAAATATGCCTGCATTTCAGAATAAATCTGCTCAATCCGTTGTGCCACATAAGTACTGTCACCCTCCCCATGACCAAAAATAAAAATATCCTGTGGCCTGGCTAATTCACTTAATGGCGCATGATGGGTCCATTTACACAAACAGTTTAAAATACCAGCATCACCTGAATACTGTTTTATACTGACATCACCCCAGCTATTAATAATCAATTGCTCACAATGCATCACTATATTTTTTAACTGATTAGAAAAATCAAACGACGCCTCCACAGAAGGAATCTGTGCATTATTTATTGCAGAAAAATTAATAAATAAAAGTGATTGCAACGGCTTTACTGAATTTTCAAAGGCAACCGCAGGTATATTCAATAATAAGTCAGGTTTCAACTGTTGAATCAATATCTCTAAAACATAATGCGCTTCAACCTGCTTTACCTGTTGACCCAGGCTTTCAACAGACACCTGAGTAGAATGATTTACCACTCTATTTAACCAGCACCAGGCCAACAAGCCCAAAAGGCTATTAAACCCCTCGACACTTCTCTCATTACCTTCTGATATTTCTAACACCAGGCTCCATCGAGTTATACCTTCAACAAGCGCCTGCTTCAAATGAATACGATCAAAAATAATATCTGTTTTATTTTTATTGTTATAAAGCGGAATACGATCATCACCACCAGATAAAAAAACCAGCATATTCTGAGCAACTGAAGCCAGTGATTTATCCTGATCAGAAACGTGAAGCTCTCTGTTGTACTGTGTGACTACGCCTGAAAACACCTGATATACTTCATGCGATACTGCTTTAAAAAAATTAAGATATGAAATAATACCTTCAAGACCTGGCGCAGCCGACTCATAGGTATAATCATCCTGTAAAAATGCTTGAATTAATTGTTGATTAAGCTTTCCTGGTGTATTTTTTAACCGTGAAAACAACCTAACAGGTGTGAGAACATGATCTTTTTCAGAATAGTGGCTGAAGACCTCATGCATCAAATCTGCCATGATATCAACTGGCTTCATACCTGACTCACCTGTATACATTAACCGTTTTAAACGAATAGAAACCCCATCAAGCTCAGGCCAGAATGTACTTCTTTGAGCCGTTATCAATAACTTTACCAGGCAAACTTCCGATGATTGCTTTATTTTTTGAACTAGATCAACAGCCTGTTTTACAATATCATTGCGATTAAACTCCGCCACACTACCTAAATCAATAAACTCTTCAACATCAACAAATCTAACCTGCTTAATATGCTTTACAAAGTCAACATACTCCTTATCTTTATCTGGCGGAACCAACCACCACACAGGGTATTTACCTGCTAACAAAATAGCTTCACTATAGAATCCATCAAGAAATATTGATTTATTACCTGTATTAATTTTTCCCATTTTGTTTTTTACAAAATCATCGACTGACAGGCATATAAAATTTATTTTTTCTCCTCTGGCTAAAAACCATTGATCAATTTTATTTATTTTCTCTTTTAATAATGAAAGTTGATTTTTATTTAATGAGGGGCGATAAAATATCCAGCAGCTATTAACGCCATCAATTAACTGCTGATGAAAGTAAACGGCATCTATAGCATAATGTTTAACCACCCCTTCTTGTTGATAGCGAAACTTATCATTTAATGATCTGGCATCATTTATTGCATTTTTATCTGGTTTATAAAGAAAGATACCCGTAGGTGTATCAGGGTCAGCATAACCAGGTAATAACTTGTTATTTAACTGTAAAAAAAGAGGGATAAGTTGAATATATTTATAAGAATCATCGCCAATTATTTCAGGTAATCGTTCATATTGTGCAGCATTCCAGCTTAAATAAGCTTGTCTGGCATCTGCTACCTGAATTTTATTTTCAATTTCCATCAGGTAAATACCGGTTTAATCGTTCTTTAAAGCTGCCCGACTTAACCGGTTTTGTAAGGTAATCATCTGCACCTGCGGCCAGGCTCTTTTTCACATCAGCCACATCTGAGCTTGCTGTCAACATAACAACAGACGTTTTCCGCCAACTTGATTTACTACGAATTTTCTCTACCAGTTGTATCCCGTTTTTATTTGGCAACCCAATATCCATTAAAACCAGGCGTGGAGGAAGCATTTTATTGAGTAAATTATATGCCTTGATCCCATCATCTATTTCTATAACTTCCACATGATTGCTGGATAATATTTTTTTTACCATAACACGAATAGCTGGATCATCCTCTACCAACAATACAACTCTGGAAATCATATACTTGAAAAACTGCTTTTGAAATAACGCAGAATGATAAGGCTTTACTGCATAACCAGATGCCCCACTATGCCTGGCTTTTTCTATTGCTGTTTTGTTTTCAACACTGCTAACCAGCATCATAATATATGCATTACTTCCTGCTTCTGTTTTTTTTATTTCACGACAAAACTCAAAACCATTTGCATCACTCAATTCGCTATCAATTATTATAAGAGTAATTTCATTTTTATTATTGTTTGATTTTATTATATCACGCGCTGATTCAGCTGAATTCGAAATAGCAACAGACTCAAACCCTGACTCATAAAAAACTTGCCTGATTTTATTTTCAGGCGTTTTTTCAGAATCAACAATTAAGATCATAACTTTATACCCTGAATAAATATATTTTAACTGGTCGGAGGTTTAACTCTTGATAAAACAATTGCGCCAACGATAAAAAGCAATAACACTGAAAGTATAGAGTAACGGTGATTCTCTGTTATCAACGCAACCCCACCCATCATAACTGGGCCAATTATGGCTGCGGATTTACCTAACATATTATATATACCAAAATATTCTGCTGTCTGCCCCTGTGGAATCATACGGGCAAAATACGAACGACTCATCGCCTGAACACCACCCTGCACCAGACCAATTAACACCGCCAGCACATAAAAATCAGTTGCTGTACTCATAGTATAGCCAAGCCAGGTTATGGCTGCATATACACCTATACCAGCCATTAATGCATTTTTAACACCAACACGATTGCCTATATACCCATATAGTATAGCGGCAGGAAAACCGACAAATTGAGTTATTAATAATGCCTGTATAAGCTCCCCCGTATCAAACCCCAGAGCCATACCATAATCTACAGCCATACGAATAATAGTATCTACCCCATCTATATATATCCAGTAAGCAATTAAAAACAGACGAGTTTGCCGATTGCTAAAAACTGTTTTGAATAATTTGAAAGTTTGTAATGTTATATTTTCATTATTAACTGGATTCTTCTGATATATATCCTGCGTCCAGAATGCCAGTGGTAAACTAAAAACCAACCACCATATTGCAACCATGATAAAACACAGCAGCACCACATCTATTGCATGGCTATAACCTAGTAGCTCAGGTTGCTGGCTGAATACAACACACAATGCCAGTGTGATTCCTCCACCAAGATACCCCATGCCATAACCAAAACCAGAGACCTTATCAATCTGAGCATCAGCACATACGGGTACAAGTAATGCATCATAAAATACATTTGCCGACATAAATCCAACTGTTGCTATGACATAAAGGCATAATGCAAATATCCAGTCACCCTGATGAGCAATATAAAACATACCGGTGGAAACAACACCCAATATCATAAAGCCAAGCAACAATGGTTTTCTTAACTTTAATCTGTCACCTATAACACCCAGAAAAGGCGCTAGAAAAACAACGATTAAACTCGCAGAAGCATTGCCCATACCTAACCAGAATGTATTTTCTGAATCGCTTAAACTCGATGCCCAATATGATTTAAATACGACTGGAAAGAAACCTGCAATAACAACTGTAGCAAAAACAGAATTTGCCCAGTCATAAAAAGCCCAACTGATAATAGATTTATTTTTATACATAACAACCCCCACCAACAAAGCTCAGTGGTGCCCCTGTTTATTTTTATTTTAACTGAATTTGAATTAGATACTGGCTTCAGTATATCATTGAGCTTATTTACATTATATTTATAATAAATTTTATCTGTTATTAAAACAATTCAACGTTATCAGCCCGTGTACTGTTTTCTTCATTACTCTGAATAACAGGCGTACACTCCTGTTCATCATCAATAGAAACATTTTTTCCACCGACCATAATACTCAGTTGGTCGCCCATTTTACCAAGCTCCATACTCTCTGAAATAAGCATATTAGTTTTAGAAATAGATTCCTGAGATGATTCTAAAATTGATTTTAAACTATTTGAGGCGACTTCAACCGAACTTTGAGAATCCAGAGTAGACTCAAGTAAATGCTTGGAGTGTACAGAAACCTCAACCATTAACCCGACTATCTCAGAATACGACATAACAACACCTTCCATTAACTCATCAGCTTTGTCTGCCTGTTTAACACTGTTATTTATTACCGTAACAGCCCTGTCTACATGCTTTAGTAGCACATTAATAATTTCATTAATTTTTTGTGCTGATTCCTGCGTTTTATTTGCCAGGGAACGAACCTCATCAGCAACCACGGCAAAGCCTCTACCCTGCTCGCCCGCTCGCGCAGCCTCAATTGCGGCATTTAAAGCCAGTAAATTAGTTTGTTCCGCAACCCCGGTAATCACCTCTATAATACTGCCAATAGATTTACTATCTTCTCCCAGTCTTTCAATTATTTCACCCGCATCATTAACAGATTCAGCTAATAACATGACACCGGTAATCGCCTCTGTCATAACCTGTTTACCACTGGCTCCCTCCTTCTCAGACTTATTTGACAACTCATGCGTACTTTCAGCCACATTACTCGCAAGATCAACAGCAGCCTGCAACTCATCAATAGTTACCTGCACCTGTGCGGTACTAGATAGCTGTTTTTGCATAATATCAGCTATTTCACCAGATACCCCTGTGAGGCTTTGTGCCTCTTCCCCAAGGCGCGAAGCTACATCACTAAATAAACTACGATTTGTTACTGCTGATAAAACAAACTGATTGTAGTTTTCACTAAAACGGATAACGGCCTTACTGCGAAGGTTCGTTTTTAACTCACTTTCTGGTATTTCCCCCTGTAAATAGGTCTCTGCAACACCACATACCTGTTGAAACATTAAATTGTTTGCCTGGCGATTCAAGATACCGATTACAATAGGAAGTATGACTGCTGTTATGCTGCAAGCTGATATAAAAACAAGCTGATCGGCTGACACATTACCCGCTAAACTAACTAAACTCACAAATACCAGACAACAACTAACAACGTAAACCCCCCAAATAACTAACCGCTGACTGATTAACGAAACAAGCTTATCCATACTCACCCCTGAAATTAAAAACCAAGCCTAAAACCAATAAATAGCACTCTCTGATGACATCGTGCTTTATATTTCTGTATAACTACTAAATAATAGTATATAAATGGGGTTATCTAATAAAAATATGCCTGAAAGATGAATCGAACTTTTCTTATAATTCTAATGATTGGCACTGCAATGATGATTGCTGTGATCGGTCAACATGAACCAACATCTCAACTTGACACCATGCCATGGGAGGTAGACCGCTTACAAAACGGCTCTTTACGGGTATTTGGCATAACATTGGGCAAAACCAGTATTCAGGATGCCAACCAGATATTTGCCAGTTTTGGAAAAACTCAGCTTCAGATCAACGTTGATGATAAACAGGTTGAAACTTATCAATTAATTGCAAGCTACGACGAATTGATTATTGGTGGTTTAATCGCGCAGATAACTTTAAGCTATCAACTGGATCAAAGCACTCTGCAAAAAATAGCTCATTCATTAGGAAATCTCCAGAATACTCAGGAAACCCAGTTCTATTCCATTAATAATGATATTGAAATGGGCTATTTAAATACCCCTGTTTCAACGATTACTTATATTCCTCTGGTTGATTACGGGATGGAAGTTATACGCCAGAATTTTGGCCAGGCAGTCGAAGAAAAACAGATAAACGAAGATCTGCTTCTCTGGAGCTACCCAAAAATGGGACTACAGATTTTTATTTATAAGAATAAACCTGATCACTTTGTTTACGCGCCGTTAAAATAACAAACACAAAAAGCGATGCTATTCTGAATGAAAGTAAATAAGCTTAAGCTCGTAATGCTAAATATTTCTACGATACAGGATCCTTCCACTGCGCTCTCGCTTCGGTCAGGATGACAGTGTGTCACAACCTCTTTCTTGCCCGTCATCCTGAACGTAAATGAAGAATCTTAAAGCCATAATACTGGATATTTCTACGGTACAGAATCCTTTCACTGCGCTCTCGCTTCGGTAAAAATGACAGTATGTCACAACCTCTTCCTTACCTGTCATCCTGAACCTAAGTGAAGGATCTTAAACCCATAATACTGGATATTTCTACGGTACAGAATCCTTCCGCTAAGCTAGCGCTTCGGTCAGAATGACAGTATGTCACATCCTCTTCCTTACCTGTCATCCTGAACCTAAGTGAAGGATCTTAAAGCCATAATGCTGGATATTTCTACGGTACAGAATCCTTTCACTGCGCTAGCGCTTCGGTAAAAATGACAGTATGTCACATCCTCTTCCTTACCTGTCATCCTGAACCTAAGTGAAGGATCTTAAAACCATAATACTGGATATTTCTACGGTACAGAATCCTTCCGCTAAGCTAGCGCTTCGGTCAGAATGACAGTGTGTCACATCCTCTTCCTTACCTGTCATCCTGAACCTAAGTGAAGGATCTTAAAGCCATAATGCTGGATATTTCTACGGTACAGAATCCTTTCACTGCGCTAGCGCTTCGGTAAAAATGACAGTATGTCACATCCTCTTCCTTACCTGTCATCCTGAACCTAAGTGAAGGATCTTAAACCCACCACCCCTGAATACTTCACCACTCAATATTTTTTCACTGCATTTTTACTTTGCTCAGGGCAACAACAGAACTATCCCCTCTCAGTAATAACGTTTATACCTCGCTCACTCCATGTTCACGGGTAGCCAGGAATTGAACTTCAGGATAGCGTTCCTGAGTCATATCCAGGTTTACTCGTGTTGGCGCAATGTATACCAGATCACCCGCATGGTCTAATGCCAGGTTCGATGCAGTTTTACTTTTAAATTTAGCCAGAATTTTTTCATCATTACAAATAACCCAGCGTGCTGTTGTTACATTCACATGCTCAAAGGTACAGTCCACCTTGTATTCATGCTGCAGCCTATGTGCAACCACATCAAACTGCAGAACACCCACTGCCCCCAAAATTAAATCATTATTATTTAACGGCTTATAAAGCTGGGTTGCTCCTTCCTCACAAAGCTGCATTAAGCCTTTTTGCAGGGCTTTCATTTTTAACGGGTCACGTAACTGTGCACGACGAAATAACTCAGGCGCAAAATTTGGGATACCGGCAAACTGTAAATTTTCACCATTTGTAAAGGTATCACCGATGCGTATTGTTCCATGATTATGTATACCAATAATATCGCCAGCATAGGCTTCATCGGTATGGCCACGATCAGATGCCATAAAAGTCATCGCATCATTTAGCTTTATATCTTTTTGAATTCGCACATGTTTTGCTTTCATGCCTTTTTCAAATTTACCCGAACAAATGCGCATAAATGCAATACGGTCACGATGCTGTGGGTCCATATTCGCCTGAATTTTAAATACAAAACCCGTGAATTTTTCTTCTGTTGAATCAACAAACCTTGCGCCTGCATCACGCCCCCTGGGCTGGGGAGCAAACCCATCCAGAGAATCCAGTAATTCTTTAATACCAAAATTATTAATTGCTGAGCCAAAAAATACGGGGGTTAACTTACCTTCACGATAAGCTTGCAAATCAAACTCATGACTTGCACCCTTAACTAATTCAATTTCATCTCGAAGCTCAGCAGCCATAGACCCTAACTTCTCATCCAGCTCCGGGTTATCTAAACCCTCTATTATTTCACCTTCAAGAATTTTGCCACCATGAGTCGCACTGAACAGATGAACACAGTTATTATATAAATGAAAAACACCTTTAAAACTTTTACCCATACCAATTGGCCAGGTCATAGGTGCGCACCGAATATCTAATATATTTTCTACATCATCAAGCAGATCAATTGGGTCACGTGCCTCACGATCCATTTTATTTACAAACGTCAGGATAGGCGTATCGCGCAGACGACACACATCCATTAATTTGATAGTCCGCTCCTCTACCCCTTTCGCAGCATCTATCACCATTAAGGCGGAATCAACCGCGGTTAAAGTTCGGTAAGTATCTTCTGAGAAGTCGGCATGACCCGGCGTATCCAATAAATTAATAATACAGTTATTATATGGAAACTGCATAACCGATGAAGTAACCGAAATACCCCGTTGTTTCTCCAGCTCCATCCAGTCAGATGTTGCATGACGTGCAGCTTTACGGCCTTTAACCGTGCCTGCTGTCTGGATCGCTCCACTAAATAGCAACAGTTTTTCAGTTAAGGTTGTTTTACCCGCATCCGGGTGGGAGATGATAGCAAAAGTGCGTCTCTTCTTGATTTCATTGAGAAAATTGCTATCTACCATGCCCTTAAAAACCTTATTTGTACTTAAATTTGTACTTGTTTGTTAAATTACCTTTTGGAGTTATTCCAAAAGGGCGATATTTCATGAAAAATGATCTTTTATACCGACAATATAGCTATTTTAGAACGGTATAAAAAGCGCACCATTCTACCGAATAATTCATGCTCTATAAATTACTATCGCAAAATATCTTCCAGCTCTGTTAATTGCTGCTGGTAAACATCTAGATTGTCCCTTTTAAATTTTTCCAAATTAATGAGCTTCCATTTAACTGATGGAAAATTCTGATAATCATATATCGACCAATCAGGAGTTAAGCGATTAAGTCTTAACAGAAATACCTTGTCATTTTCATCCAAACTGGCTCTTACTGTTTCAATAAGTTGAATCCTTGTTGCCTCATAATCATCATAACTAAACTCAATTGCACTCATGCCTTCAAACTGGTTTTCAAAGGCTGTGCGTTGATCGAGAAAATGTGGATTAAGTATTTCATGGGTTGGTCGATTAGAGCTGACCAATCCAAGCAAAAAGCCGCGCTTAATTTCATCAGTAAAGCTCTCATTTTCAAACATGAGCTTCACATCAAATAAATCTCTTGGGTGCTGCCTATCTAAGGCTGCACATATTTTGCCACCATAAAGCTGTCCCATTGGCACAATAGGCATCGTGCAAAACACGTCAAACTGCTCTTGTGCGGTTTCACAAAGCTGAGCTTTCGTTGCCTCTCCTAGCAAACCACGCCCCACCATGTTTACTTCTATTTTTATGGTTATGCCATGCTCATTAAGTTGAAGCTTACAAATATTCTCTTTATGTTCAATTCGTATCGATGGGCGAAGCTTTTCAATATTTTCCTTGATGCGCCCTAGTGCTACATTGATTGCATCAAGCGTTTCTTTCCGTTCTGAAATTTCAACATAGGTTAAATCAATATCGACTGATAACCTTGGCATATTACGCACAAAAAGATTAATGGCTGTACCTCCATGCATGGCAAAGCAATCTTCTTTTGCAACTTCTGGCAATACATCTAACACAAGCTTAACCTGTTTTTTATAGGCTTCGTTCATATCACTGCTTCCAGCTCTTTGGGAACGGTTATCTGATATTTTGCAACATAAGTTCCCTGACTTACGATACTGCGTTTACCTGAGCCTAAATCAACTTTGTCCAGATCAATAAAGTTAAACCATTCATGACCTGCTTTATCAGCCAAGTATAAAAATAGTCTTTTTACTTTTATCGAAGTACATTCTTCCAATAATTTTTGCACTGTTGCTGGGCGCAAATTATTCAAGCTTTCCATTAGCTCAAACACTTCCAAGAGTGGTTGAGATTTGGGGGCTAAATACAAACATTCCATAACTGCTCTTGCAGGACTGGAAACCTTAACCGTGAAGCTCTTATGTTCGATTTCTATCAAGCCCAAATCAGGTGGTAAAAAGGACGTAAGCTTACACTCTATACTTACACCCCAGTCACGCTTTTTAAACCAAAGTGGCAAGCTGTCTTGCTTGCCTCCAAACAATTGCACCCTCTTAGCCGATAACTCCAAATAGTGCGCTTTCCCTTGCATCGACAGAGCGGTTTTACCTGCTGGATGTACAAAAAGACCTAGCTGGGATTGCAAGGCATAGATACCGCCCAAATAATCAACCTGATCGCCGTGGCGTATTAGTGCGCCCGTACCGATAGAATCAAACCACTGGCTTTTTTTGTACCGTTTTTGCAAATCAAGACTATAGCCCTGCTCACTTAGCCATGCTGAAGAGAGCACTATGTCAGAAGGCTGAGTGCTAAGCAGTGTGTTTAATTTTGTCTCTCTTACGGTACTCATAGTACCAATTTACACCATATTTTAAACCTATTCAACAAAAAGGTTTAAAATTAATTATTTTTAGGTACTGACAGTACCAATATAAAAATAAACATAAACTATAAAGCTGGTATCTTAAATAGCAGCTACTTATATGGCGTTAATAAGTAAATATATATGTTTACTGTGAATGCATAGCAGTCAATATATTTATTGACCGCTATGCATTAAAAGAGATTGAATTGCCTAGAGTTTTCTATGGAATTCCTCCATTTTTCGCTTTTTGCTTCAGCATCAATAAAGCTGGTCACGTATTTTAGTGACCCACCTTTGCCATCAAGCTCTGGCTCGCTAATAAATATTGATTTATAACCCGTCTCAGTAATTGGCAAGGGTAATGTACTTTTAACTTCAATATGAAGCATTTCATAACCGTATATTTTACGGTGAGAACTCAGAGAAGCAGGTTTTGAGCATGTAATCTGAATATCTATCCCTTGCCAAGTGATATTGAAAACGTCCTTGTTTTCCATTTGTACAGTCTCCATTAATGCGCCCAGAATACGTGAACTTCTTGGTAGCCAGTTTCAACGGTGAATATATCCCCGCTCATTTCCATGTCGCGCCCCATGCGTTCATAGTCGATATAAAACTCTAAATGCTTGGGTATCTCGCTGGTGTCAGTTGTTAACTCTTCGGCATAGTCTGCGAGTGTGCTGTAACAACCGTTATAGTTTTCTTCTAAAGCTTTTCTGGCATCTTCTAAATCATCGCCAAAGTGAGAAAGAACATCGCCTGCAACTTCTCCAAATTCTTCCAAGAAACATGCTACTTCATGCGCACTGTCTAAGCCTTCATATTCACCAAGTCGATAAGTTCCAAAACCTTCATAATCATGGATTGCATATTCTTCTGCTTCTTCATCCAAGGGGGTAGCTTTTAACATCTCGTTTACTTGTTCTTGAATGTCGTCCATATCTAATGTGGCATCGATCCAAACACCATGTAAAAAACCGTTGTTGTAAGCCGCTAAATCTGCAACATATATTCTTATTTCTTCGCTCATGTCTTAATCTCCTATATCTTAAAAAAACACCCCTTTTGGGGTTGAGAAACCCCAGAAAAAAAGCGAGAGCAGCGAGCGTAAGATCACATGTTTTGGCGTAATCCAGACAGGGGGAACCACCCAGCCTGCACAAGCGAAGCGCGGAAGGTTGGGGGATGTCTTGATGGAGACAAGTTATGTGATATTTTTAGGTCTACCCAAAAGGGGAATGCCCTTCAAACCAAGTAAACTCGCCATGTCATTTATGGTGAGTTTCTCAATATGCCTTTGATACGATACGGGTCGTTGCAGGGTGTCCCTGCTTGAATGGGGTGTCGGAAAACGCATGAGTTTCATCCATGCGGTTGAAGCAGGGGAAAGCCGTTTCCCCACAAGATCATCTAACAAAACAACTTACTCAAAAAGTATCTAGCACCAATAAATCATGATGGTGTCCCATCCCTCTCCTTACAAAAAAAGAACACCTTCACCAAACAGACTTTTAATCAGATTTAAGCACATGGATTTTAGATAACGCGCAAGCCTATCCTGATAGTCTTAGAAAGGCTTTTACTCTGACGTTGCAACCAAAGGTGCGGTTTCACATCCATGCACTGACCTCTCTCCTACAAAGATCGTGATGGCACGGTCTCCAAATAAAGGAGAGTAAAATGAAACTACTTACAAGATTTGAATTAGCAGCAAAAAACAAAACTGAGCTACATGGCTTACTAAGAAACAGCTTCAATGAATTAGCTAAAAGCAAACCCGACACCTATCAGCGCAGGAACGCACTAGCATCTATCGAGAATATTCAACAAGAAATTGGCTCAAGGGTACTTCGCCCTTGAGCCTCAAGTGGACATAGCAAAAGTCAAAAAATCACTTATGAATCAACATCGTCAAATACTGATCTAGTATTATCATGCTTGGGCACATCTGAACTTTTACTTTTCTCAAAAAAATCATCTTCACTTGGAGTATATTCACTCTTTAAATCTTCTATAACGCCATCAATACGCTCTATGGCTTCCTTTATCTGCATTAGTGACATTTCATTTTCTTCAAATTCATTAGAATAATCATCTAATGAACTTTTTAATTCCTCAAAATAAGCATCGGGCTCATCTTCTCCATCATAGTTAGAACGCCAATTATCTATCTGATCATCCAAGTTAGGTAATAGTGAATTTTGAACCAATTGTAAAATATCAGATAGCTCATTATGCGACATCAACCCCCTAATGTTATCTCTTAAAAAACCAGAATCTGGAATATCTATTGCTAGCTCTTTGATTGAAGACACAGCCTTAATTCTCTGTTCTTCTGGAAGCAGATCAAACTCGTGAAGGCGTACCAATACATCTATATCTGAATTAGCATATATATACGACCCAACAGATAATTGAGAAATAAATTCTGGGAATTCACACATAAATTTACTAAGAAATATTTTATTACAACGATATGAGAGAAAACGACACAGTGATGATTTGTTGAACCATTTTGTTGTATCAAACGACTTTATCTTTTTAATTACTATATTGTATTGGCTGGATGGAATAATGACGCTAACACCTTCCACACCAACATCTCCGCAGGAAATTTCTGAAAATAACTTATCCAGAGGAGCTCCCGTAAGGTATATATCCATTAAATTCTGATTAGATGCCACTATTGCTGCAAACGCATCTCGTATTGTAGGATGTTTAAAGTGCCAAAAATAATCACCATCCTTTATCGTGTTAAGCAACATACTTCCATTTAAAGATTCTAAGCCCTTCATTGCATCACCAATAGTCCCTCCAAGGCGTGCTATAGCTTGCTCTTCTTCAAGAGTCATGCTCAAGGGACATGGCAACGTACCCCCTCTAATGAATACAAGCGCTAGTGCAGATCGACTAGAGTCATCCATTGTGTTGATTATTTCACAAAGCATATCTAATGGGTTCTCGACAAAACTATCGAGCCCATATTTTGATATATTTAAACTTTTTGTAAATAACGGGTTACCTAACCTCCTAGCAATTTCAGGACTAAATTTTTCATGGTGAGCCACTTCTGAGAGAAATGGTTTTAATTTTTGCTTATAGGACTTATGCTGAGTTCCGAGCCTAATATGATTATATAAAATCTGCTCTCGCTCTTCATTTGTGAGGTTTTCAACATGAATTACAACCTGTGATTCTTTTATAATGGGCAATGCCGATTCTTTAAGATATCTTTTCGCTGATTTATAAACATAGTCCCTAGACGTAAATATTACTTTTGCACCTTTATGGATTGCTGCATTCATATGAGGGAACGTTTTACTCCAATCGAGTGCAGCACTAAAATCAATTTGAGTGGCTCCAAAAGCATCATCAACCCAGAATAATTGTTTCTCATTTGGATTAAAATGTTTAACAAAATCATCAGCATTTCGTACTTTAATGGTAGAGCATCCCCACTCATCTAAAGACCCCATAGCTAAAGCCGCCGCAATAGTAGATTTACCACACATAGGCTCACCTAGTAGAAGCACAAAACCATGCTCTACCAGTGCCTTTGCACTTTGTCTAAATGCATCCGTGATAATAAATTTAGATAAATCATCTCCAAGGGAGCTTAAAATTTCTTGCGCTTGGCTATATGCTCTATCATCGAGTATTTGGCTTAAGTCACCTAGTCCGTACATTCTTGGAACCAACAATCTCAACCTTGAGGACTCCTGAATTTTTTGTGAAATCCAATCGACTCCATACGCCTTAAATTTCTTTAATCCTGGCAATGATTCAAATGCCTTACAAATGGTCTCCTCATTCGTACCTGTAAGCCGTGCATTCGAAAAAAGAAAATAATTATCAGCCAGCCCTTTTGACGCAAGGCGCTTTGCTTTTTTAATTTCATCAGTAAGATCAGATAACTTTATCTGCTTATCAGGTGACGACGTATATTTGCACTGAACAGTGAAACTACCTTCAAATACTTCATTTTGCACGTCATGCCACTTACCTTGAAATGCTCCATCACGACCACCATCATGAGAGTCAAAAAACGTTTGAACTGTCTGCCCCCATATTTCGCTAACAATAGTTGCACACAGATTCTGAAAGGCTTTCCAGCCTAATGTATGAAGCTCATATGTAATATTATTTGCTTGAACAGGCGACAAAATTTAAATCCTTTTCTCTATCTACAAATAGAAATATACAATTATTCATCGATATCACTTTCGATCAAGGGAATTTCCAATCCTTCTATTTCTTGTAGGGCTCGTCCCGCAATTCCCTGTAAATCTCCATACATTCCAACAGTTGATTCAAGAACGCCCTGTATTTGAGCGTCACGCTTCGCCCATAGTCGTGTCATCGATTTTTTCTCTCTATCCAAATCAGCTTGCATATCTGAGAATTTCTCTACGATAGCTTCAACACGGTGGCGAAAGCGTGGGCCAGTAAGGTAGTCATAGACAAGCTCCATTTTAGTCTGTTGCCCTTCCTGAGACTGTTTAGAGTTAGCCACCTCAATTAGGGTCTGCCGAAGTGAAACAACGAGTGGAAAGGCATATTTAGGCGCTGTAACCCAAACCCCATCGACATGGCTAAAACTCTCAACATCCTTTGGTAGCGCCTGAGTTATAAGAACAGAAATTTCTGCCTTGGCTGTCCTCTGATCACCACGTAGTTTTGAAAGCCAAGAGTCACTCCAATTTTTAGTCCGTTTTGATTCCCATAAGATTGCCCCGCATGAAAGCCCCATCGGAGAAACGACGCGCTGAACAACATCTCCACCAAACTCACCTTTAGCAACAGGCTCGATGGCATCGAATGGAAACTTAGCACGAAGTGTACCTTCAAGTTCAAGCTCCATCACTTCCCCTTGAAGCTGCTGCGATCCTTGTTCTGCCTTGCGTTTTAATTCTTCAATTTTGTTTTGCATTGAAGAAATTTGCTCTTCTTTTTCTAAGACCTTTAGTTTTAAGCTATCTTCTGCTTCCTTTTTTGCTTTTTCTCTAACCAGAGTAATTGATTCCTGAACACGTTTTTCAACTGTTAAATCTAACTCTCGTTTAGCATCATCTAATTCACGTTGTTTTCGGATCACCTCAGCTTGAGCCTTTTGTGCTTCTTCAAGTTTTTTGTTTCTCTCATCAAGAATTTCTTGAAGCTCAGTAAGTTCTTTTGATTTTAATTCAAGATCAGAAGCTGCTGCCGATTTTGCTTTTTTAGATTCCTCCTCTGCTATTAATTTCCGCTCAGTGATTATTTTTTTTGTAACTTGTTCATCAATAGCTTTTTGTGCATCTGCTACAACTTTTTTCTGATTACGTAATTCTTCCTCACGTTTGGAAACATCAGCCTCTTGCTCTGCTAACTTTCCCTCAAATTCCTGCCTCGTGGCTTTGATAAGTGGTGCAGCAAGTGACTCTGTAACCTTTATTTCAGTTGAGCAATTTGGACAAATAATAGTTGGTTCATTCATAGGCTATTTTCCTGATACAAATGTTTCTGAAAACCGACAAAAGCATCGCGAATTCTTTTTACTCCACCAAGCTGATCCGCAGCATCCATCACGGCACTATATTTAAGCTCAAGTAGATGTGGTAGTTTTTCCTGATCAAGCTCACCTACACCTTCTTGAACATATTGAGATAGCACAAAGCCAAGAAACTCCTGTAGCTTCTCATCATATCGAGAGAATATTATGTCCTTATGCGTATCAGCGCGTTCTTTCCTTGTAATGGGAGCTAGAGCAAAGGCTATATATGCAAGAACATCGAAAAGATCACTCTTCTCAGCATCAATCATTCCCTTGATTTCGTCGAGTTGCTCATCACCATAGCCTTTCTCTGCCAAACTGCTCAACAATGCCTTTCGTGTATCTGGATTACTCCACAGTGACCGTAGTTCGTCTTCATCCTTAAAGAGTTCTGGTAAGTCTCCAAATAAGCGCGAAATAAATTCTGCTGCCGACATAGGCTTACCATCAGGGCTCCAAAATGTAGTCGCCATCATGTGCTGAATAGTACGTTCTTTCCCATCTGCAAGCTTGACCTTAACCTTAACTTTTTTCTTGCAAACACATGGAATTTCACCGCATTTTGGGCAAGACTCTGTTTCCCGCTCGCAAATACATGGACGTTGACCACAGACAGGACATTCTTCTGGGGGACAGCTTTCACAGGTACATGGACTATTGCTACAACGTTTACACAGCTCAGGTTCTAATGGTTCGCCATCCCATTCAGGATCATTAAAATGCTCGTAAGCCTTTACAAAATCATAGATCGTGAAGTAATCCTTTCCATCAAACAGGCGTGTCCCTCTTCCTACAATTTGTTTAAATTCAATCATAGAATTTACTGGGCGCATCAAGACAATATTTCGTACATTACGCGCATCAACCCCTGTTGATAGCTTTTGCGAAGTAGTCAGAATTGTAGGAATAGTTTTTTCGTTATCTTGGAATGTTCTAAGATGTTGTTCACCAAGCTCACCATCATTGGCGGTTACTCGGACGCAATAATTAGGTTCCTTGCTCGCCTTCATCTGGTTTATAAGGTCACGCACAGCTAATGCATGATCCTGAGTAGCGCAAAATACAAGCGTCTTTTGTGCCTGATCGATTTCATCCATAAACAGCTTTACACGATATGTTTCACGCTCTTTGATCTCAATGACACGATTAAAATCATCTTCATCATACCGCTTGCCTTCCTCGATCTCGCCTTCGATCAACTGATCGTCAGAAGTATAAACATAGTCATCGATTGTTGTAGCTATTTGCTTCACTTTGAATGGAGTCAAATAGCCATCATTTATGCCTTCCTTTAGGGAGTAAATATAAACGGGCTCGCCAAAATAAGCGTAAGTATCAACATTACCTGTTCGCTTGGGTGTTGCTGTGAGACCTAACTGAACCGCAGGAGAGAAATACTCAAGAATCCCTCGCCAATTACTTTCATCATTAGCTCCGCCACGATGACATTCATCAATAATAATAAAATCAAAGAAATCTGGTGGATAGTCACCAAAGTTAGGTGCTGAATTTCCATCAGCATCACGCCCACTCATAAACGTTTGGAAGATAGTAAAGAAGATACTGCCGTTCTTAGGTACTCGTCCCTTCTTACGAATTGTTTCTGGATCAATTCGCACAAGTGCATCTTCTGGAAATGCAGAAAATGAATTGTAAGCCTGATCTGCAAGAATGTTACGGTCAGCCAGAAACAAAATTCTCGGGCGACGAGTTGGCTCACGGCCTATATTCCAGCGACTATGAAAAAGTTTCCATGCAAGCTGAAAAGCAATAAACGTTTTTCCAGTCCCTGTTGCCAAAGTCAGTAGAATACGCTCACTTCCAGCAGAAATATTCTCAAGTGTTTTATTGATAGCATTGTGCTGATAATAGCGTGCCTGCCATTGTCCCCCTTTATCTTCAAAGGGCACATCACCAAAACGCTCACGCCATAGATTGACCTCAGAGAATGTCTTATCCCATAACTCATCAGGGGTAGGGTATCGATCTACATAGCATTCCTCACCAGTCTGCATATCAACCTGATAAATGCCTGCACCATTGGTGGAGTAAGTAAATCGGGTTTGTAGTTTCTCTGCATATTTTTTAGCCTGTCCAACACCTTCCGTATCAGGAAGGTCTCGTCGTTTTGCCTCAATGACAGCAAGTTTTTGCCCTTTATAGAACAATACATAATCAGCAATATCTTGTTTCGATCTTTTACCCGCGCCCTGCAAACGACCAAGTGTAATAACTTCCCGTCGAACACGGCTAGCATCAACAACACCCCAACCAGCCTCCTTTAGGGCGGGGTCAATTAACTCTGCGCGGGTTTCTGCTTCATTCATCATGCAATTTCGGGAACAGCTATAAGGTTATCATTAGCCTCTTCAACAGTTCCATCATCTCCCTTTAATCCCATCATCATGTTGTAATGTGCAATGTGACCTGATTTATCAAATATTTTTCTAAATACATCAAGATACGTATCCACCATAGTAGTATCGCAACTCACGTAAAGATCATCATGAGCAAAATGTGATCCGTCATTTACCCATGAAAAAAGCGAACCACAAACTTGTTTTTCTTTGCCATCAAACATATCAGTAATATCGTCATTATTTATATTCCCGAGTATCTTGAAATAATTTTCCAATATCCGACGCAATGTATTCTGTATCGTTAAAATTGAACGTCCTTCATCTTTAACCTCATTCCACAATAACTCATAAGACGTTTTAACGGGGTTATCGTCATGCTTTTTAACAGATGAATGTTGTTCGATTTTTTTAACCACCCAAAACGTCTCTTCATTCATCGCACCATCACGACGTTTCTGATTGAACGTTATCTCTTTATGAAAATATACATTATGGGTAAAGATGAACACTTGCTTGATATGACCAGTTCCAGAGTGCACTTCTCCAAACAGTCGTTTGATGAGGCTACTTACAATAAACAAAATATCACTATCCAAACTGGAAACAGGATCGTCTATAACAATCACTCTGTTTTCAGTCATTCCGCTTTCTGTCGTACTTCCTTTTAGCAAATGATAAAAATACAAGAAAGTAATGAATGTCTTCTCTCCTTCACTCAAAGTTTCCTTTGCCTCAGAACCATCAGGACGAACGATAGTGTAATAGCCACCTTTTGCAGATTGCGCTATCTTGAACCCTACGAAACCAAAAGAAGATAACAGTGCATTTATTTCATCAATCGTTGGCTGAATGCTTGTGATTTTCTTTTCAAGCACCCTAATTTCATCTGTCTTAATCTTCTTCTCAGCTACCTTATCGGTAACACCCTTTCTTAATCCTGCAATTGCAGCATCTAGTGGCGTTTTCCTACTTGTATAGCTGTCATGAACAGCCTTACCTTCTTCAACTATATATTTCCAAATCTGAGATGTAAGATTACGCTTCTCCTGACCTATGTTATCTACAGTATTGTTATGAAGCGCAATTTCTTCATTCGCACTTTTAATTGCCAGACTTATTTCGTCCAATGTTTCTTTCAAGGATTCCAATTGAACAACAAGGCTTGCTTCTTTTTTCTTTCGCGAAATATGCTGTTTATTTGCGCTAATCTTCGTTTCGACAAGGTTCTTATGAGAGTCCAGTTTTTCACAATCCAGATAGTGTGGTGCTGCATCAATTATGCTTTGTAACCGCTGGATAATATTGGTGCTGAATGTCTCATAATTTGTCTCTAATTGTTCAATTGCAGCTATATCATTCAGGTAAGTTTCGTCAAAATATTTATTCAGGCTTTCAGCAAAAGCGTCATCTGTTTCTTGCTGGCAAAAAGGACACGTCCCATTATTTACGTCATAAAAAGCACGCCCCTGTTTTACCCAATCACTATTGCCAAGTTTCTTAATCATCGCCGCAATATCAACATCTTCTTTACCAATAACTTTTTTGGTCAGAATGTCTACAGTTTCAAGATCAACTAAGTCAAAATATAGTAACGGCGGGATAGGACTCATTTTTTCAAGATTATCTGCAAAGACAGTGGCACATTTTATCTTCAATTGTTCCAAAGTCTGCAAGTCAGCCTTGTTGCCCTCGACTTCTGTTAACAGCTTAGCTTTGAACTTAGCCTTCTTATCCCTGACACCTTTAAAAGCGTCTTTAAAGTCACTGTCATATTTTATTTTCAAATCCCAGCATTGTCCTTCGAATTCACTTTCCAATGCTGTCAAATCAGCAGCCTTTCCACCGTTACCATCTTCACCTATAAGTGTTTTATTTTTTCCTTGAATTTCTGTCTCAAGATCATCTTTCGTCTTCTTTGCATCTACGATGGCTTTTAAATCTGCATCATTTTTTTCACCAAGTGTGAAAATACCTTTTAGCTCTGAGTCAGAGTTAAAGTTTCTATCAACAAAATCACGGTTATAAACCAACGCTTCAAGCTTATTTCCCCCGCGCCAAGTCACAAGACATTGAGGATAAGACTCTTCATCTGCTATCACCCTTGAAATTGTCGTTTTTCCTGAGCCGTTGGAACCATAGAAAAAATTATTGTTAGACAATCCATCTATGATCTGTTCAGTATTGCCAAAACTGGCAACTGATTTTATTTTTATACCTTCAATCATGCAACGGCCTCTTTCTTGATATTTGGTGTGTCTTCTATTATCAGTTCACCAACAAAGGCTTTTTGCAATAGAGATTGTTTCAACTCGGTAAGAGCTGTTAGTTTTTGTCTGTAGATGACTTCAAGGCACTCAGTTTTAACAGCCAATTTATTTGTCTCCCTAATCACTCTCTTTTGCTCAGAAAGTGATGGTAGAGGTATCGCATGTTGCTCGATGAACTCTTTGGGCACTCGTTTATGACCGACAGCTCCAGTCATGACCCTAGCCCCTTCGCTACGGAAACTATCACGGGACAAAAAATAAAATAAATACTCGGGATCAATTTCTCCCTTTGACCTAAAAACAATGAATTCACTTGATCCAAAACCTATACCGTTAGTTAAATTATTTGCAATTCCAAGCTTCCCATTTTCAAAGCATGGTGTAATCTTTGCTAGTAACACATCATTATTAGCAAAATAAGTATAGCTCCCTGTTACATCAGCTAAAGGCTTATCTGTATCCAATAGAATGTCTTTCCTGCACTTGCCCAATTTATTCATTGGAACAAAAGACACAAGATCTGTATCTGCTAAATGTTTCTTTGCTTCATTCTTTGGTGGTTTGATAACACATACATCCTCAAGCGTCTTTTCAACCCACCCCTCGCCCTTGCTGATAAAAATGTTGTTCAGGTGGCTTTCAAACAGTTCGTGTACATTAGAAAAATTCTTTATGGCATTGACAGTAGCTTTATCAATCCCCTTAAATGCCTCATCAAGAATAGCAACAATACGCTTTTGTTCATGGACAGGAGGAATTGGTATTGGGTAATTTTCAATATATCCCTTTGGTACGCGCTTGTGACCAACAGCACCTGTCATCACTCGCGCACCATCATCTCGAAAGCTATCCTGAGAAAGAAAATAGAACAAATATTCTGGGTCAATATTTCCCTTAGAACGAAAAACAATGTATTCGCTAGAACCAAATCCAACACCATTAATTAAGTTTCGGGCTATACCTAATTTTCCATTCTCGAAACATGGCGTAATCTTAGCCAGAAGTACGTCATTATCTGCAAAGTAAGTGTAACTACCAACAACTTTGTTAAGAGGTCTTTCTTCATTTAGTAATAAATCTTTTTGTCGTAAACCCAAGTTACGCATTGGCACAAACGACACCAAGTCTGAATCAGAAAGTTTTTCTTTTGCTTCTCGCTTTGGCGGCTTTATCTGGCAGATTCCGCCTAAGGTCTCAAGCTTCCATCCCTCTCTCATAACATCCTCTGAATGGTTGCTAGAATTTTTGCACTCTCAGCATCTAAGGCAATCATCTCACCAATAATTTCCTCAGGCTCACGCAGCGGAGCTTCTTCTGGGGTATTAGGGTTCTTCATCGACAAATCAAAGGTATCAAGATCAATGTTACTTGCATCAATAGACCAAGAATTTTCACTACCCGCAAAACTTGCTTGTAGTTGAACAAATTCTTTTAAATCATCATCATTTAATGCATTTGTTTTCCCAAGGTTTCTTTTTGGGTCAAGCTGGTAATACCAAATATTTCTAGTTGATGCACCTTTTTCAAAAAACAGTACAACTGTTTTTACCCCTGCACCCAAGAAAGTTCCGCTAGGGCAAACAAGTACTGTATGCAGATTACAACTTTCCAGCAATTCCTTACGAAGTTCTTTCGCCGCATTATCTGCATTAGACAAGAACGTATTCTTGATAACAACTGCACCACGCCCACCAGCCTTCAAGTGCTTAATGAAATGTTGAAGGAACAGAAATGCAGTTTCACCAGTTTTAATCGGAAAGTTTTGTTGTACTTCCTTACGCTCTTTTCCACCGAATGGTGGATTAGCCAAAATTACGTCATAACGATCGTTTTCCTGAACATCGGCAAGATTTTCAGCAAGTGTATTAGTATGAGTAATATTGGGCGCATCAATACCATGCAAGATCATATTCATGATCGCAATAACATAGGCAAGAGGCTTCTTTTCTTTACCGTAGAATGTCTTGGTTTGAAGGGTTTCTAACTGGCTGGTGGTTAGCTTACCTTGTCGCATAAAATCATGAGCTTCACATAAGAAACCAGCCGACCCCACTGCGCCATCATAAATACGTTCACCAATCTTTGGCTTAACCACGTTGATCATGGCACGAATAAGTGGACGCGGAGTGTAATACTCACCACCGTTACGACCAGCATTACCCATATTTTTTATCTTAACTTCATAGAGGTGGGACAGCTCATGCTTTTCTTTTTGTGAGCGAAAGCGCAAACCATCCATGAGTTCTAGCACGTCCCTCAAGCTATAACCACTCTGAAATTTATTTTTAACCTCACCAAAAATCTCACCGATTTTATATTCAATGGTATCTGGGGCGGTCGCACGCTGTTTGAAACCTTTTAAGTATGGAAAAAGCTTTTCATCTACATATTCAACAAGATCATCACCAGTCAGTGCTTTGTCATGATCAAATGTGCCATCCTCTTTTTTTGGTGCAGCCCAACTTGACCAATGGTGTTTTTCATCAATGATAAATTCGTACGGCTTGCCAACAAGCTCTGCTTCCATCGCACGTTCTTTTTCAAGATCATCCAGATATTTGAGGAACAACATCCACGATGATTGCTCTGTGTAATCAAGCTCCGTGGTACAACCAGCTTCCTGACGGAGTACATCATCTATACTTTTAAATGCTTGTTCAAACATCTCTTTCCTCTATTTTTTTACTCAATCTATCCAACACGCTTCTTTTGTTCGGTAATCCAATTTTCAATATCGGATTCCTTAAATCGCCAGCTACCACCCACTTTAAAGCCTGGCAGCTTACCTTCGGCTGCCAAGCGATAAGCAGTCTTCTCAGCTAACTTGAGATATTCCGCTACTTCTTTCAAGGTTAGTATGTCGTTACTCATGGCTTATCCACCTAAATGCTAGGTGAGAGAATAAAGGAATATTGGGGAAACGACAACCGCAAACACCTTTTCACTCAATGATTTACACAACTATTCAGGCTTGCGCTCACGAGTGCGTGTAGTCCTTTTAGATGATCGTGCTCTAGTATGATCTGAGTTAGTATTTCCGCTCTGAGATTTATCATGCACAGCACGGTCAAAAGTAGGGCGAATTGACCGATGTTCACCGTGTTTACTTTCTCTATCCTGCACCTGTCTGTACTCATGAATGCGCTTGGCAAGCAGAGTTCGTTCATCTTGCTGATTACCTCGAACCTGCTTGAATTCATCTTGAAGTACTGAGCGTGATCCGCCATGGCGGAAAACCAACTCTTCCCTCGTTGTCTTTTGCTTCTGTTTCAGGATTGCCGTTTCTTTTTGGTTAATCAAGCGTACTCGTTTCTCTCTGCCTGTTACCTTATCGAAAAAACCCATCACTCCACGCCTAAATTTATCCCTTCCTGCCTTGGCAAGAATATGTCGCTTAACTCGTTGTTGCTCAGACAACTCGCGACGCTCGGCACGTTGCACTCTGACAAGCTCTGCCTTCTTATCAAGTAGTGGCTGAATTTCATCTGTATGGCGCTTTTTAAGCAGGGCAATCCTGCTTCTAATCTCAGAATTAAAACTTAATCTGATTTTGTCCTGCGTTGCCTCAACAGTTGGTAATAAATCAGGGCTTCCTAGCCTGTTTTTCAGCTCTTTGGTTTTAATACCGCCAAAGCGTGACAGGGAGTAAACTTTGCTGGAATTGTCCAAAACGACAAATCCACGCCTGTCACCCTGCGCCAAAAATAGGCTGCGCTCCTGAAGAGCGTGTTTAAAGCTCTTTAGATTGTCGGAATGCTTCCAAGCATCCTGACAAAGCATTTTGATCTCTTTGGGATCAATGCCCTGTCTTTTTAGCTGTTGCCATTCAACGTTAGTTAGTTTGAATGGATCACGCTCACGCTTATCTATGAGACCTTTTGGCATATCCCAACCATGCTCAAGGTATAGCTGTCTTGAGATGTCGGTACATTTGTTCTTAAAATGGGACATATTGATGGCTTTCATACTATCAATATTAATGCGAGACCAGACTACATGTGCGTGTCTGCGTCCCTCTTTCTCATGAAAGACAACGGCGCGAGGCTGATCTGTTAGCCCTAGCTTTTGCTCAAGGCTATCGAAAGCCGCCTCAAAATGATCGAATGTGACATCTTCACCTTCGGGAGGATTAAACGAAACTGACATCATGGGTTGCTGACATCGCGTCCCTTGGGACACACCGTCGATTTCAAGCAATGCGGCATGAAGTGATTGCCCTGCCAATCCTCGTACTTCATGCAAAGTAACATGGTCATTGTCATGAGCATTCATTAAATGATTAGCAAGATTACGCGCACCACTGCGCTGTGATGCTTTAATAATCATGATGATGCCCTTGCTTGTCATTGCCTGTCTCTTCGGTTGTCTCACGATAACCAAGAGCAGACATGACCATTGCTCGCATGTCAGCTAAATCCTTGAGTGCAACAATAAGCTCAGGGATTTCGACTGAACCCTCCGTATTGAGGGTGCGAGCAAGCTGGTTTAGATTGTTACCGACTCGTCCGAGTTGACCTAACAAGCGAGCCAGCTCTTTGCGATCCACTTGTGGATGGCGAAATTTTCGCGGACGTTGATTGAGTGCAGCAGATTTGAAGTATCCAGCAATGGATAATCCTGCGGCACGAGATCGGCGCTCGACTTCAATACGCTCTATTTCAGAGAGACGTATTGAAAATGGAGGGGTGCGTTTTGTGGAAACTTGTTTACCCATAAAACCCTCACTAGCAAAAATTTACTTAACGAGGGGATGCTAACGGGGGAAATGTAATTCCCCCTTGCCCAGATCGGTGTTGGTTGGTACTACCAACACACATCTGGCGTATCGAGTAACTTCAAGTTTAATACGCAAACTATTAACAATTAGTTAACCGAATGGGTCACGGGGTCTCCCCGCTCCGCTTGCAAAGTGGACATTCCACTAGGCAACAATGCATCCCAAATATAATTTATAAGAACAATAAAATTGCTCTTATAAATTCATCATAATGTTGGAATAAATATTAAAAAAGATGAGACAAGGCACGACACTACAAAGCTAACAACGTCATGCCAAGACATGCCCGTAACAGGCTGTGACAGTGACTTAGATAGAATTTTATAAAATAAAATGCAACATATTATTAGTAAAGTATTAACGCCAACGTGGTTTAATGAATATAGGGTTGCAGTCCAATGAAACGGATTTTTGCAACTCTTTTCATTTGGATTCAGCTCTAAACGATGGGGTGCGGTTTGGGAAGTGTCGAGTAAATCTCTTCACTTCCCTTACTCAAAATGAAACAGGTGAGATTATGGATGATTGGGATATTGATGAGATAATTCGTAGGTACTTACCAAATACTCATAATGAGAGTTCTGACCCAATGACTCAACCAGAGCAGATAGATACAATCACATATGCCAATATCCAAGAAACATACGAATTAATGGCAAATATAGTTACTGAGCATGGCGAAGAGTATTTGCCAATTTTTGAAAGGTTGCATGACGAACTGGAAGGCCATCTGGCAAAAAAGAAGTTATTATCAAAAGCCTTCAAGATTTCCAATAAAATAAACGAACCAAAAATGCATTAATTTTGTCACACATAACGTCGCACGATTTGTCACACATTTCATTTTTCATAAAAAATATAGTGTTTTATTTCAGCGTTTTAATTGGTACAAAAAACTGGTTTGACGGATATCCCCTCCACCATTTTTACTCCTTTTCATCACTTCAACATACATAGCTATCCCAATACAAAAGAACGCTTTTTTCTTTTTTATTGACTGATTCTGCCTGACGTTATACTTTTAATACAAAGGAAGTGTCACACAAAATGCGACACATTTTGTCACACAATGGATTATATCTTGAAGCGTGGTAAGTGGTTTTACTATAAACGGCGCGTACCAGTAGAAATACAAAAACACTATGATAAAGAAGTTATTCAAACCTCTTTAAAGACTGACTCTGAACAATTAGCCAAGCAACGTGCAACAATTTTCAATTCAGAGCTTGAAAAGCTATGGGAAAGCCTTGCTCTTGATAATGAGCAAGAAACAAGCACAAAACTGTCTAAAGCCAAGCATATAGCCCGCATACACGGTTTTTCTTACTCTCCTGCTACCCATATCGCAGAAAGCCCAATTGAAGAGATCATACGCCGCGTAAATGCCGTAAAAGACGATATATCCAGCAATTCTGATAAGGTTGGGGCGATATTAGGTAAGCACGACGAAGATAAACTATCAATTTCTAACTCAATCGATGTGTTTTTTGATTTTCAAAAGCCCAACCTTTCAAACAAATCGCCCCAACAAATAATTAGGTGGAAAAACCCAAGAAAAAAAGCTGTTCTAAATTTCATTCAGGTAATCGGAGATTTACCTGTAAACCAAATCACTAGAAAAGATGTTCTTAATTTTAGAAGCTGGTGGGTTGATAGAATAGAAAATGAAGGTTTGACTGAGAATTCAGCAAATAAAGATTTTTCCTATCTGCGAACATTAATGGGTTTCATCCGAGACCACTTTGAACTGGAAATGAATGTCCAGGCTCTATTTTCAAGAATTCAACTAAAGGAAACGAAAAGCTCACGACCACCTTTTTCTACCGACTTCATAAGAAACACACTACTGAATTCTGTGAACCTAAAAGGGTTGCACCGTGAATGCCAGTTAATGCTTTATGCCATGGCTGATACTGGTGCTCGTCCTTCTGAGCTTTTAGGGCTAGACGCTGAGCGTGGCGATATAGTTCTTGATGCTCCTATACCTTATATTTTTATTCGTCCAGATAAAAAGAAAGCACTAAAAACTGCTCAAAGTGAGCGACAAATTCCTCTGGTTGGAGCCGCTCTATTTGCCTTTAAGGAACTTGAAGGCGGTTTTGAGCATTACTATCAAAAAGCAGATACATTATCAGCTAACGTAAATAAGTTTCTCAACGATAGAAACCTTCTCCCTACCAGTAAGCACAGTCTGTATAGCCTGAGACATAGTTTTGAAGACAGGCTCACAGCCGTAGAACCACCAGAGAAAGTGCAATCATTTTTGATGGGACATAAATACAGACGTGAACGCTATGGAGATGGGCCAAGCCTTGAGCAAAAGAAAAAATGGCTAGATATGATCTGCTTTAAAGAGCTTGAAAAAGCAGGGTGGAATGAAAATAAATAATATTTTCACAAAGGCGAAATTAGCCTACATCAGGGTCGAATGGCACAACTCTATTTGGGTCTGCTAGTTCTTCACGGCGTTCTTTGCACCAACGTGAGTTTAGGGCTGTGACTAAATCTTCGCTACCTATTTGTAGTGCTAAATGAAGTGCGTGCCTATTGTATATATCTTTATGTCGCGCTGATATGTCTGAGTTTTCTAATAGAAAAAATGCCATGTCTTCATGAAATTCGCAAACAGCAAGTTGTAGAGCATTCATTCCATTTGAATTAAATTCGTATATGCATGATGGATTATCTTTTAATGCAGCTTTCGCTTCATCAAAATCACAAAATTGAGCTGCATGTAGTAAATTTGGTTCCATCCAATCACTATTACTTTCTGTTTTTATCTTTAACACTATAATGTCCTAATGGTGAATAATTAGTTAATTTTCACGCAAAGAGCTGTAGATGAAATTGGCTTTTTTTATTGCCAAATTTCTTTCCTTAATATTGCTCACTAAGGTTAGCCCTGAAAAATTCATACATTTATCTTTATCTTTTTCTGAAAAATATATGGGGTATAAAATTCCAAAAGGGGATATATCAACATTTGATCGAATATCAAACAATGAAACTGTCGTTGATTTATTTCTTGGATTAAATCTCTGCTCACTTAAATATTCTAAAAATACAGGTTTTAGCGTTTGGTGATGTTTCATTACCAGCAAATTATTACCCTTTAAGTAGCATCCGATACAAAACTCTGATTGCATTGAATCACTAAATAAAATTGCTAAATAAGACTCATCAAATCTGCTCTTCTTTATTGCCAGATAAAAATTACCGATCAGTTTTTGAGTTATTATTTGATCATTAAGCTGGTTATGAAATATTTCTTCGCTTTTCTTTGTGTGTATAAATTTAAAAATATACCCATCGTCAATAGTTCCTAAAGGGTAAGTTTTAGTACTGTCTTCTGAATAATTATCACTAACCTTACCGAGATCAAGACTTTCATTAATTTTTGAATTTTTCATCATTCTAGGTTTTGTAAATGATGTAAAGAATTTAGCTAAATAATTCACCTCATTGATGAGGTCAAGAACTGCTATTTCTTCGGCTTCATGCATCCATAAAAAGTGCTCAATTAATTCAAAATGATCGATATCCCCATCTCTAGTACCATCTGTTTTTCCACTTATAATATTTCCAAGCTTCTTACTAAATTCTTTTTTTAAGTCATCAGGATAACCATCGTAGTATGAGGTCATATCTCGAATGATCAGTTTAAGCGAACCTAAGGGGTGATCCTTCACTCCTTGATACTTATTATAAGTTTCTCGAAATACTGCAATGACTGCAACTCTGTATAAATATGGGGATCGCTTAACAAATGCAGCTCTTTTGTCCAAAGATGAAAGCGGTTCCTTCATAAATATCTCTTCTGTTATTCATTAAAAAGTCAATAAAT
This sequence comes from Gammaproteobacteria bacterium, assembly GCA_016744065.1. GTDB lineage: Bacteria > Pseudomonadota > Gammaproteobacteria > SZUA-229 > SZUA-229 > SZUA-229. The sequence continues at coordinate 59,873 of JADGFA010000013.1, forward strand.
TCAAACACTAGGAAATAATAGGAGTTTTTATCTAGTTTTTGGGAAAAACTGATTTTGCATAAACATTATATTTCCTTCTAAGCGCCAAGTGCAGCCATTGAGAGTATTTCAATGACAACACTCACTGTTAAGACAGGCGTTATTTGCTCACATTTTAACTAGCATTTAGAGGAAACACTATGAAAACCGCAACTTTCGCAGATCGCCTAAGCGATCATAAAAAACAACTACAACGCGTAGCAGGTATCGGGATAGCTGCTGATACCGCAATAAACACTGCCTATATCTATGAAAGCCTCACTATCAATGATAGCGGATTACTACCGATCATTGCTTGTTCTGTGTTCGCACTATTTTGGTTTAACTCCGTGTATTGGGCAACATCATTTGGAATAGATTTACTTTCCAATGCCGATGAGGACAAAAAACGTAAAGTCTTACCCTTATGGAGTGGCTTTATGGGTGTTGTCCTTGGTATTTCAGTTTATATGAGTGCCAACTTTTTAGGTCTGGATTTATCTGAAAACGAATATCTGCAAGATACTATTTATAGCGTATTTGAAGTTGAAAGTACCGTTAGTAAAAAGCATTCAAATGTGATGAGGCTAGAAACCGTATTTGAAAGCTCTGGTAGTAGTGCCAAGGTAATGAAGGCATTAGAAATAAAGGAAGGTGGTATATCTGGCAAAAGTGGATTGGGAGAAGTTGCAAGCTTACTTGCCAGTCTCGAAGCTGTCACTTCACTTTCACGTAAACAGTTGGTTCAGGCAAATGGGTTGGCAGAACCAGTTAAACGTGAAATTAGCGAATTAAAGGAAGATATTCGTCGTATTTCTGCCCGTGAAGATTTGAGCTATCACGAAAAGACAGATCACCTAAAAGAAAAAATAGAATTACTAAGCCTTGCTGTAAAGCAGTTACAACAAAACCTACCTATCAGCACTATAACAAATGCAATAGATGCTCTTGGGCAAGACTTCAAAGCGTCAGGCGTTAACGATACTGCATCGCAACGAATTACTGCTGTATTTCACCCAATCAGTACACGCTTATCTCGTGAGCTAGGTAGCCTAAAAGAAGCAAGCAGACTTGAAATACCTTCGATAAAAAACCTAAGTGACTATGAACTTTTAAGTCGAAGCGATGAGGTTCTTCCTCTTCTTGTTATCTCTCTAATTTTGGCATCCATGCCATTAGGTTTGTCCTTTTGTATTTTCTTAATTTCTCCCAGTCAGTCAGAAGTTGACCATCAAGTAGCCTCACCTGTGAGTAGCTTCAGTAATGAAACCATAAAAGAAAATAAAGAAAGCATGTATCCAATTAATTCAATAACCAACAACACTAAACACTAGGAGAAAATTATGAATACAGAAAATATTGATATCAATAAGCAAGACAACACAAATAATCCTAGCGGGTTAGCAAAACCCTTCTTTTTCGGAATTGCACAAATACTGTCTCTTCCAGTAGTGCTAGGCATCATTTTAGTCGTGTATGAATTAAACGTTCCACCTGAGCGTTCAATCTATAACGCCATCATGCGAGTTGCTGCTACGGGCGAAGCCACACACATCAAAACACTCGCTAACGATCAGGCGAAGCTTGAGCAGTTAATGGCTCTTGCCGTTGCAGAAGTTGAACGAGGTAATAACGCTTATGCAATGTATTACCAAGCCATCGGTCAAGTCATGACCATTATTTACACCATGGAGAGTGACCTTTTAAAAGCCCAGCTTGCTACTGCTCAAGATAGTTTTGGTGTCACCAAATTCACTGCCAACATGGGCGATCTAACTTCTCTTGTAGGTATGGTTTTAGGTGACAAACAACTTCAAGCGGCGGGAAGCTATTCGCGACAACAACGCGAGAGCATGGCACGCCAGTTGAAAGAGATTACTCAAAACCATCGTTCTTCGATACCAAAGGATTTAATTCGTGATTTACCAACTCCTACGGATTGGAAGTTAAAAACACTGGAATTTAAACGTCTTGCTGAGGAGATAGTCAATGGCTCTCAAAAACCAACAAAGTAACTCCAAAGGTTACTATTCTCAAAAACATTCGGCACCAAGTGGCAATAAAGTTTTGCAGGCAGTGTTTACCTTTAATCGAGTTCTGGAGATATGGCACACGATCCAAGGGCGTAGACGTTCATTTTTGGAAGCAGAGCGTGCCAAAGCCTTGATCAAGTCAGGTGAAGTCTCGGGCAAGTTGCAAAACTCCAATCTAGGTACTTTGGAAGATGCTGTAAATCTTGGGTTGATCAAAAAAGATGGTGAGAAGCTGGGCGGTGTTTATCTGGGGCATCTGGATGGGCATCCTCTATTCATGCCTTCCGATTTTCACTTAACGATTTTGGGAATGAGTGGCTCAGGTAAAAGCGTCACTATCGTAAAGCCCAATCTTATTACTCTTGGGCTGGGTGGCGAGAGCAGTATGTATTTCAACATGAAGGATGATGAACTTTACACACCAACTCACAAAGGGCGAGCCAAGATTGATGGTGTAGCAGTCACCCATATTGATCATTTCATAGAAAATGATCCCCTCCCTACTTGTATCAATCCACTTCATGATTTGATTGAGAGTGTGGCGAACGGTCATATGATTGTGGATGATAGCTTTGAAAAAACTGAGATGCTTTATGCACATTGCCAGCATGAAGGAGCCAATAGCTGGATATCTGATGATGCAAAAAAGATATCTCATGTGCTTTTAATACAATGGGCAACGTATGATCCAGACCGATGTTTTTTAGGTGCATTCTGGGATTTCTCAACATATTCACATGAGAAGTTTGGTCAAGAGTTATTGAGCATGAAAGATAGTGATGCTGGTGGCGGGTTTGTCGCCATGCAATCTCAAAAAATATATGACCAGTATGGCAAAGAACATACCGATCAATTTGAATGGGTAATTGATAGCTTTCAAAAAGCATTCAAGCTGTTTGGTAGAGGCTCAGTGCTTCGTGATAAAACCCAGTTTAATCACTATGACCCAGCCGTGCTTGCCAAAACTCTAAGCACTGTATCAATAAACTTCCCTTCAAAATACGTGGTCAGCCATGCTCAATATGCGGTACTCATTAGTGATTACTTTATCAAGCGTATTGCACAAGTAAAAGACAGAAAACACCGCGTGACATTTTGCATCGATGAGTTCGGGAACATCCCGCGCATCCCGTCAATGGCTCAGGCTTTGAGGCTTTACCGCGAGATCAATAACGGGTTAGGCATTCGCATTATTACGGTTGTCCAAGACCGTGAAGCGTTTGCCAAATACAAAGCTGAGGGTGGCTATAAAGTTTTTGAAGAAAACTCGGTATGTATGGTCTGGGGTGTATCTGGAACACATGCCAAAGAGCTATCTGACAAAGCAGGGTACAAGTCCGTTTCTATTGCAACCGCAAGCCACAATGCAGGTATCAGTGCGGATGGCGGAGGTCTCGGCATGGGTGAAACACTAACCCCCGTCCTTCCCGTTTCAGAGATAGCTCAAAACTTCCAAGGCAAAGCCGTTTTAGACTTAAAAGAAAAAATATTTATCGTTGATCGTCCACCTTGGTGGGAGATTGATTTCGTTAAAGACTACATTGAGGGAGAAGATCATGATTGATGAATTAGAACAAGCACGATTGGAAAAGCAGGTGCAAGCTGTTGCCGATAAAGTTCATGATCTGCTTGGTGATCCAATAGATCAGCTCGAAGGTAACATTAAAACCGAACGCGTAATTTTAGAAATCCCTAAAGCATTTACCTACCTAGCCACCTATTTAGAATTTCTTTCAAATACTGATAGCAAATCAGTTACCGCTTGGGGGCATCATGAAGAATGCTTTAAACGCAAATATAAATATCATCGTGGTGCAATGCGTTGCTACCTTGAACGATTAATCGATCAAGCCATGCATGAGGAACTGCACCAGCTATTTCATTTTTCACACCCACTTATAAAGCAACAAGATATGCCAGATTTAAACACTGTGATTGAAGAAAATAATTTGAATTTAAAAAACGATTTACCCTTTTAATTAATTACTACCTAAACGAGGTTTGTTATGACATTTAATGATCAAAATATAGGGCAATATTTAAATACAAGCGATCTTTGTGATCGTTATAGATGTTCATCGAGAACAATATTTAGAAAGCTTAGACGCGCCTACAATCCTATGCCTGCACCAGTTATAAAAACAGTGGGTTCGAGCAATCTATGGTTAATAGAGGACATTCTAGATTGGGACGCATCCGAGATGCGTAGAACCCAAGACGAAGCTTTCATTAATGATGGAACAAAACACTAAGTTTGTGGGAGAATAAGTTATGAACTTATTATTTGTATGCAGTGAAAACAGGCTCAGAAGCCCAACGGGTGAAGAGGTGTTTTCTCACTATGAAAATGTGAGTGCCATCGGTTGTGGCACAAATAAAGATGCCGCCACGTCTGTCAGTGGCGACCTTATCGAGTGGGCTGATATCATCTTTGTAATGGAAAAAAGCCACCGCAATAAGGTGTCAAAAAAATTCAGGGAATTGCTGAAAACCAAGCGCCTGATCTGTCTTGATATCCCAGACGATTTTGAAAGAATGGATGCAGTCCTAGTCAGACTGTTGGAAAGCCGTGTTTTACCTCATATCCCGCATACGCGGAAAATCTCATGAGTATATTAGGTGGTGGCAGTAAATTTTACTGTCATCATTCCATGTCTAGCATAGCAGTTGCTTTGGCACTCTATTTTCAGTGACTACCCATGCTTTTCTATCACTATTCCAATGAGTCAAGTAGGTGATAATACAACCTTCTGAGGTAATTACATCGCCCCCAGATGTTATCGCAGTTCCTTCATACCAAGCTGTATTGCCAATAGCTGAAGCATTTCCTGTAATTGTTGTTGTCTGAGGAGTAACAAACGTACCTCCACCCCAACGGAATTGAAACGCTCTCCGTCCATCACTCATATCAAATGCGTTTATAGGAGCGCCACTATCAATCATTACTTCTTGAATATCTTGCCCTAAGTATTGTTCCATATGCGTAGAAGCACATCCAGCGGCAATGCTTAAAACAAGTGTTACTAGAAATATGATGTTAACTTTTCTATATACTGCAATCATTTACTTAATCCTTCTTGGGCTCTTTTTGTAGTGGTTGATGTGGAGTTAAAATGTTTTCTTAAATATTTATGCCTCAACATATAATCAGTTAATTCATATAGTAAAGATAAGACATGATTGTTTCAGTTCTTTGTGATTCCATTTTCACCCTAGCCCAACTAACCCCAGTAGTATGGCGACTGCCCATACAACTACGTTGACCAGAACAAATTCGATGCGCATCGACAAAACTAGACATATAATTTTCCCAATTATCCTGACTTAGTTTTAATGATGCTGCTAATTCAGGTGATGCATTATCATAAAGATAATTTAGTGCATATTCTTGTTCCACTTGCCATCTTTCTGCTGTCTTCATTTCACAGCTTGAGGTCGCAATTGTTGTATACCCATATTTTTTTTCACACTGATTTTCCAAATTGGAATAAGGGTGTGGATGAACATCTGGGTCGATATAAATTTTGTAAAAATTTCCATCTTTTTTTCTAACAACGCCTAATCCTTTAGTCGAAGAATAACTGATAGTCATTAACTCACCAACCTTCCATGTTTCTACAATATCGGTTGATATAAACTGATTATAATATGCCCCTCTTAATACCTGTCCATCAGAAACTTTTAATTCAATACTTGTAGGAAAATCCATCTGCTTTTGATAAATCACTTCAAGGATTGGTTCTATTTCAATGCCCTTCGTAGGCTCAGCTATTGCTGGTGATATGGTAAGAATAAATATAAGTAAAATATATTTCATTAGGTTTTCTTTCAATATGGTTTAGCAGAATGAGTTGTTTTGCAGGCCTACCCTATAATCAGTTAAAGTCCACCATTTTAATTGCTATACCTTATGGTGACGATAAAGGGTCGCCTCATAAAGTTGCTTGGAAATTGCATCCATTTCCTGCCATTTTCTTATAACATCTCTTATTTGAGGCATAACTTTATTCTGGTCACCATTCAGCCACTCTGAAACAGCTTTGCTTCCCATACCATGCGTTGGATCTAAAATATTTTTTGTATCCATACAGACTAATGGCGGTTGTTTTAATGCAGAAAGGATATCTATAGAAATATTCTCAGGAAAACCAAAATTATGCAGAATTTGTATTTCCAACGGCTCCCTCAGCTCATCAGGAATTTTATATTCATCGTAAGCTGTTATAGCTGAATTTAATAAATAGCCAAGTACATTATGTCGAAGAGGTTTCGTCCACTCTTTGGCTTGTCCAAATTCATTTATTACTTCACTAAGTACCAAATTATGAAACACACCAAGCCTACCTATGCACTCATTTATTTGCTGCTTATTCTCATGATAGAGAGTTAATCCTTTATTCTCTTTCTGCTTTTTATTCCAGAAAAACCATCCCACAGCAATTAAGATCAGTACTAATAATTCCATTTAAAATATCCTTTAATAATATTGTTTTCTTATTATTTAGATCATAGCAGGATGAATTTCCACCACTCATGATGATGTCCCTCATTTAAAAATATGATCTATTAAGTCATAATCAGTTGAAGAATGAGAGTCAAATAATTGCATTTGTGGAGTTGTTATCGGGGGTTGATAAATCATCCTCTGTGAGCGATCAGAATATCCTAGTATTTATAATAATCCCTGTAGTGTCTTTTCATTCTGACACGTAAATGCCGTTGAGCCATCGGATTTGCCATGCAAGTTTCGCAATAGTACAGGCTACCTTTTATTGACCCACTAGACCTCAACATTTTGCTCGTTTTCTTTGGCTTATCTTCTTGGCAATAACCACATTTAATAGTTTTCATTAAATAATCAACCATATCGCCTGCTATCAAGCTCAACCAGATTGTCATTAGCTAGTGTTGTTGGCTCATTAATATCAACCAGTCCAAACAAACGTTTGCACCACGCTTCATAAGCTTTCGCCTGTTCTTTCAGATAATCATGGCGATCATAAGTTTTCCAAACTCCACCTAAGGTATGACCAAGCATGATCTCTGCAATATGTGGTTCAGTAAGCGTAGAAAAGTTAGTTCTGGCGGTACGCCTTAAATCATGCATCGAAAAGTGAGCAAGCTCATAGTCCTCATGCCTTCTCAAATATTGCATTATGTTGTAGGGCAGTGCGACTGGTGCAGTATGCCCCATGACATCGTTTGAGCCATCATTGGTGAAAACATACTTACTGTCTGCACTAAGATCGAATGCTTGCTTCAGAAATCCTTCAATTGAAGGCGTTATCGGACGCAGTAAAGGTTTACCGCTTTTTTTACCAAGCTTGTGGTTTTCAGGGGGGATAGTCCAGACCTTAGCTTTAAAATCAAAATGATCTTTTTCAGATAAACGTAGCTCACCATTACGGCAAGCATAAATCAGACACAGCTTAACAAAGAGCTTGTTCTTGTCTGTGATGCGAGAATTATCCACTGCCAGCCAAAGCATTTTAATCTCTTCATCAGATAGAGAACGATCTACTGATCTTTTCTGAATCTGCAAATCTTCTTTGGCGTAAATATCTGCCAATACATTTGAAGGAATAAGCTTTCGCTTTAAACCATATTTCATCATCTGTTTCGCATTGACCAGAATGCGTTCTGCTATGGCAGGGCGTTTTTGAGCCAATGTTTCTAGAATATCTAGCCACTCATGAAGAGTTATTTTTTCAGCAGGTAACTTTCCTATTCTTGGGAACACATGAATTTCAAAAGAGCGTTTTATATCATGGTGCATCTTCTTGTTTTTTACGCAATATGCGTCATACCAAAGCTCAAATAAACCCTTGAGGGATTTTGCAGCAATGATGGTTTGCTTTTCAAGCTGGCGGACAACTTTTGGATTATGCCCCTGCTCAAGCTTTTTCCTAAGTCGAAGCATTTCTGATCTTGCCTCTTTAATTGACATTAAAGGGTACGTACCTAAATCAGTTCGTGTCTGCTTGTTGTTATAGTAATAACGTAAGCTGTAGGTGATTTTACCTTTGGGTGTTACGCGGACAACCAGACCATCTCGATCAGTTTTGGTTATTGCTTTCGCGCGTTCTTTTCTATTGTTGGCTTTTAGCCAAGATTCTGTAATTGCCATGATTGTACTCCAAGTCATTGAAACCAATGAACAAGTACAAATAAATTTAAGCTCTGATGAAACACAAAATTTGTACTTAAATTTGTACTTGTTTCGTGTGACTCAGCATGACAAAGAAGGGCTTAAGGAGTCAATAAGACAACCCAAGACATGTTGTAACTATATGAAATTAATATAGTTTATGTCTTTTGATGACTCAGGTTGTCTTGTTGGTCAAAATCTGGGTGGGAAACAATCGCAAAAGTACGACGGCGCTGCATTTGCTCAAGTATTTCAGACATAGATAAAGGGTCGTTTCAGGCTAAATAAAAAAGAGGGGAATTATACAATATTTAGAGTTATAAATAACAAGATTTACCAGGCAGCAATAAAAGGCTTATCTCAGGCTACTAAAATCGGTACTGGAAATCAAATACCAGCCTGAAAGAATCATCTGGTACGCTAATACTGTCATCACTAAACTCATCCTTAACCGGGACAGCAAACTGCAAATTTCCGCTGATATGACGCCCATAGCCATATTGAACGCCAATTCCTACATCCGCGAGTGTCCCATCATTATCCTCATCCCCCTCCAATGCATACTGAACGCCATGGGATGCATTTAAAAAGAAAAAAGGCTGCATTTTCTGTGAGATATCACGCTCACGAAAATAATCAAACATAAATATCTGAGGGGAGTTAAATACCCATTCCAAACCCAAATATAAGGAGCTATCACCCGAGAACTGATTTATCGGGAAAGCCCTGACAACCGTGGGGCCAGCTAATGCTGATTGCTCTGCCGCGGGTAATGGCTGATCTGTAAGCTGTAATTCAGCTTTCAAGATTAAACGTGTAACAACATCCAGTCCGGGAATAGTAAAAAAGCCTAAAAGATTATAATCTGCATTCATTTTGTTATAGTCTTCATCCTGACCTTCCGCCTGACCAAAATCAAAACTTCCACTGGTTATTCCAAATGACCCCAGGTGCAATAATTTATCTTCTGTATCTAAAATATCAAATTGCCCACGTAAACGTATATTCTTTATTTTATCGTCCAGACCCAGGTTACCAAACTCATCACTATCCAATATAGTTTTGGTTGTATTAAACGTTAAATACGCCCACCAGCTCATTTCCCGCGAGCGTAATATTGAATAATCAAAAACTAATTCTGCCTGTTGGGTCTCACCTTTAATACCTATCTGGCTAACAGTTGAATCGGTGTTTGTACTTTGATCAATAGCAAACTGATTACTGGAAACACTCACACTGGCAAAGAGTTTTTTCTGCCAGACAGGAACACGATAACCTAACAGACCATAGGTAGAATTATCGGGTGATGAAGATTGCAACAAAGCCAAAGACAACTGATCGGCTATATTTGCAGGATTGTTCCAGTAAAATTGATAAAATGCCCTGATTTTTCCTGTTGAATCCGCACCATGATTATCCAGACGAAGGGTATGATCAAATTCATTCTCAGAAACAGCACTTAAGTTTAACCGAGTATCGCCAACCTGATCCCCAGCTTCAAAAGTACCCGATATGGCAAGCCCGGGCAGATCATTTAAAAGAAACATACGCTCTTCTATAAGATCAAACTTCACCGGTATATACATCACATCATGAAATGCTGAACGAATAATATCATCGCTGTATAACTCATTTTCAAGCACCTCAACCTCACCCAACTTACCATTTAACACCGTTATCACCAGCACACCATCACGCATAGCCTGCCGAGGCACAAACGCCGTTACCAGCCCCATACCCCGTTCACGGTAATATTCTTCTACCTCATAAGCTATATTTTCAATTTCCCCTAAACTTAAACCACGTTTTTCTTTTTGCTCTCGCACTAACCAGATAAATTTTTGCAAATCAGGCGTAGTGACATGATCAAACTGCCTGGTAACATCAATTGTATTTAATAAATCTAATATTTCAGCAATTTCTTCATCGGTATAACCATGTGCACGCAATTTATCTTCTCTCATTATTGCATGACGACGATCTTCAATGTGCTTGATTATATCCTTGCGAAAAATACCCAGCTCAGGATAATCACCAATACCCTGCAATCGAATTTCTTTCACCCATAAACGCGGGCCACTTTCAGTATCTGGATTTCGATAACGAGTACTGGGTATATTAATATTTTCATAAACCGATGAACCATGTAATGTACTAGACTCAACCACTTCCGGCATTTCAACTATGCCAGCAAAAGAAGTTGCAGTAAAAAACATGAATAAAAGAGAGTATTTTTTCAAATGAGATTTCATAATTTATTTTTTATACTGTTATCACTAAAGAGCAATTAAAAAATGCTAGTACCCGTTATACTTAACACCTTCACTACTCAAGATCCTTCCACTACGCTATCGCTTCGGTCAGGATGACAATGTTTTACATTCTTTTCTTATCTGTCATCCTGAACGAGTAAAGGATCTTAAACCGATTACCTAAATACCTTCACGACTCAAGAACTTTCCGCTGTGCTCTCGCTTCAGTCAAAATGACAATGCCTTACACTCTTTTCTTAATCTGTCATCCTGAACACCAGTAAAGGACCTTAAACTCATTACCTAAATACCTTCGCGACTCAGGAACTTTCCACTGTGCTCTCTCTTCGACCAGAATGACAATGTTTCATATTCTTTTCTTATCTGTCATCCTGAACGCCAGTGAAGGATCTTAAAACTATAAGCTTAAACACCTTCACCCTTCAGCTCAGGCAACAAATCCTTCCAGTCAGGATTAACCTTTTCAACCAACAAATTTTTCTTACGTCTAATCCAGCCTTTTAACTGTTTCTCTCTGGAAATTGCCGAAGCAATATCGACAGTTGACTCAAAATAAACTAATTTATTAATATTATATTTTTTAGTAAAACCATTTATCTGCTTATTTTTATGCTGATATATACGTGCATACAGATCCCTCGTAACACCTATATACATAACTTTATTATTCCAGTTCGTTAATATATAAACAAAATAATCATGTGAATTTCGAATTTTAAATTCCTTTTAAAAATACAAATATTTTATTAATTCCCTTAAACTAATTAGTAACCGTATATCACAGTTTCTTTCTTATCCATCATTCCAAAAACCAGAAGCATTGAATCAACCACCCTGAACATTTTCACTACTCAAGATCCTTCCACTACGCTTACGCTTCGGTCAGGATGACAATGACTTCTATCTACCTTCTTCTCTTAACTCTGTCACCCTGAACGCCAGCGAAGGACCTTAAACCCATTAACTTAAATACCTTCAGAAATTCAGACTTCTTACTCTCCACTTACGCTTCGGTCAAAGTGACAATGCCTTCTATTCACCTTCTTCTCTTAACTCTGTCATCCTGAGCGCCAGCGAAGGATCTTAAACCCATTAACTTAAATACCTTCAAGAATTCAGGCTTATTACACTCCACTTACGCTTCGGTCAAAGTGACAATGCCTTCTTTCACCTTCTTCTCTTAACTCTGTCATCCTGAGCGCCAGCGAAGGATCTTAAACCCATTAATTTTCAAGCACTTCTTCTGTTTCACCTGAAATGCGCCTGAAATATTCTTCATCTTCATCTTCGTCTTCATTTTCAACATCAAAACGCTGGTCTCGCGGCAACAGCACCGGGTCAGAGCCGACAACAAAATGACGTAAGTCGGTGAATATAGCTGGGTCTATATCAAGTAGCGTTTCAACTTCTGTTACCTGAACACCATTTGCCGCAGCAAGTGTATCAGCCGATGTAAACTGCAATAATGAATTATCCCGTATATCTGTATCCGCGTTAGGCACTGGCTCTATGTATATGGGGTCTAAACTTGCACGCATTAACAGCTCTACTTTGCCACTGATATCCAGCACCAATGGGCGTTGCAATGTACCCAAATTACCTTTAAAACCGATTAAACGTAAATTTGTAGCGGTTATATCCGGGTTATTAATATCTTCGTCACCTACGCCTAAAAAGCTACCATTGGCTGTACGCATACTTACCGTACCCGTGCCATCAGGAAAAAATTCTTCTGTCAGGTTTTGCACCAGTGTTATGTTATCTATAAAAACATCATCATTGGTTTCAAAATTAAAGTTACCTGTATCAGATGCATTATTAACAATACTGGTTAGCGTAATATCACCACCGGTATTTTTTATATTAATATCGCCACTACCGGTATTCAATGCACTTAAATTAGATACCTGTATATCAATATCTTTTGTTGTATCTGCTATCGCACCGGCACCAATACCATTAACCGCCGTAAAAGATGCTGTGGTCGCTACCACATTCAAGGCATTTGCATTTGCATCAATTAAGCTGTCTACCGTTGAAAAGCTGGCCGTGCCACCTGCACTAATACTATTTAGAGAAAGGTCTCCAGTGGTTGTACTAATATTTATATTCGAAGTCACACTGCTGTCATTTAACACCAGCGCCTGATCATTCACCACCGTTGCATTATTGGCACCTGAAATACCCAGGGTATTTAATAAATTAGCTTCAGTTAATGTAATATCACCATTACCACTGTTCAAATTAGTCGCCGTTGCTATATCTAAAATGGTACCCGACATCTGGGTTAAATTACCCGCCGTATTTACAGTTAAGCTATTGCTGGTAACATCCATTAATTGCAATGCATTAATATCACGTAAGTTCACATTCTGCGCAGCAATTACTCTAATTCTTGCAATATCATTTCCTGCATTATCCAGCGTAATATCAGAAGCTCCTGCATCTAATATTGCCGTATCAATCACCCTTAATGCAGTAGCGCCATTTTGAATACCGCCTGATGTTGTCAGCGCATTAACAATACCAATATTACCCGATAAGCTAATCGTATTGGCTGTATTAATCTCTAAATTAGCAATTGTGCCATTAACCGACACAGTATCGGTTGCATCTATATCCAGTAAACCATTTACTGTGGCACTATTAACTGAAAGGTTATCTACTTCATTTATTAAAACATCATTTGCCTGAACAATATTCAGGTTTTCAAGGTTAACCTGGTTTGTTGCAAAATCGATATCGCCAGCTGCTGTTGCATTAATAATTGTATTAGATGCTACCGTTAAAGTAGTAACACCACTGTTAACTCCACCCGCTGTTGTGTTAATCGTCAGGTTATTCATATCACCTTCAATATTCACCAGGCCACCAGCATTTAGTGTAAGGTCACCATTTAGTACCGATGTGACTGAAACATCATTTGTATCCGCGATCACACTTGTTGCCGTATTACTTATGTTTATGGCATTAAAATCATTTGATGCATTATTTAAATCAATGCTTGCAGCCTGAAAACGGGTATTACCCGCCACCCTTAAAAAACTGTTTTGAGAAATGGCTGCTGTAGTATCTAATGTTAAATTACTGATAATCGCCGATGAAGATAATTGAATATTTGCATCATTACGAATAGCAAGATCTGTTATTACAGTAGAAAACGATAATATATCTATAGGGCCCTGCAAACTATTTCGTGGGCGCAAAGCTAAATCGACTTCAGTGAAATTATCCAGATTGATCGCCCCATCAGTAATAAAGCCCAATGTTGTCGAGCCACTTACGGTTAAAGCAGAATCCAGAATATTACTTATTATACTACTCCCGACACCAAACCCGGCAAAAATATCTAACGAGGCCATATTTCCAGAGATATTTATATTATCAAATTCACTAATCTCAACAGCCGATGCATTCACAATTTCTACATCATTAAGATTATTTATACTATTTAAAATAATATTACTGGTGCCCGCATCCAGTGTTGTTAAGCCGGTTACTGTTATTACACCCGTATCACTAATACCACCCGCAGCCGTTACATTTAACGTAGTTGCATCAATCCTATCCAGGCTAACCGTATCTACCGCTGTTAAATCAACTGTTGTTGCCGCTATATCGCCACTTTGTGTAATATCCTGCGCATCAATATCTAAAATATCAGTACTATCAACACTCACAATATCAATGTCATTCGCGCCATTGTTAATTGTGGCCGTACCCGCAGCAAGCACCTGCACACTGCTCAGATTATTGGTCATAGTTAAATTAATATCACCTCCGGTTGCCGATAAAACAGTTGGCCCCGCATGGCTTATTATCGTATTCTGGTCAATATCACCCGCCGTACTGGTTAACGTTAAAGTAGACGCATTACCCAGGGTAAAGTTATTAGTAAGCAAACTGGCACCACGTAAATTAATATCCCCGGTTACAACTATTCCATCCTGAAGCTCAAAAGCGGAACTATCTCTCACCGTTAAACTAGAAAGTGTATTAGCGATAATATTTAAATCATTGGAAAAATTATTACCCGAAGAGTCTAATATAATGGCTCTACCATCTGGTACAGTTAAATTAGTAAACCCCCTTACTACTATATCCCCGATATCGGTAATATTGCCCTGCGCATTAACCGTTAAATCACCGGATACATCCATTGCACTTAGCTGAGTACCCAATAAATCGACATCAACAATATTAAAATTACCACCAACCGTTGCGGTTCCTGTGCCAATACTGGTCACTGAATTATTATTTATATTAACAGTTAGATTATTTGCATCGGCAATTGTAACCGCTGTACCACCATTAATATTAACCAGCCCAAAATCATTCGCATTATTAATTAAAGCAATACTTCCCGAAGCAATTAAATTAGTATCACCCGCCACAATAAAATTACCGTTAGCGGATATTCCTCCATTGGTTGCGATAATATTGACATCGCCATCAGGTGTTACACCCGCCCCACCAAAAACAGCCACCGGATCAAAACCCGAACTGGCTCCCGGCGCAGGTACGCGTGTATTAATTGTCGTGCCTGCTACCTGAACAAACTCTCTGCCACTGGCGGTAAAATTACCGCCCTGTAAATTGATATTATTATTAATGCGTACACTGCCAATCCCCGCATTGCCACCAGAGCCGGTGTTCGCCTGAAGAATTAAATTTAAAATATCGCCATCAGGGGTAAAAGTAGCCGGCATACCTGATGTATTATCACCATCAGAGTCAAAAATAGCGCCATTAATAACAATATCTCGATGCGCCGTCAGGGTAAGCGTTGATGCATTCTCCCCATCACGTGTAGTGCTGCCAATATTATCGATATCAAGATCATCCACCAGAATAATATCACCGTAAAAGTAACTCTCGCCTGCGACCTGAGTGGTTTCTGGTGTTATATCGATTGGAGGTAAGCAAACACCCACAATACAAGGTTCATTAGGTATGTCTAATGGGACGCTTGTCTGGACGGTTACGTTTGCGCCATCTTGTAAAGCGTTTTGTAATGTACCTATAAATAAATTTGAAATATTATCAGTCGAAGTAAAATCAGGAGCTACAGGAAATATAGGATTACTATTTGCTCCATTACTAATTGTTAACACAGATGGGTCAATCAACCAATGACCATGTGAACCATTAACCGCACTTACATCTATATCCGGCGCCAGGTCAGCATAATCATGGCTTGAGGTTTCAATAAAGCCACCATCCCCCGCCTGTTGACCACCCCTTGCGGTTAATTCACCGTATGCCCTGGTCGTCTTATCTGACCAGACAATAATTTTCCCCGCATCTCCTTCATTCAGCGCATCCGCATGAATACGGGTATGCTCGCCTAAATAAACCGCCTGGGCATTTTTAATCTTCGGATTCTTGCCCTGATAATCCCCGCCAATTAAAACCTCGCCGCCACCATTAGCACCGGAGACATCAATAAGCGCATGATCAACTAAGCCAACACGGTCCCCCAGCACATGCACCGTGCCGCCTTCGCCTTCTTCAAGGGCC
This sequence comes from Gammaproteobacteria bacterium, assembly GCA_016744065.1. Lineage (GTDB taxonomy): Bacteria > Pseudomonadota > Gammaproteobacteria > SZUA-229 > SZUA-229 > SZUA-229. The sequence goes on from JADGFA010000013.1 coordinate 75,865, forward strand.
TGGGCTGAAACAACACTGTCATCGGTTAATAATACCGTGTCATTTGCATCAAACTTAACAGTGCCACCCTTACCACTGAGCGTATCCGCATTAATCTCACCCCGGTGATTAATATTTTCACCACTTAACACCAGCGTGCCCGCATTTTTATCACCGGCTATATCAATCACACCCAGGTTACTGATATCACCATCTGGCCCGGCTAAATAAACCACCCCGTCCCGCTCTATCACCTGACCACTGGTAAATGAAAATACCTGCTGCCTGTCCATATTATTTAAACTGCTTTTAATCGCATCGGCCTGTTTTGCCGTCAGCACCACATTCCCCTGATGCGCGTCAATTAATCCGCTGTTTAAAATGGCCGGCTCATCCAGCTCTAAAATATCCGCAAGCACCGCCTGATTAATCTGAATACTAAGCTGATCATAATGATCAAAACGAACCAGAATATCACTGCCCGCCACCAGAGCCACGGTGCCAAAATGCGCCACTAATAAACCCCGGTTGTTAATTTGCTGGCCCAGTAACACCAGAGCGCCCCCATCAATCACTTCCAGGCGACCTTCATTAACAATTAAACCCGAGGTATTTTCCAGAGCCTTAAAATTAAGCTCACCCCGCATAAAGTCATCGCTGCTCACATCCAGTGCAGCAACAAATAAGCCCCCGGCATTAACCGTTGCATTTTTACCAAAGAAAACCCCATTTGGATTAACTAGAATAATCTGCCCATTGGCATTAATTGAACCGTGTATCTGAGATGCACTCTGATCGAGAATGCGATTTAAAGCGATGGCCGAACGACCCGGCTGATTAAAGTTAACCGATTCATTCTGATTAACATTAAAACTTTGCCAGTCAATCGCCAGGCGATGACTGAACTGGTTTATTGTCGTCGTCAGATTAGACTGACTAATATTGCCCGTCCCGCCAACAATATTGCCTCCCGCAGGATTAGCATAAAGACAGGGAGAAAAAACCAACTGGGTAACAAAGACCGAGCAACCTAAAACATTTAACTGTTTATTAAACAATCGGTTTAAACAATTCTTTCCTTCAGTTAGTTTCATCTAAAATTCTCTCCCTGCACACGTTAAGACTTTAAATTAATTTTTAGTTAAGACGACGGCACGTCCTCGATTACCATCAGCCGCCATTAACACAAGCGTTCCATTTGTATCGCCTTCTGTCCAGGCCAGGCCAGTATATGTCCCTGCTGACACAAAACAACCTCCTCCCCCCCCATCACTAATTAAATTAACTGCATACACATTAACCGAAGCTTCTATCAGACCAAAATCCCCTGTAAATCCACAATCAGCGCCATCACCTGAATCACCACTGTTTACAGCAATAACCCCATCACTACCAATATTCAATGTCATAGTCGCATTTGAACCCGCTACAAAAATTCCCGACCAGGTCCCAGAAAGTCGACTTAAATCTGAACCCTTAGCATAAACAGAGGGTGTAGTATTAAAAACCATCGTTCCAGTCAGGTTAGACACTGATTCAACAAAGTCCACAGAGGCTGATGTCCCTGCAACATAACTTCCCTCATAAGTAATTGTATTTATACCAGAACCAGCACCGCTGTATCTCTTTCCTGTACCAGCTAAAGATACCGTCTGATCGGTTAAATTAGCATCAAATAATTGCGATACACCATCTAAGTTATTTGATAACACCATCATTCGGTTATTATATATAATGGCTTTTTCTTCAAGTCCATTAAACGTTGAATTTCCCCCTGTAATATTCCCTGTATAAATCCCATTCGGCGAAGTCACCGAACTTCCACCATCACTACTACATCCGGTTAACATAAAACCTGATACCACAACAAGAGCAGAAACTAACGATTTAATTCTAAAGATTTTTTCCATTTTCAAACGCCCCGAGAGCATAATTTATTAGATTTCAGAAAATACTAGCAAAATACGGCTTATAAGGCTACAGAGAACTGCTTAAAGTGAGAAGCAATATAATAAAAAATTTTAAAAAACAATGAGTTAGATTTTTAAAGCCATGTTAAATTTCTAAAAATCAGACTAATCCTGAACTAACTGATAAATAACTTGCCTTACAACAAACCTGTTATTCCTGAGCGAGAATAAAAAATCTGCTGCCACGAAACAACAGGACAGAGTATGACAGCCGATCCTTCGACTACGCTCAGGATGAGAGAAGTTTATTCTTTACCCATCACCATCGACAAAATGAATACCTTTAGCAGCAATATAAAAAAATAACAAAACTAACCCAATAACCAATTTTGACGAACAGCCAAAACATAGATAGAATTCAATATGACAATATTAACAAACTTATAATCATTATACTCTTAAGGATAAGACTTCATGCCTTCTAACATTCTCTCTCAGCTTCCCGAACTACAGAAACAATCTAACAAATACTTAAATCCTGTCATCATGTCTTTCCTGCATGACCACACTAAACCTCGAACTTTAGTTGAATCAGCATTAGTAGCAAGTGGAAAGTTTCAAATTAAACCAAAAAAAGGAGCTCCCTCACTTATTACCCCAAAAAACAGACAATCCAAAAGAAAAGTTAGCACTTTCTTACCGGGTAGCGAACATATTACAGATAAACTAAATAAAGAATTATTAGGTGGAGAAAGCTACCCTGTATTAACAGCTACATTAAGCCTGGCAACTGGAATAATTTCTGGGGGCGCTGGTCTTATTTTCACACTAGCAACCACAGGTCTTGCTCTAACAAAAACAACCAGTAAAGTTTTAGCTCGCCCAGGCGATGAAATATGGCATATAGAAGAAATTGGTAAAGTAAACAATATCGCTATTTATGTATCGGCATTTTTTATAGTTGATCCATATAGAAACCAGACTTTCAATAAAGGCTGGCTTATTCATGAAGAACGTGAAGAAATAACCTTAAACTAGCTCTCTATAACTATTCGAGAACAGGGACAGCAAATAACATCATGAACATTTTTAATATAACTCGTTTAATGATAATAACATGCACACTATACTCTCATAATTTATTAGCCAATAATGAAAGCAATTTCACAGTAAAAGACTACTCTAAACTTTGCAATATATACAAATACATTACTGCTAAGCCAATAAATTTATCATCAAAAGAAAAAGAAATGAAATTAACTCAGAACGTACAAGACAAATTACCCGTATTATTTAATAAGTTATTTATTCACATAATTAAGGCAGACGTCGATATTCGATACAAACTTATAAAACAATATGCACAACAACAAAATAAGGTTTCATGGGATTGTGAAACCGCCCGTCTTTATTATACAACTCAATTTTAAGCTCATCCATTCTCATGAACTACATATTAGAAACGACATCCACCCAATCAGCACAACAAGAGCTGTATTTTGAACTGAATAATGAAACCAATATAATTAAAAATAATGAATGGCACCTGAACAATATTGATATTGTTGTCCCTGTATTAATTATAATAATCGGCCTTTTTCAATTTATTTTACGAAAATGGATTATTCCAGTTTCTGACGATATTATAGAAAAACTTGAAAAACAATTCCCATCACAAGGGTTAATATACAATCCAATATTTGGTATTTATATTGCAGTCACAGGCATAATATTATTAATAACACTAAATTTTTATATTTTTTTATAAAAAATGCAATTACCTCTTTCATAACCTAAAACATTTAACTGCTTATTAAATAATCGATTTAAACAATTCTTTCCTTCAGATTGTTTCATCTAGAACTCTCTCCCTGCATACGTTAAGACTTTAAATTAATTTTTAGTTAAGACTACGGCACGCGCTTTATTTCCATCAGAAGTCAACAGTACCAGTGTTTCATCCGCAGCACCTTCTGTCCAGGCCAGACCACTAAAGGTACCCGCACCTAAATCACAGACAATCACCTGATCCCCTCCATCACTTATCAAATTTAATGAATACACATTAACTGCTGAATCAAGAAGACTGAATGTGCCTGTAAAACCACAACTCGAACCATTACTATCAATACTTGAAGCCACATCAATCATGCCATTGGCATTAATAGTAAGTGTCATCACTTTACCAAAACCTGAATCATAAATACCTGACCACGTGCCACTTAATCTGACCAGATCTGAACCTTTCGAATATATTGCTGGACTGGCCGTTAAATTTATCGTGCCTGGAGTTAATGTAACTGTACCCGTTGTCTGCTCCACAAACTCAATGCTAGCAGAGCTTCCACTTACAAATGTCCCATCAATGATTAAATCATTTAGCTTTGATGGAAACGGAGAGTAATTTGCGCCTGTTCCTGCAAGCGATACACTGGCATCAACCACTTCCATATCAAATATTTGACTTACACCATTAGAGTTATTTGATAACACCATTATACGGTTATTATATATAACTGCTTTCTCTTCAAGCCCATTAAACGTTAAATTCCCTCCAGTAATACTCCCGGAATAAATCCCATTCGGCGAAGTCACCGAACTTCCACCACCACTGCTTCCACAACCGGTTAACACAAGGCCAAGTACCACAACAGCAGCAGAAACTAACGATTTAATTCTAAAGATTTTTTCCATTTTCAAACGCCCCGAGAGCATGATTTATTAAATTTCAGAAAATACTAGCAAAATACGGCTTATAAGGCTACAGAGAACTACTTAAAGTGAGAAGCAATATAATAAAGTTTTTTAAAAAACAATGAGTTAGCTTTTTAAACCCATGTTAAATTTCTAAAAATCAGGCTAATCTTGAACGAGAGTAAAGCACCTGCTACTACAAAGTAACAGGACAGAGTGTGACACCTGATCCTTCTACTTCTACTTCGCTCAGGATGACAGAAATATTTTATTTATCAATTTTCGTCAACAATTAATACTCTTAAAATCAATATTTAAAGACAGGTCAAAAAACAACCGAGTAACCTAAAAAAATAGCTGCTTATTCAATAATCGATTTAAACAACTTTTTCCTTCAGATTGTTTCATCTAAAACTCCCTCCCTGCACACATTAAGGCTTTAAATTAATTTTTTGTTAAGACTACGGCACGTCCTCGATTACCATCGGCCGCCATTAACACAAGCGTTCCATTTGTATCACCTTCTGTCCAGGCCAGGCCAGTATATGTCCCCGCTGATACAAAACACCCAAACGCACTACCACCATCACTAATTAAATTAACCGCATACACATTAACCGAAGCTTCAAGTACGTTAAAGGCACCAGTAAACCCACAATCAGCACCACCACCTTGATCACCACTACTTCCACCAATAACTCCACTAGCATCAATATTTAAAACCATCTGCGAGCCCACAACAAAAGTACCAGTCCATGTTCCAGCTAACCGACTTAAATCAGACCCTTTTGAATACAACGAAGTACTTGCAACTAAATTCATAGTTCCAGAAGGCAAGGTTATAGCTCCTGTAGTTAATTCAGTAAAGTTAACTACAATACTTTGTCCCGAAGAGAAAGAACCATCATACCCAACCTCATTAAGATCAACGCCTGATGCACCATATCTCATTCCTGTACCAGTCAATGATACAGTTGATTCTGATAAATTATTATCAAAAATTTGAGATACCCCATCTGCCTTATTTGACAAAACCATCATTCTGAAGCCATAAACAATCGCTTTTTCTTCTATACCATTTGAAGAAACATCCCCCCCCGTAATATTCCCTGTATAAATCCCATTCGGCGAAGTCACTGAACTTCCACTGTCACTACTACAACCAGTTAACACAAGGCCCGATACCACAACAGCAGCAGAAACTAACGATTTAATTCTAAAGATTTTTTCCATTTTAAAATATCCTGAAAGTAAGTTTATTTATCCTTAGAAAATGCTAACAAAACGTTTGCTATAAGGCCAGAAACAAAAATTTAAAATAAAAAATAATGACTGAGTCTTTACAAAACAATTAATTAACTAATAAATAAAATACGTCATAACAAATCTGTCATTCTGAATGTAAGTGAATAATTCACTATGATGAAATAATCAGACAGAGCATGATACCTGATCCTTCGGCTTCGCTCAGGATGACAGACAATTTATTGTTATGTCCTGGAAAGCCTCATCCAATTAACTAAAATACCCTACCAATTATAAATCACGCTAAAACCACGAATACATCACAAAAATATAATTTGCGATTCTACTAAAACGCATAGTACTATGTTTCCATGAAATTCTTTAAAGGGTTTCAGGTTATTACAGGGCCACCAGACAATACGTAAACTAAAGGGAACTGTAGTGGTCAAGTAAAACTGTACACATCAATAGGTTAATATTAGTTTTTCTGCTGCATTCGGCGACAAATAATTATTGTAACTATGACCTCTTGTTG
>JADGFA010000014.1 GCA_016744065.1 Gammaproteobacteria bacterium
AGCGAAAGAAAACTACGTAATTATTTACTGGAAGACCGTGCTAGAGAAAACAGCTAAAAAAACGGTCAAGTTCGCCTGTAAAAAACACAGGCTTGGACGCGTAAACAGCACGCGCCACTTACCTCAGCGCTATATTTAGTAACCCAAAGGACAAGAAGCTTCATGATAAAAAAAATACAATATTTATTATTAATAGCATTAGTTTTTGTAACAGGTTGTTCGTATAACCATAGTCTAAAAGTTGAAGATGCTGCTTATTCAAAGCAGGTATTCCCACCAGTATATCTTATAGTACGTCCACCTGGAGACTATGTAACAAACGGACAATTGGAGTATGCCAATGAGTTTACATATGAATTATCAAAGCGTAATAAGTTCAAGGCATTTACCAATTACACAGGTTCCCCATATACTTTAGATATTGTTTATGGAGGAATGGACACAAGATCTCACCCTCAATTAATATGGTGGGTTATTACAGCTGCAAGCTTATTTATAATCCCTCATCAATTTGAGGCTGAATTTACTATGAATGCAAAAATATACAGAAATAATGAATTAATTAAGAAATATGAATACAAGGATACGCTTACAGGTTGGGCCAGCTTGTTTAACACTCCAAGATCTGAGATGTCAGATATGCACGGCCAGCTCGCAGACCGTTTACTAAATGATCTGGAAAGAGATAATTTATTTACCAATGCGATATATACAAAAAAAGCAAAAAGCATATAACAAGTCTCTGAAATCGTGTGTGCAAAAATCGGCACACACTCGGACCAAGCTAAACAACCAGCTTGGCGTTAGGTGCCCAAGTGACCCACGAAAAGTAGACGCCTCAATTAACCAAATGAGGGTCTAAATTATGACTAAGAAAACTAAAAACAAATACAATCATTACACTGAGGATTTCCGTCGAGAAGCAGTTCGTCGTTCAGAGCTACCTGACGTATCCGCTGTAGATGTTGCACGCGAATTGGGCATTCATCCCAATCAAATCTATAATTGGCGTAATCAATATAAACGTTTAACGGAGAAGCAATTTAATACTATGGATGGTGTCGATTACTCAAAACAAGAAAGTGAAGAGCTTCGCAAACTCAAACGTCAAGTCGCTGACCTTAAAGAAGAGAATGAATTCTTAAAAAAGGCGACGGCGTACTTCGCCAAACCAAACTGGTAAAGTACGCCTTTATTGAATCACTGCGTGATGATTACGCGGTTGTTAATATGTGTTGTTGGACGAATGTAAGTCGCTCAGGTTATTACAAATGGCGCAATCGCAGTATGAGCTTACGCAAACAAAAGAAACAGCTTGTAACGAGCGCTGTCGTGACTACGTTTGAAACGTATAAGCATCGCTATGGTGCCAGGCGCATTACTGTCGAACTTAACGAGACAGGTATACCCTGCAGTCTCAACCATATCGCTGACATCATGACTGAAAAAGGCTTGAAAGCCAGAAACGGGAAACATTATAAATATTTCCCTTCATTTAATGCGCGCAACCATGTGAGTGATAACTTACTGGCACGCAATTTTACCGCTAGCAAGCCGAATGAGAAATGGGCCTCGGATATTACCTATATAAAAGTTGAACGTGGCCATGTTTATTTAGCTGTTGTTATGGACCTGTTTTCACGAAAGATCATTGGCTGGTCGCTTGATACATCGATGACCAATCAGTTAATTATTGATGCCTTTAATATGGCTGTCGCAACTCGACAGGTACAGCCTGGATGTATACTTCACTCAGATCGTGGCGTTCAATATCGTTCTGGTGAATACCAATACCTATTGATTAATGAAGGCATAAAACCTAGTATGAGTCGTAAGGGGAATTGTTGGGATAATGCAGCAATGGAATCATTCTTTGGAAGAATGAAGTTGAGTCTATTTATGCAGAGCGATTTAATGGTAAGCAAGATGCTTATTGTTGTGTATTTGAATATATTGAAACTCTCTATAATCCGATTAGGCGACACTCTACTAATGGCTACAAAAGCCCAAATAATTATGAAAATGAATATTACGATAAGTGCGCTTAAAACAGTGTCTACTTTTCGTGGGTAACATCACCATATAAAAAATGAATCAAGAGCAACAAGAATTAAAAGCATTAATTGAGCATTCAGAAGCAGTTGACTTTGCTCCCTTCGGTGAAGGGAGTAGTGAGTTATGGGTAAGTAAAACTGAAAAAGAACTAGGAATAAAACTACCCGCGTCATATAAATGGTGGTCATTGAATTATGGTGGTGGTGAAATATCAAATACAGAAATATACAGCATTTATGAAATGGAAGAAGTTGTAGGTGATGACATAGCCTACATGGCAAAGATAAACCAAAAAAACCAAGATATAGACATTAATGATAAACTTTATATTCTTGAAACAGGTCATCATCAGGCGTACTTTGATACCACCAATATGTTAAATGAAGAATACCAAGTTGTAGAAGTATTTGATAATAACAAAGTAATACATACTAATTTTATTCAATTCCTGATTTCACTAATAAGATCAATCGAATGAAATTGGCTAACAAAACGTTTCAGTCTAACCCCAATGCCAGTAAGCTAAGCTCTAAGTCGTTCATTATAAAGCGCTTTTATATGCGGTAAAGTGTATATTGTTTTTGATGTTTTTCAATTTCCTTGGATTGCTCCGACCATCTCGAACAGCCTCAACGGTTCTGCTGATATATTTAATTGTTCGGTGAATTAGAAATAAACAATCGTTGCCAATTAGTAACGTGAGTTGAATAATTTGATGTTTCATTTTTGATAGTGCCTGAGCAAAATTAATTTTATATTTTAAGTTAAAATGCGTTGTTGCTTTTAATGTTATTTTTTGGGCTGCCATTACCATTAATGTAGTCAAATTAGATGCCATATTTTGGCGTAAAAATTTTGCTTAACTGACAAGGCTGACTTACCTGAAAAGTTTTCAATTTCAACCCATTGTTTTAAACGTTTATAGTTTTCTTCAATGCCCCAACGAAGATGGTAAAGACTTTTAAATAAACTGGTATCGTACTTAACCGTATCCATCAGATTTGTTATAAGCACTTCTATCTCATTTTTTAACTCAATACGAACAAGCCTTAGCTTAATAGGTTTAAATGATATTCCTTTTTCTTTGCATGTTCTTATAGATGAATTATTAGGCGTGATCGTAATTATTTTTACTTTCTTTTTACTTGCGACAAAAGATTTAAATATTAAATCTCTATTGGCTTCATTCTTCTACCTGTCTCGGTCAGAAACAGCGCCCCGACGGAAGCAAGACTGGCACAGCCTTATCTGGATAACCCATAAATAAATACTTAGATTATATATACTTAACTATTAATATGGGTGTTTCAATAAGCCTCACTATAACTCAAACACCATGATGCTATTTATCTACAACTAATTATTAAACTATTTTTTTATGATTTTACGGCTTCTTATATCTTTCTGCGTTATCAGTGGAGAGTCAGGATCGTTTTTTGCACGCTTTTCTACTTCTGCATCACTCATTGCACGTATTTTACTTACATTGAATAGTGGCGTTGTTGGCGCGCCTTTGATATGGTTTTTTTTGATTAATTTAGCCATTATTAAATTACCTGCCTCTAGGTGGATTTCTTTTTTTTACTTTTTTACTTTTAAAATCATTTTCAGTAAATGGTATCGAGTCAGGATCATTTTTAGCTCGTTCTTCAATCTCTTCCTCTGTTAATGAGTCCGCTTTTGTAAAATCAATATCACTATTGTCAACTGGATTATCTTTAGTGTGTTCTTGTTTAATTATTTTACTCATACCTTAATTACCTCCATTTTGATATAAACGAAGCTCTTGTTTAGTTGCTTTTCTGACTGAAATTAAACGTATTGCTCCTTCCCCTCTTTCAGTGTAGACAACATAGAGAAGCTTAGTTCGATTGTCACGACCTAATATAATATAGCGACTTTCACCATAATCAAACCTTGAATCTTCAAATTCTATTGCATTGATATCATCAAATACAGGAATTCCGGCCTTCAATGGTATTTCATGATTTTTACGGTTTAGTTTGTCTTTGTCTTCACTCCACTCAAATAACATTTTATTTAAACTCCGTTTTCTTTGTTATATTAAATGCTAATGCCAAGTTCGATTGACCGTAACAGTTTTTAACTTACTCGGCAATATTGAGCGAACGAAAGCCATATGAAATAAATATGAAAACAGTGACGAGTCACCCATCGATAGTGAAAAGCATCATCAGCTTTTGAAATACGAACAAGATCGGCTGAGCCACTCAATGCATAACTGCCCTTAAAAGTATAAAAGTTATCAAATTAATTCACTGGATTCTTCTAATATTGATACAACTGTCGATAGGCCCTGTTTTTTGAGTATTGCCAGATATTCTCCAATCTGAATACGACTGATTAACAACTTATCTGGACACCCATAACAACAAAATACTTAGACTATATCTAAGTATTTGTTTTTACTTAACTATTAATATGGGTGTCTCAATAAGCTGATAAGCTGTATAAACTTAGTGCTAGATAGCATCACGAAGGGTATCAATATGTATAAACATGGGGGTAGGTGCAGGATTTTCTCGAGATTTTAATGGTATAAAACCTCGCTCTTCATAGAAAGTATAGGCATTCTCATCAGCATCTAGATACAAACCGTAAATACCGATTTCATCTGCTGCCGCGACTGTTCGCAATATGATATTTTGAAGCAGTAACTTGCCTAATCCCCGCCCTTTGTATTCTTTATCAACACCTAGCATTACTAAACGGGATACAGGTATCCGGGCGGGTAAACTACCTTTTGATAACACACTTAACATATCGGCATTAATGCTAAACGCACTGATGGTATAGAAACCCACAAAACGATCATTGTTATCCGTATCAACCAGTACAAAACAGTTACTAAGTGACTGCTTGACCTGCTTCTTTAATGAACCCGCGACAAATTTATTAATCGCTTTATTTTCACAATCAAAGCGCTTTTGATTGATATAAGTTTTACTGGGATCGAAAGTTTCTAAGACAATCGTTTTGTTATCGCTCAACTAGCGGCTCCATCGCCATCAGCTCTTTAAGTGCTTTCGTTGACTTAGCCGGCGCTCGCATAGCATCCATGAAGCTCTTTTGCTCATCACGAGAAAGTGACAATGCATTATATTCACTTAATACCACTTTCGCTCTGGCTTCAGATGATGACAACATAAACGAGGTTAGATCCTGACCAGACAATGACGCAGCATTATTAAGCATCTCTTTCATGGTTTGACTAGTTTTGATCTCTACGCGCGCGTCTTTCAATGCAGCTACACTCATTTTTACCACCTCCACCTAACAATACGGACAATATACGTATACTATATGCTAGAACATTGAATGTCAACATAATACGGATACTATCCGTATTATAAAAACAACCAGTATTTGTTAACTTGTCCTGCATTCCAATGAAGACAATAAGCAGGTAATCGTCGCTACTTGTCGAGGCCTTCGACCATAAGCCCCAACAATATAACCATTATCATTGGATAAGGAAAAACCATACCCCACGAAAGAACTCATGTCCGGTTGCATTTAGTAAACCGAAGCGTTGCAGATGCCCTCGACTGCACGAACCCAAAAATTCTGTCCGTAATCCCTATATAAAGCAATCAACATAATCAGGATCTATTTTTCGCGGTATCAAAAATTCTAATAACGCTTGATGAAACTTTAATACTTGATGATAATGCTCGAACACCTGATCTATCATAAGAAAATCTGGGTGATAGGAGTTGTTTTCATCCTCCCATAAACCCCTCTGAAGATGAACAAATTTTTTTTGCAAAAAAAAATTCACCACTATATTAATAGTTAAAATTTATTTAACAACTCAGACCAGCCCAATCTCTCAGCACCCACCGTAAACAACTTCGCCCGCTCCTCACATTGCTGAGTTAAAACTTTAACAAACACCGTATCACTTTCTGCCTTTAACAAAATTTCACACAATGCTTTTTCGTTTTTTACTGGAAAATAACCGGCATAATTCTCACCCAACAAACCAACTGAACCATCGATATCTGAGGCAATTACCGGTAACCCAGCAACAACTGCTTCCGAAATAACATTTGCACCACCTTCCATTACTGAAGGCAATACCATTAAATGACAGCGGCCATAAGCTGCACGAACCTCGTTATGAGGTACCTCACCAAACCACTGGTAACATGGATTAATTTTCATTTCTTTTTTTGCTCGATTAGCCCATTCATCATTATGCGCTTTCCCGTAATGTAATATTCTAATGCGACTTTTTTTTGGCAAATCTCTTACTGCATAAGCTACACGTAAAGAATCTTTTTCTTCACGTAGATGTCCGACAACACAAATATCGAATGTATCGACGGAACGTTCTGGTAAATTTTTTACGGGTAAAGCAGACTGATGTATTACATGAATTTTATCGTGCACTGATTCAGGTAAAGATCGATATGCCAGGTCATGTAATGTGACTAATTTATCGGCCAGGTGAATTGACCTTAATGTGGGCCCTGGGTGACTGTTAATAAAACGATATAAATCGGTGCCGGTCATAGCAAGCACTAATGGTCTGTCCGGGTATTTCTGTTTAAAATTCACAATTGATTCAGCACTGCGCCAGGCATGTAACGCCACCATTAAATCATATTCACTTCCATCCCAGCACACACTGATGTCTACTTTATGTCCCAGCTCAGTTAAAAAACCGGCCCAGCGTTGTGCTGTGGCCCGGTTTCCGTTTAGTGATCCCGGGGCTGCGGGGGTTATTATTCCGATATGCATTTTTATATATTAGACTATCTTATGAAGATGATAAAACTATTACAGTTTCACCCTCTTATCTCAACAAAATAATTATAATATATATGTCATAATCCAGATATGGACTCACAAATAATAGAATCATTAATCGCTGATCTTAAAGACACGCGGCAACGAACCCTTGCATTAATCAATGATTTAAATTCACAACAACTTATTGGCCCAATGCTGGACACGGTAAATCCTTTATTATGGGAGATTGGCCATGTTGCCTATTTTTATGAATTCTGGATTTTACGTAATCGACATGGCACTCATTCTTTTTTAAAAAATGCAGATGCACTTTATGACTCTATAACCATTGCCCATAATGATCGCTGGGATTTGCCTCTGCTATCTCTTGATGAAACAAAAAGCTATATGCAACAGGTACTCGATGGCGTAACTCAATGCCTGCAAAGTGACAGGGTAACCGAGCAGGATATTTATCTTGCTCGTTATGGCTGCTTTCATGAAGATATGCACACGGAAGCTTTTACTTATACCCGCCGAACTTTAAATTACCCGGCACCTGAGCTAGCTAATTGTCATTTTAATCGCAAACAATATAATGCCGGTGCACTTGATGGTGATGTGGAAATAAAAGGTGGTGAGTATTTATTGGGCGCACCCCAGGACATTGATTTCTGTTTTGATAATGAAAAATGGCAGCATCCGGTTACGCTAAAACCTTTTGCAATATCCCGTGCAGCAACCAGCTACCAGCAATACGCCGATTTTGTAGATGATAACGGCTATAGCAATAAACAGTTCTGGGATGATGAAAGCTGGCAATGGTTACAGTCAAACAAAATCACCACTCCCAATGGCTGGAAAAAAGATAACAATGGAAACTGGTTAATCAAACAGTTTGATCAATGGGCGTCTTTACGCCCCCATGCAGCGGTTATACATATCAACTGGCATGAGGCTCGGGCCTGGTGTCGTTGGGCCGGCCGACGCCTGCCCAGTGAAGCTGAATGGGAGCTGGCGGCATCTGGCACGCCTGATAATATTAATGAGAAACGCAATTTCCCATGGGGCAATGAAAAACCAACAGAAAACCTTGCCAATCTGAATAGTTATGCCATGGGCACAATTGATGTTGGTGCTTTAGCGGAAGGCGACAGTGCATTTGGCTGTCGGCAGATGATCGGCAACACATGGGAATGGGTAGAAGATACTTTCAATCCTTACCCGGATTTTGTTGCAGACATGTATGGTGATTATTCTCAGCCATTATTTAAGCAGACAAAGGTTTTACGCGGTGGCGCATGGACAACTCGTGCCCGTATGATTCGCAATACCTGGCGCACTTATTATGGGCCTGAACGGAATGACGTGTTTGCGGGCTTCAGAAGTTGTGCCCTATAAGCTGAATGAACTACCTCTGAGATCAGGAAAAATCAAACGCTATCGGTTGTAGTTTTTCTTTTTCTTTATCGAACTCATCCCATAACTGCGCATAGCGTTTGTTCACTTCAGGGTGAACCCGATCTGGTGCTATCTCGGCCATGGGCCATAACACAAACGCTCTTTGTAAAATTTCATCTCTGGGAATCTGTAATTTTTTCTCATTTATAATGAAGTCATCATAAAGCAACAGATCTAAATCCAGAGTTCTCGATGAAAACCGGGGGCCACTGCGATCACGGCCATGCTCATCTTCAATCAAACGCAGGGCCTGCGCCACTTTAAACACATCATCGGTGGTTTGCAGGCCAATCACCATATTATAAAAGCTATCACCCTTGAAACCCACGGCTTCACTTTCATATACAGAGGACAATACCAGCTCGCCATACAACGCCCGTAATGCCACGACACCGGCCCGAGTCAGTGCTTCTCGATCAATATTACTGCCTAAACTGATGTATACCCAGGCCACCTGGTTACTCTCTGCTTCGCTCTATTAATACCCCGACATCCTGTGAACCTGTTACAGCACCCGGTTTACTTAATCGCAACCGGAGCCAGGGCACGTTAAAGTCATTAAGAACAATCTGTGAGCACTGCTCTGCAAGGGCCTCTACCAGTTGAAATTCTGATTTTTCAACAAAATCAATCAATGCCTTGGCAACGGACTTATAGTCTAGCGTATCATCTATATGGTCGGTTTCTCCCGCACGACGAATATCTGTACCCATTTCAAGGTCCAGACTAACTGTTTGACGAATTTCACGCTCCCAGTCATAAATACCAATTACAGTTTCAATGCGTAAATCCCGTATAAAAACAATATCCATAGCTTCAATTTCACAAAAGGGGGGTTAATTAGAAGATAACAAAGGCCTAAACCCATTATAAGTTATCAATAAATTCAATTAGTTAGCAAATATTTTGCCGCTAATATCTGCCGCTACTATACAATGAAGCATAACGACCTGCCAATACTCAGAAGCAAAGTGACTGGAATTAATCAGAATAGCTTGTTTAGCCTCCCTAAATCCGGTATGATCACGCCCCTCAGATTTCCAGAGTATGTTCGATGTATTCCATCAACCTGCTCTTATTTATATTAAAGTTTTGACTGGAGTCATCCATGGCTAGAGTATGTCAGGTCACAGGTAAGAAGCCTATGTCCGGTAATAATGTATCACACGCAAAAAACAGAACACGTCGTCGTTTTTTGCCTAATTTACACAACCACCGTTTCTGGGTGGAAAGCGAAAAACGCTATGTAAAATTACGCGTTTCAACATCAGGTATGCGCCTTATTGATAAAAAAGGCATCGACTCTGTACTGGTTGAGATGCGTGCTCGTGGCGAAAAGGTTTAAGGGGAAAGACTATGCGTGAAAAAATTAAATTAGTTTCATCTGCGGGTACAGGTCACTTCTACACCACAGACAAAAACAAGAAAAACATGCCTGAAAAAATGGAAATCAAAAAATTTGATCCCGTTGTACGCAAGTATGTGATGTATAAAGAAGCTAAGATTAAATAAGGCTTCAATATAATACGCATAAAAAAACCTGTTTTTTAAGCAGGTTTTTTTATGCCTGTGATTTATGTCTGATTTGCACCCAAAATCAATAATATTACAATAATTTTGGACTATATTTAGAGTCTGAAATCACTAAATTATAAAGAATGTAAATAATGGCAGAAATTTTCGTCGGACGACAACCTATATACACTCGTGAGCTGGATGTATATGCCTACGAACTAATGTCTCACCCAGCCAATAGCGACAACGGCGAATCAATAGAAGCTGACATGGCTACATCCCAGGTTATTATTAATGCCTTTATGGAAATTGGTATTGACAAGCTAGTGGGGAAAAAAATTGCCTTTATCACCTTAACTGAACATTTCTTACAAAGTGATTATGAGCTCCCCTTACCTGTAGACCGGGTAATATTAAAAATACCTTCTTACGTCAATGTAACGGATGAAGTCATAGAGGGTACTAAACGACTTGCAGACGCAGGTTTTAAACTGGCTCTGGATAATTATCTGCAACACCCACCACTTCAACCGCTTGCCAGTATGGCGAGCGTTATCGATATTAATATTGAAAATCTGGCTGCCACTGAAATACGAGCACATTTAAAAATATTAAAAAAACTCCATCCCATTATTCTCGCTGACCATGTAAAAGACCATGATGCCTATGATATCTGTCGTGATGCAGGCGTCGATTATATTCAGGGTTATTTCCTTAACCGCCCTCGCATTATCAGCGGAGAGTCCCTGGACTCTAACCAGATGAGCATTATTAACCTGCTCTCCATACTGCATAATCCGGAAACAGATACCGATACGGTTGTAGACACGATCAGTAAAGATGTTGCGTTAAGTTATAAAATTTTACAGTTAATGAACTCTGCTTTTTTTTCACGCTCTACAAAAATTGAATCGATTCAACATGCCACAGTTATGCTGGGGCGCAAACAACTCTGCACATGGGCATCCATGATGGCATTAAGCGGTATGGATAATAAGCCCCGTGAACAGGTACGCATATCCATGATACGCGCTCGCAGCTGTGAATTGCTGGCAGAAAAAGCTAACTTAAAACCCGCAGATAGTTTTTTTACTGTGGGCATGTTCTCTTCATTAGACCTGCTTATGGATCGCAGCCTGGAAGAACTCATCGGGCCATTACCATTGGCGGATAATGTTATTGCAGCATTACTAAACCGTGAAGGTGATTTAGGCGAAGCAATAAACTGCACATTGGCGCAGGAAGAAGGGGACTGGATGAATATTCGTTTTGCCAGTTTAAGCCCTGACGATCTCTCCGATATAAATATCGAAGCTATTAACTGGGCAGAAGATGTACTAAATAGCATTTAAAGCGTGAACACTAAAACGCCACTAATTACACCTTAAAGCAATATTTTTTCAATTTAATTTACCCATAGTAATGCACACTACTATGGCACATTTCATCCAGAAAAAAATACTGTTTTTTTACACTCTAAAAAAACATGCGTGAGCCCACCTACTGGCATTAGGTCACATCACGTTGCAGCAACAAACTCCCCCAGTTATCAACCAGACACGTCCAGCCCGAGCTAATTAAAGTGGTCGATATTTTTTCAACAACCAATGCCGGGCCAGTAATTTTCTGCCCTCGGAAAAGCGCATCACGCTGATAAACCTCAAGCATTTTCTCAAATCCATAACTATCTACATATTGTGGCTTTACCTGTTTTTTATTATTAACCAGAGCCGGTAACTTTAAAGGAGGTGCCTCACCTTTAACACTCACCCGCAAATTAACTAACTCAACATCCATGTCCAGTTCATGTCCATATGTTTTTTTATGTAATTCATGAAATGCACGCTCAATACTTTTTAAATCAGCTACCCAGGGTACATTTAATGTAAAACTTTGTCCCTGATAACGTAAATCAAGTGAACGCTTAAACAGGGGCCGCTCCTTTATTTCAGCCCGCAACGCATCCGCTCCTCGTAACTCAAGGCCAGCAAATACATGCTCAATTTTTTCCCTGTCACTGTTTAATAAACCCTGAATACAGGAGTGCGACAAATCACGACTGGGGGTCGACACCAGCATCCCTAATGCCGATAGCACCCCACCATGCACGGGCACCATGGCACGCTGCATATTAAGTGCATCCGCTAATGCACAAACATGTAAACCTCCCGCACCACCAAAACAGGTCAATACAAAATCCTGCGGATCAAAGCCACGCTGAACTGAAATAGTTCGAAGTGCTCGCACCATATGTTCATTCGCAACACGAATAACACCTTCAGCCGCAGCTTCAACAGATAAGTTCAGTGATGTTGCTATTTTTTGTAATACCTTTTTAGCAGCGCTCAGGTTCAATTGCATTCCCTTACCTGAAAAACCACCCACCTGTAAACGCCCCAGCACCATATTTGCATCTGTTACCGTCGCCTGGCTCCCCCCTAGCCCATAACAGGCTGGCCCCGGATTTGCACCAGCAGATTCAGGGCCAACATTAAGCAGGCCACCAGCATTCACATATGCAATTGAACCACCACCCGCGCCAATGGTATGCATATCAACCATAGGTACCGCAACAGGGTAATCACCAATATAACCTTCTGAGCTTAGCTTTATTTCGCCATCAATTAATGCCACATCCGTTGACGTTCCTCCCATATCAAAACTCAGTAACTTCGATTCTCCGCCCAGGCTCGCAACGTATAATGCAGCCTTCAAGCCCCCTGCAGGGCCAGACAATAATAAATTAACCGCAGATTTACCCGCCTGTTCTGACTGAATCGAACCGCCACTACTTTGTAAAACAGATAAAGTCGGCTTATCTACATCAGCCTTAATATTTTTCTCAAGCTCTTTAAGCAGTCGCCCCAGGTACCCCTGCATTAAAGGCCCAACATAGGCATTTAATGCCGTCGCCATTCCCCGCTCATACTCTTTGTACTCGGGCAGAACATCACTGGAACAACAGACAAAAATATCACTGAATTTCTTAGCAAGCTGTTTTTTTATTTCCTGTTCCTGCTGTTTATCCAAAAAAGAAAACAACAGGTTAATTGCAATAGCACTGGGGTTAATTTTCTCAATAGCCGCTACCAATGAATCTATATCGGGCTGCTTCAATGCTTCCAGCAATTCACCTTTTGCACTTAACCGCGTGTTAATTTCAAGGCAGCAATTAGCCGGGATTAAAGGCAGACGAGGCTCTGGCATCAGATTATATAACTCCCGCCTGGCCTGACGACCAATCGTTAACACATCGGCAAAACCTGTATTTGTAATATATACGGTTTTAACACCCTTACCTTCCAGCAGCGCATTGGTTGCCACGGTAGAGCCATGAATTAATTGCAATCCTTTTAGTGAAATATTTAACTCACTGATACCCCTGAGAATCGCCTCTTCAGGCGCATTCGGTGTAGAAAGCACTTTATGTATAAAAATTGAATCACCATCAAAATATACAAAATCAGTAAATGTTCCGCCGGTATCAACACCAAGCCAGTGAGTTAACATAATAAAATTATTTACCCTAAATATGTTACGTAAAATATTATTCTAACGCACAAAGATCACACTTTAAAAAACTTAAAGCCATTTTACTGTCTTATCAATGTCTTTAAAGCTTGTATGCTGACTATTTCCTGATATTATTTTGCACCATGTCAGCACTCATTCAGGCCAGAAACTTACACAAATGCTATAGAGATACCCATGCGGTTAACAATGTCTCTATAGAATTACACAAGGGAGATATTCTAGCTTTACTCGGGCCCAATGGCGCAGGAAAATCCAGTTGCCTGCAAATGCTGTGTGGTGTTATTGCACCCAGTGCCGGTGAAATAATTATTAATGGTGAAGACCTTTTCGAAAGACCTGGCCAGGCTAAACAGGCTATTGGTTATTTACCAGATACTCCTCCTCTCTACCCAGACCTGACAATAGAAGAATACCTTACCTACGCAGCTCGCCTACGCCGGGTTAAAAAAAACCAGCTAAGACCATTACGTGAACAGGCCATTCAACGGTGTGGGCTTACAGGTTACAGCAAACGCCTGATTGGTAACCTGTCAAAAGGCTACCAGCAACGAGTCGGCATAGCCCAGGCCATTATTCACCAACCCGAAATCATTGTACTTGATGAACCAACTGTAGGGCTTGATCCTGTTCAGATAATTGAAATTCGCAACTTGATACTGGAGCTGGGACAGCAACATGGAATTATATTATCCACACACATCTTGCCAGAAGTACAGGCCGTGTGTAATCGCGTGCAAATGATCCATCAGGGGCAATCTGTCATTAATAAAAAAATGAGTGAGCTTAAAAAAACAGAGCAGGCCAATTTACGTTTACAGAGTCCACCCCATTTAGAATCTTTAAATACATTACCTGGCGTACAACAGATTAAAGAAATATCACCAAATTATTATCAGCTTACAGGAAAAGAACTATCCTCCTCACTTGCAGAGATAAGTCAGCACTGTGTGAATAATCACTGGGGGTTACTGGAACTAAGCCCAAAAGAAAACACACTGGAACAAATATTCATTGAATTAACATCCGGTGAAATCCCACATGCTCCTCAAATTTCAGACCGAGACGCTGCATGATTTTACAGATTGCATTACGAGAGTTACGCAGCCTGTTTCTATCACCTCTGGCGTGGATAATCCTGGGTATAGTTCAGGGCATAATGGCCTGGAAATTCCTTGGCTTTATTGATTATTTTTTTGAACTACAACCTGAATTAATAAAAATAAAAAATGCTCCCGGGGTCACCGATCTAGTGGTCGCTCCTTTTTTTGATTTTTCGAAAACTTTATTATTAATAATATGCCCGCTTATTACCATGCGTCTTATTAGTGGAGAAAAACAAAATGGTTCATTAAAACTATTGTTATCCTCCCCTGTATCCATGACTGAAATTATTCTCGGAAAATATCTGGGGGCACTGGCATTTTTTACGATTATCATTTTAATAACGGCTCTAATGCCCCTGTCGTTATTATCCTCAACTGATCTTGATATGGGTAAATTTGCATCGGGCATGCTGGGGCAGTTTTTAACTGTGGCTGCATTTGTTTCTGCTGGTCTATATATGTCTTCATTAAGCAGTCAGCCAGCCAATGCTGCCGCGGGTACGTTTGGTTTACTTATTTTTATTTTAATCATTAATATCGCCGGTAATGCAACAACGGAGGGTAATAATTTCTTTAACTACCTTTCCATAACTCATCACAGTATTCAGATGCTACGCGGCATCGTGAATACGAGCGATATTGCTTACTTTGTACTGTTCAGCTCAGGGTTTATCCTGCTGAGCATTCGCCAACTTGATTCACAACGGCTGCAAAGCTAATGCTCATCACACAAAAATCACAGCTAAAGTATCGAATACAGCATATTCTATTTATATTACTTTTACTCGCCTGTATCGGTTTTTCAGGCTGGTTAAGCAATGCGTACAACATTCGCAGTGACTGGACCGCCGGAAAACGTCATTCATTAAGCAATGACACATTGCAACTACTAAACCAACTACCCCATGAAATTAATTTACGCAGCTATCAAGGTGATAACCCAACACTAAATAACGCAATAGATGAAATATTAAATCGTTACAAAAACAACAAGACTAATTTTTCATTTAAAATAATCAATCCTGAGATTTTCATAGACCAGGCAAAAGCAGATAACATTCAACACTATGGCCAGACTATTATTGAATACAATGACCTTACTGAACGCATTGACAAAATCTCAGAAGAAAATATTAGTAATGCTTTAATTCGCCTTCAACGTGGAAATAAACCGAACCTGTTATTTTTAACTCAGCACGGCGAACGAAGCACCCACGACACATCGCCCGTTGGCTATAGCCAACTTGCAAGCGAGCTGATGAATAAAGGATTTAATGTTAATAGCATTAACTTATTAACTCAAAACCTGAATATTAAAAAAACTGTACTTATACTAACTTCAATCAATAAACCCTTGCTTGAAACTGAACTAAGAAAAATACAGCAATACATTAAAAATGGTGGCCAGCTATTATGGCTGCAAGATCCTGTATTAAATAACTCACAACTAGAATTAACAACTGACCTGGACATTAACTTTATTGATGGCGTAATGGTAGACAACAACCAGGAAGTAAGCCAGATGCTCCAGCTCAGTCACCCTGCTTATATTCCTGTGCTTGAATATAAGCAGCACGCCATAACAGAAAAAATGCAATATTTTACTTTATTTACAACGGCTGCCGCTATAACAGGTAAGAAAGACAACACCCAGGCAGACTCTACCTGGCTAACGTCCGATTTATTAATTACCTCTGAAACCAGCTGGTCTGAAACAAAAAATTTTATACTGGGTGTTGAATTCAATAAAGAGGAAGACATGGCTGGCCCTCTGGTCATTGGTATTGCCCAGCAGCGACAGCTTACACCAGAAAATTCCATTAGCCAAAACACCCGCCAGCAACGGGTTGTCATTATTGGCGACACTGATTTTATTGCCAATAACAACCTTGGTCATGGTGCCAACTTAGACTTCATTCTAAATACATTTAACTGGCTCACGCAAGATGACCAGCTAATATCTATTGCACCTAAAGATGCACCTGATTTACAGCTCGACCTTTCTGCTCCTGTAGCCGCCACTCTTGGCATTGTTTTTCTCATCGCCCTTCCCGTTTTATTTTTTATAAGCGGTGCAGCCATCTGGATTAAACGTCATAAAAAATAACCTTAAAATTAATAGTCGTAGCCTGGTCAACCTTGGTTTATTTGTTTTTTTAAGCAGTATCACTGTGTTTTTTTTAAACAAAAACAACAGTGGCACTCGCTACATAACATCAATTAATACAGATGAAATAACCGACATTCGTATAAGCAAAGACAGCAACAACGATATAATATTTAAAAAAAATAAAAATGCTATCTGGCATATGACCGAACCATATAATTTAAAAGCACATCAATTCAGAATAAAAACATTATTAAGCCTGACAAAAACCCCGATTGATAACAGCTATAATACTGACTCTCTAACATTATCCAGCTACGCATTAGCTCCTCCCCGAGCGCGCATTACATTTAACCAGACAGAAATATCATTCGGCAAGACCAGTCCAGTTAATAACAAGCGTTATTTAATGACCAATAATAAAATGTTTCTTGCTTATGAAAAAATTTACCCTCTTGTCAACGCGCAGGCTTCCAGCTTTATTGACTTATCTTTACTGCCTGATAATTTCAATATAACAAAGATACAAACACCCTCTTCTGCTATTTTTTTAAATAAGAACAATACATGGGAATCATCATCGAAAAACCAACTTGATGCGGATCAGATACAGTTATTTTTACAACACTGGAAATCAGCACAGGCCTTTGCCGTACACAAATATATAAATCGAAAACAACTCGGAAAAATAGAAATAAGCTCAAACACCAGAACCCTTGTTTTTGAAATAGCCGATGACGACCCCTGGCTTATACTTGCATTACCTGAAATCAATATTGAATACCACCTTGATAAATCGCTTAAAGATACTTTATCTGGAATTTTAACTTCGGACCCTCCCAATGCCTGAACTACCTGAAGTAGAGACATCACGACGTGGTATTAAGCCATACATTCTCAACAAAAAAGTTACTGATGTTATTATTCGACAAAAAAAACTTCGCTGGCCAATTCCTGCTGCACTTAAGCAACAGCTCATACATCAGAACATTGATAAAGTTGAACGCCGAGGAAAATATATATTATTAATCACGCAGGCTGGAACGGTTATTTTACATTTAGGGATGTCGGGCAGTTTACGTATTCTCAATAAATCGGTTAATGCAGAAAAGCATGATCATTTCGATATTGTTTTCAGTAATAATAAAATATTACGCTTACGCGATCCCAGGCGATTTGGTGCAGTTCTCTGGACCAGGAAAGCACCTCTAAAACATAAGCTCTTAATAAACCTTGGCCCCGAACCACTTAATGATGAGTTTACTGCACAATACCTGTTCGATTGCAGTCGCAATAGAAAAGTCGCTATTAAAACGTTTTTAATGAATAGCCAGATTGTTGTTGGTGTTGGAAATATTTATGCTAATGAGTCCTTGTTCAATGCTGGAATAAATCCAAAACGACTTGCCCATAAAATATCCCTGGCCAGATATGAAGGCCTTGTATCAGCTATAAAGGACATTTTAAAACGCGCCATTGAGCAAGGTGGCACCACCCTGCGGGATTTCACTCAACAGGATGGTAAACCCGGGTATTTTCAACAGACTCTTTTAGTTTATGGGCGAGCCGATCAACCCTGTGTTAGCTGTGGAAAAACAATTAAACAAATAAAGCAGGGGCAACGCTCTACTTTTTATTGCACACACTGCCAAAGATAAACTTCATTACTATGAATTAAATATATCTGTCTGCTACATTAATAATATACAAGTGCCACTTTATTTAACCAATAGCAAAATTTTAAATTGCATGGTTTTTATCAGGGCCATTACACAAATTTAACTGAGCACACTTAATGCCACAGAAACATAAACGCAGTACATTAGACACAGGTAACATTATTGGTGCGATTATATTTATCGCCTTATTCGCAGGGTTGATACTACTGGGTATATACGCAGAGGACCCGGAACATTTTAATGGAAGTTTTTTTGAGGATATCGGAAAGGTTATGCAGGAGCAGGAATAAAAGTAGCAGACCCGGCCCTTTGATCTGGGCTTAAGGCCTGCAACCTCTGACTTTGTTTACAGCTTATCAGCCTCAGATGTCAGGTACTCTGCAACACCACCTGGCGTCGCATCCATACCCTTATCACCCTCTTTCCAGCCAGCAGGACATACTTCACCATGCTCTTCGTGGAATGCAAGTGCATCGACCATACGTAGCATTTCATCAACATTACGCCCTAAAGGCAGGTCATTAACAACCTGATGCCTGACCATACCGTTAGTATCAATCAGAAATGATCCACGAAAAGCTACACCATCAGAAGGGTGTTCAACATCATATGCCTGACAGATATCATGCTTAACATCTGCAACCAGCGCATAACCAACCTGACCAATACCACCATCATTGATAGCTGTGTTACGCCATGCATTATGAGAAAACTGAGAATCAATAGAAACACCAATCACTTCAACATTGCGTTTTTTAAATTCTTCCAGACGATGATCAAAAGCAATCAACTCTGATGGACAAACAAATGTGAAATCTAATGGATAAAAGAAAACAACTGCATTTTTACCTTTAGTTGCACTTTTAAAATTAAAATCATCAACAATTTCACCATTACCTAAAACTGCTGCCGCAGTAAAGTCTGGTGCTTCACGACCGACTAGTACACCCATGAGAATCTCCTCAGTTATTTACCTCTACAACCTGTCACAAAAACTGACCTGTATTTTGTAGAGATGTGATTAATAAATTCAAAGCTGTAAGATAGAGTTAATTGATAAAAATTCAAACTCTTTTTTTTCAATACCTGTTAAATAATACCTATCGCTACGATAGATATTATCAATACCTAATAAATATATCGTAGTAAGTCATTTTTATTTAACTTTAGGGCGGAAAACCTTAATTATCTCTTCATTCGCTTCCAGATAAGGCCCTTCTATTAAATCAACACAATAAGGTATAGCTGGAAAAACCGCATCCAGACACTCTCTGATAGATTTGGGCTTACCCGGCAGGTTAACAATTAAACTCCGCCCTCGAATACCCGCCGTCTGACGAGACAAAATAGCCGTAGGTACATATTGCAAACTCACCTGACGCATTAACTCACCAAAGCCAGGCATCATCTTCTCGCATACGGATGCTGTTGCTTCTGGAACAAGATCCCTTGGTGCAGGGCCTGTACCACCTGTGGTGACAATCAGGCAACAGTTTTGCTTATCCGCCATCTCAATTAACGCATCTTCCACGCCTGATTGATCATCGGGTATCACCTTGTAAACAGGCTCCCACTCCGACACCAGATACGCATTTAACGTATCGATAATCGCCTGCCCCGAAAGGTCTTCATACACCCCGGCGCTCGCCCGATCAGAGGCGGTTAACACACCTATTTTAATTTTGGACATATTCAAATCCGTGTTATCTGTCATAAAAAAGCATTATATCAATAATTACGCTTTAAAAATCTCATATAATTTTTCAAATAAACAACTAAACTTAGTTATTATGAGTAAACCGACTGAAATCGAACTAAAAACGGCACTGGTCGCCTCTGCTACCATGAAAGAACACAATAAAGACCCCTTCTTTATCGCCAAATCATTGCTCAACCATAATTATCGCCTTAAATATTATGAAGAGTTACTGACCGTGGCTGATCGCTATATGAATCATGGGCAGGCCGAACATGAACGAATGAAGTTATTAAGGTGCATTGAAAAAATTAAAGAAACTGAAATTAAGATAGAAAAAGGGAAAATTGATAATTTTGGCCTGGAATAGTACCTTCTGTCATTTAAGCAACTATCAGGTAAAGGACTCCCCCCTACTACAACAAGCCCTGTAAATGATAAAGAAAATACGCCCTGCACTATTGCTTAAAAAATATCAGTCGTAAGAAATGAAAGATTTATCACGCCTTACGTTTCATAAATGTAACCCTCTAACAACTGTTCGATATACGCATTTATTAACGGATATTAATCACGTTATAAATCAGGAATAATCTTTGCCTCTCCCTCACCTCGTTTATCTGAAGCCGCCGTCATTTTTTTGTTTTTCTTATCCCAGATAACTAACTGCATATTCCCCCAGCTATGTTTTAACTGCTTTAAAATATGTTTTTTATTTTTTAAAGCAAGAACCGTTTCTTTACTAAACCCCCCCGGTTCATAGGAAACCCTGTCGGGTAAGTATTGGTGATGAAACCGGGGAGCATTAACAATTGCACTTGCATCTTCACCTGTATAAAAATGTAAGCCCCCTAATAACACCATAGTAATTATTCGGCTTCCACCGGGCGCTCCGATAACCGCTATTCGATCATCTGTTTCCAGGAACGTGGGTGACATACTGGACAACATCCGTTTCCCTGGTTCAATGGCATTAGCTTCAGCACCCACCAGACCATAAGCATTTGCCACGCCTGGCTTGGCAGAAAAATCATCCATTTCATCGTTAAGTAACACGCCTGTTCCGGGCGCAACAAAACATGAACCAAATGGATAATTAATTGACAGGGTTGCCGACACTCTATTTCCCTGATGATCGATGACTGAAAAATGTGTTGTATCACGACTATTATTTTCATGAACAACACCGGGTAATAAGGCACTTGGCATGGCTTTATCTGGGTGTATGCTGGCTGCCAGACCTGCTGCATACTCCTTATTAATTAAACGCTCAACAGGGACTGAAACAAAATCCACATCCCCCAAAAATTGTGCTCTATCACGATAAGCCCGACGCATCGCCTCTATGGTTAAATGAATAAACTCGGGATTAGTTAAATCACTTAATGGGTAATGAGATAACTGATTTAAAATTTCCACCATGGCAATTCCACCTGAAGAAGGTGGTGCCGCAGAGGTGATTTTCATTTCATGAAACTGACCCGTAATGGGTTTTCTTTCTATGACAGAGTATTCTTTTAAATCTTCATGGCTCCAGATTCCACCGGCCTCTTTAACTCCACGAATAAATTTTTGCGCCAACACGCCAGAGTAAAATCCAGCAGAGCCTTTTTCTGCCATCATTTTTAAGGTATTTGCCAGATCAGCCTGCTTAATAATATAACCTTTTTCTGGCACATTGTTTTTTTGCAAAAATATTTTTGCTGCATCAGGTGATGCACGAAGTGCGTTCAGGCGAAACTCAGCTAGCCGCTGATAACGAGCCGTTACCTTAAAACCATTTTCTGCATATTTAATCGCGGGTTGCAGACTTTGTTTCAAAGTTAATTTGCCATATTTTTTAGACAGGTGTTCAAGTGCAGCGGGTACACCTGGAATGCCAGCAGCTAAGGCGCCATCTATTGATGCAGCAGAAATGACATTGCCTTTTTTATCAAGATACATATCACGGTGAGCTTTTAACGGTGCCGTTTCCCTGCCATCAATCATCGTTTCAAAACCATCACGATTACGATGCAACAACCAGAAACCACCACCACCCAATCCCGAACTATAAGGCTCTACAACTGCCAGCGCTGCACTAATAGCAACTGCTGCATCAAATGCATTGCCGCCCTGAGCCAGGATTTTTTCTCCTGCTTCAGTGGCAAGCGGGTGTGCTGTAGCAATGCCTGCTTCTGCATACAGATTTGAAGAAAAAATGAATAATAACAGGGTAATGACTTTTTTCATCTTTCGTCCTTTTTTATACCTGATAATTCAGAGTAATCAGGCTAAAGCTATTTTTATTTATAAATTACAGGTTACGAGTGAAAAAAAAGGCTCCATAAAAGGAGCCTTTTTTCAAACGAATACAGTTTATTCCCCAGTGAGCACTTTATATTTTTCCATTAGCTCATCTTCATTTTCTTCATGATCTGGATCTTTTGGAATACAGTCAACTGGGCAAACCTCTACACACTGAGGTGTATCATAATGCCCTATACACTCTGTGCATTTAGCCGGATCTATTTCATAAATTTCATCGCCCGCTTCAATTGCCTCATTTGGACATTCCGGTTCACATACATCACAGTTAATGCATTCGTCAGTTATGATCAATGCCATTTTTTAGCCCTACATTTAAAAATTAAAAAGTCTCACAGGGAGACCGGTAGTATTAGTGGGTAATTATACATTATTACAGGCCATTTCGCCCTTACTTGCAATGTGTCTTTATCTACAGCGCAGGTTGTCAGGCCGTATACTTGTCACTCAACGCACTGACAACTAATGAATGCACGAATTCCGACACATCACCTCGATGAGAGGCAATTTCTTTCACCAATGATGATGAGATAAAACTGCTCTTTTCAGAAGGCGTTAAAAATAAGGTCTCTATTTCAGGCGCCAGATGACGATTCATACTCGCAAGCTGCATTTCAAATTCAAAATCTGAAACAACCCGTAAGCCCCTGAGAATCACATTTGCCTGGCGTTTACGAACAAAATCCACCAGTAATTCTGAAAAACCACAAATTTCAACGTTATTATGTTTATCCAGCACACGTTCTGCAAGCTGAATTCGATGCTCTAAATCAAGTAAAGGCGCTTTAGATGGACTCGCGGCAATCGCGACAATGACTCTGTCAAACAAACCCGATGCTCTGGCTACCAGGTCACTGTGACCATTGGTAACAGGATCGAAAGTACCGGGATAGACGGCTATCACTGGCATGATATTTCCTCTTTAATACAGTAAATAAATAAGTTGATCGTCGGGGCCTGCACTACCAGCACCTGACAACTCACTCCCGCTCCTGAGCTTTCTTGCACAGGCGAACTTTAATTAGCCCATGACCAGATTATAATAACATTTTACTTTATAACAAAATTTCGCCTGACTAGATAATAGCTTACCTGGCCTGCTTTTTTCTCTCTCACTACATTCCAGTTTTGTGGTAGCTCAGGCAAATCATGCTTACGGTTCATCTCCAGATAAACACAGGCATTTTCAGACAAACATTGTTGATTTTCCAGTAACTCACAAGCCTGTTGCAAATAGTCACTATCAAAAGGTGGATCAATAAAAACAATATCAAAAACAGTAGATGGCTTTGAAGACAGCCAGCTTATTGCATTACATTGCAGCACCTGAACATGCTCTGCCTTTAATAGGTGGATGTTCTCAGTTAATATTTTTACAGCCTGATTTTGCTGCTCCAGCATCACCACAGATGCGGCTCCCCGCGAAGCAGCTTCAAAACCCAACGCTCCACTCCCCGCAAACAAATCGAGACAGTTTGCACCCGCCACATCATTCTGTAACCAGTTAAAAAGGGTTTCACGAACACGGTCAGTTGTTGGCCTTAAACCAGGCAAATCGGCTACCTGCAAAAAACGGCTACGCCATTGCCCTCCGATAATACGTAATTTACCTGCTGATGATTTTCTTTGTTTTTTTGCCATTACTCTTTATTTATTACAAATGCTTCCGTCACTCGTTATGCCTGCTAAATGAAATAAAAAAACCAATATCAATATCCGTTGCTATACCGTAACTTCACTACATTAAGATCCTTCACTTACGTTCAGGATGACAGTACAGACGAGACGTTCAGGATTACAGTATAGACATTCAGTATGACAATACAGAAACACGCCTGAAACATAGAAAACATCATCCTGACACATAAAACAATATTAACCTGGAACATAAAGCAACATTAATCCTGGCACATAAAATAATATTCACCCTGGAACATAAAATAATGCCTCCTGAAACGTAAAAATGTTACCCTGCAATGTAACACAATGTCATCCTGAGCGAAGCCGAAGGATCTAACACCCGGCACAATTCATTACTTAAACTCAGAACATCAACACATAAAAAACACGGCACGAAAAAAATTATTTGTTTTTTGCACCCACAATAACGGTCAACATTTTATCCGGATGGATTCTACGCTTTAACGCCTCATCTACTTTTTTCTTACTCTGTTGATTAATATTACCAACAAAAGTATCCAGATGGTTTAATGGCAAGCTATAAAAACCAATCACAGATAAATACTCTACAATTTTTTTATTGCTATCAATGCGCAACGGGAAACCGCCTGTAATATTTTTTAAACTATCATTTAGTTCATCCTGCCCAGGGCCTTCATTTACATACTTATTTAATTCTGCATGAATAATGTCCATAGCTTCACCAAGTTGGTCATTTCTCGTTTTCAACCCGATCATAAATGGCCCCTGAACATGCATCGGTGAAAAATAACTATAAACGCTATATGCCAGACCACGATCCTCTCTAACTTTCTGCATCAGGCGTGAACCAAACCCACTACCACCAAAGGCATGATTACCTAGATATAAAGCATAATAATCAACATCACCTCTTGCCAGCCCTACCTGCCCCATCATGACACTGCTTTGCCTGGATGGAAAATCAATATGAATGGTTTTAGATTCGGCCAGGGCTTTAACTTCTGGTAATTTTTTAGCATGTTCCCCTGCAGACAAATCAGAAACAAGGTCCATCGCTATTTTTTTAGCTTCTTCTGTTGTTAATTGCCCAACAATACCAATCACTGCATTTTTAGCGACATAATATTTTTTATAAAAATCTTTCAGGTGCTTAAGTTTTATTTTTCTCAGACTTTCATCCGTGCCTTCACTCGGTTGCGCATAAGGATGATCACCATATAGCTCAGCAAAAAAACGCTGTGATGCTATGCTATCTGGAGACTGTTTTCCTGCTTTTACTGAAATTTTCAATCGTTCAATTTCACGCTTAAAAGCCCCTTTGGAAAAATCAGGCAGGCTTATAATGTTTTTCAGATTAATCAATGCCGGTTGCAAATACCTGTCATCACGCAAACTACGCACACTCAACCAGGCCATGTCTTTTAAAGAGCCATTACCAAACACCGCACCAACCGCTTCAAATTTTTCAGCCAGCACCTGTGCATCATCACCTGCAGCGCCTTCAGACAATAAACCATTTGTCATGAGTGCTGTGCCCGATAAATTTTTCCCTGTTTCTGCATCACGAGCACTGCCCGCATCAAAAACGACTCGAACATCCACCATAGGTAAATCATTAGAGGGTACAAAATAAACTTCAGCACCATTTTTTGTTTGCCAGTGTTGAATATCAGGTGATGCCACAGCCATACTCTGGGCAACCAGAAAACATAATGTAATTAAACTTTTCTTAATGACCACGACGACCTCCTGCAGCAGGTTTGCTTCTTTTCTGTTTTTTTGTACTGGTTGACTGGGGATCTAAAGTCGCAACTGTCAGACTGTCATCCTGCAAATATTTTATTGCAACGGCCTGAACCTGTTGCGCAGTTACCTGCTGAATTTTTTTCAGATACTCATCTTTTTTCTGCCAGCCTACACCCACGGTTTCTAGCGTACCTAACTGCATTGCCTGATAAAAAACAGAATCTTTTTCATACACAGATGCCGACAGCACCTGCGCTTTAACCCGATTAAGTTCCTGTATTGATGGTGGCTTTTTCTGAATAACTAAAATCTGTTTTTTTATGGCTGCTTCTAGCTCATTGATACTGTGTCCTTCACGGGGAGAGCCATCAAATAAAAATAATGTCTGCTGCCTGGCATATGGGTTATAACCGGCACCAGCAGACGTTGCAATTTCTGTTTCACGCACCAGGTATTGACTTAGGCGACTACTGTCACCACCATCAAGCACGCCTGCCAGCACTTCTAATGCATAAATCTCTTTTTCATCTTCTGCTGTATTCATAACAGGTACTTTATAACCCATTAACAGATAAGGCACTTTTGCCGGTAGCTTAACCGTTATCCGTCGTTCACCCATTTGTTTAGCTTCACGACGCGGCTTGGGCGGAATTATTCTGGACGCCTTCAAAACACCAAAGTATTTTTCTGCCCATGCTTTTATCTGTTGCGGGTCAACATCACCGGCCACAACCAGCGTTGCATTATTAGGCGCATACCAGGTTTTATACCACTGACTTAAGTCATCCAGATGCATGCTGTTTAAATCTTCCATCCAGCCAATAATCGGTTGTTGGTAGCTTGAATTAATAAATGCAGCGGCATTAAAACGCTCATAAGTTAAAGAGGTTGGCTTATCATCTGTACGAGAACGCCGCTCTTCTTTTATCACTTCAATTTCTTTTTTGAACTCATCTTCATTTAATTGCAGGTTGCGCATACGATCAGCCTCATGCTGCAAACAGAGCTCCAGCCGATCACTTGATATACGTTGAAAATAAGCCGTGTAGTCCTGCCCTGTAAATGCATTTTCACTTCCGCCATTCGCGGCAATAATTTCTGAAAATTCACCCGATTTCAGGTTTCTGGTGCCCTTAAACATCATATGCTCTAACGCATGTGAAACACCGGTAATACCATCATACTCATAGGAACTACCCACTTTGTACCATACCTGCGAAACTGCGACGGGAGAACGATGGTCGGGTTTTACCAGTACTTTCATACCATTTTCCAGCATAAAACTATAAACACCCGACTCACTCACACTGCTTTTCAGCTTCGTTTGTATTGTTTCTTCTGGTTTGGTCTGACAGGCAGATAACCCCGATAACAACACCATCATTACAACTACAGCACCACTTTTCTTTAATATCATTCAATTTATCCTACATATGCATATTTTATCGGCCTATGTTTAACTTATCCTGACTAGCCTTTAAAGGATAATAAACAAAACACCTGAAGAACAACGCTTAAAAATAATAAACATGTGACTCCTGGCTTTATATCTGGTTCATAATCAGACACAAAATTCAGCAAAACAGAATCTATTTTTGGAGTAACCCTTAACCTGAGTTCCACGCGATGATAGGATAAGCCCCTCCTGATATACAAGCTATTTAATAAATTATGTTTGGTTTTTTACGCCGCAATAAAGAAAAATCTGAAATCCCCCCCCAAACTGACAGTAAAAATTCAATTGAGCCTGTCGACGAAAGCAATACGCCTGCTGTTAACGTAGCACCGCCAACCGTGAAGTCTGGCGCATCTTTCACTCCAGCAGGAGCACATAAACAGCCTGTACCTGCTGCTTCAGCAGAAAAACAAACATCTGCCACTACGGTAGACACGCCATTAAATAAAAACCATGAAACCGATACAGCCGAGTCTCAGGGCACGACCTTTACGTCTGGCTCGTCATTTACGCCACCAACGGCTGAAGAATGGGCTAAAGCAAACGAAGAAAGCACACTAACCTATCTTAAAGACAGCCTGGGAAAAACCCGTGCAGGCTTAACCGATGGTATGGCCGATCTGTTATTAGGCAAAAAAACCATTGATGATGATTTGCTTGAAGAGCTGGAAATGCGCCTGCTCACTGCTGATGTAGGCATAGAGGCAACCACTCGAATTATTGCTGACCTGACCAGACGCATTTCACGAAATGAACTGCATGAGCCTGTTGCCCTGTTTAATGCGCTCTGTGATGACATGGTGGAAATACTGCAACCCGTTGACCAGCCTCTTGTTATTGACGAAACAAAATCACCCTTTGTCATTTTAGTTATCGGCATTAATGGTGCGGGTAAAACAACAACCATTGGCAAACTGGCAAAACGCTTTCAGAATCAGGGCAAATCTGTGATGCTCGCTGCAGGGGATACTTTCCGTGCAGCTGCGGTTGAGCAGTTACAAACCTGGGGCGAACGTAATAACATTGCTGTTGTAGCTCAGGGCACTGGTGCAGACTCGGCATCGGTTATTTATGATGCTATCGAATCGGCCAAATCAAAAAATATTGATATCGTTATCGCCGATACCGCCGGACGCTTACATACACAAAGTAATTTAATGGATGAACTCATTAAAATTAAACGGGTAATGGGCAAATTAGATAACTCGGCACCCCATGAAACACTCCTGGTAATGGACGCCGGGTTTGGTCAGAATGGTTTAGTTCAGGCACAGCAATTTAATGATGCTATGGGTATAACCGGATTAATTCTCACTAAACTGGACGGTACCGCCAAGGGTGGGATTTTATTTGCTATAGCAGAAAAGCTGGGGCTGCCTATCCGTTTTATCGGCGTGGGCGAAAGCATTGATGACTTACGTGAATTCCATGCAAATGAATTTGTTGATGCTCTGTTAGACAAAATACCAGACTAAAAAACAATTGGGCTGCACCTGTTTGTTCTATTTTTAAATTGCAAGACAATGATTCGACTAAAGGAGACATCGATGAAAGTTATAGCATTCACAGTTGCTGCAATACTTCTGGCGTCGTGCCAGTCAATGCATTCAAATGACCCTGCATCTATTGCTTTTGATATTCCTGATGGCTCTACTTTAACTTTGAATAAAAAACTGCCTGTTAAAAAAGACAATACACATGTTGTTATTCAGGCTGGACAAATTGTCACTGAAAAAGATAAAGATTTATATGCCGTAAGCTGTTCCTTTGAGATGAAAGCTTTTGGCCCACGTACTGTTTACCCGGATACCTTTAATATTCGACGCACTGAAGATGGCCAGGAGCAGGCATCAGGCCCTTATATTATTCGTTATAACACAGAAATTTATTTATATTCTGATCATAATTCAGATATCATCAAGCTTGACTGTTCGGTCTGGGCCGATAAAACAGAAGGGAGCTTCCCCGTTTCCAGAATACAGGAAACGCTGGGGGATTATTTTAGCTTTAACTTTGCCAGAGAAAAAAACATCCATTGATGAATACGACTACACCTTTTCACCCTCAGGAACTTAGTGCAAAATAGCCCCCATGATTCGTTTTGATAATGTATGCAAGCGCTACCCCGGTGGTTACGAAGCACTAAACAATGTGAGCTTCCATTTGCCCCGCGGTGAAATGGCATTTCTCACAGGGCACTCTGGCGCAGGAAAAAGCACACTGCTTAAACTTATCGCCCTGATCGAGCGCCCCAGTCGCGGCAATTTACTGTTAGATGGTATTAATTTAAGCAGTGTCGGCAACAGCAAAGTACCTTATATTCGACGAAATATCGGCATTGTTTTTCAGAATCACCATTTACTCTATGATCGCACTGTTTTTGACAATGTATCCTTACCCCTGATTATTGCTGGTTATCAACATAAAGAGATTGGTAAGCGTGTCCGTGCTGCACTGGACCAGGTCGGCCTGTTAAAGAAAGAGAAATCAGCCCCTATCACCCTCTCTGGTGGTGAACAACAACGGGTTGGCATCGCCCGTGCCATTGTCCATAAACCCGGCCTACTGCTTGCAGATGAGCCCACAGGTAACCTGGACCCGGAATTATCCAAAGAAATCATGGCCCTTTTCAGGCGCTTTAATGATGTTGGTGTAACCGTGCTTATTGCCAGCCATAACCTCGAACTCATTAAACAAATGGGCAATCCAGTTATTAGCCTGAATCAGGGGGCGCTTTCCCATAATGACCTAAGCGTAACCAGCCATGGTTAAAGCGGATAATAACCAAATTGCCAGGAGCAGCCCATTTAAAGCCTGGGCCATAAATCACATACGCACACTGATTGCCAGTCTGGGCGCCATGACACGCCAGCCTGCTTCTTCTTTTATGACCGTTGCCGTTATTGCCATTGCGCTTGCGTTACCTGCAGGCTTATTTGTACTGTTAAATAACGCCAGTAATATCAGCATTGGCTGGGATAACAGTGCCCAGATATCAGTTTTTCTTAAAGCAGACACATCTGAAAAACAGGCTCAAAAATTAATGGGGAAATTACGCCTGTATGATGATGTTGCTCAGATTTCATTAATCAATAAAAAACAGGCTCTAAAAGAATTTAAGAAAATCTCTGGCTTTGGTGATGCCATTGAAGCGCTTGGTGATAACCCTTTACCCCATGTGCTTACAATTCAACCTGTAATAGATGCAAATCGCCCAGACAAAATTCACCATTTAATTAAACAGCTTAACCAGCAAAAACAGGTAGAGCTGGCACAACTGGATTTACAATGGGTGAAACGATTATTTGCCATGTTGGAAATTGCGCAACGAGCGATCTGGGTCGTTGCCAGTTTACTCGGTATTGCCGTGTTACTCGTTGTTGGTAATACGATTCGACTGGATATTCAAAATCGCCGGGAAGAAATAGAGGTAACCAAGCTAATTGGCGGTACCGATGCTTTTATTCGACGCCCTTTCCTCTACACCGGCCTGTGGTATGGCATTAGCGGAGGCATATCCGCCTGGCTGCTTACCGCACTGTCCATTAGCCTGCTTGATAACTCCGTAGAACATCTCGCCAGTCTTTATAATAGTGGCTTTCAACTGAAAGGATTAAGCTTTTCCGAAGGTATTAACCTTATTGGCTTTAGTTGTTTTCTTGGGCTGTCTGGTTCATGGATAGCTGTTGGACGCCACCTAAGTGAGATTGAGCCCAGTTAATTTTTTGACTCAGCTTCACCATTACAGGCTGAAAACCGCATGAACTGCTATATTCCAGATAAACCGTTATAAACAATTGACCAATCACCTTATCAGATCGGTCAAATTGTGGCATTTTTAACCTGCTTAACCATAAAAATTAACAGAATCAATAAAATGAGCTTACAGGGATAGTGGGCAGACAATGAATCATAAAATTATGTCTCCAGATATGCAGCGCGTTTTACTTATCGACCACTCCGGCACTAGCCTGGCGATAATCAGCAAACTCATTACTAAAAACATTTCCAATGTTATTGTAGATGCCGCCATGAACGCAGAAGAAGCGTTCCGACTTTTAAAAAACCATAAATATGCCTTAATTACCACCTCACGAAATTTACCCGATATTGACTGCTGTTATATGATTGACGTAATTCGGCAGGACCTGAAGATCAAAGCCACGCCTTTGATCGTCATTTCAGGTGAAAAAATGGCTATTTATGATGAACAAATGACCTGCCGCCTGGTTAATGGTTACTTTGATAAAAAACTGGGCCAGCAAAAACTGGTTGACTACATTAACTCCTTCTTAAACACAGACCCTGTTAAGTCATTGATTAATGGCAACATTCTATATGTTGAAGATAGCGCAACTGTGGCCCTCGCAACAAAAAAACACCTCACTAAACATAATTATAGCTTTCTACATGCGGTCAATGCCGAGCAGGCGCTACAACATATCCAGAACTCATTCACCAAAGACGATGTCCAGCCCTTTGACCTGCTGCTAACCGACATACAATTGGCTGGCCATATGACTGGGCGTGATTTAATCCGCGAAATCCGTCATGGCCTGGGGCTAGGCTATGAAGAACTCCCTATACTTGTTACCACCTCCAGCAATTTTGAGGCCGATCCGAACGGCCTGAATCGCATATTTTCATCTGGCTCTAACGACATTCTTGAAAAACCTATTAGGGAGCCCATGTTAATAGCCAGGCTCAATAACCTTTTAAAACTACGCAAACAATTTCTGCAAATTTACCATCCTGACAGCTCGCTGATAATGACTTAATAACCTCTCCTGTTCGAACTACCAGACACATTAGCCGGAACTTATACAACAATTAGCACTCTAACAAAAAGAGTGCTAACATAATCACCGAATACGGGAGCCAATATGTCAAACGAACTGATACTTGCAACTAATCATCTGCCTATCTCTAGCGGGAGTCTGGATCAATACATCCAGAACGCACAGGCTTTTCCTATGCTTACAGCAGAAGAAGAACGTGAGTATGGCTATGCATTATCAAACAATGGTGATCTGAAAGCAGCACAAAAACTGATTATGTCACACCTTCGTTTTGTGATTCGCATTGCGCGTGGCTATCAGGGATATGGACTGCCAATGGCCGACCTGATTCAGGAAGGTAATGTAGGCCTGATGAAAGCAGTTAAACGCTTTAGCCCAGACCATAACGTGCGCCTGGTCTCTTTCGCTGTGCACTGGATTCGAGCTGAAATACACGAATATGTATTAAAAAACTGGCGCATTGTTAAAGTAGCAACCACTAAAGCACAGCGTAAACTGTTCTTTAACCTGCGTAGCTCTAAAAAGCGTCTTGGCTGGTTTACGGCCGAAGAAGTGGAAGGCGTAGCCAAAGACCTTGGCGTTAAGCCTGAAACTGTACTGGAAATGGAGTCACGTCTAAGCAACTATGATATGGCTTTTGATGCCACATCGGATGATGACGATGATGCAATGGTTGCACCATCAACCTATCTTGCAAGCCCAACCCATGATCCGGCCCAGCAACTTGAATCTACAGATTATCGACAACAACGCAGCAATGCCCTGTCTAAATCCTTGCAGATACTGGATGAACGTAGCCGTGATATTCTAATGTCCCGCTGGATGGACGAAGAAAATAAAGCCACTCTGCATGAACTTGCAGCAAAATATGCCATTTCCGCAGAAAGAGTTCGGCAACTGGAAAAAAACGCAATGAAAAAAATGCGTAGTTGCCTTGAAGCATAGTAAACAACACATAAAATAAAAAAGGCGCTTATAGAGCGCCTTTTTTATTTACAGATACAGCAAGCGTAAAAATTCAACCGACCATAAGTATTGAGAAGAAACTTTAAAAATCCCTGAACAGCTTCTTCGCAAGTTAACCAGACAAAAGAAAAAAAGGCTAAACCCGATCCTGATGCCACTTACTTAATCCTCGGCATAGAGTAAGTACTGACTTTAAAAAGAACACACAAACAAAAATGGATGCAAACAACTGTCATCCTGAGCGAATGCGAAGGATTTTATGATTAAAAAAACATTATTCAGCACTATTCTCCTGTTAGTTTTTCCTTTGTCTTTA
Source organism: Gammaproteobacteria bacterium (assembly GCA_016744065.1). GTDB lineage: Bacteria > Pseudomonadota > Gammaproteobacteria > SZUA-229 > SZUA-229 > SZUA-229. The sequence goes on from JADGFA010000014.1 coordinate 33,161, forward strand.
TTTGCTAACGAAAACACCATCTCAAATCTTTATACTGCGGCAGGAATTGAAGGAACACTATTAATTCAATCGCTTGATAAAAATACCGAATATAAACATAATTCATCCAGAATAGATCAGGCATATATACCTGCATCAACATTTAAAATACCCAATACATTAATCGCCCTGGAAGAAGGTGTAATCAAAAGCCCGCTTGAAATTATTAAATGGGATGGTATTAAAAGAGAATATCCACCATGGAACGAAGATCAGACTTTAGCAACTGCATTTGCACATTCATGCGTTTGGTGCTATCAAAAATTTGCCATTAAAATAGGTAATTTAAAATATAAAAAATATCTCCATGAATTTAATTATGGCAATAGTAAGACAGGTAAAAATATCACAAGTTTCTGGCTAGACGGGGATTTAAGAGTCTCAGCCAGAGAGCAGATAAAATTTCTTCGTAAAGTCTATCTTGAAAAGTTACCGATTAAACACAAAAATATTAAAATACTGAAAGATATAATGCTATCAGAAAGTACATCAAGCTATAAACTCTGGGCTAAAACTGGATGGAAAGGCCAACACGGATGGTTTGTTGGCTATATCGAAACAGATAATAAAATATGGTTTTTCGCAAATCATATTAAGATTAACTCCCAATCTGATTTGGCATTTCGAAAAAAACTAACCATCGTATCATTAAAGCTGAAAGGAATCATTCATACACCTGAAATATAAATCAAAACACACAAGTCCTTTTCAAATAAATTTATTTATTACAGTTACATTAACTAATTGTGTTACAGGCACATCGAAATTACATATAAAAACAAAGCTCATAACACATCATATGCATTTAATTTCACGTGACTTTTAACGAATGCCTCTTAACAAATATAATGCGCCGGCTATTGCACCATAAAGATGTGCATTTATAGCTACTCTTCCACCCGTAATAGATTCTGAACCCGGCAAAGCACCATACATCTGTTCCCATACTAACTTACCAATAATAATAGCAAGCAATACTATTCCACTGACCTTATAACGCTGCATCTCCCAGCGACCGCCTATTATAAACAGGCCATGTAAAACACCTGAAAAACCAACATATCTATCTAACTGATTATCTATCAACATTCCCACACTACATACCAGTGATATAAACAGCAGGGCATCGAGCCAGTAGCGAGTTGATTTATAACGGGAGAAAAGTATCGCAACCATACCCAGGCCCGCCATATTGAGCATGAAATGCACCCAGTTTAAATGTGTAAAATGCCCACTTATCAAGCGCCAGACTTGCCATTGCTCAATTAGCTGGCGGTCAAACCTTAATGTGGGGGCCAGATGCAAAAATTGAATAAAAAAACATAAAATAAATAGAACTAGCCATAGTTTATAGCTTCTAAGTTTATACAAAATACTCATGGACTAATCCTGAAAATCAGTTGATCGAATTTAAAATGCTGTAAGCATATGAGGGCACAGGTTTTTATACCGCTCCCATCGAAAAGTGTTTGACTATATCAAAAAAAACACAAAGCACCAGCATTCACTTATTATTTGATTATGTGTTCACCCACGCCAAACCACACTTAATGCTATCGACTCATTCTTCAGTGATAATTGCCTCATATCCGCTTAACCTGGCATCTGGTATGATGTCCCACTGAGATTAAACATTTATTAAAAATATGGAGCAGTCTGTGAAAACACCTCAAATCAAACAACAGGGATTTACCTTAATCGAAATTATTGTTGTTGTTGTTATTATTGGCATTTTAGCCACCTTTGTAGCACCCAAGTTTATGGGTAAAACCGGTGATGCGCGTATTGTAAAAGCTAGAAATGACATAAGCGCTTTTGAAAGCGCACTGGATTTATACAAACTGGATAATTACACCTACCCAACAACAGACCAGGGTCTGGATGCACTGGTAAACCAGCCATCCGGTGACCCGGCTCCGGCTAACTGGCAACAGGGTGGTTATGTAAAGAAATTACGCAAAGACCCATGGCAACGTGACTATCTGTACTTAAATCCGGGAGAACATGGTGAAATAGATATCTTTTCACTTGGTGCCGATGGTGTTGAAGGTGGTGAAGGCGAGAATGGGGATATAGGTAGTTGGGATTAACCTGATAATACAACAGGTACTTCATTATGCCCAGAAATCCCGCTTACAGCTCTAAATATCAGTACCGGGGTTTTACCCTGATTGAATTACTGGCGGTCGTTGTTATCATCAGTATTTCAATTAGCTTTGTCGTCGTTAATATCTCTTCTGGCAGCCACGAAGAGTTAGCCGAAGAAGAGATACTACGCCTGCAACAAATATTACGTTTTGCCCATGAACAGTCTGTTGTTCGTGCAGAAGAATACGGCGTCCGCTTTTATGAAACCGGTTATCGTTTTATGCGTTTTGATGAAGAAAACGATAACTGGGCAAATCTGAATAAAGACAAACTACTACGCAGCCGAACACTGCCTGAGCCATTAGAACTCAATTTATACATAGAACAGACACCTGTGGAAATTCTGCAATCACAGGACGATGACCCTGAACCCAAAAAAACCACAGAAGAAAGCGATCTGTCCAGCGCCGCATCTAATCTGGGTGCAGCCAGTCAGGATGAAGTTGAAAAAATAAAGCCACAGGTCTTTTTACTTTCCAGCTCAGAACTAACACCACAGTTTGAAATACATATACGTATACCCGGTAGTGAGATTGATGAGCATCTCGAAGGCCTGCCCCAGGGTGAATATAAACGGGTAAAAACCGATGAGTATTAATAGTGCTATGGACAGGCTCCACTCAAACAACCCTGAGTCGACCATTAATAATAAAGGCTTCACACTTATTGAAGTTATGGTTGCCCTGGCCATTATTGCCATTGCGCTTGCATCATTAATTAAAGCTTCGGGTAGCCACACTCACTCTGCCGGTTACCTTAAAAGCAAAACCCTGGCCCATTATGTTGCAATGAATGAAATAACAAAACTACAGATTGAAAAAGCCTGGCCAGATCTGGGCACCACAAGAAAGTCATCTGAAATGGCAGAAAGGGAATGGTTCTGGACCCGTGAAGTGACAAAAACGGGTGATGAAAGCGGCAATATTCGGGGACTAAAATTTACCGTTTATCTGGATGAAGACAGGACCCAAAACCTTATTCAAATACAGGCATTTATTGCTAATCCAAACCAGGATACACCCACTGGTACTGGTTAATGAATTTAAAAAAACCACATAAAAGCGCCGGCTTTACTTTAATTGAAGTCATTATTGCAATAGCCATTTTTGCCATTATTTCCCTTCTAGCCTATAGCGGTCTGCACTCTGTTATCAACAGTAAATCACATACCGAAGCGGCATTGAACAGACTACAGGAATTACAGATGACCATGCTGACCCTGGGAGGTGATTTACAGCACCTGAGCGACAGGGATGGCCATGATGCACTGGGGGGAGAGTTACTAAAACTCTCTACTCAGGACAGCAATTACATCCTGACCTTTACTCGCAGTGGCTGGCGTAACCCAGCCAATCGAGCACGCAGCACATTACAACGTGTTGCCTATAAACTGGATGAAGACAAACTAATCCGTATTTACTGGACGCATGTTGATCGCGCTGATGATGAGCAGGTAGTTGAGCGTACCCTTATTTCTAATATTGAATCCCTTGAATTACGCTTTCTCGATGAAAAAAATGAATGGCAAACAAACTGGCCGACTGCAAATGCACTCGCATCGGCTACCCCATCAGACCTTCCTTCAGGTGTTGAAATCACCCTTAAAATGAATGACTGGGGAGAAATAAAGCGCCTGGTAAGGGTTGCACATTAATGCTTAAAACGAACAATCAACAGGGTGTTGCCCTTATCATCGCGCTTCTGGTCGTATCTCTGGCAACCGTTCTAGCTGTTTCACTGGTAAATCACCTGCATTACGATATTCGCCGTACTGAAAACATATTACGCCTTGATCAGGCCCAGCTATACAATGTCAATGCCGTTGAATTCGGCATATTACTCATAAAGGCCGACCTTAAAGTAAACAACAAATACGACAGCCTGGGGGATATTCGTTTATTCAATGATCAGACCGCCATCTTTCCTGTTGACGGCGGCTCCGTTTCTACTCACCTGACTGACTTACAAAGCTGCTTTAATCTAAATAACCTGTCAAAAACCAACACTGAATTAAGCCGATATCGCACACAATACATCACACTACTGGGTAATTTGGGCGTTGATAGCAATCTATACACAACATTAACTGACAGCCTGATTGACTGGCTGGATAAAGATAATATAAATGAGCCTCAGGGAGCTGAATTTGACTATTATATTGGCCTGGAAAAACCATATCGCACAGCCAATAACCTGATGGTCAGCCCCAGTGAACTACGCCTGGTAAAAGGCTATACCGATGCGGTCATGAAATTAATTAAAAGTGAAGTCTGTGTATTGCCTGCGGTTAATACCGGCATCAATATCAACACAGCTAGCAGCATAATGTTAGAATCTATTGCAGGTTTAGAGGGCCACGGTGACCGAATCATTAAAGACCGGGATGCAAAGCCTGATAACGATGATGATGATGCCCCATTTGAAAAAGCAGGTGATTTCAAAAAGTATGCTTCAGGCACCTTAAATGTAAAAAACTTTTCAGATACCGGTTTACAGGTATACTCGGAATATTTTCTACTGGAATCCAGAACACAGCTTGGCGCTGGAGATATAAAGCTATTTAGTATGATTTATCGAGATAACAGCAATGCAAAAATCAAACTCATTCGACAAACGAGTGGGGCCTTATAATGAGTGAATTTCTGGTTATCCACTACAAACCCGGGCACCCCTCAGGTTTGCAATACTGGGCAATGGGCGCCGATTTCCATCCATCGATTACACTCGGCCATGGCAGACTAGAAGAGTTAAAAGCCATATCTCGCGGCAAGAAAGTTACCGTATTAATAGATGCCCACTACACAACACTTGAATCAATTAATATTCCCAGTAAAAATCGCAACAAACAACTTCAGGCAATCCCTTTTGCCATGGAAGATTTTCTGGCGGAAGATATTGAAGACACTCATTTTGCCATTGGAAAAAGTGGTTCTGAAAAATCAGAAAATAATAAAATACCGGTTATTGCCATTAAGCGTAACCTGTTACAGGAAACACTGGAAACTTTTAATCAACAACAGATTCATATTGAAACAATAACCGCAGATAGCGTAACGCTACCCAGTCGTAATGACCAATGGTGCATATTATTAGATGAAGATAGCGCACTCATAAAGATGGGAACTGCACAGGCACATTGTTGTGACCGTGAAAACGTAAAAATTATTCTTCAGGCCTTACTGGAGCAAAATGAAAATCAGGAAACCTCGCAACTACCAGACGCTATTACCTGTTATTACAAAGAGGGCGATACTGAAGCTGAAGCCATTTTAGATGGTATAAATATTAAAGTTGAGCCTAAAACCTACAAAAATCATGCTCTGGAAATTTTTGTTCAATACTTAAAAGAAGCCCAGACATTTAATCTGCTTCAGGGTGAGTTCACCCCAAAACACGAAGGCAACGAATGGTTAAAGCCGTGGCGCTCTGTTGCTGCTGTTACTACACTATGGATAATTCTACACCTTGGTTACGGCAGTGTACTAACTTCACAACTTGAAGATAAAAACCTGCTATTAAGTCGACAAATCGAAAAAGAATTTAAACGCGCAATGCCTGATGCAAAAAAAATGACCGGCATGAAGCAACGTGTTGAGCGACGCTTAAAAGACTTAAAGTCAGGTGGTACAGATACAAATGAAAATGGTTTTTTACAGCTATTATCTAAAGCATCACCCGCCCTTACGGCAAACGATAAAACTAAAATTAAAGCAGCTATATATCGAAATAATTATATCGACCTGGATTTATCAGCAAAGTCTTTGCAGGATATTGAAAAACTAAAAGATAAACTTTCCTCCATACCAGGCATAAAAACAGTGCTCTCAACAACAGTTGAAAAAGACACTGTTAAAGGCCGCCTGAGACTGGAGGCCAGAGGATGAAAATCATAACCGATTTAATGACACCGATAAACCAGTGGCTGGACACCTTAGAACAAAGAGAGCGCTACATTGTTCTAGCTGGCACAATTTGCCTGGCAATAATATTATTTTATTTAATAATCTGGGAACCCATTACCTCACGCCATGAGCAACAACAGCTAAATTACAACTCACAACGCCAGCTATATAACTGGATGAAAAATGCCAGCCTGGAAATTCGCAGCCTCAACTCAACAAGCGGCAGTAACACTTCCCGGTTCCGCAACCAGTCAATTGCCAGTCTTGCTGATCGCAGCGCTATCACTTCGGGCGTAAAACCTTTTATTGAAAAAATTGATCAAAGCAAAAAAGGCGTAAAAATAAAACTAAAATCAGCTAATTTTGATAGCATTATTTCCTGGCTCACAGACCTTGAAAACAAATATGCTATTATTATCAGCAAAATAAAAGTTGAAGAAGCAAAAGAAAAAGGTGCCGTTGATGCACTGATAACATTAGAACGCTCATCTTAACGCCACCCTCACTCCATAATATGCCTTTAGCAAAAAAACACACTACATGAAAAAACGTTATTATATTTTAACTGCTGTTATATCCTATTTATTCTTCACTCTGAGTAATATACCCGCTGAAAAAATCATTTCACTGGCAGAAGAATACACACAACTGCCCGTTAAGTTATACGGCGTTCATGGCAGTTTGTGGAATGGCGGAGCCGATAAAGCCATACTACAGGGGCAGCCCTCTATCGATAACATTGAATGGTCAATAAACCCCGCCATGTTATTACTTGCACAACTCAACGCTGAAGTAAAAGCCAGCATTAAAAATCAAAATATAATTGGCAATATCAATATATCCGTAGGTGGCTCTATAACCGCATCAGATATTCGTACACGCATAGATGCCGCTGTTATGCAGGAACTCATTCAAATGCCCCTGGGTGAATTAGATGGTATTTTTAATGTAGACATAAAATCATTAGAAATAAAGCAGGAGGGTCTACCCATAATCAACGGTGAGCTTGCATGGGAAAATGCTAAACTCACACTACTGGATACGGTTGACTTAGGATCTATTAATTTATTAATTGAATCAGATGAAAATGACCAACTGGTTTCCAGCATATCCAATACCAAAGGCCAGTTATCATTAAAAGGAAAAGTGATTCTCGAAACACTTAATACATATAATATTAATTTCCGCATGATACCTAATGCCAATGCCACAGAGAATATTCGCCAGAGCATAGATATGCTTGCCAAGCAAAAAATTTCTGGTCGCTCTATAATGAAACGACAAAACGATGGTAGTTACCTTATTAAACGTAAGGGTAGCTTACGTGATTTAGGATTATAATTTTTATGCCTGTTACCCTTTCTGTAAAACCAACGATTGAAATTACCACTGAAAATAAATGCAGTTTTTGCACTGGCTCTATCTGTTGCACCTATATAACACAACATATAGATACTCCTCGTTCGAAATCAGATTTTGAACATCTGCTATGGCAAATTTCACACGAAAACATCCGTATTTATAAAGACGAAGATGGCTGGACACTTTTAATTGAAACAAAATGCCTGCATCTACAAATAGATGGTGGCTGTGGTATTTATGAACAACGCCCAACTATTTGTCGGGAACATACAAATGATTACTGCGAATACGATGCCCCTTCAGAGGATGGTTTTGATTTGTACTTTCCTGATTACGCAGCATTAAGAGCCTACTGTATTAAGCGCTTCAAAAAATGGGACAAATAATACTCAACCATTATATTCGCATTTGATGAGCTGACCGCCTTAACTAAAGCACAGCACAAAAAACGATATTTTTTAGATAAGCGCCTCAGCTACAAAACATAAAAAACTACAGCTACTTTAATCTCTAACGCAAACAGTACCTGCTAACTTATCATGCCAACCCTGCTTTTTCCCATCAAATGCAACCCAGATAATACCAAGCATTAATGGCAACATAGATACAAAATAACCGAAATATCGACCTATGCTCTGGCCTGTAGACAACTTATTTCCTGTTTTTTCATCTATAATTTTTATTTTTAAAAAAATCTTTCCTGGTGTTGCCGAGCGATATACCCAAAAAGAAATAACCGCAATCGCAGGGAATACATATGAAATTAAAATGTCCCAGGGACCCGAAATCATAGACTCTGAATTCAGATAGTCGCGTCCATATATACTAAATAAAATGGGCCAGGTAATTAACATAATAAGAATAGTATCAATTATTGATGCTCCAACACGAATCCAGAAACCAGCATATACCAGCTCCTTCATATCATCTGTTGTTACATCTGCATCTGGCGACTGATACGGGTTATGTGTCATATTAACTCCTTTATATTCTAATCAAATTTCTAAATAAATAATGAATAAATAAATCCAGTAACTGCACTCATAGCAATAACAGTAACTATACCGAGCTTAAACCTGAATAAAGCAATAAAAGCAACGGCTCCTATAATTGCTGCAAACCATTCAAAATGGCCATCAAAGCCCTGTGGCCAGAGCACATGATAAGCAAAAAAGAAAGCCAGATTAATTATCACACCAACAACTGAAGCAGTAATACCTGTTAACGGTGCGGTAAATTTCACATCACCTCGAGTGGCTTCAACGACTGGGCCACCCAGTAAAATAAATAAAAATGAAGGTAAAAATGTAAACAATGTAGCAACACTTGCACCTGCCACTCCAGCAATAAAATAGGCTTCTGGGCCAAATATTTCTTTTGTCCAGCCACCGACAAAACCGACAAAAGCCACCACCATAATTAATGGCCCCGGCGTCGTTTCTCCCAGCGCAAGACCATCGATCATTTGCGTACCGGTTAACCATGCATATTGCTCTACCCCTCCCTGATATACATAAGGTAACACCGCATAAGCACCACCAAACGTAACCAATGCGGCCTTAGTGAAAAACCAGCCCATTTGTGTCAGGGTGCCTTCCCAGCCATAGGCCCTTGAAAGCAACATCATAACAACCGCCCAGATTAACAGTCCGATAAAACTAAAAATAATAAACCGGGACCATTTAAATCTTGCGTGCGCAGGTGCGGGTGTATCATCATCAATAATTGCACGACCATACCCAGCACTCCCCCCATCACCGTGGCCACCTGATTTAAATTTATCAGGTGCAAACTGCGAACCAATATAGGCAACAATACCCGCCATTAAAACAATATATGGAAACGGGATACTAAATGCAAAAATAGCAATAAAAGCTAAAACAGCCATTGCTCGGAGCACATTATTTTTTAATGCCCTGGAACCAATACGGTATGCAGCAAAAACAACAATTGCAGTTACAGCAGGTTTAATGCCGTATAAAATCCCCTCAACAGCAGACACATCGCCAAAGGATAAATAAACCCAGGTTAACGCGCTCAATATAAATAATGAAGGTAATACAAATAAAATACCTGCCGCAATACCGCCCCACACACCATGCATTAACCAGCCAATATACGTCGCCAGTTGCTGAGCTTCCGGTCCCGGTAATACCATCGTGTAATTAAGTGCATGCAAAAAACGATGCTCTGAAATCCAACGACGTTTTTCAACTAGCTCCTGGTGCATCATGCTAATTTGACCTGCAGGCCCACCAAAACTAATAAAACCTAACTTTAACCAGTAAAACAAAGCACTTTTAAATGTCATTGCTTCTGGCAACTGTTTTAGATCGTCTGATTCTACTGGCACTTTTGTTCCTTTACTTTAATAAACCATTTTAAAAAATCATTTATCTATCAGGATAAAATATATTTCATTTGCTTAAAACTAATGGGGCAATTAAATGCTAATTCTATAGAGCTTAACTGCAAATCCGATTCGATATTTTTTGCACCATATAACCTGTCTCCGACAACAGGGTACCCCATGCCGGATAAATGTCGTCGTATCTGATGCTTACGCCCCGTTTTTATTTTTATTTCTATTTCCGTACACTGTTTTTCCCTGTCCGGCTTTAATGAAACAATTTCTGATATGGCGACTTTCTTATCCAGCTCATTACTAACTTCATAAGGAAGCTCAATATTATCAAGAACACCCTCTACCTCTACCCTGTATTTTTTATTTATTTTTCGCTCTTTAAACATTCGGGAAAACTTTTCAACTATGCTTTTTTTATGTGCAATAATAATCAGGCCATTTGCTGCTCTATCGAGGCGATGTACAATAAATCCCTGCCTCTGGGGTGTTAAGTTTTGTTCTGCCCATCTGTATACCGTGCAATGATCTCCCCATTTTGTTCCCTGAGAATACATACCACTGGGCTTATTCCAGATGGAATAATCACCTTCGTCAGAAACTAATATCGCCGGCTTCGGTTTTGATTTCTGAATTTCAGCATTGAAATATACATGCAATAACTCTCCCTGGTTAATGATTTTTTTTGCTCTTCTCACTCGGTTTATACCATGAGGATTTTCCAGCCACACAGCGCCATTTTGCATGAGTTTTTTTAATTGCTGTTTACTTTTTTCAATATTTTCATCCAGACATACTAAAACTGTTTGAGATTTTTCTATATGAATATGCTTTTCAAATTTACTAGAATCATTCATCGGGTATATCAAAATAACCTTCTGCCATTTTCACCGCATGTCCGCCAAGCTGCAAACTCACCACTTCTGAAGCATTTTTATCAATATTAATTTCCATAATACTAATACGTGACTCTTCATTACCTCGTTGAATTAAACAGGAGCGATGATAGTCATTAATACCGTACGACAAATATAAGCCAAAAGCAGGAGCTACCGCTCCTATTGGTGGATCATCATTCACTGCAATATCCTTCCCCATCAAACGCGCTGAAAAATTAATCGATTCAAACGGATGGTCACCTGTAAATAGCAAAACATGGTCTGCTAACGACGCAACAAATGAAAGCTGCCATTTATTTTCATAAAACTGGGCTGAACGTAGTATTTTATTATTTTTGACAGGAATCATTAAGCAAGGCTGGGGACAACCGGCAATCATGGGTTTGTAGTTTTGATAACCTAATTCCGACTTATCAAGCCCAATAATTTGAGCCAACTCCTGACCGGAAGGTACATATTCATCATATTTTTCACTAACCGGTATATTTATCTGCACTTTCTGATTTTTCAGGCTATGAATAACATCTAGCTGCTGCCCATTTAGCTCGATCCTGGCATTGGAACCTTGCACCAGCCCCATATCAGCCATTACATAACAGGCAGCAACCACTGCATGACCGGCAAAATCACGCACTCCCTGAGGTGAAAAAATCTGTAATTTAGCATCACATGCCATATGCTCAGAACGAGATATAAACACAGTTTCAGTGAGATTTAACTCTTTTGCCAGGCGCAGCATCTGCCTCACACTTAAATTATCAGCCTGATTAAAAACAGCTATTTGTGCACCATTAAAATGGGTTTTGGTAAAAGCGTTTAACAGGGTATATTTTAACTTCATATTGATAGACAACCGGTATTGAATTACGAATTATTATTTACTAAATGTATATTATTAAGCATTTCATACAAAACAATATATCTCTTTATTGAACAAAACACTATTATTCTTAAGTGTCAAAACGATAACATATAATGGCAAGCCTAATATGATTACGCCCATGCTAAATATAGATGGAATTACCGGTCATATATTAATCGAACCTAACAGGCCTATTAGCTGGCATGATAACATGCAATTTATTAAAATATTTTCCCTGGTTTCTTTTGTCATTGCTTTAATTGCAATGTCTCAGGGGCTTATACTGGTTATGCCATTTTCAGGCATTGAGGTTGTTTTTGTTTCAATCAGCCTGTATCTGGTTTATAAACACTACTCAATTTGTCAGATCATTTATTTCACACATAATAGTGTGATTATTGAGTCAGGAAATCGCTGTGCAGATCAGCGTATTAAGTATCAACGTTACTGGTCAAAATTTCATGTAGATAACAAAGGAAACTATAATATACCTCGCCTTAGCATATGCTCCAAAGGAAAAACAACCGAAATCGGCCATTTTTTAAGTTATAAAGATAAAATAATTTTGATTCATTTAATTAAAAAAATCACCGCCGACTTTCAAACGAAGTCACCTTAATTTCATTATCAAGGAACATACAAGTCATTCGCACGACCTGATATTTATGCCTGTTCAAAATAGGCCTGTAAATAATCCTCAAAACTCATATTATCTAAAGCTTCTATTTGCTTCTGCTTTGCTATAGATTTCGTTGCTTCATCACTAAAGAATTTATCACGCTCTTCTGATAAATTTAATTTTGTAAAATATTGGTTATGATTTTCTGACATACGTTTTGCAAAATGGTAAAAACCCTCTTTTGTTTCGCGCATTTCATTAAGCATTCTTGCTGATGGTGTTAACTCAGGGTCTTTTACCTTTTCAATTTGCCGCTTTAGTGCATCCTGATAAGGTGTTCCATCTTTATGCTGATCCAGTAACTCACTAACTGACTGCATACCATTAAGTAAATCTCCAGCCCAGTTCTTTAATTTATATTTTTTTGCATTAAGATTTAGTTTCAAAGAAGGATCTCGCCCATTATGCGCAACCAGCAATTCATTCTGGTCAATCTCCTCTCTTTCGCTAAAACATATTTGATCACTTTCAGCTAACAGGCAAAACAGCATAAATATTTCTATAAAGCGTAATTGCGTTTCATTTATACCAAGCGGATCAAATGCATTTACATCTAACGAACGTAATTCAATATAACGTACACCACGTTTTTTTAATGCCACTATGGGTTTTTCATTACCCTGTATAATTTGTTTAGGTCTAACCGTACTATAATATTCATTTTCAATTTGCAGCAAATTTGCATTTAACTGCTGATATTCACCATTAACCTTAACGCCAATTTTTTCATACTCTGGGAATGGCGTCTCTATAGCACATTGTAATGTTTTTATATATGAATCCAGATTCCTGTAACAGGCTTTTACACCACTTTCATTTTCTTTATTGTTCTGGTACCCAATATCACCCATACGCAAAGAAGTTGCATAGGGTTCATAATATGTATTTTCATCAAATTCCTTCAAGCGAGTTTCGGCCCCACCAAGAAAAGATTTACATACCGCTGGTGATGCGCCAAACAAATAAGGAATTAACCAGCCATAGCGCTGTAAATTTCTGACCAGAGCAAAATATTGCTCTGACTGAAAGTCCTTTAAACTCGGTTCATTATCAGCCAGCAGCTCTTTATAAACAGGCCAGAAACTTTCCGGCAAAGAATAATTAAAATGCACACCTGCAATAACCTGCATTGCACGGCCATACCTGTGACCTAGCCCTCTTCTATAAATACTTTTCATCTGGCCCGCATTCGAGCTACCATAATTGGCTATGGGTATACTACTATCCCCTGCCACAACACATGGCATGCTGGTTGCCCAGAGAATTTCGTTTTCTTCTAATTGTTTATATACATAAACCTGTGAGTCACGAAGAAAATCAAGGACAGACTCAATATGCTCAGATGGTGGTGTTATAAACTCTAACAGGGCCTCTGAATAATCGGTTGTAATATAAGGGTTAGCCAGTGCTGAACCAAGCGACTCGGGATGCTCTAGCGGAGAAATCCCCCCCTCAGGAGAAACTCTTAAACTTTCTTTCTCTACCCCAATTTGCCGACCATTTAATAAGCCGCTTTTATTATAAGCAAAGAGTTCTTTAACTCTGCCCTCTACAAGTTTAAACAATGACTTTTCCTGGAATCATGACTGTATCTATGCCGCAACACTAGAGGCTAGACTATTACAGTATTTAAGAACACGCTAAAATGAGCAGCTTATAACAGGATGCTCCATCTCTCAATACATAGGGCGTTTCTGGCCAATATATAATTTTCTGAACGGATATAAGCCGTAATTGCAATATGCTAAATGAAAATAACAGCACACCACCAGAAAACCTCGATAGCACAGTAATCGCCCACTGCATAGCTTATCCAGCGATATTATCAGGCCAGGCCGCACACACTACTATTATTTTTTTCATCCATTATCAGCATAATTTAAAAATGTGGCCTTAATCACAAAACACCTGAAAACCAGAAGCATTTCATATTTGATCAGAGATACCCGGATTAATTGATAATGATCAATATCTAACACAGGCTTATTTAATACCCTTTATGCTCGAAAATGTTTAATTACACGGCCTTAACAACCGGGTGTGCACATGGAACAAAATCAACACAATAATAGCAGTTTAAATAAAGCGTCAGCCTCTCAACGGCCACAGGACACTATTCATATTAAAGGAAAATACGAAATCATTCTTAACTGGTATAAGGTTAATGGTAAGAACCTGCTGGATGAAGAGATCCTCACGGGATTACAGATAAGTACTTTACTGAAGATTTTAGGTAATCCCATCTGGAATGATATTTATCACTGTTGGGCCGTTGAAGCTAAACATATACCTAACTTACAGGCTTATGTTCAGCATCAGTTTAATCCTGACAAATTCACCTACTTTATAGAAGCCTATCACAATCAATAAGCTGTTTTGATAAAACTACAAACAGGTATTATTATTTTAATTCCTGCATAAGTAACTTTGCTTCACTCACGAGCGGATGGTTGGGGTTTTCATCAATAAACGCCTTAAACGAAGTATTACTTTTTGCGACGCCCCCCATTGCTCCCATAGTAAGCGCTTCAGCAAATTGTGCATTTGGTTTCAGATCACTTTGGGGGTATTTATTTATAAAGCCACTAAATGCCTGATTAGCATTCTCAATAGCGCCATTATCAGCCATACTTTGCGCCTGCGCAAAATCCTCCAGTTGTTTCATAAATTGCTTATCACTGGTTTTATCACCTTTCCAGTAAGGCTGTAATATTGTGCTGGTCGTTTCCGCACCCCGCACACCCATAGTTACTGTTACATTTCTCAACCTGGTTTCACTTTTTGGGCTTATTGCCTTAAATTTATTCCACACGGTATAAAACAGACCTTTAAACGCATTGTTTTTTTCAGCCTTAATCGAATCATTAGAATCAACCGGTTCCACAGCCATCAATGGCGCAGACACAAACAACATACTAAATAAAATTAAAAACTTCATTTCCATCTCCATTAAGAATACTTTTAACGACTTAATAACTGGCTAATACCAGCATATTTTTCAGATATATCCTGACTAATCATACGAGCTTCATCAAATTTTATTCGCGCATCTTTCAACTGCCCCAATTGATAATATGACATAGCTATATTTACTTTAACACCTGGATCATTAGCTGCCAGTTGCTCCGCGTAACTGTAGGTTTCAATTGCCTGATCATATTTCCCTTTTGAATAATAGATATTGCCACGATTATTATATACGGCACTATTATCAGGGCTTCTCTCAAGAATCTGTTCAAATGTTTTATCCGCCTGAGAATACAATCCATTCTTTGCATATATAATAGCCACCTGCATCAGGGAACTTATATCATCTGGATGTAATGAAGCCATAACTTCATAGGGCTTAATCAGACGATCCAGGCTTTTTTGCATTAATATATTTTGTTCTCTATTTACCAGTGGCTTTACTTTTGCTTTATCCGGTACATCAATTGTATAAGTTGCAGGCTTTAATGTAACCGGAAGGAAATATTGCCAGGCATTTGCAAGTGAAATGCTATTCAATGTTTTTTCTTTTTCAAACTTATGATATTTACGCGCGCCTTCCGTCCATGCCTCAGAAAATGAAGTCCCTATCATGGTCGCTTCTATGGGTATCCATATATTCCCATCGTGCTCAACCATCAGGCTATCCTGCAAACTAATACGCGCTTTTTCTTCAACACTAACCCCTGAATCAAACATCATCAGTAAGTGTCCTGGCACATCAAGTATCGCTGTTTTTATACCTAAATTTTCCAGCCCTGCACTCATTAAAACAGACAGGTCATCACAATCGCCACTTTTAACTTTTAGTGTTTCACGACTAAACTGAACATAATCCACACGGTCGTTGTTAAGTTGTGAATACGGGCTGTTAGGATCAACGACATAACGAATACCGTGAGCACTATAAACATCAAATAATGTCATTGCACTAACAAGATTATCACTCAATGGACCCGATTTGGGTTTATTCTCATTAATGGCCTGACGCACAAAATCACGCAAGGTATCGTCCTTAGGTGTTACAAAAGAGCCAACCATATTTGAATCTGACCATATTATTGCGTTTTTCCCATATATAGTCATGGGTTGAGTTAGTCTTATCGCATCATTTTTCCCATCACGAACAAAGCTCAATGCCACCTCTACCTGTACGCCAGTATCTTCATCAATCTCAAGTATCTGATTATTAAACGAAGCTAATAAATCAATTTCCTGAGTTTCATTCGCCGCTAAATTTGGAATTTCTCGCGTTGTAGGAAAATCCATATAACCTTTAATAGAAAAAGTTATTTTTAAATTACCATAATCAACACCACTAATATTTTGAATACGAACTCTCCCCACAGGCTTATTTGCATATTGCTTATAGGCCGCTGAGAAGACTTGATCCAGCTTCAAATCTTTCAATACAATTTGTGGTGCATTTGATTTAAATTCAAGTGATTTTTTCTTTTCTGCATAAGCCTTATCCAGTAACAGCTTGTTATCTGCATTAGGCTCTAATGCCACAGCTTTATCATAAGCCGCAATTGACTGATCAAATAATCGTCGCTTTAAAAACAGACTGCCTAATAAAACATGGGGCCGATATGAGCTAGAGTCTAAAAGAGCGGCTTTTTCCAACTGAATTTTAGCCTGATCAAATAAATTATTTTCACTATAAAGCGCTCCCAGGCCTAAGGTTAATTTCAGTGAATTTTTTTGCTTCTCCATTGCCTGTTTCATATAGTCAATAGACTTGCCTATTTTACCCTGCTTATTTGAAATGGCAGATAACAGCACAAAGGGTTCTATTTCATCTTGCTTTAACTTACCGGCTTCTTTTGCCTGTATAAATGCCCGGTTATAGTCAGTCGCTTTAAACAATGCATTCGCCAGTAACATGCTTACCTGAAAATCATTTCGACGTAATTTAACTGCATTTCCAAACTGCACTACCGATGCTTTATATTGCTGCGAGTTAAATTCAAACTGGCCCAGTCGAAGCGCTGCCTCAAATGACAACGGGTTTGCTTTTACTGCTGACTCAAGTGTTGGCCGCAATTTATTTTCCTGGCCCATTGCCACATAAATATCAGCAAGCGCCAACCATGCAGCGGCATGCTTTTTATCTAGCCTTGTCGCCTTAACCAACGCCAGCAATGCCTCACCACTCTTGCCTTCTGCCTGCGCAACCAACCCCAACAAATATTGACCTTCAGCCGCAGCCTGCTTCTGATCACCCATTGAATCCACAAGTGAACCCGCAAGTGAAATAGCAATTGTTTTAACCTGCGCATATTCTTTTTTATCAAGCCATGTTTTTGCTAGAGCTAACTTTGCGTCCATATGCCCTTTATTTATTCCAAGTGCCTTTTTAAAATATTCAATAGCTTCATCTGCTTTACCGAGTTCGTGCATAATCAAGCCACTTCGATACCAGACATCTGCATTATCTGGTGCAATTTTAGCGGCTTTTTCAAACTCCTCTAACCCTTTATCTATTATGCCTAACTTCACATAAGCATCAGCCATTAAGAAATGAGCTTCTATACTATTACCATTACGCAACAAAGCTTCTTCAAGGCAGGTTACGGCGCCAACAGGATCACCCAACTTCAGACTAAGCTCGCCACAAAAAACATAGGTATCATCTTCAGCGGTTTTCTCTTCAATGACTTTATCAATAATCGCTTTAGCCGCAATATAATCTTCAGCCGCCACCAATGCTTTTATCTGCAAGTTTAAACCCTGATTTTCATAACCTTTAATATTCGACATTTCACGAAACGCCAAAACAGCCGCATCAATTTTATTTAATGCTAACAGGCTAATACCAAAATACTTTAACGTTTCTGGCTGTTCTATATTTTCTGCTATAACAGGCTTAAACAGCTCCACTACTTTTTTATATTGTTTATTCTGAAAAAACTTATACCCTTTAATAAACACATCCTCTTCTACACGTGAAAACTTTCCCTGCGACCCCAGCCCGGTAAAAGCATTTATTTTATAAAAAGATTTAGCTATGTTATCTTTATGCGCTATCACAGCTTTATTTTCGTAGACCTGTGTTACAAACACATAATCCCCATTCTCTGTGTTTGATCCATAAACGTTATACCCTTTTACAAACGATCCTGGAACAGCGCTCCAGACTATCCTGCTTTCCTTAACACTGCCCACAACGGCTAAGCCGCCAACTTTCGCGGGGACCTGCAAATAACTGAAGTTTAATAATCGGCCTTTATCCTCATCATAAACACCTATCAGGGTTCTTTTTGATTTAGCCACACTTATATTTTTAGGCTCTTTCAGCCCGGCATCAGATTCCAGCTTTGAAGCGAATGATATTATTTTTTTCGGCCCATTATAAACCTGTATTGAATAAGGGTTGTTTTCTGTTCCACATAGCACATACAGGTTATTATCTGCATCTATTGCAAGATCATATATTTCATTAAATGGCGCATCTTTTTTATTTTCACCGCCTAAAGAATATAAATGCTTCCGGTATTTTGAAAACACATGGAGTTGTTTTTTGTCTTTATCTGCTACAAATATATTCCCCTGAGTATCGACCACAACCGCTACTGGCTCAGACAACAACGACACTTCACTACCCTCAGTGTTTTCAATTTTATCCAGATAGACTCCATCACCTGAAAATATTTGAATTCGACTATTTCCTGTATCCGCAACATATATTTTATCATGCCGCATATATACCGATAACGGTGAGCTTAGCTTACCTGCACCAGCCCCCCTTCCACCATAACCTTTTTCTTCAAATTTTTTATTTCCATTTACATCATAAATTTTTATTCTCTCTCCATCCAGAACAACAACGGTATTGCCACTTACAGATGCCGCCTCTGGATTTTCTATTTTTGCAAATTCTTTTATTAATTTACTCTTTTTAGAATATAAACTCACGCTACTTCTGTCACGGTTTAAACACAGAGCATTACCATCGTCCAGTTGATACGCCCGATCACACTTCATTCTTATAGGTAAATATCGTGTTACGGTAGGCAAGCGAATCTGCTCTGCAGTTTTTCTGCTCTGTAATGGAATTTTATATATTTCAATTTTTTTATTTTGACTATCGGCTACAGCAATACGTCCATCCCTGAGCACTAATAATGAAGTGATTTTATTAAACTGAGCCCGCTCTTCTCCTTTGCTACCAAATGCATTTAGTTTTTTCTCACTCTCCCAGTCAATCTGATAAACCCGACCGTTTCTGGAATCGGCAAGGTAGATTAAGCCTGTTTCATCAATTGCCATTGTCGTAAATTCAGCGTCACCACCGAGCATTTTTTCAAGATTTTTATGCTTCAGGCGTTTAATTAAGTCTCCGTTATGATCAAAAACAACCAACTGACCTGCATTTATATTTTCAAATACATATATTCTTTCCTGGCTATCAACAAACACCTGTGTAGGCCGCTTTAATCGCTGCTCTTCTTTTAAACCTCTTTTCCCCAGGGTCGCTAGAAACACCCCATCGGCTCCAAATACGGAAATACGATTATTATCAGTATCCGCAATATATATTCGCCTGTTATTTGAATAGACTATTCCCTCCGGGTCCGATATTTCACCTGCACTGGAGCCACTTTGCCCCATACGCACAACCAGATCCCCATCACGGGTAATGACGGCCAACTTACTGCCACTTGTATTGCTTACCACGAGCATGTTTTCACCCGCCAGACTCAGCCCGCCTAAACGCCCTGAACTAAAAACTTTTGCTGAGCCCGTTAAGGACTTATATATAATGCCATTTTCAGATAATTGAATTAACTGACCGGTGTCTTTATCCGCAGCAACAATAACGTTATCACTTAATTGCACCATTGAAACTATCTGGCCAAATGATTTATTACTGGCAGGTTTAAACGTTTTATCTAAACTAATTGCCGCCTGTAAAGAGGAATAAGAAAACAAATAGAGAGACAGAAAAAAGAACAAATATCTGTATGGGTTTAAAATACGTTTATTCGTTTTACAAATTAAAAACATCATGAAATCCTTATACACCGAATAGAGCAAACCTTACTTATCTTTTGCTCCGAATAACCTAGCATAACTATTTATAGCCCAGAAGATACTCTGTTTTTAAACTATATTTATTAATAACTGCCATCAATATAACTAGAAACCTAAAAATGAATAAAATTCAACCACTTAGCTTCCCAGTAAATAACTGGGAACACCTGTATTCTTTACAGAAAGCAATATCACATAATGATCAGCTTACCGGTAGAAAGCTCAGCTTAAGCGGTCAGATTTCAAATCAGCCTTTTTTACAAAATCAGGCGACCCAAATAGATATTAATTTTATACAGGTAGATCAGCCCCCCGACTACCCCCTCACCGGCTCGGACACCCATGAACTGGGTACCATCACACTTACAGAGCAACAACTGAGCACCAGTATCAAAATTGACCGAAAAGTATTTGAGGAACTACGTATGAACCTGATGGAGTACGCCGACATTGATGGCATACACATAATGGTCACTCTAGGACTGCTAAGTAATGAAAAACACTGGCATAATGGAAAAACACTACAGATCATTCAACTCGACTACGCAATGAAGGGTAATAGCTAATGCCATTGACACTACACGCCCAGTTACAGGCGGACTGCCATATGCTCGGAATGACAGGTGACTGTATTTTATTGTTACATAAAAATGCCCTTATCCCCTGGTTTATACTCGTGCCGGATACAGCAGAAAAAGAACTGTTTAAATTAGGGGCTGAGCACCAAAATAGAATACAGACATCTATAAACAGTCTGGCTCATTTTGTAGAACAGCAGTTTAAAACGGACAAACTTAATATAGCGACTATTGGCAATATTGTATCCCAGTTACATATACATATAATCGGTCGATTTACGGATGATTTTTGCTGGCCAGCACCAGTCTGGGGCCAGGCAGGCTCCGCTGATTATACTGAAGGGAAATTACAGAATATTAAACAGGCTTTACTCGATAAGAAATTAATCGAGTGACGCACCTCTCCACATGCAAGAGCAAGGGAGCAAAAAAACTGAACCTACGCTCGTTGTACGCCACATAACAATAGTATTTTTAATATTATCCATCAACGCCTGATAGCGATAAGTTACTCAGACCATTTGTCCAGATAACGAAGAAGGATCTGCTGGTTCTCTTTTTGAGAAAGCATACGATTATGCCCCCCCTGTGCCTTTTCTTTATATTTTTCACCCGTCGCATTTTCATATAGGCGAGTAACATGATCAGCAGCAATGATCTGGTCATCGGCGCTATAAATAAAAAGTTTAGGCTTATCCGGTAATGATGCAACATAATCCACAGGGTTATATTCTGTACTAATCATCAGCGATGCGGGCCATTGAAACGCCCAGGTCAGCCATGAGTTATCCAGCATCTCTCTGGTAATCTGACGATAGTCACTAAACGGTGACACGAATATCATGCCATCAATATTCTCTGGATGTCTGGCTAAATTATAAACACCCATACTTGCCCCCATACTATGCCCTAGAATAAATAACTTTTTCTTTGAAGGTGCACGAGAGACAACATATTCCCTGGCACTTTGAATATCATCCATCACACCCTCTATTTGTGCTTCCCCCTGCGATTTGCCATAACCACGATAATCAAAAATAAAAACATCATATTGATACTGTGTTAGCCAGTGAACGAAGCCTGAGTGTGTGCTTATATTTTCACCATTACCATGCAAAAAAAGTATGGTTGCCTTTGACTTTTCATCTGATGGAAACCACCAGCCATGCAAATTAAGCCCCGACATGCCTTTAAAATAGATATCTTCATACTTAATATGAAATTGCTCAGGTGTTGCAACATGTTGTTTTAGTGGTTGAAAAAAAACATTTGTACAGGCTGTTATCTGTAGGACGATAAATATAATAACCACCCGATAAACATATAATAACCGGCTTTTAATAAATTTAATTTGCATTATACTTCACTACTTTGGGGCTCCAGGGGGAGATCGGAGAGGTTCCAGGAAATATCAAAAACGTGACCTATCTTAACATCCTACTGTTGCATAACCAGCCTAAACTGCTAGTATTGGCATTGGATACAATGCCTGTTATGGCAAATACTTAAGTAATTAACGGAGAAAAACAAGATGAAAAGATTAGTATCAAGCACACTATTATTACTGGCTTCTTCAAGTGCATTTGCTGTAGCACCTGGTGGCCCTAACTGTGGCTGGGGCAACCTTTTATTTGACGGTCAGTCTGGCGTAGTTCCTCATTTTGCAGCATCTACAACAAATGGTACTTCTGGTAACCACTCTTTCGGTATGACTACAGGCACTAACGGTTGTAGTGTTGATGGCGCACTTACCTATGGTGGAGCGTCTATGCTTGCATCTATGATGGATGAGTTTTCAGAAGATGCCGCTAAAGGCGAAGGCGAAGCACTTACAGCCGTTGCTGTTGTTTTAGGTGTACAGCCTGCTGACCGTGCAAAATTTGCTCAACTGACGCACGATAACTTTAGCACTATTTTTCCTCATCAGGATGTGACTGCTGACCAGGTGATTGGATCATTACTGGATGTTATGAAATCTGATGAGCAAATGTCTAAATATGCAATCTAAGCATCGTTAGTCACTGCTAAAAACAGCAAACCTGAGTTAATAACACTGTTTGTTAACTCAGGTTTTTTTATTACCTAAGTAAACACCTTCCATGCTTTTTTTAAATACACGATGGCTAATCGCTATTAACTTACTTGTCGCATTTTTTCTTTTTTCACATAATACACGTGCACAGGAACCTGAACACTTTTCTAGCCCTTCAATTAATAGTGCCATTTCGCAAAAATTATGGAATAACACAGAATGGATAAACCTGTTACATTATGCTCAATCGTCAGAAAATGAATACACAAGTAATGTAGTCGATCAAAAATTTTTCATTGCTGAAGATGGCAATGTAAACCCCCGCGGCGAATTAATTGCAACACTGAATGCTTTTTATTCAGAAGACACCTCCAATCCTGACAACCACGCACTGTGCCAATTTAAGGCCCGCGCTAAATGGCTAAAAAAACACCTGCCCGAAGAACTAATAAACTTACCTGTTATTGAGTGCCCACTTTATAAAGAATGGCGAGACCTTATGCCGGCACACAAGGTTAGCCTGATTTTTCCAGCTTACCACCTCAATAGCCCATCCTCTATGTTTGGTCATACCTTATTACGCATTGATCATGATGAAGATAAAAACAGCTCAAAATGGCTTTCTATGGCGGTCAACTTTGGTGCCAATATAAACAATGACGACAACTCTATTCTATACGCCTTTAAAGGCCTGGCGGGCGGTTACCCCGGGCTTTTTATTGTCACGCCCTACTTCAATAAAATCAAAGAATATAATCGATATGAAAACCGAGATATCTGGGAATACCCATTAAATCTGACACCCGCAGAAACAGAAGACATGATTTTACATTTGTGGGAACTTAAAGAGGTTGAGTTTAAATATTATTTTTTCGATGAAAACTGCTCATATCGTTTACTTGAGCTTCTACAGGTAGCTCGCCCAGGCCTGAAGTTAACAGAACAATTTGGTTTAACGGCCATTCCGGTTGATACTGTTCGCAGTATTGAAAATGCCAACCTGATTAATGGCGTCGTCTACCGACCCTCACAGGCGACAAACGTACAGTACTTACTTAGTCAATTAAATAGCGCTGAACAGGATTTTGCATTTAAACTATCTGAAGATGCAAAGCTAATTAATTCACAATCATTCAAACAATATGACCAGAAAACCCAAAACTTAATACTGGAAACAGCCTATCATTATTTACGTTACAAACAAAATGATACAGTTCGTTCAGACAGCATTGCCAATAATAGCTACCAGCTTCTTCTGGCAATAAACAGCAAACCTGAGTTTAAATCAACAACCGCCAGCCTTAATGAACAACAACGCCCTGAAAACGGCCACCTGAGTAAACGATTTGCCATCACGGCGGGCAGGGATAATGAACAGAACTATGCCCAGTTTGATTTACGTATGTCCTTTCACAGCCTTGAAGATAGTTTAAAAGGTTTTCTTGAAGGTGCTCAAATCAATATTGGCAGCCTTTCTATCAGGGCGACTGAAGAAGAGGCCCAGTTACAACAACTCGACCTGATCAATATATTTTCCCTGACACCAAGAAATAATTTTTTCCAGCCGCTCTCCTGGCGCGTTTCTGCAGGCCTGGAACAACAGATAATAAACAGTCAGGACCACTTAACCGGCCATGTTACTGCGGGAGCCGGAGTTGCTTACAAACTGTGGCCCCATTCCATACTGTATGGAATGATCACCGCCCGACTGGAAAGCAGCAGCCAGCATTCACAGGCTATTGAGCCTGCTTTAGGCATTTCAACGGGTCTGTTACAGCATTTCCCACTGGGAACAGCTCACCTGGAGTTCAGTGGTGAAGAGTTTTACCATGATGAATTCCGCCATCGAGTCGAGTTCACTCAAAATATTAATCTGCAACGCAATCACGCCATACAGCTTTCTGTTCTACGCCAACACCAGACAGACCTTTACTTTACAGAAGCCCAAATTAGCTACCATTACTTTTTTCACTGATCATAGCCCCGTTACCGTTTATCAAGTTTTGTACCGAGGCACTGGCTTTAATGTAGTATACTGCTCCTCCGAATAAACCCATCAGGACTCTATCGTGCTCTTAAAACTCCTTCGTAATGGCCTGGGAAACCTGATTATTTTTATTAGCTTTTTTATCCCCATCAAAAGACTAAAGCGCTCAACAGATGATCAGGAGTGTGTAAATAATGCAACCCGCTCCATGTCCCTCTATCAATTTCATGCCTGCCCTTTTTGCCTGAAAACACGTAGAGCCTTTAAAAAATTAAACCTGAATATACAGACACGCGATGCCCTGAAAAACCCTCATCGCGCTGATTTACTCGCTGAAGGTGGCACCATCAAGGTCCCCTGCTTGCGCATTGACAGCAATAACAAAACCACATGGTTATATGAATCAAACGATATTATTGATTACCTTGAGCAGCACTTTGGTGAAGCAAGCACACCCTGTAGCGAGCTAAATTACCAGAATACATCTGATTAAATTAATACGGCACATTAAATGCCAGACCAGACAGGCCCAGACAAGACAGGCATTGACCAGATACCCGTTCTCTATAGCTTTAGACGTTGCCCTTATGCGATACGCGCACGGCTAGCTATACGCTACAGCAAACTTCGCGTTGAACTGAGAGAAGTTGATTTAAAAAATAAACCTGCACAACTGCTACTGGCATCCCCCAAAGGCACTGTACCGGTTTTAGTCTGTCAGAATAAAACGGTTATAGATGAAAGCCTTGATATTATGTCATGGGCATTAGAACACAACGACCCTCAGAACTGGCTAGTCAATTCTGAACACGCCAAAACAGATCCTTTAATCCTGCAAAATGACACCCTGTTCAAAGTTAATCTGGACCACTACAAGTATGCTGATCGCTTCCCTGAATTACCGGCGCACTCATACAGACAACAGGGGGAGATTTTTTTAAAACAACTGGAACAAAGGCTTAGTAAACAAGCTTTTTTAACTGGAAACTCAGCCTCACTAACGGATATTGCTATATTTCCATTTATTCGACAATTCGCATATGTAGATATGCACTGGTTTGAAACATCGCCCTATCCTGAATTGCGTAACTGGCTAGCTCGATGGCTCGAATCTGAACTATTTCTATCTATTATGCACAAACACTTATACTGGCAAGCAGAATCTAAAGAACATAAGAAACCCATTATTTTCTAACGCAGTAAAAAGAACGATTAGGCCTCTATACGAACCCTGATTACTGTTCTAGTATATTAATATAGCAATATTAATACTGGCACATTAAATAG
Source organism: Gammaproteobacteria bacterium (assembly GCA_016744065.1). Taxonomy (GTDB): domain Bacteria; phylum Pseudomonadota; class Gammaproteobacteria; order SZUA-229; family SZUA-229; genus SZUA-229. Next base: position 59,323 of record JADGFA010000014.1, read on the forward strand.
ATAATAATAATGAATAAAAGGAAAATCATATGACTCATGCGTGGTACTCCAGCTACCCTGAAGGCATTCCCCATGAAGCGGATATAGCCGCCTATGATTCTCTGGTTGATGTATTAGAACAGGCCTGCACTCAATATAGCAACAACCCCTGTTTCTGTAATTACGGAAAAACCATATCCTATCAGGCGTTTGATACCGACACCCGAAAACTGGCTTCTTTTTTACAGAATCAACTGGCAATGAACAAGGGCGATAAAATCGCTATCATGATGCCAAACTTATTACAGAACCCCATTTCAATTTTCGCATCACTCCGTGCAGGTCTCACCGTTGTTAATACCAACCCACTCTATACCGCAAAGGAATTAAAACACCAATTACGTGATTCAGGTGCAAGCACGATTATTATTCTGGAAAATTTTGCCACCACACTTCAACAGGTCATAAAAGACACACCCATAAAAAATGTTATTGTGACACGCATGGGAGACAAGCTGGATTTTCCAAAATCAGCCATTATAAATCTGGTTGTTAAACATGTTAAAAAAATGGTTCCTGATTTTAATTTACCAGGTAGTTACACTTTTAAACAATGCCTGTCCCAGGGCGATATTTCAAAATACACACGACCCACACTAAACCAGCAGGACTATGCTTTTTTACAATATACCGGAGGAACCACAGGTGTCGCCAAGGGAGCTATACTCACCCATGGAAATATGGTGAGCAATCTGCAACAGGTTTCCGCATGGATAGAACCTTTTGCAGAAAAAGGCAAAGAACATATTATTACCGCCTTACCGCTTTATCATATTTTCTCTTTACTGGCGAACTGCATTTTTTTTATGAAGATGGGTGGTTTAAATCATTTAATAACCAACCCCCGTGATATGAAAAACTTTGTTAAAGAACTAAAAAGTGTAAAATTCACTGCGATGACAGGTGTAAACACCTTATTTAACGGGCTTTTAAATACACCCGGATTTTCAGACATCGATTTTTCCAGCTTTAGAATGACACTAGGCGGGGGCATGGCAGTGCAAAAAAGCGTTGCCGAAAAATGGCAAAAAGTAACTGGGCAAACATTACTCGAAGCATATGGCCTGACAGAAACATCACCCGCTGTTTGCATAAACCCGATGAACCTTAAAAACTATAATAGGAAAATTGGCCTGCCGATGCCATCCACTGATGTCTGCATTATGGATGATAACAACAATATATTGCCAACAGGTGAAAACGGTGAAATTTGCATAAAAGGCCCCCAGGTCACTCAGGGTTACTACAACCGCCCTGAAGAAACCGCACTTGTTTTTGACAGCAATGGCTGGTTTCATAGCGGCGATATCGGATTTATGGACGAGCAAGGTTACTTTCAGATTGTCGACCGTAAAAAAGATATGATTATTGTTTCTGGTTTTAATGTATACCCTAATGAAGTAGAAAGCGTCATTGCCAGTCATCAGGATATTATTGAAGTGGGGGTTATTGGCATTCCCGATGACACGTGTGGTGAAGTCGTTATGGCTGTTGTCGTTTGTCGAAATAGCCAGTTAACCGAGCATGATATTCGTACCCACTGCGAACTTTCCCTGACACGTTACAAGATACCCAAACGTATAGAATTTGTATCTGAAGTACCTAAAACAAATGTGGGCAAAATCCTCAGACGTGAACTTCGGGATATGTTTGTTAAATAAATCATAGCAATTTGTGCCTGTAGTTAAGCGCCTGCGATTTATTTATCTGAAATCAGACCCACTGCCCCAACACTTCTCCCTCGCTACCTTCTCCATATTCAAGTAAAATACGCATTCCGAATTTAACAGAAATAATCACATGAGCCTGCATACCAGCCATATTAGCAATCTGAAATTACGCCACAAGGGCAAAGTCCGCGATATCTATGATATTGACGACGACCATATGCTGATTATTACTAGCGACCGTATATCGGCTTTTGATGTAATTATGCCAACTGCCATACCTGAAAAAGGCACTATTCTTAATGACGTCACCCGCTTCTGGCTTGATAAACTAAAACATATCATCCCTAATCACCTTGCCGACATTCCACTTGCTGAAGTCATTACCAATGAACAGGAGCGTAAAGCCGTAAATAAACACGCTATGATCGTTAAAAAACTAAAAGCCTTACCCGTAGAAGCGATCGTTCGCGGTTATATTATCGGATCGGGCTGGAAAGACTATCAGAAAACAGGCGCCATCTGCGGTATCAATTTACCCGAAGGTTTGCGACTGGCCGATAAATTACCTGAACCTGTTTACACGCCATCAAGCAAAGCCAATGTTGGTGAACATGATGAAAATATAGATTATGCAGCCACCGAAAAATTGCTTGGTTCCGATATGGCAAAACAGGTGAAAGAGGTCAGCCTTAAACTTTATAAAGCAGCAGCCGAGTTTGCATTAGAAAGAGGTATTATTATCGCCGATACAAAATTTGAATTTGGTGTCGATAAAAATAACCAGCTCGTTTTAATTGATGAAGTGTTAACACCTGACTCTTCACGTTTCTGGCCCGCAGACAAATACAAACCCGGCAGTAGCCCAATCAGTTTCGATAAACAATTTGTTCGTGATTACCTAGAGACCTTAGACTGGGATAAAACCTCCCCTGGCCCGAAACTTCCCCAGGAGATTGTTGATAAAACCGCTGAAAAATATAAAGAAGCCCTTGAGAGACTAACAAAATAATAAGTCGCCTGTCTTTTATAAAAACAAATAGAGAAAACTTTATTTTTATTTATAACACTCACGGCTTATAAATTTCATTATGAAAGGCATCTTCATAACGGGTACCGACACCAATGTAGGAAAAACCTATATTGCATGCCAGATAGCCGCTGAACTAAAATCTCGTAACATCAATGTTATTCCAAGAAAACCTGTTGAAACAGGTTGCAAGTTAATCAATGGCCTTCTTCACCCCAATGATGCCGACCTATTATTAAAAGCCTCCGGATCAAATATCACACTTGACGAGGTTTGTCCTAACCGATTCTCTCCAGCGATATCTCCACAAATTGCTGCATCTCATGCAGGTAAGTTAATTACATTAAATCAATTAGTAGATTCCTGCACAAACTCGATTTCACAACAAAATTTTTTACTGGTAGAAGGCGCAGGCGGATTTTATTCTCCAATCTGTAACCAGTCTACGAATGCCGATTTGGCTAAAGAGCTAAATTTACCTGTGATACTGGTTGTTGAGGACAAACTTGGGGCTGTAAACCAGGCACTACTGGCTGTGTGCGCAATTGATAAATACCAGCTTGAAATTAACGCTATTGTATTAAATAAATGCAGCTCATCCAGTCAAAACAAATTAATTGATAACGTATTAGAAATAAAAAAATTCATAAATTATCCTGTATATAAAACCCACTACAAACAAAATATAAATCCTGAATTTTACTCTCAATTACTTTCCAGGTTATAAATCTATCTCTTTGTCACAGCCTCGTCACACCTTTGTCATAAAAATAAATTTAATAAAAAAGTATTTATTGACATAAAACATGTTCAATTAGTAAAGCGCGCCTTATTATTCCGCTCTGGAGAATTACATATAACAATATATTTATCAGGAGAATAAAATAATGAATTACAGAAAACTATTACCCCTTTCCTTTATAGGCCTGAGCCTTATCATCACTGGCTGCTCATCTAGCGATGATGATGGTGCTGCTGGTGGCACTAAAAACGTCGGCCTGCCATTTGATGCAATTACAATCACCACTGATAATGCAGAAGCCGTTTCAGTTTCCGCATTATCATCTATTGACGCTGCAGACAGCCTCATTGGTGTAAATTCAAGCCTGCCACCAATCCAGGCCACTATTAAGGCGATTACCGATATTACATTCAATAGAGATAGACACGCCTCTTCAATTGCTACTGGAATATCCGACTCAAGCACTTGCCCTGGTGGCGGCACATACTCTGATACCTGGAATGAAACAGGTAACTCTGAAGCGGGTTCTGCATCTGGTTCTGTCACATTTACTTCATGTGCAATTATATCGACTGTTACCTACAATGGTAACCTTACCTATAGCTATACCTGGGCAGCAGATGGAGGTTATACCGATATTGCCAATGGCACCATTACGATAACAGATACATCCTCATCTGAATCATTTACAATGACTATGGACATTACTGAGACTGGAAATGAGTTTTCTGGGGACTACAGCATTGGCATGTCCTACAGTGTTACGGGAACTTCAGTAGGTGGTTTCCTGGCTGAAACTTCACAAAACTTAACGGGTACCAACTTTAATGATATATCTAGTGGCCAGTTAATTATTACTGGTGCAGATAGCACTCGACTAAGAGTCACGGTCACTAGTACTAACACTGCCACTTATGAACTTGATAATGGCGATGGTACTTTTGTTATGCTAGGCACGATTACTGTCTAAACAATATTTTGCTAAACTAATATAGCAGGCACGGAACATTCCGTGCCTGCTTATTTTTATTTCTACTTATTACATTATGCTTACAAATAAATTATCACTTTACCTTATTTATATTTTCACACTTATCCCTAACAGCAAGGTTATTGCTAATACCTTTGAAGTCACTCCGAACATTTACCGTTTCAATTATGAAGAATTCAGCACAACCGGCACGTCTTTAAATAATGAAACAGGCTACTTACCTGGGCTAAAATTAAAATATTCATATGCAGCTGATGGTTATATATTCACTCCTTATATATCAATTCATAATGGTAAAGTTGATTACGTTGGTGGCACTCAAAGTGGAAGCCCTCATACAACTCAAACTAAAGAGGAGCTGACACAGTTTGGTTTTGAAATTTCAGGCACTCAAATAAAGGCTATTTCAGGACGTATTTTTTTTGCTGCAGGGCATTGGAAATGGGATCGAAATATACTGGATAACAATAATATAACTGGCCTACATGAGGTTTATACGTGGAACGAATTTAGTATCGGCTTAAAATTTAAAACTAAAATTGAAAATAATACTTTCTACTGGGCCAATATTTCAGCTTTGCATACCTGTCATTCTTCCATGGACTTGTTCCTGGTAAGCACCAAAGAAACTTTAAAGCTGGGTAGCAAGCCCGGTTTTCGAATACATCTGGGGAAATCGTGGTCTTATAATAAAAACACCCGTTATAGCCTTTCTCTTATTTCAGAATACTGGGAATTTGGAAAAAGTGACCTTGTATTTACAAACGATTTTTTTGGCCAATCTGCACTCATCAATGAACCTGCAAGTGAATCATTTCACACTGGACTAGAATTTAGTTACATTTTCCACTTTTAAATCATCCAGGGATTCAAGTCATGAAGTGTATTTATGGTCTCTCCATTTACTTACTACAACTTTAAAACACAAGCTGCCCACCAGATGGAATAACACCACCTCCGATACTCCATACTCATTACTGCCCATGCCACTGAAAGCTATCAATTTGAAATATACACTATTATTCTCAACTCAACCCGACCAGAAAAACAAAATAACCTTTCTGATAATACCATTACCCTACCTATCCCCCACTACAATTAAGTAATTTCAGAGAAGTTCCTCAGGCATTTATGTTCAAATTTGTAGGATTATCCTTACATAAACTCATGCTTATTAAGATGGAATTGTTTAAAGCATTCATCTATTATGATGCTATATAAATAATAGATAAGGGGATCAAGAATCATGGCAATACTTAAAAACATAATATATATCATAGGCTTAACATCGCTAATAAGCGCCTGCAGTAGCAGTGGTGGTGGTGGTGGAAGTGGTCCAGCAGAAATAACAGCCGCTAACGCACAGGACCTGTCAATTGCAGCGACTGAAAGCGCTAAACAGTCTGTTACAGCACAAGACGCCAACTTTCTTCTTGGTAAATCTTCAAGCGATACAAGCAACCTGATTTCGAGCAAAGTCCGAGCAATCGCTCTTGAGGCACAGTCACTGGGTGAAATATGCCCTGGCGGTGGTAGTTATGATGATAATATCGCTAGTGGCAATGGCTCTGGCAGCATTACGTTTAATAACTGCGATATAGGTGATGGCTTAGTCATTAACGGCACCGTTTCCTTTAGCAGTAGCAATAATGGAAACACCTTTACAATTACCTACACCAATGTAACGGTATCCGGCTTTGGTCAGACAGAAACACTTAATGCAACGGTAACCTGTACAACTACAGAAACAACATTTACATGTAATACAACTGCCTCTATAACAGGTATTGATGGACGCACATACTCTGTAAGTGATGTTTCCGTTTCAGGCGATGATTCATCTGGTTACAATGTGAGCGCAACAGTAGTTGACCCAACTCATGGCACAATTACAATTAATGCAACCGCAGTGCTATTTGACTGTGGCTCACCTAATCAGGGTCGCCCAAGTTCTGGCAGCATTACTTTCTCATCTGCTGGAAAAAGTGGTTCTGTTATATTTGATAGCTGTAGCTCATATACCGTTACAGTTGATGGTGTAGCAAATACCTTTAACTGGTAGGTTATTTACAGTTAATAAAAAGCCAGCCCTGTAATATGCTGGCTTTTTTAAACGCTTGTTTCAAAACCCAAAAAGGCACATCTTATGATGTGCCTTTTTGGGTTTTGAAGTATAAATATACTTTTAACGAATTTCTAACAGCTCCACTTCAAACACCAGTGTCGCATCAGGTGGAATAACACCACCCGCGCCATTTGCACCGTAGCCCATTTCAGATGGAATGGTCAGTTTACGCTTGCCACCTATTTTCATTCCTTTAACACCTTCATCCCAGCCTTTAATAACCTGGCCTACGCCAAGCGTAAAGCTAAATGGGTCATTACGATCCAGGCTTGAATCAAACTTTGTACCATCGGTTAACCAGCCGGTGTAATGCACAACAACAACTTCTGCACCTTCACCTGCGCCCGCTTCTGCACCTTCACCAATATTTAATTCTTCTATTTCTAATTCAGACATTTTTTCTCCAGTATTTTATTTAACTAAAAGTAAACTGTTTTATAAATGCTCCTTCAGGAGCCTGTTATTTATATTTTTCAAAATATTCATTTTTCATTTTTTTAACCAGTGCACTCAGTAATATTAATGCAATTAAATTAGGTATCGCCATTAATATATTCGTCACATCCGCAATATTCCACACCAGTTGTAATGGCACAATCGCACCCACAACAATCAATAATGTGTAAATGACGCGATAGGGTAAAACCGCCTTTTCACCAAACATAAACTTTACACTACGATCACCATAGTATGACCACGCAATAATTGTTGAAAAAGCAAATAATGCTAACCCACCTCCGACTATAATTGCACCCGCATCACCGATGGACTGACTAAATGCGTAGGCCGTTAGCGATGCACCGGTTACATCATCTGGTGCTGTTATATAGGCACCGGTAACCACAATTGCAAGGCCTGTCATACTGCATATTACCAGGGTATCAACAAATGGTTCCATCATGGCCACCAGACCTTCACGCACTGGCTCATTGGTTATTGCCGCTGCATGTGCCATGGGCGACGACCCCAGGCCCGCTTCATTTGAAAACAAACCTCTGGCCACACCCCAACGAATTGCCTCCCCTACAGCCGCACCACCGACAGCCCATGGGTTTAAAGCATGATTGAATATAGTGGATATAGCTGCAGGTATTTGCTCATATTCATTTATCAAAACAACCATTGCGACACTTATGTAAACAATTGCCATGAAGGGTACAATCGTACTAGCGACTTTTGCAATACGTTTTACACCTCCCAGGATTACCATACCCACGAGCAGGGCCATAACCACACCAACAAGCCAGCTATACACTTTTATATCTGGGTTAATAAATGCCAGCCCATCAACAACTGAGTTCACCTGTACAAGATTACCAATACCAAATGATGCTACTGCCGCAAAAAATGCAAAAAACAGGGCTGTGCGTTTCATTTTCAGACCATTGAACAGGGTATACATTGGCCCACCGGATACACCCTGAGCATCAACTTCCCTGAATTTTACAGCTAAGGTACTTTCTGCAAATTTTGTCGCCATTCCCAGGAATGCTGTCACCCACATCCAGAACAGCGCCCCTGGGCCGCCTAATGAGATGGCTGTGGCTACCCCTGCAATATTACCGGTACCCACAGTTGCAGATAATGCGGTTGATAATGCCTGAAAATGACTCACATCCCCTCTGTCTTCTTTACAGCTATATTTACCCTGAATAATATGTATTGAGTGCCTGAAACCCCTGATTTGTACACCGCCAAGGCGAATACTCAAATACAGGCCCACACCCAAAAGCGCAGCCAAAGTAATCCAGCTTCCCCATAACAGCCCGGATAAATCACCACTTAGCTCTGTTAGTCGATCTAACATATTGTTCTCTCTTTAAATGTCACTACGCACAATAATACGACTCACATTAAATTACAAATCAGGTAAAATGCATTTTTTGTAATTAAGGTATAAATAAGTTCTTATGGAAAAAATATTTGAAAGCTTCCTCTGGAAAAGCCGTCTTGTCGTTTTAGCTGCCGTTATTATCAGTCTGGTATCAAGCCTTGCCATGTTTTATATGGCCTCTATTGATTCTGCTTATATGATTGCCCATTTACTTGATTACCCTTTTTTAGCTGATGCAGACAGAATCGCACTGCGAAGTTCAACCATAACCCATGTAGTAGAGTTAATAGATGGTTACCTGTTAGCTATTGTATTACTCATTTTCGCTCTGGGCCTTTACGAACTTTTTATTAGTAAAATTGATGATGCTGAGGATTCAGATAATGCATCTCAGGTACTGGTTATTCATAGCCTTGACGACCTTAAGTCACGCCTGTCAAAAGTTATTGTTATGATTTTAATTGTTAAGTTTTTTGAACACGCATTAGAAATGAAATTCGAATCACCTATTGAGCTGTTATCCTTTTCTGCTGGAATTGCACTGATAGGGCTGGCTCTGTATTTAACACATGCTGCTGATGGAAGTCATAAATAAACCACCTGACCCATGTTTCTATACATAAAAAAAGGGGAGGCAACTGCCTCCCCTTTTTTAACGATCAATGAAAAGTTACTTTACTTGTAGTAACTAATCATCGTTTCTAATGATGCAACTTTAATTTTATCTGCATTACCTGCACTTTCGAAAGCTTCAAAACGCGCTTTACAGATATCTTTCATTGCGCCTGTCGCTTCTTTTAAGAATTTACGCGGATCAAAGTTAGCTGGATTTTCCTGCAAGTGGCGACGTACAGAACCTGTAGATGCCATACGTAAATCAGTATCGATATTAACCTTACGCACACCAGACTTAATACCCTTAACAATTTCTTCAACAGGTACGCCATAGGTTTGCCCCATGTCACCACCGAAATCATTAATAATCTTCAACCATTCCTGAGGCACAGAAGATGAGCCGTGCATTACCAGATGAGTGTTAGGTAATTTTGCATGAATTTCTTCAATGCGATCAATACGTAAAACTTCACCTGTAGGCTCTTTAGTGAATTTGTAAGCACCATGTGAAGTACCAATAGCAATTGCTAATGCATCAACACCTGTTTGCTCAACAAAGTCAGCCGCTTCTTCAACACTGGTTAAAAGCATGTCCATGTCTAACTTGCCTTCAGCACCATGACCATCTTCTTCACCCATCATGCCAGTTTCCAGTGAACCCAGGCAACCTAACTCACCTTCAACTGAAACACCGCCAGCATGAGCCATTTTTACAACTTCTCTGGTTACTGCAACATTATATTCAAAAGATGCAGGTGTTTTCATGTCAGCTTCTAAAGAACCATCCATCATAACTGATGAAAAACCAGACTGGATAGAGCGTAAGCAAATCGCTGGCTCTGAACCATGATCCTGATGCATAACAACAGGAATGTGCGGGTACATTTCTACTGCCGCAGAAATTAAGTGACGCAGGAATGGTTCACCTGCATATGAACGCGCACCAGCCGAACCCTGCATGATAACTGGGCTGTTACATTCGTCAGCCGCCTGCATGATGGCATGAACCTGCTCCATGTTATTTACATTGAAAGCGGGCATGCCATAGCTGTTTTCAGCCGCATGATCCAGTAATTGGCGTAATGAGATTAAAGCCATGTTATTTACTCCTTAACGTTAAGGTTTGTTTATTCAAAAATAAAATCGTAATACTATCTAAAATTTTCAATCGTTTGTTGTATCGCAAACATCACCAATAGTGACAACTTTCATTGCATTGGTGCCACCACCAGAATCACCCAGCGAATCACCGCGGGTAATAATAATCCTGTTACCATCATTCACAATGCCTATCTCCTTTAACAGACAGGCGACAGTAGAACTAATATTGTAATCACCCACCTGATCAAAATCGATACTGGTCGGATACACACCCCTGTAGAGCGTTACCTTACGGCGTGTTTGTTCATGGCGTGTCATCGCATATATCGGTATACCCGAGCTAATTCGCGACATCCATAATACGGTAGAGCCCGACTCGGTTAGAGCTGCAATACCATCTACATTCAAGTGGTTGGCAGTATACATGGTTGCCATAGCAAGTGCTTCGTCAACTCGTCCGAAGGTTAACTCCATACGGTGATCAGAAACCTTCGCTCTTGGATGCTGTTCCGCCGACTCACAGATACGCCCCATGGCCTCTACGGTTTCAATTGGGTATTTACCCGCAGCTGTTTCACCAGACAACATTACCGCATCAGTACCATCATGCACCGCATTGGCAACATCAAAAACTTCTGCACGAGTAGGTATCGAATTTTCAATCATCGACTCCATCATTTGAGTCGCCGTAATAACAATACGGTCCATACTACGGGCTTTTGCTATCAGGTCTTTTTGAACTGCTGGCAATTCAGCATCGCCAATTTCAACACCCAGATCACCACGGGCCACCATAATAACATCGGACGCCTCAACAATTTCATCAATACATTCAAGGGCTTCTGCACGTTCTATTTTAGAAACGATAGCGCCGTGCCCACCTGCTTCGCGCAGTAGTTTACGCGCCTGATGAATATCATCAGCAGACTTGGGAAATGAAACCGCAACATAATCCGCTTCAAGCTTTGCTGCTGACTTAATATCCTCTTTATCTTTTTCTGTTAATGCGGGTGCCGATAAACCACCACCCTGTAAATTTATACCTTTTTTATCTGATAAATAACCACTGTGTACAACCGTACAGTTAATTCTCAAGCCGTTAACATTATTAACATCAAGTAACATACGGCCATCATCAAGTACCAGACGATCACCTGGCTTCACATCACCCGGTAAACTTTTATAGGCAATACCAACACCTTCTGTTGTACCTGCCGTTGAATCCAGCTCTGCATCCAGAAAGAATGCTTCGCCTTCGTTCAGGTAAACTTTTCCTTCTACAAATCGTTCTGTTCTAATTTTTGGTCCCTGTAAATCAGCAAGAACACCAACAACTCTATTTAATTTATCTGCTGCTTTACGCACCATTTCAACGCGCTTTGCCTGCTCTTCATGACTACCATGTGAATAATTTAAACGTACAACATCAACACCTGCTTTTACAAGTCTATCTATTGTTTCCTGGTCGTCTGTTGCGGGGCCTAATGTTGCTACTATTTTAGTTCTACGCAAGGGTAGAAACTCCTCTTTTTAATATTACTTAATATTTATTTCGATACTTTCATAATTCAATTACAAAGCCATATCAAATTATCGTAATTCATTCCTGTAAAAATAAACTTGAACACAGGAACTCATTACATATTTATAATATGAGCTTACAATTTTTTATGGTAAGACATAAAAACGGGGCACTCACCTCGTTTAATTTTTAGCTCGTTCTTCCAGGATAGCTACCGCGGGTAACTCTTTGCCTTCCAGGAATTCAAGAAACGCACCACCACCCGTAGAAATATATGAAACTTTGTCAGAGATACCATATTTATCAACCGCTGCTAAAGTATCACCACCGCCGGCAATAGAAAACGCAGGAGATTCTGCAATTGCCATTGAGATAGCTTTGGTACCTTCACCAAACTGATCAAATTCAAATACGCCAACTGGACCGTTCCAGACAATCGTTCCTGCACTTTTAATGATATCTGCAAGTGCGGCAGCAGAGTCAGGACCAATATCAAAAATCATATCGTCATCAGCACATTCACTAACATCTTTTAATGTCGCTTCTGCCGTTTCTGCAAATTCTTTTGCACAAACAATATCAGTAGGTACAGGTATAGAACCGCCACGCGCCTTTGCATCTGCAGTTAATTTTCTGGCTGTTTCAACCAGATCTTCCTCATAAAGCGACTTGCCTACATTATGACCCTGCGCAGCGATAAATGTATTCGCAATACCACCGCCAACAATTAACTGATCAACTACTTTAGAAAGTGACTCTAAAACAGTTAACTTGGTAGAAACTTTTGAACCACCTACAATTGCTACCATTGGACGAGCTGGGTTATCTAATGCCTTACCTAATGCGTCCAGTTCACCAGCAAGCAATGGGCCTGCACATGCAGTTGGTGCAAACCTGGCAACACCATGTGTTGATGCCTGAGCACGATGAGCAGTACCGAATGCATCCATTACATACACATCACATAAAGATGCATACTGTTTTGATAATGCCTCATCATTTTTCTTCTCACCTTTATTGAATCGGCAATTTTCTAAAATAACCACTTCACCATCAGCGACTTCTGGAGCTGAATCTAAATAACCGGTAATTAATTTAACTTCTTTACCTAACGCTTCTGTTAAGTAGTTAGCCACAGGCAATAATGAAAACTCATCTGCTGACTCACCTTCCGTTGGACGCCCCAGATGAGACATCAGCATCACTTTAGCGCCTGCTTCAATACAGTGTTTAATCGTTGGCATTGAAGCCTCAATACGCTTGGCACTGGTTACTTTACCATCTTTAACAGGTACATTTAAATCCTGACGAATTAGCATGCGCTTGCCTGCTAGATCTAAATCGATCATCTTAATTACTGACATGAACTACTCCTAAATATATTTTTTAATTTTTTTAAACTCATTGCTAGTTACTTACTAACAATCAATTTTTTATTTCTATTTTGCATTCATCAACGCAATCGTAGTATCAATCATGCGGTTTGAAAAGCCCCACTCATTGTCATACCACGAACACACTTTTACTAAATTTCCAGCAATGACTCTGGTTAGTGTTGCGTCAAAATTTGAAGTTGCACTCGTGTGATTAAAATCAACAGACACTAATGGCACATCATTATATGCCAGCACCTTGCCATCTGCTGCTTCTTTCATAATGGCATTTATTTCTTCAACTGTTGTATCGCGACTTGCCGTAAACGTTAAATCGACCAGTGACACATTTATCGTCGGCACACGTATCGCAAAACCATCCAGCTTGCCATTTAATTCTGGAACGACTAAACCTATTGCCGCAGCCGCCCCTGTTTTTGTCGGGATCATAGAGCTGGTTGCAGAGCGCGCTCTACGCAAATCAGTATGATACACATCCGTTAACACCTGATCATTAGTGTAAGAATGTATCGTTGTCATCAAACCATTTTCAATGCCAATTTTATCATGAATGGGCTTAACCATTGGCGCCAGGCAGTTAGTCGTACAGGATGCATTTGAAATCACCGTATCAGTCGATTTCAATACATCATGATTAACACCATAAACAATAGTGGCATCTACACCATGGCCACCTGGTGCTGAGATAATTACTTTCTTTGCTCCACCTTCGATGTGAAGAGATACTTTATCTTTACTGGCAAAAAAACCGGTACATTCAAGCACAACATCTACACCTAAATCGCCCCATGGCAATTTAGCTGGATCACGTTCGCATAACACGTGAATCCTATCTCCATTTACAACCATATATTCCCCATCGACATGTACTTCGCCAGGGAAACGGCCATGCGCAGTATCATACTGCGTTAAATGCGCATTGGTGTATGAATCACCCAAATCATTAACCGCTACAACTTTTACCTCATCGGTGCGACCCGACTCGTATATCGCGCGCAGAATATTTCTACCTATGCGCCCGTAGCCATTAATAGCAACCTTGATTGCCATATTTTTTACCTTTTTTATTTATCGCTAAATACTTAGTGATAAATGTAATGAGTTAGACCTGGGCAACCCTGATCGACAGCTGAAATACCCCCTTACATAAGGAGACCATTTCAACTCGAATTGATTACTAAAATATTACAGGTTCATCATTTAAAAATTATTTTCTAAATTAACTTTAAAATTAACTTGGAAAATAATTTTAAAGGGCAGATAAATCCACCCCTTAAAACTAGTAATGACTTCGTTGCAAAACAACGAAGTCATTAATTAAGTGAAGATTTTGTCCGAGAGCAAGGCGGAGGAAAATTTTGAGATACTGGGCGCACGCTAGTGCGTAATGCATTCAAAATTATCCGAACAACGTTGCTATCGGACAAAAGCTTCGCTTAATTTGCTGCTACGTGCTCTACGAAGCGAAGCATGTTACAAGTGTAACCATATTCATTGTCATACCATGAAACAACTTTCACGAAAGTACCGTCTAATGCAATACCCGCTTCTGAATCAAAGATAGAAGAATAAGAGCAACCACGGAAATCAGTAGAAACAACTTTTTCATCTGTGTAACCTAAAGTACGACTCATATCACCAGACTCAGATGCCGCTTTCATTGCAGCACAAATATCTTCATATGAAACATCTTTTTCCAGCTCAACAGTTAAATCAACAACAGAAACATCTGAAGTCGGTACGCGGAAAGCCATACCTGTTAATTTACCGTTCAGCTCTGGAAGAACAACGCCAACCGCTTTAGCTGCACCCGTAGAAGATGGGATTATGTTTTCTAAAATACCACGACCACCGCGCCAGTCTTTCATAGAAGGACCATCAACTGTTTTCTGTGTAGCTGTTGCAGCATGAACAGTTGTCATCAGGCCACGTTTAATGCCCCACTTGTCATTCAGAATTTTAGCAACAGGTGCAAGGCAGTTAGTTGTGCAAGATGCAGCAGAAACAATTGTCTGACCTGCATATTCGTTATGGTTAACACCATATACAAACATTGGCGTCGCATCTTTAGAAGGTGCTGACTGAACAACTTTCTTAGCACCTGCTTTGATGTGTGCCTGACAGCTTTCTTCAGTTAAGAAGAAACCTGTACAATCGATAACTAATTCAGCACCCACTTCATCCCATTTAAGATTAGCTGGATCACGTTCTGCCGTTAAGCGAATTTTTCTGCCATCAACAATCATTGAGCTATTGTCAGAAGAAACATCACCTGGGAAATTACCATGAACTGAATCGTACTTAAGCATATACGCCAAGTATTCTGGATCTAATAAATCGTTGATACCTACAATTTCAATATCTTTAAATTCGTTTGTTACTGCACGGAATACCATACGGCCAATACGACCAAAACCGTTAATGCCTACTTTAATAGTCATGTTTATTTTCCTCGGTTAAATATATTTAAAATAAAACTCTTAAAAACTTTTCAATAACTTCACCACTCTCAAAAAACATATATCAGAATGGCAGAATTCGTTTATTACCTATAACTATTCAGGTTGCTCCAGTGTGGGTTCAACGCAGCCACACAGGCACAAACTGGATTATTATAGTATGCCTTCTACTGCTTTAACCACGTTCTCAACAGTGAAACCAAACTCTTTAAATAGTTCGCCTGCGGGTGCCGATTCACCAAAGTGATCGATACCAACAACTGCATCTGCATACTTGTACCATGCATCCGTTACTGCGGCTTCAACTGCAACCGTTGGAATACCTTTAGTCAGTACTGCAGATTTATAACCCGCATCCTGTTGGTCATAGACATTTGTACAAGGCATAGATACAACTCGAATCTTCTTACCAGACATGGCTTCTGCAGCACCTGTAGCAAGCGCAATTTCAGAACCTGTGGCAATAATAATTGCATCTGGAGTACCGTCACAATCTTTAAGAATGTAACCACCCTTAGTGATTTCAGAAATCTGCGCATCAGTACGTTCGTTATGAGGAAGACCCTGACGAGAGAAAATCAGACACGAAGGACCTTCTTTACGCTCTGCTGCCTGCTGCCATGCAACAGCAGATTCAACCGCATCACATGGGCGCCATACAGCCATATTAGGAATCATACGCAGTGTAGGAATTTGCTCCACTGGCTGATGCGTTGGACCATCTTCACCCAGACCAATTGAATCATGGCTATATACAAACAGGCTGCGAATCTTCATCAGCGCTGCCATGCGCAGTGCATTACGTGCGTACTCAGAGAACATCAGGAATGTTGCACCGAATGGAATTAAACCACCGTGTAAAGAAATACCGTTCATGATTGCGCTCATAGCGAATTCACGTACGCCGTAATTCAGGTAGTTACCGCCTGCATTATCGATCATTGGCTTATAACCAGACCATTCAGTCAGGTTAGAACAACCCAGATCAGCAGAACCACCAAACATTTCAGGTAACATTGGAGAGTAAGCTTCGATAGCCGCTAATGACGCCTGACGTGTTGCAGGGCTTTTTGCATCTGTATTAACAGAAGCAATGTACTCAGCAGATTTAGCTGCCCAGTCCGCAGGCAAATCACCCGCCATACGACGTTCAAATTCAGCCGCCAACTCAGGGAATGCAGCTTTATACGCTGCAAACTTTTCGTTCCATGCCGCTTCTGCTGCTGCACCTTTTTCTTTAGCATCCCAGCCCTGATATACATCATCAGGCACTTCAAATGCACCGTGATCCCAACCCAGCGCCGCTTTGGTCAGGTTAATTTCTTCTTCACCTAAAGGTGCACCGTGACAAGCATGGCTGCCTGCTTTATTAGGTGAACCAAAACCGATTGTGGTTTTGCAGCAAATCATTGTGGGCTTGTCTGTCATTGCCTTTGCTGTTTCAGTTGCTTTTGCAATTGCTTCTGGGTTATGCCCATCAACATCCGCAATAACATGCCAGCCGTAAGCTTCAAAACGCTTAGGCGTATCATCTGTAAACCAGCCTTCTACGTGGCCGTCGATAGAAATACCATTATCATCCCAGTATGCGATCAGCTTACCTAAGCCTAAAGTACCCGCTAATGAACAGGCTTCATGAGAAATACCTTCCATTAAGCAACCATCACCTAAAAAGACAAAGGTATTATGATCAACAATGTCATGATCTTTCTGGTTAAACTGGCCCGCCATTGTCTTTTCAGCAATCGCCATACCAACAGCATTCGTGATGCCCTGGCCTAATGGTCCAGTCGTAGTTTCAACACCAGGCGCATAACCATACTCAGGATGGCCCGGCGTTTTGGAATGCAACTGACGAAAGTTTTTCAGATCTTCAATAGATAAATCATAACCCGTCAGGTGAAGTAATGAGTAGATCAGCATTGAACCATGACCATTGGAAAGGATAAAACGGTCACGATCAGCCCAGTTAGGGTTAGCAGGGTTGTGGTTCATGTTGTCGTTCCACAACACTTCAGCTATATCAGCCATACCCATGGGGGCCCCTGGGTGACCAGAATTTGCTTTCTGTACTGCATCCATACTCAATGCACGGATTGCATTAGCAAGCTCTTTGCGTGATGACATAGGATCTTCTCCAATCAAGTTTTAAAATTTGCGCTACTTGAGACAAGCTCAAGCAACAGGAATTCTGTTAATTAATGGTTTGCCTGAAAACTAGTAAGTGGCAGGGGGTCTTCACCCACATTAATAAAGGGGCGCTATTTTCCCTTACTTCGAGACATTCAGCAACTCTTATAGTGGAATTACATTGCGTTTTATCATGCTTTTCAGGGGAAGACCAATGCCGAACACCTTTAGAAACACCAATATTAATCCATATATTTCAATAAGATAAGACTCCGACCAGGCAACCACTTACAACAGGACTTTTTATTTACCCATAAAAAATCATGAAGAGCACATTCACCGCCAAGGACAGGTTATAGCCAAAACATCAACCATAAAAGCCATGAGGAAAACACCCAGACAGCTAGAATTTAAAGCCCTTAACCATCCTTCCACTTAATGGAGCACCCCATGCTCGGAATTTGCTCCTTTGGCCCTTTTCCCGTCTCGGCCACGGCCTTCATACCCTCAAACAAGTCACGCCTGACATTATCAGCCGCCGCCTCTTTACGGCTTTCATCCAGCCGGCCACGGTATTGCAACTTCAAATCAGCGTTATAACCAAAAAAATCAGGTGTACACACGGCACCATAGGCTTTTGCCACTTGCTGGGTCTCATCTAATAAATATGGAAAACCAAAACCAGAGGCATCAGATACTTCTTTCATATTTTCAAACGAATCCTCCTCATACTCTTGCGGATCATTCGACATAATCGCCACCGTATTTACGCCCAACGCCTTTAATTCACGCGCATCACGCACAATTCTATCCCTGATTGATTTCACATAAGGGCAATGATTACAGATAAACATCACCAACAGGCCTTTCTCACCCGCACAATCAGCCAGACTCCAGCTTTTACCGTCGACACCCGGCAAAGTAAAATCAAATGCCGACTCATCAAAATCACACACAGGGGGCTGCAAACTCACCATCGCTCTATATCCTCACATCAAATACTTATAAGCTTGACACTTTTTACAAGCCTACGTAAACCTACAAAGCCCATGGATTTACCAGCATCAATAATCACATACCACACTTTTACATAAAATAACCCTATAAAACATTAATTTAATTTATGGTCGGTATAGCAACACCTCTATATACATGCTAAAATTCGGAGTTCAGTTTTAAACCTTGTAATCTTTAGCGGAAGAACATGAGCCAGCAAAAAAAGCAGCCCAAGAAACAGTCAACGGCAAAAAAAATCCCGGCCAAAACCAGTAATAAGGTCGAAGATTTAACAACGGAAGGTAGCTTAGAAGATGCGGCCAATGCCCCTAAAGACAAGCAATCTTTACTTAAGCAACTCATTGCCAAAGGCAAAGAACAGGGCTACCTGACTTATGCCGAAGTAAACGACCACCTGCCAGAAGAAATTGTTGACCCGGAACAGGTTGAAGACATTATCAACATGATCAATGACATGGGTATCACCGTTCATGAAGTTGCTCCTGACACAGAATCACTGGTTTTAACAGACGCCAGCGCTACAGATGACACAGCCGCTGAAGAAGCCGCCGCCGCGCTTGCCTCTATAGAAAATGAATTTGGCCGGACCACCGATCCCGTACGTATGTATATGCGTGAAATGGGAACTGTTGAGCTATTAACTCGTGAAGGTGAAATCTCCATTGCCAAGCGCATTGAAGAAGGCCTTAAGCAGGTTATGTATGCACTGGCAACCAACCCACGCTCAGTTCATCAGGTATTAAAAAGCTACGAAGTCGTTATCTCCGAAGAAAAACGCCTGACCGACTTAATCACCGGTTTCCGCAGTGATGACAGCGATGAAATTGCACAACCCGCATCTGGCCCTGCCGATGAAAGAGATGACGACGAAGAAGAAGTCATTGATACCGGCCCTGATCCAGAGCGCGCAAAAGAACAGTTCGACCTGCTTGAAAAAGCATACAAAAAAACATTAAAAGCATTAGAAAAAAATACAAAGACTGTTGCTAAATGCCGCGAAGAAATGTCAGAAATTTTTATGGAACTAAAATTTCTACCGGTCATTATTATTGCCATGACCAAAGAGCTACGCAGCACAATTGACCGTGTGCGCACCCTTGAGCGCCACATACTTAACTTGTGTGTTAACAAATGCAAAATGCCTCGCAAAGCATTTATCCAGTCATTCCCTGATAACGAAACCAATCAGAAATGGATAGAACAATATCTGGATGGTCACGAATACTCTGAAGCACTTGATGAATTTGCCGCTGAGATCAAACAGACACAATTAAAACTGTCTCTGCTAGAAAAAACATACGGCCTGAAAATTCCAGACATTAAAGAAATCAATCGTAAGATGTCTATCGGCGAAGCAAAAGCACGTCGCGCCAAAAAAGAAATGGTTGAAGCAAACTTACGACTGGTTATCTCAATCGCCAAAAAATACACCAACCGCGGACTACAATTCCTCGATTTAATTCAGGAAGGCAACATCGGCCTGATGAAAGCCGTAGATAAATTTGAATACCGCCGTGGTTACAAATTTTCAACCTATGCAACCTGGTGGATTCGTCAGGCCATAACAAGATCAATTGCCGACCAGGCACGTACCATTCGTATACCGGTTCACATGATTGAAACCATTAATAAACTGAACCGCATTTTCCGCCAGATGCTACAGGAAAAAGGCCGCGAGCCCACACCTGAAGAACTGGCAGAAAAAATGGAAATGCCAGAAGATAAAGTTCGCAAAGTACTAAAAATTGCAAAAGAACCCATCTCAATGGAAACACCAATTGGTGATGACGAAGATTCAAACCTGGGCGACTTCATTGAAGACATTAACATCATGTCGCCAGTGGATTCAGCAACCGGTGAATCACTACGTGAATCAACAAAAGATATTTTATCCACGCTAACACCGCGTGAAGCAAAAGTACTGCGCATGCGCTTCGGCATCAATATGAACACCGACCACACATTAGAAGAAGTGGGCAAACAGTTCGATGTAACCCGTGAACGTATTCGCCAGATTGAAGCAAAGGCACTGCGTAAACTACGCCACCCTTCTCGTGCAGAAAACCTGCGCAGCTTCATTGGTGAAGACAACAGCAACAATTAAAATAAATTTAACTTGTTGTTACGCACATTATATTTATAATGTGCGTTTTTATATAAAGGACTATATAAATAAAACTTAGATCACAATGAACTCTCTAAAATTTTTAACTGTCATCCCGATAAAAATTTTAGCTGTCATTCTGAACCTGAGCGAAGAGCCTTAAACCCGTAGGCCACAGACCATTACGGAACAAGATGCTTCATTACACTGCACTCCATCAGGATGATAACGCAGCAATTAAAATAAAGGGCCCGTAGCTCAGTTGGTTAGAGCGTCCGACTCATAATCGGCAGGTCGAGTGTTCGAGTCACTCCGGGCCCACCATTTTTCTTTTGAATTCATCCGTGTTTGTGCACGAAAGCATAACTTGGCCGCTTTGGCCAGTTTATGGTTGCACAATTCCATAACTTAGCCACAAGCTTCCCGACCTATTTTTTAAATAAAAAACATTCCTCATTATCTTTTCCAATGTAATATTTGTCGCTTATGGTTTTTTAGTATCAGGTATTTGTTGCGCAGCTACATCAAAAGTATAAGCACCCTCAAAAGATTCATCTTCCTGATTGGCTACATATCGCGCTTTATTCACTATAAGGGCATCTGGAAAATCAGCTTCTTTTTTCTTACCACCTGACTTTATTGGTTTGGTATTCATGTAGTCATTGAGTGATCGCCATACAGTTTGTCCACTTTCAAAACAAATATTAAGCTCTTCAAATAAGCTATTAACTACAGCGATGATAGATGCTTTATCTAAATTGTAACGCTTGCCTTTCAGTGTCCAGATTGTTTCTGCAAGAACAACATCTGTTACCAGGATACTACTACCACTTAAAATAATTTTGCTAGCCTTCTTTGATTGCATAGCGTCATCATCTAATAGATATCGAATAAGGACATTCGTATCAATGGTAATCATTAATTAATACAGCTTTGCAAAGATTGTTCTTCCGTATATTTCTTATTCACAGCTATTCCTTTCAATAACCCCTTTGCTGCGCCCGCTTTTTTCTTAACTATCGTTATATGCCCTTCGTTATCGACAAAGCTTACATACTCGTCACCAGGCTCAATGCCAGCTAACTTGCACTGGTCGATGGGAAGGGTTATTTGTCTTTTTGCGCTTACTTTTGGCATAGCATACTCTTTACTTTTGATCGCATAGTAAAGATATGCGTTTCTTTACCCAGTGTCAAGTAGTAAAGAATGTTTATCCTCCAAAAAAGGTGACAGGTGTGAGCTTTAGACTCCCTTCTATTCATCCCTGAATATCCGTTTTACCTTGACTAACAAGTGCGGGCCTGCCGTTATTCTTTTTCTATCAGTGTATCATCCGGCCTTCTGGCTGCGCTTCAACTGCTCTCATTATCTGTTTATGATCAGCTAACAAGACAGCGGCTGCTATATTAATGTCTAGTCCCTTTTCGAACATGGGCTTAGCATATTTATCCATTCCATCATAATCAAAGGTATAGCCATCGTAGTCTTTCCATATTTCACTCATAACTTTATCTACCCAGGTTTCATAATCCATATCTTTTCCAATAAGCTATCTATTAATCACTCATTATCACTAACACACAGGTTCATTATCATCAAAGCTCAACTCGACGTACGAAGTATTCGTTGATGCCAACCTTTTTGATACTTCGTCCTTGATCCACCACCATGTGTCCTTACCCTGATCTGCACATGTAGAAATATCAATACAGAGCTCTGTTAGATGCTTTAATTCTTCTTCTTCTCCATTCTCATCGTAATGATATATTTCCTCTACTGATCGATAGTCATGGCCATCGTACTGGGTGCGAATATAGAGGGCATAATACTTCGCTTCATTCATTTCTTTTCCCATCAATTTTAATCAGTAGAATAGGGTAGTGTAATCTGTCTGCTGAGTCTCATAAGGCGACATTGGACGAGTTTTTCAGGCAGTGTAAATATTAGGATAAGCGGACATTAACGAGGCTGTAGAAAAACCCAATAAAACCACAAGT
>JADGFA010000067.1 GCA_016744065.1 Gammaproteobacteria bacterium
TACTATTAGAAGAAAATATTGATAGTATGGATGTGTTTATCTCGCTTACCAATGATGATGAAGCTAATATATTATCTGCAATGTTAGCTAAAAAACTAGGTACACGAAAAACCATGTCCCTGATTAACAGGCCTGCTTATGTTGACCTGATGGAAAATCAGGAAGCGATTGATGTCGCTATTTCGCCAGAGCAGATTACGATTGGTGCTTTGTTAACACATGTTCGTCGTGGTGATATTGTTGCAGTGCATTCTTTGCGGCGCGGTGCTGCTGAGGCAATAGAAGTTATCGCTCATGGTGATGGTGGTAACTCAAAAGTGGTAGGGCGTCTGGTTGAAGAAATAGAACTACCAGAAGGTACGACTATTGGTGCGATTGTACGTGGCGACGAAGTTATAATTGCACATCATGATACGGTGATTGAGGCAGAAGATCATGTCATTATGTTTTTAGTTGATAAGAAAAAAATACATGACGTTGAGCACCTGTTTCAGGTTGGCGTTACATTTATTTAGGGTTATTCTTTTTGCATTTCACAGTCATTCAGCGTATTTCGGGTATTTTGTTAATGCTATTTAGCTTTACAATAATCCCGCCTATTATAATTGATCTTATATATCAGGAGCATTCAGCAAATGCTTTTTTCACATCTTACCTGACCTTACTGGCATCCGGGTTCATCTTGTGGTTGCCGGTTAAAAATTCAAAAAAAGAATTGCGCTTAAGAGACGGATTTATAGTCGTTGTTTTGTTCTGGTTTATTTTAAGTATCTCTGGAACTTTGCCCCTGTTGCTCTATGAAGAGCTGGATATTTCAATAACAGATGCTTTTTTCGAGTCTGTATCAGGTTTAACGACTACGGGTGCAACGGTATTAACTAATCTGGATAGTCTGCCTCATTCCATTTTATTTTATCGTCAGGAATTACAGTGGTTAGGCGGTATGGGTATTATCGTTCTGGCAGTTGCGGTTTTACCCATGTTGGGCATTGGTGGTATGCAATTATACAAGGCGGAGACGCCTGGCCCAATAAAGGATAATAAATTAACACCTCGTATAACAGAAACAGCAAAAGCCCTTTGGTATATATATCTAACGTTAACAATAATGTGCATCCTGGCCTACTGGTTTGCAGGAATGAGTTTATTTGACGCAATAGCACATAGTTTTTCTACGGTTGCCATTGGCGGTTTTTCAACTCATGATGCCAGTTTGGGTTATTTTGATGAGGTAGCAATAAAAATAGTTGCCATTGTTTTTATGTTTTTAGGTGGTGTTAATTTCGCATTACATTTTGTCGCATTCCGCAACTGGAATATTAAAGCCTATATGAGGGACACGGAGTTTAAAGTTTATTTCCGTGTGTTGTTATTTGTTTCAATTATTGCTGTTGCATTTTTACAGCTAACGGGTGCAACTGACAGTTATTCTGATTCTCTTTTGTTAGGTGTGTTTCATGTCGTATCTATAGCAACTACCACGGGTTTTGCGACAACTGAATTTCATCTCTGGCCAACTTTTTTGCCTGTGCTTTTAATATTTACCAGTTTTATTGGCGGTTGTGCGGGTTCCACTGGTGGCGGTATGAAAGTGATACGTGTTGTTTTATTGTTAAAGCAGGGTATGCGTGAAATGCGTCGCTTGATTCATCCAAATGCAGTGATACTTGTTAAAATAGGTAAAAAGCCTGTTGCGGATTCTGTTATTGATGCAGTGTGGGGTTTTTTTGCTATATATGTTGCTGTATTTGTTATTATGATGCTGTTATTAATGGCAAGTGGTCTTGATCAGATAACCTCGTTTTCTGCGGTCGCAGCAACGCTTAATAATTTAGGCCCGGGTCTGGGCGAGGTTGCTTCTAATTATGCAGGTGTTAATGATTTTTCAAAGTGGGTATTAAGCTTTGGGATGTTGTTAGGTCGTCTTGAAATATTTACCCTGTTAGTTTTATTGACACCTGCTTTCTGGAGAAAGTGATGCCTGACTGGAATAATGTATATACTGAAAAATCAGTTAATAGTGCTACTCCGTCAGAAGTAGTAAAAGAAAAAGCTTATTTAATACCAGCAAAAAGCAAGGTGCTTGAATATGCCAGTGGCCTTGCAGGTAATGGTATTTATCTGGCTAAGAAAGGTCATGATGTTATGGCATGGGATTTATCGGAAGTAGCGGTTGAAAAAATAAATACATATGCAATAGAAAATAAATTAAACCTTGCAGCGCAAGTACATGATCTTGAAAGTGTATTGCCAGATATGAAAAATAAATTTGATGCGGTGGTGGTTAGTTATTTTTTGCACCGTGACACGCTGCGTTATTTATATGAAATTTTAAAAGAAGGCGGCTTGTTGTTTTATCAGACTTTTAGTGGTGAGCGATATGAAAATCAGGGGCCATTAAGGGAAGCGTTTAGACTGAAGCAGAATGAATTGCTGGAGGTTTTTTCAGATATGCAACTATTGTTTTATCGTGAAGATGACTGTCGTTCATCGGCTGATGGTGCCAGGCAGGGCCAGGTTTATTTTGTAGCAAAGAAATGAATCACAATAAAATAATAAAGAAAAAAAGTGCATTAGTATATGATATTGGTTTTAAATTTAGCTACTTGAAGCCAATGTACTGGGGTGTCTGGATTACGCTTGTCTTTTTGTGGCTAATGATGTTTTTGCCGGGCTCAGCATTAGATAGTGTGGCAAATAAACTGGGTGATTTATTCAGGAACTTAAATAAAAAGCGTCGCAGGATAGCTAGAATAAATATTGATCTATGTTTTCCTGAGTTAAATGAAGAAGAAAAAAAAGAACTCATTAGAAAAAATTTTCGTCATCAGGCAAGAAGTGTTCTGTATTATGGAATAATCTGGTGGGCTCCAAAATTTATTCTGAAAAAAAGAATTATATTTAAAGGGCAGGAGAATATTGAACAGGCTTTAAATAATAATCGTTCAGTTATATTTATGGCAGCCCATAGTCTGGGGCTGGAAGCAGCAGTTTCCGCAGCTACAATGAACTACCCATCTTCTGGGCCGTTTAATCCAATGAAGAATAAACTGGTAGACTGGTTAGTAGCAAAAGGTCGCTCAAGACACGGAGGAATTTTGTATACCCGTGAAGCGGGTTTGCGTCCGATAATTAAAGATGTGCGTAGTGGCTGCACGATGTTTTATTTGCCCGATGAAGACCTGGGTGCAGAACGTTCAATTTTTGTGCCTTTTTTTGGCGTGGAAAAAGCCAGTGTGCCGGTTCTAGGGCGATTGTCAAAGTCCTGTAAAGCCGATGTGCTTCCCTGTATGGCCTGCTATGATGAAAAGGCACACAGGTATGTTATTCATGTGTTGCCAGCGTTATCGAATTTTCCATCGGGAAGCGATTATGAAGATACTTTGACGATGAACAAGTCGCTGGAAAAAATTATAAAACTATGTCCTGCGCAGTATTTCTGGATTATGAAATTATTTAAGACAAGACCTGATGGCGATAAAAAACTGTATTGAGCTGGAATTAAATTAAATCTTTGTTGCAGGGAGTCAGGGTGTTTTCTGGCTTTGCTTAATAGTCTCTGTTTCTGGACAGCCTTCACTCATTAAAGGCTTCATCGTTGTTAACAGGCTTTTAAATAACGTTTTATTCGATTGTTCTTCAGCAGCTAATAATTCCTTAAAATGCTGACGTTGTGTGGGCATGGCAAAACAGGCAGGGCATGAATCAGGGATAACAGGCAGTTTTGTGCTGATAGAAAACTCTCGTGTCTGGCGTTCTCGAGCATAAACAAGAGGTCGAATAACTCTGAGGTCGCCTTCATCAATAACATAGTTTGCTTTCATTGTTCTAAGTTGCCCCCCATGAAAAGCAGACATCATAAAACTTTCAGCAAGGTCATCCAGGTGCTGAGCCAGTGCTATAACATTAAAACCATGTTCACGTGCCGTGTTGTACATAATGCCGCGTTTAATACGTGAGCAAAAAGCACAGTAAGACGGCTTTCCCATGTGTTCATTAGCCATGTCCATAATGGGCTCACGGCGGTAGTGGTATTCAACGCCCAGTGAATCGAGGTAAGGGATCATCGGTGATGGGTCAAAGTCTCCTGCCATAGGGTCGACCGTTATAGCTGCAAATTTAAATGTTATAGGTGCATGGCGTTGAAAGTGGTTAAGGATATGTAACAGTGCGAGAGAGTCCTTGCCCCCCGATAAACCTAATAATACCCTGTCGCCTTCATGGATCATATTGAAATCTACCAGGGCGCGGCCTGTTTTACGTAGTAATGTTTTTGGCGGTTGAGCAAACTCAGCCATTATTTAATTGTCTCTGGATTTTTAGCTGGAACTTCTGCTTCATCAAAATCAAATAATTCATCTTCATTAAATTCAACCTCTTCTTCAGGAGGAGCGCCATCATAAGTTAGATTTAAGCGTCGCTGTAAAAAGGCTTCTCTGATAAAGGTGTAGCGATCAAGTGCCGCCTCGTTGAGAATGCTTTCTGCTTTAAGTAGGGATGCGCGGGTATCAATTGTTTTTACAGCCGTCAGGCCCCATGAGGTACCTATTTTTCTATGGTTTACCGGGAATCCGTCTTCAAGCTCTTGCCAGACAGGGTCAAACTGCGCGCTATCAACGAAAAATCCGCTGCTATCGCGTATCGTACTGGGCCCCCAGAAAGGGATTATAATATAAGGTCCCTGAGGAACGCCCCAGTACCCCAGCGTTTGGCCAAAATCTTCCTGGTGTTTAGGCATATTCATGTCACTTGCCCAGTCGATTAAACCACCAAGCCCAAGAGTGCTATTAATAATGAAACGGCCAGTATCTGAAGCAAACTGCAGTGGCTTAAGCTGTAGCAGATCATTAAATATAACAATCACATCATCCAGATTACTGAAGAAGTTGTTAATGCCTTTGATTACAGGGTCGGGTGTTATTGCGTTATAGCCCTCAGATACAGGTTTTAGCAGGTATTGATCAACGCCATCGTTAAAAGCATAGGCAGCACGGTTATAGCTTTCCAGCGGATCTCGAGGGTCGGATGGACCGCTTATACTGGCACAACCTGAAGTAATGAGAGGGATGAATAATAAAAAATATTTAAAGTAAGAGAATATCATTGTTTTTGTGATTATGAATTTGTTAGTAAGTTAACAACAGCATTGAATAAGGTCAATTAAAAGCTTGTTTTATGTGCGTATTTTAAAGAGGCACTCTTTTAATGAACTATAATTCAGGGCATCTTTAATATTTAAGGGGCTGTTGTGTTTTATTATACTGTCAGAGTCATCAAGCTTGGCACAATGTGGGCTGATTTTTTGATCCTGACATTACTCTTATATGCATTATCATGGCTTCCACCGAAATTACATGGTTATTGGTATTTTCGTTTATTCAGAGTCTGGTGTAAATCATTTGTACGAGCACTGGATGTGAATTTAAAATTGCATCAGAAAAATTTGCACGACATACCACGTAATTATATTCTTATTGCCAATCATCCATCAGCATTTGAAGACATCGGTATACCCGCACTATTTGAAGTTCATTCATTAGCAAAAATAGAAGTCAGGAACTGGTGGGTGGTTGGCCGAATATCATCTGCAGCGGGAAATCTTTATGTTGAGCGTGAGTCCAGAGACTCGCGAAATCAGGCGGCTGAAACAATACGCAGAGAAGTACAGAATGGAAAAAATATAGCACTTTATCCTGAAGGAGGGTGTAAGGGGAAGCGAATTTTTGAGTCTTTCAGATACGGTGCTTTTGATGTGTCTATGAAAACAGGTGTGCCTATATTACCCGTGTTTTTACATTACGAAGCACAGGATGACTTTGAGTGGCGTGACCCGCACACTCTGCTAGATAAAATTTACCATTTTTTAAATACTGAAAATAGCACAGCAAATTATTATGTATTTGATGCTATAGATCCCGCACAATTTAAATCTAAAGAAGAATTCACTGAATATACCTGGCAGTTATATAAAAACTGGCAAAAAAAATATATGGAATAAATATTGGCAATTTATAATATTCAGGAATCTAATGCGTTATTGCTCTACAGAGTAGGTCCAGTACTGGTTTGTTCATCGACGATGGCAATCGAGGCAGTTGTTATGCCGCCAAAAATAACGGTTCCGCCTGGAGCAAATGTGGCTGAGCCAGGGGTTTTTAAATCGATACATGGTTTAGTCAGGCTGGTTGATTTACGCGTAAGATTTGGTGTTGATAAAGGCGATTATTCGAAGCTGGGTAAAATTATAATTGTTGAAGTGGAAGGTGGGCATGCTGGTTTCTGGGTTGATGAAATAGAGGATGTCATTGGATTTCCAGGGGCCGGGTGGTCACAGGTTCCCGCATATATTCCCGCCAATGTTTTTAGTAAGGTTCTGTTGAGAGATGAGGGGATTCGGCTATATGCTGATTTTGAACAGTTAGACAAATTTAAAACATCAGGCTACTTACGAAAACACATTGAAATTATCAAAGCAGCTAAACAGAAAACGGCTGAAGTTGATCTGCTTGAAAAAAAGCATGGAGGAGATGTTTTACCTGCTCTGGCGGCTGAGAAACAAAAAAAAGCCTCAGGTAGAGAAAAAATAAAAACAGAAGATCAAAGCACGGAAAATACCAAAGATAATACAAACAGAGCCAGGCCTGATTTAGAAAAAAAATCGCCCCTGATTTCAGGGTTCAACCAGGAAAAAGCGATAGAAAAGGGAGGAGATAAGGCGAGAGCGGCTGAAAAATATCGCTATGAAGCCTCTGGTTTTAGCAATAAAAGCGTAGAAAATAGAACGCAGAATAATTTTAAAAGTGATAAAAAAACAGAAAAAAATATAATAAGTAAAAGTAATGCGGTTGAAATGAATGAAAACCGAGTAAAGCCTGGTGGCCGTTTAGAAAAAGAAACCATTAAACCGTTTCTAGGTAATCAATATAAGGCAGCAGATAATACAAAATCGGATGAAAGTAACCCAGCTGCGTGGTTTGCTATTATGGGTGTCGTCTTCTTTACTATGGTGTATTTTCTGGTTGATATTGTCAGTGATAATAATGAAGGTGGTAATTCGAACAGATTAGAGGCTGGTTTAAAGATAAGAAAAGAAAAAACAAATATAGAAAAGGCGTTTGTTGCTGAGCCTGAATCTGTAATGAAAGAAAAAAGTGAGAATCAGGCTTATCTTGCTGATGATAATCGCGTTTATGATTTGGGGGAAAAAAGAAAAAATGATGAGCATAGCGATGAGACGGGTGATAAATCAGTTGAAATATCAAAAAATGAAAACGGTGTCCTTATTGTTATAAATGAATATGAAGAAAATAATCTGCCTGAAACAGATAATAATATAGATCGGGAAGGTTTAAATTTTATCGCTGAATCTGATAGTCACATTAATAATAATGGGGTGAATATAAAATATAAATTTAATGAGGATGAAAAAGAAAAAAATAATACAGGCGATGTTGTAACTGTTCAGGAGGTTCAGGAGGTTCAGGAGGTTCAGGAGGTTCAGGAAGTTCAGGAAGTTCAGGAAGTTCAGGAAGTTCAGGAAGTTCAGGAAGTTCAGGAAGTTCAGGAAGCTCAGGAAGCTCAGGAGGTTAAAGAGGTTAAGGAAAAGATAAATGGAAAGACTAGTAAAGAAATCAGAAATAAAAAAAATCTAAAGCGAAAAAGTAAAAAATACATACACCTGGTTGTCAAAGGCGACACCTTGTGGTTTATCGCAAAGAAATATGTTAACAATCCATGGCGCTATCCAGAGCTAGCTAAATTAAGTCGGATTAAAAATCCAGATTTAATATACCCTGGCGACAAAGTCATTATTATCATTAATTTTAATTCCAGTGAAAATAGATAATTTAAACCCTCGCTTAAAATAAAAAAGAAAAGTTTTTATCAGGGAAAAATTCATTGCAAGTCTAATTTTTTATAAAATATCAGCGCGTTATTTTGCCTGTACTCATGGATATACTCGACTATACTTGGGCAAAAGGAAATAAAATTTCATGCGAGGAAAACAGGTGTATTACTTATGCTGAGTGTCTTGTTGTTAGTTTCAACGAGGTGCTTAATATCATATGCATTCAGGTAAGAAGGGGGTAAGGTGTTGATTTGATTACGTCTATTCATTATGGCGAGCAGATAGACAGGGATACTGTCGATAGCTTGATTCAAAAAGCATTAGCTAAAGGTGCAAAATCATTATTTATTTTGTGTTGTGATAGTGATGATAATGATCTTGAGTTTTTTAATACATTACTTCCGAAGCTTAATGTGCCGGTTTTTGGAGGCGTGTTTCCGGAGGTGCTTCTAGATAACCAGGTTATAGAGCACGGTTTTGTTGTTAGTGGTATAGAATATCTTGTTGAAACAAGCGTTTATACTGATCTATGCCATGCACCAGAGAAAGAATTTCAATTAAATATAAGTTTAGAAAATTATAATTCACTTATTGTGTTTGTTGACGGGCTTGCACGTAATATTGATTTTATGATCCAGCAATTATTCCATAAGGTTGGAAATGAAAAAACGGTTATTGGGGGTGGGGTCGGGTCACTCAGTTTTAAGCAAAATCCCTGCGTTATCTGTAATCAGGGCATCCTGGTTGATGCTATGGTGGTAGTGGCAATAAGCCAAAGAATAGAGTTAGCCATTGGCCATGGCTGGGAAAAGCTTGCAGGGCCATTTCTGGTTACACAGGCAGATGATAATCGGGTTGAAAGCCTTGATTTTCAGCCGGCTTTAGATGTTTATCAACAGGCTATTTCTAAAACAAGTGAATCAGCACTTACAGAGAGTAATTTTTTTGAAATTGCGAGTAATTTCCCCTTTGGAATAGATCGGCTCGACGATGATATGCTTGTGCGCGACCCTGTTTCTTTTGATGGCACAAGCCTGATATGTGTTGGTACGGTACCTGAAAATACGCTGTTATATATTTTACAAGGTAATGCAAACAAATTAATTTCTGCTGCCTACGGTGCTCTGGATAGCGTAAAAAACAGATCTGAAGATTCCCGTAAATTTGGTGACGGTATACTGTTTGATTGCATAAGTAGAAAATTATTTTTACAGGATGAATACCCAAAGGAGTTATCTGCTATTAGCCATCGTATTGAAGATGATTATCATTTGATAGGGGCTTTAGTGTTAGGTGAAATTGCCTCAGGAAAAACGGGCACAATAAATTTTCATAATAAAACGGCGATTACCGGGCTAACTTATGATTCAGCCTCTATTTGATCAGAGATAAATAAACATGAATCAAACGGTTAGCGCATTACAGATTATTGCTATTCAGCATGAACTGTCTATGTCTATAGGGCTTGATTTGCGCTTGGAAAAAATGCTTGATCAGTTTATGGCCGTTGCACAACGTAGATTAAGCTTAAGTTCTTTACATGTTTTCTATGGTGATTCACAGATAGTCGGAAGTAACAAAAAAAATGATTCTGTTGATTTTATTAGTCAGTGCGTTTGTTTTCCAAAGCATCAGAAATCATATAATTTACAGCAGGAGTTATTACATAAAATAACTAAAACCTGCCCTTCGGATTTATATGAAAATAATTTTGTCACTATGCAAAATAGTGATAAATGGTTTTATATGTTTCCGATAACCAGTTTTGGCGCTATTGTTCTGGAACGAGCACATGCGCCTATAAGTAATATTATTCTTCAGGCAATGGTTGCAGTGTTTGAACGTTTAGCCATTAGTTGCCTTGCCTGTCTTGAACATGATAGTTTATTAAAAGAAATTGATGCTCGAAAAAAAGCAGAAAAAACGATCATTCGCCAGGCCTATGCTGACCCACTTACTGATTTACCAAATAGAAAAATGCTTAATATTAATCTTAAGCAGGCACTGGAATCGGCAAAGCGATACAAGTACTTTTGTGCACTTTTTTTTATTGACCTGGACAGATTTAAAATAATTAATGACACGTTGGGGCATGATGTAGGGGATGAGCTGCTAATTAAGGTTGCTACTATGTTGCAGGGCTGTGTGCGTAAGGGGGATACCCTGGCCAGGGTTGGAGGTGATGAATTTATATTGCTGGCGGTTAATCTGGCTAAAAATAAGAATGAAGCGATGATAGATGCAAATCGCATTGCTCAAAAACTGGCCAAGCTGGTCGACCATCCTATATCGTTGAATAATAATAAAATTCATATGACGTTTAGTATTGGTGTCGCCCTGTTTCCAGATGAGTCGTTAGTGCCTTTGTCGTTGCAGCAAAAATGTGATGCGGTTATAAAAAATGCAGATATTGCGATGTATCGAGTGAAGCATGGTAATCGCAATAATTTTCAGTTTTATGAAAAAAAAATGCAGGCTATTGCTGTTAAAAGATCGAATATTGAAAAGCATTTACATATTGCTCTGGCTCAGCAGGAGTTTGAATTATATTATCAGCCGCTGGTTAATCGAGATGGAAAAATAATTGCTGTTGAAGCTTTAATGAGGTGGGAGAGTTCAGAGTTAGGCCGAGTTCATCCTGATGAGTTTATTCCGGTTGCTGAAGAGTCCGGATTGATTATTGATATAAGTAAGTGGATTGTTGATACTGCCTGCCAATTTATTGCGGAACTAAAGAGCTTGCCATATGCAGAAGAAGTAGAATATATAAGTATAAATGTGAGTCCGAATCAGTTTCGTCACCAGCAATTTGTTCAACAAATTCTTGAAATAGTTAAAAAGTATCCAATTTCAGTTAATAATTTGCGTCTGGAAGTTACTGAAGGTGTAGCTATGGGAAACATAGATAGTACTATAGAAAAAATGCGTCAGTTGGTGGATAATGGGTTTAAGTTTTTATTAGATGATTTTGGCACAGGTTATTCATCGTTATCTTATTTACATAAACTGCCTTTGCAGACAATTAAAATTGATCGTAGTTTTATTAGTAACATAAAGCAGCATCCTAATAATCAGGTGATTGTTGATGCTATTATTGATATTGCTGATCACTTTGGCCTGGATTGTATTGCAGAAGGTGTCGAAACTATTGATGACGCTAATTATTTACAGGATAAAAACCTTCATGCTATTCAGGGCTATTATTTTTATCGTCCCATGAGTTCAAAAAGCCTTATTAAGTTGTTGCAATAACAGGCTGTTTTCTGTTTGATAGTGTGTATTTATTAAACTAAATTTATTACGGTATTAAAACGGAATAACAAATATACTTCTTACTAATTACCAGTCATAGTATTGGTTTACTCGCTACCTATGCATGCTTTATCACCTGTGATTTATAGGTGTACTAATGTTTTCACGGTATATGTTCATTCTTTAGGTTTGTATTAATTATACAATTCACATGTATTGAAAATCAGTTTTTTGTCAGGTGTTATAAAGTGGTAAGGAATTTTAAGGTGAGCTATCACTTTGCCTACAGAGAGTTTTTTCTTATGTGATATGTTGCGTGTTTTTATGTAATAAGTGACTTTAATGAAGATAAGAAATATTGATCTGATATATTATAAAAAGAGTTTTAAAACAGAATTGAGTAATTTTAAATAGTATAGAATAAATAATGGTTTTGTCGGCTATTCAATAAAAGGGGAATAATCTTGCTACGTATAATATTGTTGTTACTGCTTTTGGCAGTTGTTCTTTATTTTGTACGTTGGTATCGAAAACTGAGCAAGCTTAAACAAAAACTGTTTATTAAGTATTTTGCGATTATTTCATTGGCAGGATTATTAGTTGCTCTGGTTTTAACAGGGCGGCTTAACTGGTTAATTGCAGTGGCAGGCGCATTGCTTTCGTTGCTTTCGTTGCTTCCACGAATGGCACGGCTATTTATAGGGCTATGGCCTTCTATCAGACCTTATTTTCAGCGTTATCAACAAAATAAACATTCGAGTATGCAGACTCAATTTATACATTTGCAAATCAATATGTTGACTGGTGAGTGGCAGGGTGAAGTATTAAAAGGAGATTATGTTGGGCAAAAACTGCAAATAATGTCACTTGAGCAGCTTTTACAATTACTGGAGCAATGTAAAGAATATGATGCTGAATCAGCGGCTTTATTAACTGCTTATCTGGATCATCAGCATGTGGGCTGGAGAAAAAGCGGGGAAGAGTCATATGAATACCCTGCTTCAGATTCATTAATGAATGAAAAACAGGCCAGAAATATTTTAGGTATAGCTGAATCAGCTGATAAGAGTGAAGTTATTAAAGCGCATAAGTCTTTGATGCAAAAATTACACCCTGACAGGGGAGGCTCAGATTATCTGGCTCAACAAATTAATAAGGCGAGGGATACCTTGCTAAAGGATATTTGATTTTTGACAGGTCGCGTCTAGCTGGGCCTCTATATAGATCTCATCATTTGAGCGTCATTTATAAGAGTTAAGTTCAGGTTGTTATTCAATTGGCCAGAGATGACAGATGGATCAGTATAGGCGTGATATGGGGTTTTTATATTAATCGCTTGACTTGATTTTAGTTAATGATTATCATTCTCAATTAGATATCGCCTTGTAATGTTGCTCTGGGTGCTCATATCTAACGTAATTAGCAAGCAGATGGTTAAGTATATAAAGTATTTATCTCATATAGCCAGCCACCAGTTGTACCGTACCTGGAAGCCAGCCCATAAATATTTCAGGTTGGATTTTAGTGCAGAATTATATATATCAATATTCAAATTACAGGCTTGTACTTGCTGTTATTCTTGGGATTTGCATACATGCTTCCC
>JADGFA010000015.1 GCA_016744065.1 Gammaproteobacteria bacterium
ATACATGACTCTACCCTGATATGCTTATCACAAACAACAGGCACCACCATCGATAAGATAGTGATATGAAGGCACTTCAATGTTATCGGCTATATCCCCTCCTCGAAGTATTACGACTCTACAAAAACCATAACGCTATTTATGGAAAACACATATGAATCTTAAAAAATTCAAACAAACTATTTATAAACATCCAAACATTTTTATTATTTCAATTGCTTTAATATTATTTACCTTATCTCAATTTGAATTTTCCAATGATCAGAAACGTGACAGTCACGGTCGATCCAGGCTTTATCTTGCTGCTGAAAATAGCAATGTAGGTGAACTCAAATCACTATTAAAAAACATTAAAACACCTGACCAAAGAGACGAGTGCCAATGGACCCCCTTAATGAGGTCGGCACAGAATAAACACCTTGAAGCTTCAAAGCTTTTAATTGAAGCCGGTGCCGATGTAAATGCCAGAGATAAAGGTGGATATTCTGTGCTTATGGTCGCATCAGGCTCTAATAATGCAGATATATTAACGCTCCTTACACAAAAAGGAGCCCGACTAAATGAACAGGAAGATAGCCTGGGCTGGACCGCTTTAATCTGGGCTGCAAAAGAAGGACACTATGAAAATGTATCTGCCCTGTTAGATGCAGGTGCCGATATCAACTTAAAAGACTCAACAGGAAAAACAGCGTACGACTGGTCAATTGAAAATGGCCACAATGCTATAGCTGAAAAATTAAAGTCACAGCTAGACCTTATAAAATCGACACAGCCAAAGAAAATACAGGATAATAATAATCAGTTATAACTGACATCTAGACTATCCTGCCTGTATTAAACTTTAATTTCTAGTTTTTATTTTATTAATTATCAAACTATTGATGCGATATTTTAAATACTTAACATACATTAAATGTTTATTTTTAAGTTATATATAGGAAAAATAGCCAGGTAATATATCATTTTTATTATTAATTTATTCTATTTTTAACATAGCTTTTTTTTCG
This sequence comes from Gammaproteobacteria bacterium, assembly GCA_016744065.1. Taxonomy (GTDB): domain Bacteria; phylum Pseudomonadota; class Gammaproteobacteria; order SZUA-229; family SZUA-229; genus SZUA-229. The sequence continues at coordinate 1,008 of JADGFA010000015.1, forward strand.
ACCAACTAAAGCTATCAACAGCTTGCCTTCCCCACATACCTTATGACTGAATCCTTCGTTTTTCTGGTTAGATAATTTTAGTTAAGATATAAAAACAACAAAAAAATATAATTATGCCAATTTTCATACTTAATATACAGAATAAAACTTATATAAATATATTTATCTAAGGGTTGATGTGATGATATTACGGATGTACCATATCAGCGAATACTTATATATTGGGTATTCGTTATAAACATAATAAAAATTTGTTTATTTTTAATAATGGCAATAATTTTATTTAAAAAAACAATAAAAAAAGAAACTGTAGAATTAAATATTTCAGTTTTTTCTACAGTTTCATTATATTTTTTCATACTTGAAATAATAAAATAATCGGAGATATTTATGAAAAGTTTTCTTTATCAAAAACAATGGGGGTGGCGCGCAAGTGGTATAGCTCTTGGCCTGTCATTCTTACTGGCAATAGCATTAGTTAAACCAATTGGGGTATCTACCCAATTTGTTATTCTCGATGGTATCGCCTGGAATCTTATTTCCGATGATTTGATAGTAGAAAACAGTAATGCAAAAAAAGGTTACTCAAGCACTAACGCTTACTTGAATAAAAGCGGTGGGAAATATGCTAAAAATGTTGAAAACCCTGTTAATTATAGTTTTATTTTTGTAATCGCAATGATTGCAGGTGGTTTTATTGCCAGTCGGCTTCAGTCGAATAAAGATAGCAAAGAAACATTGACTGCACCCGCTGTATGGAAAAATAAATTTGGTCCTTCACCTGGAAAACGTTATCTCACTACATTTTTAGGGGGCATCCTGGTATTAGTAGGCGCACGCCTGGCTGGAGGCTGCACTAGCGGACACATGATGAGTGGAATGATGCAAACGTCATTAAGCGGCTATCTTTTTGCCGCAGGTGTCTTTGTTGTTGCTGTTCCAGTAACCATATTTATGTATAAGGGAGAGAGTAAATGAGTATTTTATACGCAACAATCTTAGGCCTGCTATTTGGCTTTATCTTACAGAAAACAGGTGCTGCCAACCCTCAAAAAGTTATTGAAATGTTACGCCTGCGTGATTTTCATTTAATGAAAACTATTTTATTTTCTATCGGCTTTAGTAGTCTAGCCCTGTTTTTATTACTTAGCACTGGCATAATTGATAGCGGACACATTAGCATCAAGTCATCTTACATAGGCGTCATTGTTGGTGGTGCTATATTTGGCATAGGCTGGGCAATTTCTGGCTTTTGCCCGGGAACAGGTGTAGTCGCGGCAGGAGCTGGGCGTAAAGATGCTTTATCGTTTATTGTTGGAGGCCTGTTAGGTGCTTTTATTTATATGTTAGCTTACGCTTCATTAAAACCCTCTTTTCTTTTTGATAAACTAGGTGATAAAATAACACTTGTTGCAACAAGCAACGAAAAATTCCCAATTCTATTGCCCGATTTACCGGCTATTGCTGTAGCAGGCTCTATCGCTATTATATTCATACTAATTGCATGGAAATTACCTCAAAACCAAAAAGCATAATTAGATATGGGCTGATCAGGAATCAGCCCATACTCTCTTTATTCTTATCAAAAAATATATTTTAGCCTGAGCTTATATCTATTATTTTCGGCGTATCACTTTCGTTAGAAACTTTAATACCATAAATTAATTACAGTTATTTAATTTTACATTCACACTGCTATTTCTCAACATGACACTTTTATAAGCATTTATATTATATTGTCTTGTTTTACATCAAGTAAACATCCGTATAAATGGAATAGATAATGGATGCACTTATTTTCTATTACTTTTCCCGCCATCTTATTAATATTATTTAATTTTTAAAATTATTTTTTGAAAGACATCTGTCTATTTTTAAAAATACTGTGCAAACACACACAGGAAGGTGTTGCGTTAACACTTAATCTCTGTGCTTGTTCCGCTATTTTTATTAATCCTGATATGCTAGTCTTGATTAAATTTTTTATTTAACAATTTAAAATTTAAGTTATAAAAATATTAGTTAAAATCGAGTTATTTTTATATACATCATACTCAGACTAATTATTTTTTTAATGGATATGAATGGAAGATAAAACAGGTAGTGATTTATATCATGGATGGCATCGGTTAAACGTATTAGTTAAGATACATAACCGGGCGATTTTATATATTTACACCTCTCTTACCCTCCTCTTTCTTAGATATAACTTATATTCAGGTAACTGCTTTTAAATTCAAATAAAAAATTTTATTGGCAGTAGAAATACTGATTTTTAAATACAGCATTAAATAACTAATCAGGAGGAAATAACTAATCAGAAGGAAATAACTAAACCCATTCTCACAATTCTTATATTGTGATCAATTTAACATACAAAACAGACCTAAAATAAAGGACGAATAAATGAAAAAAATAAAAAAAGGCAAGGCATTTAAGCTTGTGCAAGGCACAATTGTAACGGCAATCTTATCTGGCACGAGTATGGCTGCACAGGCTCTCGATGCTGTTGGTTATTATTCTGACAATAACTCAGATCGTGTGTTTATTGTAGACCCACGAAATATGTCATTAATAGATACCATTCCAACGACCGGTAACCAGCCCTATCCGATTGATAAAGTGGGTGGCAATAAAGTATATGTAACAACACGTAATTCAGAGTCTCTGGATATCATAGATTATGACGGCGTCAACTTCGCTAATACTGGCATTGTCCCACTAACCCATAAACCCCGCTCAGTAGCTTATAACTCCAGCACTAACCTTGCAGCCGTATCAGGCACTAAAAAAGCAGTCATGAGTATTATTGATGTTGCTAATGATACAGTAATCGGTACAGTCGGCGACACTACACCATTAGTACCTTCAGGTTTTGGTGGTTCACTGGCAACTGGACATCCAATATGGGTTGATAATGATCAGTTTTTATTAATTGATCGAGCTCGTCGCCTGGTACATTTATACAAAATCAGCCAGACAGCTGGTGTGTGGAATATTATTAAAACAAGCACCATTAACACGCCAACGTCTATACACCATTTTTCCAGTGTGCCTAATGCATCTGACTGGTTCCAAAAGCGTACTTTTTATGGCATGGCTGAAGGTGCTCCTGATGAAGGTAAGCACCCATCTGTATTTAGAGTATTTGTACTGGGCAACTATCTGCTTCCTGTTGGTAATGCCGACATGGCCCAATCAGATGCTGTGGACCAGGGTTCACATCATTTAGGCATGCATCCTAACAAGGTTCATGTTTATGCTGGCTCGAAAGAAGGTGATGTTTATATTGTAAACCGCTATACAATGAACACTGATTATCTTGTTGATGCAGGTGCAAATGCAGGCCATACCACCTTTAATACGGCATCAGGTATTGCTGTGCAAACAAATCACAGAGACAGCTTTATGACTCTGATTGATATGAACACACACAGCTTTATCAATGATATAACAACAGCAAGTTCACCAACACCTTCAGGGCAACTGGCACAAAGCCATACAACTTCATTTGATCCTCAAAATGCAGGTGTCTACTATACTGCTGCCGCAGCTGATGGTAACTATGTAGAAGTGGATGCTGTATCTGGAGCAGTTACAAGAACATTACCTCTTGACCTGGGCAATGGTTATACTATTCAGGGAACATATAACTGGAACCTGCAATAAACCGGTAAAACCATGAAAAACAGAAGGGAGGGATAACCTCCTTTCTGTTTAACTATTTAAATTAAATATTTTTACTCCTGTTTTTACTTTAATTTTTAAAAGAAATACCAATATGAATGCTAAATTTTGGAAATCCACCTTAACGCTTACTGGCCTTGCTGCTGTATTTATCGTGTACTCAGGCATTCAACCAGAACCCGTTAAAAATGACAAAAACGCAGTATTAAAAACATCATCAATAACACCGAAACCAGGTATAAATAAACCACCTGAAGTTGAAACTATTCAGCAACAAAGCTTCGCAGAAAGTATTCTTTCCTCGGCTGAAGCTGGTGTAATTGAAACATACGAATCTTCTACTCTTGATGACAAGGCCCTGGGCGCTATTTTTGATGCAGAGTATGAACCTGTTACAGATGAATCAGGCGATTTTAGTGGTTTTCGTATATCAATATCTGATGAAGCATCAAACGATATATCATCTGAAAATAAATTACAGAATGGTGATGTAGTCACACAAATAAATAATGTTCGCCTGGACAGCGAAAAAAGCCTGGCATTTGCAATAGCTCAATTATTTGAATACAAAGAAAATGCTACGATTACTTTTAATATAAAACGCAATGGCAATGACCATGCAATATCTCTTGGGTACCAACCATAGTATAAGCACAACTCTCTATACATAAAAATAAAGGAGCACATAAAATGTCCTCCTTTATTTTTAAATCACCCACTATTAACAACTATTGGCCAATATTAAGGGTGTCATTACCTGCATTTCTACGCGCAAATGTTACTGTTGAATTATATAACTGAATATTATTTTTTACCCAGAACCGAAACCAGGGTTCATACCTCGTGCTTTCTGTTTTATATATTGCTACAGCACTGGTAAACGGTGATGCCTTACCACCATTATCCGTATTTGGGCGGCCACTCATTTTAACAATACCTCGTCCAATAGCACCACTTACATCAACAGGGTTACCATCCAGATCAACATAATCCAGCGTTGTTACATCAGCTGTTATATGCACGGATTTAGGCGCACTATCACACCCTTCTGTTACACCAAGAAAGTCACCATTCACATCAAACACCTGAAACTGCAGTGTTCCCTGAGTTTCACCTGAGTTTACACAGGAGAAATGTTGACCACGCTCAAAACGCATCATACTCATTTCGCCACTTGGATTAGGCATACCTACAAAGTTATTCCAGACAATCTGGCGATAACCAAAAGGTCTTTTAAGGTCAACAAAAAGATCAAATTTACTTCTTACATCAAGCTGACCTGTTCTGACAATAACGCCCTGCCCGTATTTAGGTGTTCTTAAATAGTCTTCAATTGCAAATTGAGCACCCTGATTTGATCCTCCTGGAATATTTATAATGATATGGCCAATACAGCTACCTGGCAGGCTTTCAATACTATCAGCATTATCTCCAATTTTAAAATTTCCCTTCCAGATATCCAGCCTTAGCTCTGTATCACGAGAAGTACTAACGCCACCAACAGACTGAAACTCATTATTTGTAGCAACTATATTCTTCATTTTGCTTTTATTAAAAAAAGCAGTTGCATGCGCATGTGAACCTGTAGTGCTTTGACATTCACCCTGTACTGCAGTGATTGATACCTCATTACCTACTCCCTTTGCGTTCACCATACTGAAAACAGGTAGCAATAAGGCCATAGGTAGTATTTGTTTAAATATACGCTTTTTCACAATTTTGACTCCAATTATTAATTCATTTTCTGATTAAGCAGATCCTGATAATTCAGGTACCTGAAAATTAATATGAAACTGATTTTGTTGATAGCGTTAATAGCATGGATAAATATGTGTATTATTTACATTGAGAACTGTGCTTTTGCACAGGACTACTATGGCTAATAAGGATATACTCCATAGTCTACAAAATGATTAATTTTTAAAATAACCGCCATAATATGATTTTTAACAAAAATGCCAATATTTTCCTAAGTATCTCCTTTATCACTGTCGTTTTTACAGTTATTTTGTATAGCCTGGATAATTATCACAGTTTTATTAAAAACAATAAATTACTAGCGGAAAGGTCTGTTCTGAGCACTGCTCGAGAAATTGAATTTTTTATTAACGAGCGCAAACACTATATCAGCCTTTTTGCTAATCAGGAAAAAGAGTTATTATCAGAATTAATACGAAACCCTTCAAATATACAGGCTCATCAGGAACTTGAAGAAAAGATAAATGCCTACTTTCCAAATCGTTTTGCTTTTACTATTACTGAAGCAGACGGTAATCCATTATTAGCTCAGAACACAGAATTAATCGGTGGAACATGCAGGAAAGATATCAATTTTTTCTCACAAGACAGTAAAAAGCATATGGTTTACGTACACTCTAGCCCCAAAACCAGTCGTCTGCATTTTGATGTTATGACCTCCATCATGCCTGATTCAGATACACCATCTGTTCTTTTTGTTAGTTTTTTCCTTGATGACATCTACAGACTGGTAGAACATGGCACTATAAAAAACCATCATTTGTTTTTAGTAAATCGAGGTACCCCGCCTATTGTCGAGGCTGCAGCATCAGGAGCATTTGATATATACAAGAAAAATGGCCATTCATTTAAAATGATACCTTCAATTGATAAAAATAAAATTCGCTATATCTGGCCTGATAGCTTAGATCAAAAAACAATTTCAACATACATGGTTTCTGATACACGCTGGGAATTATTAGATGTAATAAAACCTGAACTAGTTAAAAATTATATAAAACGATTACTATATCAGGGCAGTGGCATATTATTACTTTTTTTAATTGTAACATTAGCCGGATTCTGGTTAATCAAAAGACTGGGGATATTATCTGGCGATACACGCTCAATACTTGACAGTGTTGAAAATGAGCGACGACGTGTTGCAATGGATCTACACGATGAGGTACTAAGTGACATTAGTCACTTAAGGCGAGACTGTCAGAAACACAATACGGAAGACTCAATTACAGGTTTGAAACAAACGGCTAAAAGCATTGATAATGAACTCGAGCTCATTACCAATACAATTAGAAATATTATTGATGATCTGCACCCCCAGAGCATCGAGATACTCGGCCTGTCAGAAACAATCCGCTCCTATTGCCGTAAACATTACGAACAACAGACAATGAAAGTAAACTTAATAATTAACCACTGGAATGAAACACGACTTAATCAGGCTGAAAAACTAAATATTTTTAGAGTTTTTCAAGAAATCATTCATAATACCAGCAAACATGCCAATGCAACACAATGTGATATAGAACTACACATGACACAACAAAAGCTTATACTATCTGTTAAAGACAATGGCGTAGGACTTCCAGCTTTAAATACCAAAAGACCACAGGGACGAGGTATGAAAAACATTACTGCACGAGCCAGGATAATCCATGCAAAAGCGGTCTGGATAACAGAAAAAAAAGGCACCGTATTCTCACTTGAACTACCATTGCGTACCTGAATATAATGACTACACATAAAAATACAATAATTGTTGCTGAAGATACGCCACGTGATCGTGAGTACCTAATGGGCACATTAAATGATTTCAATCTACAACTCGCCCAAAATGGAAAAGAAGCGTTACAACTTTTAAAAAATTCAGATATAGAATTTATAATCAGCGATCTACAAATGCCAAATATGAATGGCATTGAACTGGCTCATGAAGTTTGGGATTACCGCCCAAATGCAAGAATTGTTTTCTGGTCACACTATAAAGATGAAATATATTTACGTTCTTTATCACGCATTATACCCGCAGATACCGTTTATGGTTATGTACTAAAAGATTCCACGTCAGATGTTTTAATCAAAGCCGTTAAACAGGTATTTTATGAACAGCAGTGCTGGATTGATCCAAAAATACGCTCGGTACAGGCACGCGGGCAACGTGCAGTTAACAGTATAACGGATGCTGAACACGAAGTTCTAATTGATATAGCACTGGGGCTAACAGACAATATTATCGCCAGACGTCATTACTTATCACGTCGAGGGGTACAAAGCCGCCTCAAATCACTTTATCAAAAACTAAATATTGAACGCTGGCAGAATACAGAAAACCCGGGAGAGGTAATGAACCCACGATCACGAGCTGTTGCTATCGCACTTCAACGAGGTTTAATAAACTGTGAAGAGCTGGCCTGTGAAGAAAAACGCCTTAAAATATGGCTAGAACGTGAAAACATTCAGGAACCGGAACCCTGCCAGACAAACCAGGCACTCTGAGCATAATAAGGGTATCTATTTATAATTACCCTGTCGCTCTTAATGCAATAAAAAATACATATCACTGATTCTTCGGTTTCAACCAAAATGATAAAGCCAGCCTTAAAAGGCATAATCAACACGTTAACGGCACTAACAAACCATAATAGAAATCTATAACTACTTATACTGAATATACAACAATGCACTAACCACAGCGAGTTTACTTATGGAAATCACCTCGGCCGTTATAGATGATGTAACAGAACTTTGCATTTTATTAAATTCTCTTTTCACACAAGAAGCTGAGTTTAACCCTGACACTGAAACCCAGACATTCGCCTTAAAAAGTATAATTAATAACCCAGAAACTGGAGATATTCTAGTTGCACGGAAATCAGGTAAAATAATTGCAATGATCAACATTCTTTATACTGTATCAACCGCACTTGGTGGGCGTGTAGCTATATTTGAAGACATGGTTGTTTTATCAAAAAATCGTGGCCAGGGAACAGGATCGAAACTGCTCACATATGCCATTAATTTTGCAAAAAATAAAAAATGTAAACGTATTAGCTTACTCACTGATATGGATAATACAGATGCACATCGTTTTTATCAAAAACATGGTTTTTCTAACTCTTCAATGCTTACTTTACGTTTACCTCTTAACGATTAATATAACCACCAGAAAAATTTAATATTTTTTAAAAAAAATAGATTAAAATACAGGTAATTTTAAAAATGAATACAAAAGTAACGCTACACTCATTTTGTGGAAAAATGGCAGCCGGAAAATCAACTCTAGCTAAAAAACTGGCAAAAGAATCAAACCATATTCTCCTCATAGAAGATGACTGGCTTAGCGAACTATACCCTGAAGAAATAAGCTGTATTGCTGATTATATAAAATACTCATCACGTTTAAAAAAAATACTATCAAACCATATCAAGTCACTACTTTTACAGGGCATATCCGTTGTACTTGATTTTCCTGCAAACACGAAAGAACAACGTAACTGGCTACGCACTCTCTACGACGAAGAAAAAGTGTCACATACCCTTCATTATGTTGATGTAGATAATGATATATGCAAAAAGCAGTTAAAAGAAAGGAGCAAGAACAAACCCGAAGGTATGGCTTTTACCTCAGAAGCTGAATTTGATGCCATTACAAAATATTTTCAAGCCCCTTTAGAAGATGAAGGCTTTAATATAATACACTATCAACATTAAAATGCCTGAAGACACAATAAACAGGCTATGCTGTTAATTTAGGACTGTTTACTCTATCATTAGGCCATGAAAACTTCACTTGATCATCTACCAGAACAAAAACAGCTCGAGCTACAACAGGCTATAGAAATCATTCGTGAAGAAGTTAACCCGGATATGCTCATTTTATTTGGTAGCTATGCCCGTGGAGACTGGGTTGAAGACCTGGATCCAGAGACCCTGCTCTATCGATATCAAAGTGACTTTGATCTGCTGCTTATAACCGAGACAGCGCAACAAGCCTGTAAAATTGAACAAAACAGACAGCTTAATCAGCGCTTAATGAAAACCATCCATAGAATCCCCATAAGCATCATCGCTGAAGATATTCAGTTTATTAATCGTCGCTTAAAAAAGAGCCAGTACTTTTATATTGATATTAAGCGTGAAGGTATTCTGTTATATGACTCGGAGAAATTCAAACTATCTGAACCCAGAGAGTTAAATAATCAGGAGCGTAATAATCTGGCAGAGGAAGATTATAATTACTGGTTTAGTAGCGCTGAAACATATTTTAAATATGCTAAAGACGCAATACGCAATAAAGATAATAATTACGCCGCATTTAATCTCCATCAGGTTACTGAACGACTGTATGCTGCCATATTATTAGTATTTACTCGCTATAAGCCAAGCACTCATGACCTTGATAAATTAAGTCAACGCGTCGCCAGTATTGAGCCACAGTTTTTAACTGCATTTCCACAGGGCACGGAAGAAGAAAAATCACGCTTTAAATTATTATGCAAAGCTTATGTTAATGCTCGTTATAAACCCAGCTATAAAATCACCCAGACAGAACTGGAGTGGTTAGCCGAGCGAGTAAGCTATTTACAGACATTAACAAAGAAGCTTTGCAAGGCAAAAATAAACAGCTACTAGTTATATTTGATTCATTAGAATCAGAATGAACGCCCTTTTAGTCTATTTTCATAAAATTTGAAATTAATTAAAAAGTAATCGATGATAACAGGCTGTATACCTTTAAATGCTAATTATGCTTATACAATAAATAATCATACGCATAATATTACTTCTAAGACCAACTCCATTTAAAACTTTCGCCTCGCATTTAAAATGCCCCTACTGTAATAAAAAACACTTAAGCTTAAAAGACTATATCTCATAGCCGTTTAAATATAGCCGTGCAGCCTGCTTACCTCTCCCCCTGTTCACCTGATTATAATATTCCAAAAAAAACATTCAACTAAATGGTTGACAATTAAAGGTAATGCGTTATAGTAAACCATATGGTTGAATATAAAAAAGAAGAAACACTTTCAGAGCTACTTAAAACAGTGAGTGATACAACTCGTCGCACCTTATTAACGCAGCTTTGCCAGCAAGGCCCAGGGCGTGTAACAGACTTAGCTAAAGCTTATGACATGTCATTAAATGCAATATCAAAGCATATAAAGATACTCGAAAAAGCAGGCCTTGTAACACGTAAAAATATAGGCCGAACACACTGGATAGAAGCTAATTTAAGCAAAATTAATTTAATTGATAACTGGCTTAACGAACTTAGATCAATTTGGGATTTACGCCTGAACAAACTGAATGACATACTCAAAAACGGAGACTACGAAAATGACTGATTTAACAGTAAATGTAAATAAAACCATCCACGCACCTGTAAAAAAGGTATTTGAAGCATGGTTAAACCCAGAAACCTTATCCCGGTTTATTTTACCTATGCCGGGTATGCCCGAACCTGATGTTCAAACTGAACCCAATGAAGGAGGCAACTTTACTATTATCATGGATGTTGGAGATGAAAAAATTCCTCATACCGGTAAATACCTGGAAATAGACCGTTTTAATAAACTTGTATTTACCTGGGAATCACCCTGTTCAATTGATAATAGCACTGTAACCCTTACATTTAATGAATTAGAAAAAAATAAAACACATGTTGAGTTAACCCATATCAGGTTTATCGATGAAGAAACACGATCAGATCATGAAGGTGGTTGGTCAAATATTTTAGATAAACTTAATGATGTAATTAACTAATAAAAATGCCTTGTGGAGTTAAAATGAAATTTTTACTAAATAAAAGTTTAATCTGTATGCTATCCATAATGGTAATATTACTACCTGTTACAGTTAGCTCTAAAAATAAAACGACCATTATGAACCTTCCAGCAAGTCAGCTGAACTGGATCACTACGCCTGAAGGCGCTGCATTTGCGGCATTAAATGGCGACCGATTCAAAGAAGCATATATGGCTATGGTAAAGCTCCCAGCAGGAATTATTAGCCCAATGCACACCAAGTCTGCCAATATGTATGGCATGGTGTTATCGGGCACCTTTTCTCATATTGCCCAGGGTGCTGATCCATCAACTGAAGTGCTATTACCTGAAGGCTCTTATTATATGATTCCAGCTAACCTGCCACATATCAGTAAATGTATATCAAAGACAGAATGTGTCAGCTTTCTTTATCAGGATGGTAAGTTTGATTTTATCACTGGAATAAAAAAATAAACCCTGTATTCAGAGAATAATTTTTATATTAAGGTCAATTATTCTCTGAGCCAGATGGCATTATCTAAGACTAAGCTCCACTCATCTAATACTCTACTCGTGTTAACCAAACAATGCGGGGGCACTGCGTTTATCCACACTACAACGCTCACCCTGACTCAGGGTGAGCGTTATTCGCTGATGACGTTATTCACATCTATTTCACCCTTATTTTCTTTTTAAAATCCGCACACAGCCTATACTGAGGCTTAAGTAAGTATCCGTATTATCTGACCCTGCTCTTATAACTAAATCCAGAATCATATGTATAAAACCATATTAATAACTATTGTAAACCTTACAAATTAATTACTTTCCTGTATCATGAATTTTATAATTTATTTAAATATGTTCCATTATCCAGATGAACCACATATGGGTAATATCAGCTTGTATTATGAAAAACCCTGAAACCTATAAACTGTATATTAATTTTTTCAGGTAAATTCCTCAATATATCTAATTTAAATTTACATGCTCAGATCTATCTGAAAAAATGATCATAAATAGAGGCCATCTATTTATGATCACAACTATTATCAAACAGGAGAAAACTATGTCTGAAAAATTTAAAGAATTAACTGATAAACATATTAAATTTATAGAAAATCAGCACATATATTTTGTTGGAACCGCCACCGCCGATAGTTATGTTAATGTATCACCAAAAGGCATGGATAGTTTCAGGATAATAGATGAAACTAAAGCTATCTGGCTAAACCTGACGGGCAGCGGTAATGAAAGCGCCGCCCATGTAATTGAATCTCCCCGTATGACCATTATGTTTTGTTCTTTTGATAAGCAACCTCTAATTATGAGACTCTATGGTCAGGCCAATGTATTCCACCAAAGAGATAGCAAATGGAATGAATATTACCCTTTGTTTCCTGAATCTGCTGGGGCCCGTCAGATATTTGAACTTAAAATTGACCTCGTACAAACTTCCTGTGGATTTGCTGTGCCATTATATGACTTGAAGAGCGAACGGGATACATTATCAAAATGGATAACAAACCGGGGCGAAAACGGCATAAAGGACTACTGGAAAGAAAAAAATCAGTTAAGCCTGAACGGTAAAAATACACATATTTTGTAACAGGAAAATTATGCTCAATACATTCTTAATCGACACCTGGTCTTTCTTTAAAATTCATATAGTTACAATTTTAATTATAATTTTACCTGTCACCATACCTGTAGAACTAATAACAGCACTCCATCAGTATTTTACTGCAGAAGATGATGTGGTTTTTCAAAACTTGATATTTCCTCTACTACTTAATTCAATGGCATACCCAATTTATACCATTGCTATTATTTTTTATATTTCATCTGTTATTTCAGGAAACCAGAAAAACATAAAAACGCTCTGGAATCTCGGTATAGAATACTGGTTACCTTTTATGATTTACAGTATTTTATCTGGAATAGTCATTACCATTGGTTTAGTTCTATTTATCATTCCTGGACTACTATATACGGCTCGCTATTCTTTTTCTGCATTTGATCTTCTGTTAAATAAAAATACGCCTTTAAACGCGATGAAAAATAGCTGGCACGAGACTAAAGACTATATATGGATAATACTAGGAGGCTATATAACAATAACAGTTTTCTTATTCAGTCCATTTTTCTTTATTTCACAATTATTTACGCCTGACAGTACAGAGCTGTTAATATTTGAAATTATTTCAAATATTATTTTGTCTGTTCTACATGTACTTTATACTATTTTCTCTTTTCGAGTTTATGAATATGCTATAAATAAAAAATGAAGATCAGGTATAATATGCTCTAAATTAGCACTCTATTATTAAGGTATTTGTTGTGGCTATAAAACCAACTATTTACAAGTTTAGAATTTCACTATCAGATCTAAATCGAGACTATTACGACACCCTTAATCTGACCATTGCACAACATCCATCCGAAACAGTTGAACGTATGATGGTACGTGTACTGGCTTATTGCATTAATGCAGAAGAATCTCTGATATTTTCAAAGGGTCTCAGTAAAGCTGAGGAACCAGATATATGGGCCAGAACACTTGATGATCAGATATCCCTGTGGGTAGATATTGGTGAACCCGATATCGACAGAGTAAAAAAATCCTGCCATCAGGCACAGAATGTTAAAATTTATAGCTTCAATACCAAATCAGATGTCTGGTGGAATCAGGGGGCTAGCAAATTTAATCTATTAAGCGCTTCTTTTTTTCGTTTTGAATGGAGCGATATTCTATCTTTAGCCAAACTGGTGGAACGGACAATGGACTTCTCTGTAACAATCACTGAAAATTCCGCATATATTGCAACTAAACTTGGAGAATGCGAAATTCCGTGGCACGCGTTAAATAGTAAATAAAATTTGAATCTATTACCACTATATTTTACATGCAATGAAAAATCAGATGCATTACAACTAGATCCTTCAACTATAATTTATGTAGCAATATAACGTATATTTTTATGACTTAACAATAAACCATATAATTATTATGGAAATTTTAAATGAAATCACTGTTTAGAAGTATGTTCTCTCCTGTTCTGAATATTTTTGAATCTGGTAATGGAGAATATTTATATAAAAAATCTCACCGCATAATTTTAATCATAATGGGTGTACTTTTCACCGGCCTGGCCTCACTGGTATATATATTATCTGAAGGTAAAGACATGGGTAATTTATTACCTGTTCTGGTATTTGGTGGAACGGGCTTATTAAGCTTACTTATTGGCTTTATTGGCAAAGACAGAGCCGTAGCAAAAATTTGGGGTTCAGGTAGTAAATAAAAAATACCCGGGCTTATGAAACTTATCTATACAAATGAGAATCGTTTTATTGTAAATAATATTAAAAATATTATTCAAAATGCAGGTATAGAACTATTTATAAAAAATGAATATATCTCAGGTGCAGCAGGTGACTTGTCCCCTTTTGATACATGGCTTGAATTATGGGTAACACAAGATTCAGATTACGATAAAGCCATAAAACTAATATCTTCGATTAACCATACAAACACCTCACATGACTGGTTTTGTACTCAGTGCCATGAAAAAAATGATGCTTCATTTGAATTCTGCTGGCAATGCCTGAATGAGAAACAAAACTAAACAATAGCCAAATACAGTAACATCAATAATATACCTTCAAAATAGACGTCTTAATCATAAAAATAGAACAATACCATAACATCATTTATACATAATCTTGATACACGCAAATTATGCTTCTAATTAATGGCTAGAAATAGATACTTAACTATAATAAGGAGTGATAAATAAACGCCAGATATATTTAACATGAAGTACTTCCGCCTAATATAATTGAGGATATTAATGCTTAATAAATTTTTTCCATTTCTTACCTGGATTCATGAGCTAAAAGACCCCAAAATTCTCCGTGCTGACTTTGTCGCAGGCCTGACTGTTGCCCTGATACTCATTCCCCAATCTATGGCATATGCCACACTGGCGGGTTTACCTGAAGTTTATGGCTTGTATATTGCCTTTGTACCCGTCTTTATAGCAGCATTATGGGGCTCATCCCGCCAGTTAGGTACAGGGCCGGTAGCCGTTGTATCCACCATGACTGCAACAGTATTAACACCTGTAGTAATTAATATGCTTGCACCAGAGCATACACAGGAAGAGTTTATGGCGCTGTTTATTCCCACAGCTATGCTTCTAACTCTGATGGTTGGTATTTTTCAGTTTACACTGGGGCTTTTTCGGCTCGGCGCTATCGTTAATTTTTTATCACATCCTGTCATTATTGGCTTTACCAATGCAGCTGCCCTGTTTATAGGGCTTACCCAGATTTCAAAAATATTTGGTGTTGATATGCCCGGCGGAGCCAGTGACCACTTTCTTAGCATACGCATCTGGGGTGTTATCCAGAACCTGGATCAAGTGCATATAGAAACGTTAATGATGGGGCTTTCAACCTTTGCCATTTTAATAGGTATGAAACATTTTTTACCTAAATTTTCTGGCGTCCTGGTTGCTGTAATAGTAACAACGCTAATCAGCTATTTACTGGATTTTGAGGGTATGGGTGGTAGTGTTGTGGGTACTATTCCTGAAGGATTACCAGGCTTTCAGTTACCTGCCTTTAATTATCAGGCATTTTCCAGCCTGTTACTGGGTACTGTTATTATTTCACTGGTCGGTTTTATGGAAGCCATTTCCATAGCTAAAGCCATGGCCGCAAAAACCAAAGATCGAGTTGACCCTAACCAGGAACTAATAGGTCAGGGTTTGGGTAATATAGCGGGAAGTTTCTTCCAGTCATATCCTGCCTCTGGCTCATTTTCACGCTCTGCAGTGAATTTAAATGCCGGAGCCAAAACTGGCTTTTCATCCGTAGTAACCGCTGCACTTGTATTAATTACCTTATTATTTCTAACACCTTTACTCTATCACCTGCCCAAAGCAACACTGGCGGCGGTTGTTATCATGGCGGTATTCGGTTTAATTAATGTCAAAGCTATTAAACATATCTGGCGCACAAATAAGCATGATGGTGTTGCAGCTATAGTTACTTTTATTGCTGCCATCATCTCCGCACCGCAACTTGATCACGGTATTATGATCGGCGCTTCACTGGCCATTGGTTTATATTTATACAGAACCATGCAACCCCGTGTTGTATTACTAGGGCGTTATAAAGATGGTACTCTGCGTGACTTAAGTGTATACAAGGACTTACCAATAGATAACAATATCATTGCAGTACGTTTTGATGGTTCTCTTTACTTTGCTAATGTATCTTATTTTGAAGACGCAATGCTAAAGGCCGTTGCAGATCACCCTGATGCAAAATATCTTTTAGTTGTTGGCGATGCCATTAACCAGATAGATGCATCCGGTGAAGAAGTCCTGCATCACCTGGTAAAACGACTTGCAGATACTCATGTGACCGTGGTATTTAGCGGCCTGAAGCGTCAGGTGCTCCAGGTTCTACGTGCCACAGGCTTAAACAATATTATTGGCGAACAACACATCTTTCTGAATGAAGATATGGCCATTGATGCTATTTACGACATGTTAGGTCAAAGTGCATCAGGGCAATATTGTCCATTAAAAAAACTCAATACATTAATATAAAACACTAAACACAAACTAAAAATAAAAGCCATATGCCTTTTTATGTATATGGCTTTTGTCGTTAATTTACAGATTAATTTTTCTGATTCCTGTTCGATAATCGTTTAATATAAAAAGAAAATAACTAAAAATTAATTTAATAAATATTTAATATGATCAAAATAAACGGGTTACATCTAAATAATATACGTGGAGATATCTACGGTGGCCTCACCGCTGCAGTGGTAGCCCTCCCTCTGGCAATGTCTATGGGCGTTGCATCAGGCGTAGGACCAATAGCCGGTATGTACGGTGCAATCTTCGTTGGTTTTTTTGCCGCATTACTTGGCGGCACACCAGCACAGGTATCGGGACCCACCGGTCCAATGACCGTCGTCATGGCAGCTATCTTTATTCAATATACAGGCATGTACCCGGATAACCCTTCACAGGGTGCAGCCCTTGCTTTTACAGTTGTTGTACTGGGTGGCTTGTTTCAAATAGCTTTTGGCGTTCTCAAACTGGGTAAATATATTGAGTTAGTACCCCACCCTGTTGTTTCTGGTTTTATGTCGGGTATAGGCGTAATTATTATATTGTTACAGTTTGGCCCTCTGCTTGGACAATCGGCAGACTCTAATCCATTGCAGGCAGCTCAGTCCATTCCTGATTATATTAGCCAGTTTGATATTAACTCATTGTCACTGGGTATTATTGCACTTTTAATTGTTTATGGCGTACCGGCTTTTCTACCCAGATTAAACAAACTAGTGCCCTCTCCTTTACTCGCATTAGTGATTGGAACAGTTTCATATCTAGTCTTTTTTACTGGCAGTAGCACACCTGTTATTGGTAATATTCCAACGGGATTTCCTGACTTTCATTTCCCCGTTATTGACACCTCTTTATTATTACAGATAGTTGCATCTGGATTAACGCTAGCTGGTTTAGGTGCTATTGATTCTCTACTAACATCACTTGTTGCTGATAATATAACGCGTACTCAGCATAAACCTGATCGTGAATTAATTGGTCAGGGCATAGGTAACACCATCGCTGGTTTATTTGGTGGCTTACCGGGTGCCGGTGCAACAATGAGAACAGTCGTTAATGTAAAAGCAGGAGGAAGAACACCTATCTCCGGTGCACTACACAGTATTATTTTATTAGTTATTGTACTCGGTGCAGGTGGGCTCGCAAGTGACATTCCTAAAGCAGTGCTTGCAGGCATTTTAATTAAAGTTGGCACCGATATAATCGACTGGAACTACCTCAAAAGAATTAAATCTGCACCACGTGCAGGTGTATTCATTATGTTTAGCGTACTCATCATAACCGTGACTATCGACCTGTTACTCGCTTTTGCCGTCGGTATGATCATAGCCAGTTTTCTATTTATGCAACGCATTACCGATATGCAAATAAAACTAATGCGGCCTATTACAGAACCATCTAATGAAATCCCATTAAGTAACATAGAAAATAAAATATTAGAACAGGCAGATAACAGGTTATTACTCTTTCATCTGAGTGGCCCAATGAGTTTTACATCGGCAAAAGCACTCATTAGACGACATGCCAGTGTTATGGATTATGATATTCTGCTGCTAGATTTAACTGAAGTCTCTGTCATTGATTACACATTCACACGCGCATTAGATGACATTATTATTAACACCATTGAAATAGATAAAGACATTTTATTAATAGGCGCCAGTGAAAAAGTACAGGCCATGTTACAAAAACAAGATGTATTAAAGCACTTTAATAAAGACACTATTTTCTCACAGCGTGTAGATGCTTTAAAATATGCAGAAAAATTAATCAATAAAAAATAAATACTTTATTCATTACGATAAAAATATGGATAAAGATTAAAGCTCGAATAATAAGCTATTTCAGGAAAAAATCCTATTTATATCTTCTTTTAGGTGGTTTGTTACCGTCATTATTAGCCGTTTTTTTCTTACTGTCTGAAAATATTTTTTTACTGTTTTTTTTAATTTTTGATTTTTTTTCAGATACTTTCTTATCCGATGTTTTATGTCCCTGCGAATTTTCACCTGAACGCTGCCCATCTTTATAACCTGCTTTAGGCTTTTTGGGTTTCTTTGGTTTTTTAGGTTTTCGCCACAACCGTGATTCGGGCACATCATGTCGCGGCTCAAAACCATCAACTAATTTTCGTGTTAATAAAGTTTTAATTAAATGTTCTATATCAGTTAACTGATCAAATTCATCAGCACTAACCAGAGAAATCGCCTGCCCATTTAAACCTGCACGCCCTGTTCGTCCTATTCTATGTATATAATCTTCTGCCACATTGGGTAAATCAAAATTAACAACCTGAGGTAACTGATCTATATCCAGACCTCGCGCAGCGATATCAGTTGCAACTAAAATCTGAACTTTACCCAGTTTAAAATCATTTAACGCTTTAGTCCGTGCTCCCTGACTTTTATTACCATGAATCGCTGCTGACTGTATATCCTTTTGCTTAAGACAATTACAGAGTTTATTTGCACCGTGTTTAGTTCGACAAAAAACCAGTACCTGTTGCCAGTTATATTTTTTAATTAAATAGATTAATAAATCGTTTTTTTTCTTTTTATCAACAGGGTAAATCCATTGGCTCACCGTTTTTGCAGTGGTATTACGAGGCGTAACTGAAATTTCTACAGGCTTATTTACAATGCCTTTAGCCAGTTTTCGAATATCATCTGAAAAAGTAGCTGAAAACATCAGGTTTTGACGCTGCCTGGGGAGCATTAAAAGAATTTTACGAATATCATGAATAAATCCCATATCCAGCATTCTATCTGCTTCATCTAATACCAGTATTTCTAACTGTTTAAATTTAATTGCATTCTGGTTATAAAGATCTAACAATCGCCCAGGCGTTGCAACCAGAATATCAACCCCCCTGCGCAACATCATCATCTGAGGGTTAATCTTAACCCCACCAAACACAACCGCTGAACGCAATGGTAAATACTGACCATAAGCAAGCACACTTTGCTCTACCTGAGCAGCAAGCTCACGAGTAGGTGTGAGTATTAAAGCCCTCACCTGATTAGCCTGGGCACGTTGACCTTTCATAAGCCTGTCCAGTAAAGGCAGGGTAAAACCGGCGGTTTTTCCTGTACCCGTTTGTGCCGCCGCCATTAAATCACTTCCCTGAAGCACCACTGGAATTGCTTTACTCTGTATAGGGGATGGTTTCTTATACCCCTTTTCAGCAATCGCCTGCAAAATTTCCGGGGCTAATCCAAGTGATTTAAAATCTGAATCAAAACTCATATTAATAGTACTTAAGGCTTATATATGGGCGCATAGCTTACATGAAGAAAGTAGATGCTGCACTTAATCCATCGTCAAACCGAGTTTATTAATACCCTGAAAATAATGATCCAGATCAATTTTATTACCTTTATTAGTGGAAACTGATGGATGGTATATGCGAAATCTTGCATATATTACTGTTTCCTAATATTATTATTTCATGATCTTTTATAGATCAAAGCGCATGAATATAAATCTGTTAATTAAATGAGGAAATAACTATGAAATCTTTAAAAATAATCGCTGTTGCCGCTACTCTTGCTGCCACTCTTGCAACTGTATCTACTACTGCCAGTGCCTGGTGGGGTCCTTTCAACAACAACGGTTATAACAATGGTTATAACAATAATAACTGGAACAATAATGGTTTCGGTAATGGCATGGGTGACATGATGGGCAATGGTAACTTTGGCTTCAACATGAACGCAAATGCCCGTGGGAATGGCCAGGGTTATGGCAACGGCTATAACCAGTATAACGGTTATAATGCCTATAACGGTAATGGCTATAATGGTAACGGTTATGCACCTGCACCTAATGGCTATTATGCTCCAGCACCTTATGGTTATGGCCCTGCCCCCACTGCTCCAGCACCAGCGGCACCTGCAAAATAATAACGTCTAAATTACGAGTTATTACATGGAGCTGGCCACATATGTGACCAGCTTTTTTTTTGCCCATAGCGGAGAAATAAAATGACAAACAAAAACACAAAAAATCAAGAAAATAATCTATCGGAATCAGGCTCTGTTGAAAATAATACGCAAGTGCCATCACCGGATAATAATCATAGCCTGAAAAAACTAAGCCTTTATATCACTGTATTTACGATTACCTGTTTATCTATTGCAGGTGTCTGGTACAACAAAGATGAAATTTCTTTTGTTAAAATATCTAAATTTTCTACAACATTCTATAATGCCAGTGTAAAAACACTATCTGAAAAATACAATTCTATCTCTGCGGCTTTTCCAGATGAAGCAATTGTAGAAACAACAACCGTTAGTAAACCTGCTGATCTTAAAAACGTTTCTTCCCAGTCAATTGACTCTAAGAAAAAAATTATTGAAAAAAACACGGAAATGCATCCTGTTACTATTTTAAAAAAAGTAGCTGAAAAAACAGCAGACATTAAAACAAAAAATTCAGTGGAAATAACTGATGTTAATAATGAAATAAAAGAAACGCTTATTACTGATATTACTGTAACAGATACAGATACAGATAAAGCATTACAGACAAAAGAAATTATTGAACCTGCTAATTCTATAGATATAACAGAAAACAATAACTCTGTTAAAAACACGACTAAAACAGCTATTAATCAAAATATAACCGAGGCCCCTTATGAATATACTACGCCGCCTTATCGTTTCAATTCACCCAAAATAAACAGACCTTATAACAACAGCCTTTATTACAATATGCTCACTCAACAACGCTACATTTTTGAACAAAACATGTATATGCAACAACAGATGATCCAACAGGCACTAAACATGCGTGCAGCTCTGGCTGAAGATGCTAACAGGCGCCACCAGAAAATGTTACAACAGGCTGCTGAATGGAACGCACAATTACAAAAAAGATATAACACAGCAAATACTTATTATCATCAACCTGTATATATAAATTAACTAATGTGCATTATGTTTGAAAAGCGTATTTTTAATACGTTTTTCAAACATATCTCTTTTTATTTATTAGGAAATACTTCTCTGGCAGCCCAATCTGAAAAAGCCTGTCGTGTACAGCTATCCGCTGTATTAAATCTTTGCCCTTCAACAACTCGATAAATAACCATATCATTTTTAGGCTCTGATGATTTTGATTCATCAATAATGCTACGCACTGACCAGTCAACTCCATGCAAACCATTGGTATAAAAATGCCCCAGTTTTATTTGCTCTATACTCACCTTTTGATGCCGAGCATGATCAAGGCTTAACTGAATAACACGCTGTAAATCTTCTACTGTTACATCCATAACCAGATCCATATCAACGATAGCCTGCTCAACAGCTTTTTTATCGACCAGATGCATATGGTACTTATCGACTTTTACAGGCTGATCAGTAAATCGCATCATAAAGGCCGCAGGATAACGTCGCCAGGGGAAAAAACCATTAAAAATAATAGCAACAATTAAAATAATCAGGGTATTTAATAATATTGGCGATAATATATACATATAACCCAATGAATGAATTGCTGGGCCGCCTATAATTGCGGCCAGAGCCGTTGCCCCCCCTGGTGGGTGAATACACTTAAATACATGCATTGCACCAATTGCAAAACCGACTGCTAACCCCGCAGATAAATAAGTATCATGAAACAGCTGATAGCAAATAACACCGACTATTGCCGAGATAACATGCCCCCCAATTAATGACCAGGGCTGAGATAGTTTTCCATGGGGCACAGCAAAAAGTAATACAGCCGAAGCGCCCATAGAAGGCACAATAAGCGCAGCGCCTGTTGCTCCTGAAAATTGAAAACTGACAAATGAAACCAGACTTACGCCAATAACACCGCCCAATGTAGCAACCAGTTTTTCAGTATAACTAACGCAATCAAAGTTCAGTGCCATAAAGCGTTTAAATTGTTTCAACCAGCCAGATAATTTCAATAATCTGATACCTTCTGCCATAATTGCCCTAAAACCCTGTAAAAATTACAATTTATTATACATATTTTCTGTGCCTGTTTATGTTTACTCAAAAATTTATTTAATAGCTCTCTCAATCTGCTTAATTGGTATAAGCATAACGATGGGGTTAACATGGTTAAAATATTAATCACCCCACTGGTACATTAATGGAACAAATTCTCGAAATTCGTGACGGCTGCAATACATCAGGCCAATTACTGCGTAGCCTGGCTTTTGCCCGTTTTCTTAAAATTTATAAGCAGGAATTTATTGCCGATTTAGAAAGTCGCTCCGAACGACGCCGCCAGGAAGCGGATCACAAAATCTCTTTTATTAAAAAAGTCAGTACACGTGACCTTATTAAAATACTGGAAACCGATGAGTTTGAAGCAAGTAATAAACAGGATAAGGCCCGTGAGTTAATTCGATTTATGGATGGTGCCTTTCACCACTACCGGGGCTCCGGGTATACCCGCCTGGTACGCCTGCAAAATGACGTTGTTTCCACCGGACTGGAAACCACTCAAACGGTTAAAAATAAAGTAACCGATAAAGCTCAACGTCTGGCAGACCTTATTCTGGAAACCCGTCGTCAGTTACTTAATAAGGTTAATATGGATCAGGGTGTACGTCGTACTCCGGGAATGGATGCATCACCTAATATTACCGCCGGGGAAATTTCTGGACACTATTTTAACTACCCGGCAGATTACTCGTTACTGGCACATGTGCCTTTAACTGTTGCCGCAGATATGAAAACCGGTGTTGATTATTCAACCCCTTCAAATAAACGTGCAAAACCATTTTATGAACTAAAACATAACCCAATAGACCTGAGCCAGTTTAACATCGATGACTGGGTATCTGTTCCATTACAGGTTGGCAACTCATTAATTATTACCTTTATTCATAAGTCACGTGGCTGTATTGAAATGGAACCCGGGCTCCTTAACCTGTTCCCATTTGCAAAAATTGAAGATATCACCGATAACAGGCAACCTGATGGTATCTTTTTCTTTGGTGACCCAAATGCACAGAAGAAAGACCTGGGTTATTTCAATGATAAAGAAAATAAATTATTAATAGGGCTGGTACCCAATATTGATGAACTGAAATATTTTGGCTATGCAAAAAAACCCATACTAACCCTACACAATGTACTTGCGATACTGAACGGAGACCTGCCTTTACACTGTGGTTGTACCCGTTATATTGTACGTTTTGATAATGACAGACCTTATATTGCTGAAATGCTAATCAAAGCTGATGATATGGGTAAAATCAGCTTGATTAAACAGAAAAATGATAATGTCACCCGGCCCATTTTCTGTGGTACTGAAACCGGGGCTTTTGCCTGCCTTGATGGCTTTAGCGAACAGGCAAAGCTATTAATGGCTGGCCGTGAAGTGGGCTACAACAAAGACACCGGCTCAAATGCCCGACAGATTGTACCGGTAACTGAGGTTGATGAGCTTTACCGTCAGGACCCCCTGGATATTCTTCTGTATATGAATAATTTTACATTGATTGAGAAAAATGAAAGCACCGTTAAGGCCGGTATGCATATAGAAGATGCTTTACAGCACTTCCGCCTCGGTGAACGTGTTGCCGCAGGCTCAACCCAGACCCATCGCGGTGCCAAGGAAAGTAGCTACTGGGCTAACCCCTTCCCACTATTGAAAGAAAACGATGGCAGCATAATACACCCTGAACTATTTGAAAAATTTTCAGAAAATGAAAAAGGCTTTATCGGGGATATGAATATCCTTATTAATCGTGGTGAACTTAAAGTAGGCGTAGCCCATAGCCAGTTAATGGCGGGGGTATATGAAGGCAATAGTGATGATGATCTAAAACGTTGTGGTTTCACTGATCGTGAACAGGTTGAACAGGAGGGCCCTGTGAAACTGGCTGATGACTTAATTGATCTTATTAAATCATCAGCCGTAGAAAAACGCAAATACACAAAATCCAGTCAGGATGAGGTGAGTATTACGATTGCACTGGTTGGTGACAGCCGCACAGGTAAATCTGAAACCGCAGAAAAAATGGAAGGAATTTTACGCCTGCAACTGGTATAAATTCACTTTAATTTCATAGGAAGCCGGATTTGATTAAAATCAAATCCGGTTTTTTTTCGATTAAAATTAACCAGTTATCTCAATATATTTTACATTCATAAGTAAAAACACTTTATCTATTAAATATCTTTGTTGGCCTGTGTAACAGATATTCGATATAAAGAAAAGTGCATGCCCCCTAACCTTTAAATAATTCAGTATCAATCTATGGAGAAACCAATATGAGAGTCCAGGATATAATGAATACGGCCATTAAAACAGCACATGCAGACACCCTGATTAAAGACATTGCTTCCATCATGTGTTTTAACAAAATATCAGGGGTTCCTGTTATAGATAATGATAACCAACTGATAGGTGTATTATCAGAAAAGGATATTCTAAAAGCGATGTTTCCTGATGTGGAACAAATTATGCAGGAAGGTACCAAAACAGACTTTGAATCAATAGAAGCAGATTACAAAAGCCTGCTTAATCAAAAAGCAGAAGATTTTATGACCCAGACAGTGGCATCTGTTTCGCCTGAAATGCCATTACTAAAAGCGGCATCGTTAATGTGTGTAAGGAAAATTCGCCGAATTCCTGTAACCGATAAAAATAATAAACTAATCGGAATTATCAGTATTGGTGATGTGCATAAAGCAATATTTCAGGAAAATTTACTAAAAAGCAGTTCAGATAAAGCCGCTTAACATTTAACAACGCTCCATAGAGATATAGAAAAATTTTATCAATGTAATATCTCTATGGAGACGTATTTATTTATACACTCTATTTCATATATACTCTGACAGATATTCAGGTATACGCTTTTCCAGCCAGAACTCCGGTTTTAAAATTGAACCACTTATAAATCCAACATGTCCTCCATGCTGGCTCAACTCCAGCTGAATGTTTAACGATAACTCAGACACCTCAGGTATTATGTCCCGTGTCATAAATGGATCGTCAAGCGCAAGTAAAATCAGACTCGGATTTTTAATATCGGTAAGATACTGCCGGGCACTTGACTGATCATAATAATCGTTAACGCCATTAAAACCATGCAATGGCGCTGTAACCTGATCATCAAATTGCCAGAAACTATTTAACTTTTTAAGTTTTTTAAAATCCAGATTAATTAATTCCGCATAATTATGTTGTTCTGCTTTTACTAACAACTTACGCTTTAAATGACCTATTAGATGCCATTGATATATTCTCGAAAAACCTTTATTTAATCGTTTGGCACAGGCATTCAATAACATTGGCGGGCAAACACTAACAACCGCTTTAAAAGGTGAAGCTTCAGCTAATTCCGCCTGCAATTTTAATAACATGTTCCCCCCCAGTGAAAAACCAATTGCCGCTAAAGGGGAACCTGGAAAATGCGCCTTTAGCCAGTTTAGTAATATTTTTGCATCTCCGGTTTCACCACTGTGATATGTACGAGGTAAACGATTACTCTGTTCAGAGCAACTTCTAAAGTGCATTAATAATCCAGTCCAGCCCTGCTCTTCTATCGCTAACATAATACCTTTGGCATAAGGCGAATGAATTGAACCTTCAAGCCCATGAAATACAATAACAACAGGTTTATTATTTACTGGGGGTGTTGTCCATACCAGATCGAGAAAATCACCATCATCTAACTCCAGAGTTTGCTCTATTCCAGAAAATTTTAATTTATTGCGTATAAATGTGGGTAACAATGTTTGAATATGGGCGTTACTTAAACCTGACGCGGGTGTAAACTGGCTTTGTATAATCATTATTTTATTATATTTGAAACATTAACCCTATTATAAGATCAGTTAAACACACTTGCATGATTACATTCCCTAATACATTGAAAATATGGCAATCTGAAAATTTTAGCCCTTTATTTACTAAGGAATTCAAACATGAGATAGCTGAATTACCTCATAAAGACCTTCCTCTTCAACAAGGCTTATCCCTTAGCAGCTATGTCAGTA
The DNA here is from genome assembly GCA_016744065.1 of Gammaproteobacteria bacterium. Classification (GTDB taxonomy): domain Bacteria; phylum Pseudomonadota; class Gammaproteobacteria; order SZUA-229; family SZUA-229; genus SZUA-229. The sequence goes on from JADGFA010000015.1 coordinate 27,852, forward strand.
ATGAAAAAATCAGTGCTATTATTAATAACACAGAAGAAACAACAAGCCATATTATTGTGAAATCAGGCATCTTTTACTCTGGAATTATTGCAGGTTGTAGCTGCTCAGATGACCCAACACCTTTAGATACTCAAAATGAGTACTGTGAAGTTTTGTGTTTTATCCATAAGCACACAGCAGAAACATCGATTAAACTCATCACAGAATGACTCACGAGTAATTACACTTTACTGTCAGTACATATTGTCCAATACACTGGTATCTCATCAGCTATACCGTTAAAATCAACCGTAATTGTTATTATATTAAATAGAGAACGTATTCACATGGGCAGAAGTTTTGAAAACCGTAAAGCCTCTATGGCTAAAACGCAGGGTGCCAAATCCAAGTTATATGCACGTTATGGAAAAGAAATTTATGTCTCTGCCAAAAACGGTGGTGCAGATATCGATAGCAATCTGGCCCTGCGTCGGTTAATTGAAAAAGCAAAAAAAGAACAGGTTCCAGCACATGTTATTGATAATGCCCTCAAAAAAGCCGATGGTGGCACAGGTGAAGACTTTGTATTAGCCCAGTATGAAGGTTTCGGCCCTGGTGGCTGTATGGTTATTGTAGACTGCCTGACCGATAATAATAATAGAACCTTCACAGACGTCCGCCAGTGTTTTGTTAAAAACAGTGCCAAAATAGGTACCCCAGGTACAGTAAGCCACATGTTTGATCACCTTGCCCTGTTTGCCTTTAAACACGATGACGAAGAAGCCGTGCTGGATTCCTTAATGGAAAAAGATGTAGATGTGACAGATATTGAAAATGAAGATGGTATGATTACAGTACTTGCACCAAATACCGAGTTCAATAAGGTAAGAACGACACTGCTGTCTGCCTTTCCTCAAATTGACTTTGAAATGGATGAAATAACCTATCTACCTCAAACAGCATGCAAGGTAAGCGGCGATGATATTGATGCATTTGATGGTTTTATTGGCGCTTTGAACGACTGTGACGATGTACAGCATATTTACCATAATGCTGAATTTGATGATTAGTTTCTACGCCGTACTCAAAAAAAAATTGTTATCCTGAACGATACATAAGGCCTGATATAAATAAATGGCCAGTATGGAATTAAACAGTGGATCAGATACCTCCACACTGAGATAACAGCTTTTCTAACCTGACAACTTTAAATCAATGCCCCCACATATGACATCAAGTAGTAATAAATCACTCTTAATCAGCAGGTTAGAAAACATTTTACCCACTGATTCTATTTTACATCAGAGCGAAGACCTTTACCCCTATGAGTGTGATGGTTTATCCGCCTATCATAAGCTTCCTCTTGCCGTTGTTTTACCCAGTAAAGTGGAACAAGTTCAGGCCATACTGAAACTTTGCTATGAGTTAAATGTGCCTGTTGTAGCCAGGGGCGCAGGAACCGGCTTATCCGGTGGCGCACTGCCGCATACTGATGGCCTGCTACTTAGCCTGGCAAAGTTTAAAGAAATCATCAGTATTGATCCTGTACAACGCATCGCCCGGGTTCAGCCAGGTGTTCGTAACCTGGCTATATCAGATGCAGTTGCAAAATATAATTTATATTACGCTCCCGACCCTTCCTCACAAATTGCCTGTACTATTGGTGGAAATGTTGCAGAAAACTCAGGCGGTGTGCACTGCCTTAAATATGGTTTAACCATACACAACATTCAACAGGTCAAAATAATTACCATAGAAGGTGAGTTGCTCACATTAGGTGGAAGCGGCCTTGACTCACCGGGTTATGACCTGCTCGCGTTAATGACAGGTTCAGAAGGCATGTTGGGTGTTATTGTAGAAGTCACCGTAAAGCTGTTACCTAAACCTGAATCAACACAGGTTATTCTTGCCGCATTTAATGACCTGATAAAAGCAGGTGAAGCGGTGGGAAATATAATTTCTGCTGGCATTATTCCTGCCGGGCTTGAAATGATGGACAAACTTGCAATTAAAGCTGCTGAGGATTTTGTTCATGTGGGTTACCCAACAGATGCAGCCGCAATCTTACTTTGTGAACTGGATGGCAGCTCAGCGGAAGTCACAGAAAACATTTTGACTGTGCAAAATATTTTAACTGAAAGTAGTGCAAGTGAAGTTCGTGTTGCACGGGATGAAGCCGAGCGCATTACTTTCTGGAAAGGACGCAAAGCCGCCTTCCCTGCTGTTGGGCGTATTTCACCTGATTATTATTGTATGGATGGCACCATCCCCCGTAAACATTTACCCCTGGTTTTACAAACCATGGCCGATTTGTCAGCAGAATATAATTTACCCGTCGCCAATGTATTTCATGCTGGTGATGGAAACTTACATCCGTTAATTCTATATGATGCAAATATACCGGGTGAACTCGAACGCACCGAAGAGTTTGGTGGAAAAATACTTGAGCTATGTGTCGAAGTCGGTGGCAGTATTACGGGTGAACATGGCGTAGGGGTAGAAAAAATAAATCAGATGTGTGTACAGTTCGGTGCTCTGGAGCTATCTCAATTCCACGCTATAAAAAAAGCCTTCGATGAAAAAGGCCTGCTCAATCCGGGTAAAGCCGTACCGACTTTACATCGCTGCGCTGAATTTGGAGCCATGCATGTACATCATGGAAAATTATCCCACCCTGAACTGGAACGTTTTTAAATTATGTCGAGTGATATCAGTCAACAGTTACAGTCTCAGATACGGCAGGCATATGAAAATAAAACACCCTTAAAAATAAAGGCTGGTAATAGTAAACATTTTTATGGCCAACAGATTAATGCCGATATATTAGACATTTCTCAACATCAGGGAATCATCAGTTATGAACCCACTGAACTGGTGATTACAGCAAGAGCAGGAACATGTTTAAATGAAATTGAGTCCTTATTAAATAAAAACAACCAGATGCTTGCATTTGAGCCTCCACACTTTGCCGACACAGCAACGATTGGCGGCACTATCGCCTGCAACCTTTCAGGCCCTCGCCGTGCATACAGCGGTGCTGCTCGTGATTTTGTTTTAGGCTGCAACCTGATTAACGGTAAAGCTGAAAAATTAAAATTTGGTGGCCAGGTCATGAAAAATGTTGCCGGGTACGATGCATCACGCTTAATGTGTGGTGCCATGGGAACACTTGGTGCAATACTTGATATTTCTTTAAAAGTATTACCAAAACCTGAAGCTGAAATCACACTCAGTCATCAATGTAATATTCATCAGGCAATGAACAACATGCACCAATGGGTTAAACAATCATTACCGGTCAGTGCCAGTTGTTATGATGGATCACAACTCTACATACGGTTAAGCGGTAATAACTCATCCATTACTTCAGCTCAGAAAATTATCGGCGGCGATGTTATAAAAGACAGCACTTACTTCTGGAATCAGATAAAAGAACAGGGCTACTCTTTTTTTCATTCTGAAAAAACAATCTGGCGCTTATCACTGGCATCAAATATTGCACCACTCGAAATAACAGGTAAAACTTTATATGAATGGGGTGGTGCTCTACGTTGGCTATGCACTGATGAACCCGCAGAAAAAATAAGGCAGGCACTAAATGCCGTAGGCGGACATGCTACAATTTTTAAAAACAACCAATCAGATACTACAGTATTCCAGCCACTCGAACCTGGCCTCCTGGCACTTCATAAACAACTAAAAAATGCGTTTGATCCTGAGAACATTTTAAACCCTGGGCGTTTATATAAAGAATTTTAATTATGCAAACTAAATTATCAGATAGTTTATTAAAAACACCCGAAGGCCAAGAAGCTAATAATATTTTACGTTCCTGTGTACATTGTGGCTTTTGTACCGCCACCTGCCCAACTTACCAACTTCTTGGCGATGAGCTCGACAGCCCCAGAGGAAGAATATATTTAATTAAACAGGTACTAGAAGGTACACCCGTTACACATAAAACCCGATCTCATTTAGATCGCTGCCTGACCTGTCGCTCCTGTGAGACCACCTGCCCATCTGGTGTTAAATATGCAAGATTAATAGACATTGGACGAGAACTGATAGAAAAACAGACTTCTCGAAAAATAAGCGAACGGTGTATACGATTTGCCTTAAGAAAAATAATTCCCTATCCAGAACGATTCAAGTTTCTGTTAGGTCTTGGGCATATTTTTAAACCCGTTTTACCTCCTGTTTTAAAAAATAAAATACCCGATATTGAAACAGCATGTGAATGGCCAAAAACCAGCCACAAAAGAAAAATGCTGATATTAGCAGGCTGTGTACAACAGACAACTAACGCACAAACAAATGCATCAACCGCTAATGTTTTAAACAAACTAGGCATCGAATTAGTAGAAGAAAATGAAGTTAAATGCTGCGGGGCCGTTAGCCAACACCTTTCAGCAACAGATGAAGCAATTAAAACAATTAAACAAAATATAGATGCATGGTGGCATCATGTTAACAATGGTATTGAAGCTATTGTGATTACAGCCAGCGGCTGTGGTGTAATGGTTAAAGATTATGCGCACCTGCTAAAAAATGATGAAATGTATGCACTGAAAGCAAAAAAAATCAGTGATCTGACTAAAGATATTAGTGAAATTATTGCCAGTGAAAAAATACAGACTAATAGTATTTCCAGCCCTGACAGCACTGTTTCATTTCATAGCCCATGCACATTGCAACACGGTTTACAGCTTAATGGCGTTGTAGAAAAAATATTATCTGACCTTGGGTATAAACTGACACAGGTTGATGATGCACATATATGTTGTGGCTCGGCAGGAACTTACTCAGTATTACAACCCAAACTTGCCAAAAAATTACTCATAAATAAAATAAAAAACTTAAAACAGGATCGACCTGATTATATCGCCACAGCAAATATCGGATGCCAGATGCACTTATCAACAAAATCAGATAAACCCGTTAAGCACTGGATTGAATTAGTTGAAATGGCAATGAGCTAAATAAGGTTAAACCTGAGCCTGATCTTTTCAGCTTAATATTCAGATAATTAATACAGACTATGGCTATATGGCGTTTACTTAAGACCACCACTGATTAAATGCACTAGCAGTGCAACACTAATCCATTGCACTTGAAGCTCACCTACAACTGTAACCCTGAACAAATATGGAGGACCTTTCCTCCTTAATACCTAAACAACTAAAACAGGCTATGTACAACAACACTCTACTTAAAACCAACTTAAATGTATTTATTGTCTATTCAGGTAACACAAACCCATTACATTTAACCTGTCCTACAACTGTCATCCTGAACGAATGCGAAGGATCTAATAACCTGCCCTACAACTGTCATCCTGAGCGAATGCGAAGGATCTTAATACCCGCGCAGTTAGATCCTTCGCATTCGCTCAGGATGACTGTCACTTACACATGTTCTTATTGTGTACCCTACAGACATATAAGTAAGTCACATTAAACTACAGCACTCCACAGAAATTATTTAATTCCTTCAGGCAATGTATGAACATGAATATCTCTCTGAGGAAAAGGTATCTCTATATTCGCTTCTCTAAAAGCCTTATCAATAGCAAAATTAAGATCACTAATTACCGAAAGTCGACCACTTATCTCTTTTAGAAAAACTCTCAGCTCAAAATTAAGCGAACTATCCCCAAATGCCCTGAACAACACCCTGGGTGCCCACCTGTTATCACCGTGAATAAGCATTGCGTTATCAGCTGCAATCTGTAACAAAATATCTCTAACCCGCTCAATATCACTTCCATATGCAACGCCCACAGGAATAATGGCACGCCCTTTTTTACTGGATAACATCCAGTTAGTTACCTGGTTTGAAATGAGTTCAGAATTAGGCACAATAACATCTGAATTATCAAACGTCCTTATTAAAGTAGATCGTATCTGTATATTTTTAACAAACCCTTCAGTGGCTCCTACTTCAACCCAGTCACCTTTACGAATAGGACGCTCAAATAGCAGAATCAGGCCTGATACAAAATTATTAACGATATTCTGCAAACCAAAACCTATACCAACCGAAAGAGCACCCGCTACAATTGCGATATTCCCAAAATCAAAGCCAGCTATTGATAACCCCACTAACACAGAAACCAGAAACATTAAATATCCGGCTATAGTCACAACAGCATCACGAGCACCTGAACCGATATTAAACATATCAAGCCACTGCTTTTCTAACTGGCCTTTTATCCAGCCAGACATGGCAAGTAACCCGGAAAACATAACAACAGCCCATAATATTTTAACGGGTATAACTCTGTGATCACCAATCTCAAAACCATTGACAATATAATTTTTAAATTGCGTTAGTAACCCGCCATTAAAATCCCAGATATTAATTAGTAATATAAAAAACATACTCCATAATAAAATTGAAACCACTATCCTTAACCAGACCAGGCCTGGAATTACACCACCACCTTCTAATCCTATTTTTTTACGTATACGCATTGACAACTTATTCGAACCCTTGTCTAACGAATTAAATATAAGTTGAAACACTTTTGTAACACCAGAAAACAAGATCAATAAGATAAAAGTAATTAAAACCCCTCCTCGAATTGCAAATGACAGATTTATATAGCCTAACCACTCAGATACCAATGTAAGCAATAAAACCAGGCTAACTATCCGTGAAGCCCAACTTAATTTAGGTAGTTTCTTTGAATCAATTAATACACGAATAGTCCACACCAGATTCACTACAACAAAAAGCGAAAAAGCATACCTTAGTAAATGCAGGTTTTTTTCTGTCATACTATTAGAAAAAACAGTATAAAAAGCAAGATAACCAAGTAACGCCAATAAAAACAATACTTTCAATCGGCTGGATATTTTTTCCAGCTTGTCACCCATGTTTTCTAATATAGGATTTGCAGGTGCGACAGGTGAAAGAAATAAATGAGTAACCGCTACAAACAGAAAATACAATGAAAGCGCAAGTGAAAGCTGGGTAATAAACAGAGTATGTTCTACGTTTAAAGTTATATAATACAAAAACAGATAACTGGATAACGCAACCAGAAAATACGGAGCATAACGAGAACTTATGGTAATAGCTGAATGCAACAACAGATTATCCATATCTTTATTCCAGCTATTTTTTTCTGAATAAGCTCGTAATGCTTTTCTTATTTTAATAGAAAAAACAAACACAACTGAAAGAATAACAAACCCTACAGACCATTCGGTTAGTTTAATACTTTGAATACCTGAATGATCAAAAACAAAATCAGATGAATCATTAAATAAACCAACAGGATCATTAACAAACTCAACTATTAATGAGACGATACTTTGCTGCCGTGAAAAATATATTCGCCTCAAATCAGATTTTTTTGCTATAGCAAGCTGATCTTCGACATCATTCACAGATAGTATATGCACATTACATTCTGCTATTTCTTTTTTCATTCTATTTTTATCACTGTTCAAAAGATCACGAACAGTTTTAAGATTTACATCTTCACCTTCACCTTCAACCACTTCACCCAGGCTTATTATCGATTCTTTTAAAGCCTGGAGTATATTACCTTTTTCAGACAGGCACAGCTCTGAAGTGCTTCTGGCATCTATAGCAAGCCGGGTCCAGCTAGAAAGGTCCTCACTCGTATATTTATTCTCCTTAAGACGAATTTTTATTTCATTTAACTGGACTATGTTTTTTTCAAAATGCACTTCATCGTATGCATAAGCAACAGAATAAATAACAGATGATAACAATAAAAAACAATGTATAAAAAAAACTTTTAGACTAACTAGCATAAAAATAGAACCTATCTTACTTTAGTGTAATAAAAATATAGAAAAATATATTTTTGATATATATTCAAACCATTCCTGATTCACCAGAACCACCAACTCGACTTTAACTCTGCTTCACAGGTTTTAAGTTGTAACGCATATTTACTCGCATTTTGTTTAACCCTGCGAGCAACCTTAATCAACCAGGGCTTTTTATTATATGTTTTACGCCTGAAACCACCGTGCCCCTCATGATAAGCAAGGTATTGATTGTAAGCATCCCATTTTGATATTTTCAATGTATCGTATGTTTTTTTGCCATACCAGCCAATAAAATCAACCGCATCAGAGAAATCATCTCTATCCGCTCCAGAATGTCCCGTAGATTCAACATACCAACGCCAGGTAGCATCTTTCACCTGTGCATAACCATAAGCAGATGACTTTCGTCCCGTTGGTATTACCCATAAAAAATATTCCATTTCTGTTTGCGCATTATATATGAAGCGTGATTCCTGATGGATAATAGCCAACTGCACATGTATTGGTACCCCCCAACGTTTAAAGCTTTCATTCGCATCCTCATACCAGCCTCCTTTTTCCCTGAATATAGAGCAGCTGTTGTCCATATTCTTTGGTGGTGCGGTAGAACAACTCATCAAAAACAGATAAACGGTTAAAATCGCCAAAGGTTTTATTACAGACAGATACATTCAGTTATTTTTCATAGCTTTCAATAACATAGCCGTTATTTTAACTATAAACTGACCTCCATTTATTGGTTTTATAAGTATTTTAGCGTGATCTAATTCACACTATCTATTTTAACTGAATTAGTCTCCTTGTTATTAGCTAATCCACTGCTTTAATCAGTTCACTTAAAGGAACTTTAACAATCAATAAAATGATTACCTCTTCATAAGAATAAACATGAACACTAACTTATTAAGTAGGAACCTATGAAAAAACTAGCCCAACGATTCTTCAAAAAGAATACAAAAGATCACTATGTCTCCGCTGAAGGAACCAATGTAAAAATATTATTTTCTTCTGAAAACCCATCACTACTGGGTAAAACAATGTTGACGACAGCAATTGAAATGTCTCCTCGCAGCATTAGACTAGAAGTTGCCCACCCTATAGAATTAGATTCTGTGCTGGATATACAGGTTAAACTGGATAGTAGTGACAGGAGTTATAATTTAACTGGTAATGTACGCTGGCGACTGCCTTCTACACGAGGTCAATTCCATATTGTACTTGTATTAAGGGAGCGCGGTGATATTCGTTCTGATTTTAAGGCATGGAAATCAAACTTCGAACAAAATTTTGAATACGCACAGGTCAGCTAAACCACCAATCAAACCACATGGACAATGCTATATGAGCAGTCATACAGGTTGTCCTTAAGCCTCATCGAGTAAACACTTTATTTATTCTATGCTGCTTATTTAAGCTTAAAACCACATCAGCCCTCTCTGGCATTTCTTTTAAACACTGCATTGTGATCCTTTCAAAATACATAATAAACTGTTGTATATCGGCATCTGACATTATATGCGGCTTATTTATATTACTTTGTTTTAACTTACTTTCCTGCAAACATCTCCAGTTGAATACAGAGTTCATATCCGGGACTTTCAGCATAATCAAATGATCAATATATGAAAACAAATCCTCATATTGTTCGGATAATTGGTTATTTATATAGCGTCGCCAACGGCCATCCACATCCTTTTTCTCTTCCAGTAAATTAATCGGATCTGAAATCTCTGTTTCAGACTGATGTTTAGCACCAACACACCAGCCCTCAAATAAAACAATATCCGGTATTTCATTCATATATGGCCATTGCTCTTCAGGCAACAGATCATCCTCTGCTTTATTAAATACAGGTAATTTAATTTTTCCTTTTGATTTAGTCTTTATCGATTCTAATATTTCTACGCCAAGTTTGACATTATGCGTACCAGGCACCCCCCTGACACTTAACAAAGGATGAACTTCATTTGCCAGAAGCAAACGGCTACTTCGTGACATATACAAATCATCAATAGACAAATGCATAACTGATTTATTAAACAGGGTTTCTAATATAAGTGCCAGCAGTCGGCATAAGGTAGACTTCCCTGAGCCCTGGGCACCATTTACACCTATAATCAACGGCTTCAGAGAATGCCTGCTTTCTATCCATTTGGCTAATGGCAGATAAACCGTGTTAAAAGATTCTGTAAAAGACTCATCTAATTTTTCATTTTTTATAAATAATAAAAGCCTGGGTAAAAAAACCTTATGGAAGTTATCAATTTGTTCATCACTGAGAAGATGTTGTATTTTAGGCCACATTGTTATATTTAAACTTTTTACTTATAATTTATCTGATTTAATTATAGGATGGTTCTATTATAATTATAGGATGGTTCTATTATAATTATAGGATGCTTCTATTATTTTATAAACACAGTCAAAATGGTTAGCTCTATATTACAAACGGGCTTCCCTGTTACATATAGTTTTCTCTATTTTTATAACTGTATATCTGAAATTACAAAACAAACTTTAAAAATCGGCTAATGAATAAAAAAACAAATTCACAGGAACATATCATTCAACAAATTCAGTGCTGGTTAAAAACAACCATTATCGATCTGAACTTCTGCCCTTTTGCTAACCATGAGTTCGTACAGAATACCATACGCTATTCAATATCTGATGGGGACAACCTTGAATCAAATTTACATGCACTGGCCGAAGAGTTTTTATTTCTTGATGAAAACACCGACACTGAAACCAGTTTACTCATTTTCAATAACTCAGTAGATGATTTCGATGATTTCCTGGAACTTATTGATTATGCAAATCAACTAATAGATGATCTGGGCTATCGCTCCAGATACCAAGTTGCACACTTTCACCCAGATTACTGCTTTGATGGTGTAGAACCGAGCGATGCATCAAACTATACAAATCGCTCACCCTGCCCGATATTACATATAATACGAGAAGACAGTCTTCAACAAGCAATTGAGAACTACCCAGACACCACAACGATACCCGAAAATAATATTAAATTAACGCGAAAACTGGGAAGTAAAAAATTGCAATCACTTCTTGATTCCTGTAAAAGTATATAATGATTCGCTTATCTCAACTCGCCATATACCCTGTTAAGTCGACCTCTCAGATCGCATTAACACACGCTCAGGCTGGGCCATTTGGGCTTGATATGGATCGCCGCTGGATGCTTATTGATGAGCAGGGTTATATGCTAACACAGCGAAAGCACCCGCGACTATGTCTGATACAAAGCCATTTTGAGGCCAACTGCCTGATTATTTCTGCTCCTGATATGGAGCCACTAAATATTCCAGTTCAGCCCTCAGGTAACATAATAAAAGCAACGGTATGGAATGATACCTGTAATGCCTATGATTGTGGTAAACAGGCAACGCAATGGTTCAGCACATTTTTAAAGATACCTGCCCGACTGGTTTTTTTCCCTCAGAATGAGCAGCGCCAGGTCGATCTGGATTATGCAAAAAAGGGAGATACTACGGCATTTAGTGATGGTTTTCCCTATTTACTGATAAGCCAGGCATCACTCGATGACTTAAATAATCGCCTGAGCTCAGCCGTAGAAATGAAACGCTTCCGACCTAATCTGGTTGTCGAAGGAACAGAAGCCTTTGCTGAGGATAAATGGAAAAAAATTCGCATTGGGGATGTTACATTTAATCTGGTAAAGCCCTGTAGCAGATGCTCTATACCCAGCATCAATCCAGACACCGCTGAAAAATCAGCCGAAGCGGTTAAAACTCTGGCAGGTTATCGAATGCAGAATAATAAAATTTTCTTTGGGCAAAATCTGACTTCTGAAGGAAACGGTAAACTTGAGGTAGGCATGCCAGTTGAGATACTGCTTTAGAATCAGGAATTTTTCATACGTAAACACTCAATACAACGACACAACAACTCTGTACACCTTTCTACAATGACATTTAGCATATTTACAATAATTTTTTATTCCAGCTTAGATAAAGCTACACCTCAGGCCCAAGCAAAAAAGACACTTCCTCAAACCCCATATCCTCAAGTTCTTCCATTAAATCTTCCCAGTCATAATCAGGCAAGTTTTCCTCTATCCGTGCAATAGCCCCTGTAGCCGCTCTATAAACCTCATGTTCCTCATAATCCTGCGGCATTTTAACTAATCTAATTCCTTTACTATCTTTACTGGGTAAAATCATCAATTTTTCAGCCATAATTAAGCAACCTTATATCTTTATTTAATAAATAATAGAACTCTATGAAACCATTTACTAATACTGTGATCTTATAAACACCTCAACAACGTAAAAATAGTACAATAAGCTTATGAAAAATACGAGAATTCAATTTATACATAATTTGATATTGTTCGCATTTATAATGTCACTTGAGTTCCCGACAGCCATAGCCAGTAATAGCTTATTAAATGAGTCACTCCCCCTCTATAGTACCCAATATGATGTAAATCAGGATGCATTTAAAGATGGCGCAGCAGCCGTTGAACTGGCAACCCGCACTAACCGCCGTATTCTTATTGAGCTTGGTGGAGACTGGTGTAAATGGTGCCATCAGATGGATGTTTTTTTTGATAATAACCCAGACATCAAACAGCAACTCCATGAAACTTTTGTCATGCTAAAAATCAATGTCAGTAATGAAAACGACAATGCAGATTTTTTAAAAGCCTTCCCCAAACCATTAGGTTACCCCCATATGTATGTCTCAGAATACAATGGTAGTGTTTTATGGTCTCAGGATACGGCAGAATTTTTAGAAAATGGTCGTTATACACGCGAATCCTTTATTGCCTTTTTTAAACGCTGGAATATCAACAATAAAAAGCCAGAATAAAATATGAACATACCCTTAATGAATCGCAGACAATTTGTTCAGCTTATTGCAATAACAAGCATGGGCTGGCCATTAATAAGTAAAGCAAAAAATAACACCCTAGGTAAAAGCGCTGACCTTGTTTACAAAAATCTGTCTGATCCCTGGTTAAGCCTGGCACACGTTCAGGAGCATTTATTTCCAGCAGATGACACGTCCCCCGGCGCAAAAGATATCAGTGCTCTGCGTTTCTTACGTAACATGCTACAAGCCCCTGATATGGAGGCTAAAGAAAAGGAATTTATTATACAGGGTGTTACCTGGTTAAATGATCTGTCCACTAAAACACATAATCAGGTTTTTACTAAACTGAATTCATCCGATAAAGAAAGTATATTACGACAAATTGAAAGCAGTCGCGCAGGTAGTCGATGGTTATCACTGATGATGACTTATCTAATTGAAGCCTTACTTAGCGACCCTGTTTATGGCGGAAACAAAGATCGTAAAGGCTGGCAATGGCTGGAGCATATTGCCGGCTTCCCAACACCCACAACTGAACAGGTTTATTTTAAACTTGAGCAACAGGCCAATGAAAAAATGCGTTGGAGAACAAAAGCATGAATAAAGATTTCGACGTGTGCGTTATTGGAAGTGGTGCCGGTGCTGGCCCTGTCATTGCAGAATTATCCAAACAGGGAAAATCAGTGGTGGTACTGGAAAAAGGCCCCTGGTTAACAGAAGAAGATTATACAAAAGATGAAATGGCCTGTTGTCGACGCAGCGTCTACACCCCGAACCTTAAAGATGAACAGCATGTACTTGAGGAGCAAACCCGTAATGGTAACTGGGTAAGTGAAGCCACTTCTGAATCGGGCTGGGATTTCTGGAACGGTAATGTTGTTGGTGGTTCATCAAATTTTATGAGCGGTTATTTTTATCGAATAAAACCAAAAGACTTTCGCCTGTTATCTGAGTTTGGCCCAATTAAAGGCGCTAATATAGCGGACTGGCCCATCAGTTATGACGACATGGAACCTTATTTCACCAAAGCCGAAACAGAAATAGGTATTTCGGGAAAAATTATTCCACATAAACACCAGGAACCCAGGTCAACTAAAGACTTTCCTTATCCACCCACACTTGAGCACCCTGTCGTTAATAAAATTGATAAGGCCTGTAATGAACTTAACTTAACATCCCTTCCTACACCAAGGGCGATTTTATCCCAGCCTAAAAACAAACGTAATAGCTGTGAATACTCTGGTTATTGTGGCAGTTACGGTTGTCATTCAGGTGCTAAAGGAAGTGCTCGTGCGGCATTACTTGATGATGCAATGGCCACTGGCAACTGTGTCATCAAAACACACAGCAAAGCTTTTAAATTAAAAAGCGACAGTAAAGGGCGTGTTGTTGAAGCACTCTATTATGATACTAATGGCAAAACTCAGTCTGTTTCAGCTAAAATATTTGTAGTTGCCTGCCATGCAATAGAAACCTCGCGTTTATTATTATCATCAACAGGCCCTAAACACCCAGATGGTTTAGGCAACAATTATTCACAGTTGGGCAAAAACCTTTTATTTTCTGCTGGTGGCTCAGGAACAGGTGAGTTCCACTACAGCGAAATGGATAAACTTGCAGCAAGAGCAATGAAAACACGTGGGCCTTTTGTAAATAGAGGGCTACAGGAATGGTACTATTTTAACAACAAAAAATTTGGAGGCGAAACAAAAGGCGGCATAATTGATTTTTTATTACGCCACCCAAACCCGATATCAAAAGCCATGTCAGTAAAATGGAATGACGATGGAAACTTAAACTGGGGCCACAATCTCAAGCGTGAGCTAAAAACAGTATTTACCGAATCACAGGATTTACGTTTTGAAGTATTCAATGACTGGTTACCCACCGATAACTGTTTTGTAAGCCTGGACAATAAAGTAAAAGACAAATGGGGCTCCGCCGTCGCTAAAGTCAGGCTGGGTTATCATGAACACGATTTAAAAATAGGTGAATTTTTATCTGAAAAAGCAGAAAATGTTTTACGCCAGATGGGTGCAAAAAACATTCGCTCCAGTGTTAGCGGCTCACCACCAGCTAATTTAGTTGCCGGTGGTTGTCGGTTTGGAAATGATATAAAAACATCTGTGCTGGATGCAAGCTGTAAAGTACATGACGTTGATAACCTTTATGTAACCGATGGCAGCTTTATGCCAACCGGTGGTAGTGTGCCCTATACATGGACAATTTATGCCAACGCATTTCGTGTAGCAGACATAATAAAAAATAGAGTATAAATAACAGATACGTTATATCACTGATTTTAAAAATATACTGATAAAAATAGATACGAAAAATTGCCCGCCTGAGCGAGTATGAATAACTGTCATTCTGAGCGAGTATGAATAACTGTCATTCTGAGCGAGTATGAATAACTGTCATTCTGAGCGAATGTAAATAACTGTCATCCTGAGCGAATATAAACAACTGTCATCCTGAGCGAATATAAACAACTGTCATTCTGAACGAATGTAAATAACTGTCATCCTGAGCGAATGCGAAGGATCTTAAATACCCGAATGATTATATCCTTCACTCTCGCTCAGAATGACAACTGTAGTTATAAATCAAACACAATGTACGTGTATTTAAACAGGGAGTGTGGCAAATACTCTTGCCTCTAGATGCTGTTTACCTGATAACAGACTCAAACCTTAACTAAATTACCGTCTAAAATAAGACAACAATATAAATGGGGTATCCATCATTGCAGATCAATCGTTTATACTTATATCAATCCAGTCATCAAGATAATAAATTCGTTGGCCTTCTGATGATTTAGATGGTCCTATTACTTTTGCTGCGAAAAGATGCTTTTCTACATTCGCTTCTTCTATAGCATCTAACTCAGAGTCACATAAAAAAACACAATTTTCAGCAAATCGGCCTCGCGAACGCTTAGGGGCATAAACAACTGCAAATCGGTGTTGCACAACAGATGACTCGCCATCTACAGTAATACCTTTCATAATATAATCAATCTATAAGCCAAATTAATAAAAATTAACGTGTAAGCCCATATGGCTAAACACAATAAACAGGATTGGTTTATACTAGCGTTTATATTAAGTTCAATCAATCCGGGAAGCCATCTTTAGTGTCACAAATCACGCTTACAACCCTTAATGCACGTTATATCCATGCATCAATGGGATTACGATATTTATATGCCAATATGGGTGACTTACAGGCTATTACAAAATTGGTAGAATTCAATATCAACGGACGAATTATCGATATTGCTGAATCCCTGTTACTGGATAAACCTGAAATTATTGGTATGGGTGTTTATATATGGAATGCTTCTGAGTCACTGGAACTGGTAAAGCTGCTTAAGACCATTTCACCAGAAACCATCATTATACTGGGTGGGCCAGAAGTTAGTTATGAGTTTGAGCAGCAGGAACTGGTAAGTTGTGCAGATTACGTAATTACTGGCCAGGCTGACCTGGCTTTCAAAGAATTATGCAGTGACCTCAGGAAAAATAAGAAACCTGTAAATAAAATAATCCACCCACTTCCCATTGAACTTTCTGAAATCGAACTTCCCTATGCCTACTACAATGACGAAGACGTAGCTAACCGGGTTATCTATGTAGAAGCCTCCAGAGGCTGCCCATTTAAATGTGAATTTTGTCTTTCATCTTTAGATAAAACCGTTTATCCATTTAATCTTAATATTTTTCTAATCG
Organism: Gammaproteobacteria bacterium; assembly: GCA_016744065.1. Taxonomy (GTDB): domain Bacteria; phylum Pseudomonadota; class Gammaproteobacteria; order SZUA-229; family SZUA-229; genus SZUA-229. The sequence goes on from JADGFA010000015.1 coordinate 44,230, forward strand.
AAATGGAAAAATTATACCAACGGGGTGTACGACATTTTAAATTTGTTGATAGAACCTTTAACCTGAAAGCGGATACCAGTATTCGTATTATGGAGTTTTTTCTAGATAAAATGAAAGCAGAAAAAAACGATCTGTTTTTACATTTTGAATTAATTCCAGATCATCTTCCTGAAAAGTTAAAAGAAACAATAAGTCGTTTCCCTGAAGGTAGCTTACAGTTTGAAATCGGAATTCAAAGCCTGAACCCAGAAGTCCAGGGCACCATCAGTCGCAAACAAAACACACAAAAGGTTAAAGACAATTTAAGCTGGATAAGAAACCACTCAAATGCTCACATTCATGCAGATTTAATTATCGGTTTGCCGGGTGAAAGCATAGACAGCTTTGCCACAGGTTTGAATCAGCTATATAGTTTCAACCCACACGAAATTCAGGTTGGTATTTTAAAGCGACTTAAAGGCACACCAATAATACGCCATAGCATAGATTATGACATGCGCTATAACCCTCTGCCCCCCTTTAATATTGTGAGTAACAATTTAATCAGCTTTATGGATATGCAACGCCTGAGTCGTTATGCACGGTACTGGGATTTAATTATTAATTCAGGACGATTTAACTTTACTAAAAAAATAATTCTTAATGGCGATGCTTTTTATAATTTCCTTAATTTAAGTGACTGGATTTTTAAAACAACAAATCAAACCCATAAAATTTCATTAGAACGCTTATACTCACTTCTATATAACGGCATGATAAATGCCCTTGAGATTAATGAAAAACAGGTTACTGATGCACTATTAAGTGATTATGAAATTTCAGGTATTAAGGGGCACCCCAAGTTTCTGGCTAATACTAATATTAATTCCGAGATCAGAAAAATCAAATCCAGTCAGCGACAGATTCGACACAGTGGACTTTGATTATTATGATATCAACTATTTGAGTCATTACTTTATCTTGTTTTAATAATAATTAAAGCTCTGTAGTTTAAACGGCATTCTTATTTCCCCTTCTTTTTAAATACTTAAACAGGCCAGATCAAGGGACCTTTTCTGCTATTATTTTTTAACTTTACTGCTTTTAACCACATCATCATTTTCAGCCAGAAGTGCTGGCGTATTTTTTTGCATTAACACCGCGCTGCTAGCCATTTTTTTATTATCGCTATCCCATCCTGCAGCGGTAAGTACATCGGTTAACTGGAAGTATTGTAATACCAGTGGCTCGGTTCCATTTTGATTGTCGACGGTTTTTTGATAGGTACTTGTCTCAGAGGTTTGAATAGATATTGAGTGAGAGTAGCTACTAGAGGCGCTTAGTGAAGCTGAGACAGACGCCGATACTGGGCCATAGCCTGCCGATGCAGAAATACCCAGTGATGCTGAAAACGACTGGGCGCTGGAACTCTCTTCTTCAGTACCATAGGTGGTTTGTGTTGTGTACTGAATATATTCCCCCGGCGCAACAACCAGAGACATGCCCGCCTGTGCCCAATATTGATGTCGTGTAATGACCCTACTAGCCTTGGTATAAGAGAAATCGAGATCTTTCTTTTTTTTGTCGTCGTTATTATTAACCGCAAAGTCACCTAGATAAGTCGCGCCTATTAAAATGGGCATGCTGTCTGCTGGAATAGGCGAGGTTTTATCCATTTTTGGTGGAGAGCCAATCGAATTGGGTACGCCCAGTTGAGATGGGTCTACATCCACATAGGCCTGACCACTCTTTACTGTGCTCAGGCAACTGCTTCCGACAAAATGATTATCGTCACCAATGGCAACAACACTGACTAAACCACCCATAATCAAATCTGAAAATATCATGTAAAAATTTCCCATCGGTACATTGAAATACTCCTGAATATAAGCATCTCTTGTAAGTGAGCCCTCACTTAAGAAATAGGGCGCGATAGGTTCATAATGTCGAGCGTGTTCTTTCCCTCCCGCATCGGCGGTGTATCTTGTTAGCCGATACCAGGTTCCTTTGTCATCAACAGCATAGACAACCAGGGGCACGGGTAAGTAATTTCTGACGCGTACAATCACAGATGCATTGTTATCATCATCACTGGGAGACACAATTGTTCTCCTGGCGGCATCTAATATACAGCTATTGGTGATCTTAGATGAAACCGGTATAGGGTTTGCGTTGTTACTATAACTGGGTAAAGAGAAAATTAGACAGACGCCAAAGGCAGCATATGTCGAGCAAACAACCATTAACTTTTTTATCGATTTTTTCATAGGAGCATCCTGCTAGTAGGGGGATTAATTCGTGGCACTCGGTGTGGTGCTGGACCTGGTAGTGGTGTCGGGGGTTTCAGTGTCGGCGGTAGTGCCAACATTGATGACCGTGGGTGGTGTCCAACGACTACAGGCTTGAACAACTTTGGTGTAAAGCGCGGCACTGTCGTGAGGCGTGAACTTTTCCGAAGAAGCCAGGCCGCAGGCATGGAATAAGGAAATTCGCAAACATTCTATACGCTCAGATGAGGCGGATAATTTTACCGCTGAATCATTAACATTTGAAGCGGCATTAAGTTTGGCTTGAATACCCTGGTATGAACCAGAGGCAGATGCATTATTACCTGCACTGTGGTTAACAATAGCAGGTGGTGACATCTCGCTGCAGACATTACCGTTAGGAGAAATGATAGCCACACGTCGAGTGGCATCACTTACATTAACGCCAACCCTGTTACCCTTTAAATCAAACTCTCGAATACTGTAAGGGTTGTTCGTTAGCGAGCATGAAATGCTGAGTAGTGCACTTAGCGTAATGAGTGTTAGTTTGATCAATTCTTGCGGTAGTATAAACATTTTTATCCCTTTTTAATGTTGAATGGTGTGCGGCGGCCACCACAGTGATAAACTACTATACTACTAGTCGGCCTATAACCGAGAACTTTATAACACGTTAATTATGATCGGTCGATACTCTCTTAACACTTTGTGGCGTAAAACCTGCTGTGTATGTCTCATTCAAATTGTGACCAGCCACTGTTGGGCTTTTAATGTTGAAACCAAAAAATATAGTGAGGTTCATTCATTTCCCGAAAACAGTCATATGGTGGTCACTTTCGTTGATTTTGGGCAAGGCCTGTGTCAGGTAGTGCAGTGCCGCGATGGCGGAAAATATTATGGTGTAGTTGCCGACTGCGGTGGTGCCGATGGTGGTTTGTCTAAGACAGATGGGGAATCTTTTTTAAAAAAGTTATTACCCGACAGTACTTCGGTAACACTGAGTATTTCGCACCCTGATGAAGATCATTTTAATAAACTTGATTTGCTAAACAATAAACTCAACTTACAGGAAAATGTTTATGTGGGGGGGCAGAAAGATTTTAAAAAAACGTTAGAAGGGAAAAGCTTTGACAAAATTTATAAAAAATCACTGGAAGCGGTTTCTGGTTCAGACAAACTTAAGCTGGTCTACGCTAATGATTTACAATTAAGTTGCAATACGGCCGGAGATCAGTGTAAGGCCAAATCTTTTTCTTGTGGCAAACAATATTTTTCTATTTTATATGCACTGGATGAGGCAAATAAGGGTTCAAACGCCTATAGTTTGGTTCTTTATAGTGCGGTTAATAGTGCTGCTAGTATTCTTTTTCAAGGGGACTTAATTAAGGCTCAGCAAAAAAAGGCTTTTGAAAAGCTGAAGGGAGCCAGAATGAAAAAAGTGCTATACACTGATACCAGCATTCCTGATTCTGTTATCCCCTTACCTTTACCGTCTATTCTGGGTGCGGCTCACCACGGCTCTAAACCCAATGATAGTTTTGATAAGGACTGGACCACATGGATGAAGCCAGCCGCAGTAGCGATATCGGTTGGAAAAAACAAACATCATAAACACCCTGATGAAGATACCGTAAATGATTTGGCGAATATTCTCGTGCAGAATGGGAGCGTGCAACCACAGGGTAAGGGCCACTATATTGAGTCGTTTGGGCCTGTTTCTACCTCTGGCGCGAGCAATACTGAGGAAGCAACCATGTTGGCTAAAGTACAAACACTAAATGCACTATGGAACAGCCCAGCGCCAATGGACGTATCATCTGGGCCCGCGCCTACAGCAGTGTCCGCAATGAGATCAGCGCCAACCGGCCCTGCCGCACCTGCACCCAGCCTTGAACCGATAAAACCTGGCATTTTTGCAAGGACGGTGCTTTCCGAGAGTTTACCTATTGTTCAAGACCTTCTGGCGACGGCTAACTCACAGACTTTAGACCAGACGGGGAAAACCTTAGGTATAATGCGAAGACACATTAATAAGATAGTAGACTCGAGCGAAAAGAAATTCGGACGAACCTTGAGCGGTTACAAACAGCAATTACATAAGTTGGCTGCAGACATAAAAAATGATTATAAAAGCAAAGCAGCTAAGAATGGGGATTGGCAAGCTCGCTGGATATCGACGAACCTGTATACAACAGGAAGCAACGGGAGTTTATCCTACTTTATCGACAATTCAGGTATTAATAAGCTGGTTTGTTATCAACCCATTGATGGGGGTGGTAAAAAAAACTGTCAGGAAGATCTACCCAGAATAACTGGTAAAAAAAGACGCCGGGATAATTAATCGGGCCATTGCACCTGAACCCTGAATAAATTAACTGATAATATTTCTCGGGTTTTATTACATCTATCGCACAGCTTTTCCCTGAAGTAAAAACTTTAAATAACTTACAACTACATATCAACCCAGACTACAGAGTTTCAATTTCCATAAAGCCAGGTTATTGATAAAAAATCTGGGAACAGGGAAATCAAATAGAAAAACGACGCATAATCCCTTTTGCACTCTGCACCAGTAACCACAAAAATAACAAAGGAAAAATAATTGTTTGCACAACAAATATAACTATTAAATTAATAACCTGATGACTCATATCCGATACAGCCAGTTTTAATGAATCCATCTGTTTTTCGATATCCAGACTTTGCTTCGTCTGGTCTAACCAGTGACTGACCTGTTCCATCATACCATCATTCGATTTATCGATATTTCCATGGGTTGATTCATTAATACTTTTTATTTGATCTGATGCATTTACTAGCTGCACCTTTGCTTCAGTATATTGTGGCTGCAAATAACTCAAATACAGACCTTCATTTAACAAGGCTATTACCGGTACTGAAAATCGAATAAACACTAACAGAATCAGTCCTGTTTTTAAAAAAGACACAGGAAAAAATTGAGTATTCTCATAATTGAAAACAGCCCATATTTTGAGTAGGTACAACAGTATAAACAAAGAAAGAAAACCACTAACAAGCAATGATGAGGTAATTTCAAGAAATAACCGCTGAATTCCCAACGAAGCACCACTTACCATTACAACCCAGGAAAATCTTTCAATTAAATCATTAACGGGATCAAGTATCTGGCCTGGCGCAAAAGTCAGGCCTACACCTGCGGGTGATAATGCAACCTCTGTTCCCTGGGCAACGGATATTACGCCATTTAAGCTACGTGATATTGCAAAAACAATTAAGGAGCGCTCTATACCCTGCTCTGTATATTCTTCGGCAACAGAATCAAGTAATTTAGAATATGAAAGAAAAACCATAGCAACAAGAAAAAATGTAATTAATAATTTTCTAATTAAACGTTTATTCAAAATAAATTACTCTTATATTTTAGCTCACTATTAAGCTAGCCTGTATCAACACTACATACAATCGAGTAAAAATAAAACCCGGGCTGTTAACATACAGATTGTTATAATATACCAGTAACTTAATATAACACCACTTCCCTGAAAATCTAACTGTTTAGCACATAAAAAACCCCATCAAAAGACAGGGCTTTAATATCAGAAACATCTCTTAACTTATTAATTAATACGATAGTTCTGATACTGTATTAAGGCTTCTTCTACTTTATTATTAAAATGAGACAGTGGCACCTCTTCAACATATACTGATTCAGCATACTCATCTATCGCATCTGGATGCACTCGATAAGTGCCTTTCCTTATTCTAAACAGATACTTAGTATGTGTTGGAGTATATTGACCTGTTTCTATCACTGCTGCCGGTAAAAATGAGTTTATATAATCTGATTTAACATCTTTAAAATAAGATTTAAATTCTTTCAAGCTCACAATCACACCAAAGTCATCTACTTCTCCAAGCTCTCCACTGGATATAGCTTCCATGAAACGATTTTTTAAAGTCATCTGGATACACCATTAATAGTTAGTTTATAAAATAACTCTTATATTAGAAATAATAATGCACTACTCTACTGTATGATTAACTTATAAGGTTAATCAGGTAGTAATGATCGAGCCAATCAAGTAGCTCTAAGTTCGCGTGAGTTTGAGGATCAGGAATGCTTCCCTGATCTTTATAAACTTTAGGCTGTCTCCACCCTTATCTGGATGGTAAACCGTAATAAGTTGCCTATAAGCTTGCTGAATATCTTTCCAGCTTGCTGACGATTCTAACCCAAGCACCTGTAAAGAGTCTAGGCGTTTATCATCAACATGATGCGATTGATGGTATTTCGTGAAACAGTTCCAGAAACCACTCAGTAGTTTTTCTACGCCCTGTTCATCTGTCAGATAAAAATTATCCCAGTTCAAATAATAATCACTTAAAGCCGCATCGGCCTGTACATCGCTAGAGCGCACTGCAGGTGCCAATGTATCTATATTTAGTTCAGGTATAAGCTGTATCTTTAATGAGGATATAAATAAATTAAATCCAGAATCAATCAGATTTAATTTAAGCTGATATAAAGCATTCATGACAACAAAGTTTTTTCGAAAAAGCATCATCTGGCTACTTTCATCAACTTCCTGGTCAGCTAATACATAACCCTGCTTTTCTAATATTTTGATTAACTTATATAGACTTAAAGACTCATCAGATTGCCTTAATTCATTTAATATTGTCAATACTAACGGATTATCGCTAAACATCTGATAAATCAAACACCTGATGACAGATCGCATTATAAGCACTTGAACGCCACTGCCCAAGCTGTAGCCCAAAAATTCTCAGAGCAGATTGAGAGCGATTCACTTTTTCAAGCACTTTACTATTAACATCAAATCGTCCATCACTTATTAGCAATATATCTGCATTATACCAATGACAACTATTTTGCTTATTTAAAGCCTGTAAAAGCACATTATTAATATCTGTACCCCCATGAAACGAAATACTAAGGAATTCAATGATAGAATCCCAACTATGATCCAGATTCAATTCTAACTGAGTAATTTCATCTGGCCCACTAAAACAATAAAGATAACATTTTCTTTTTTCCAGCCGAGCAACACGCATTGCTTCAAGCGCAATAGCTTTTGCAATAACCTCTGGCCGGCCTTTCATAGAGGCAGACGTATCGACACACAATATCATTGGCCCACTCTGCTTTGTTGAATGCTTTTCCTTTATCTCATTATTTATTGAAATCGCCTGCACATTGGGCACATGCTCAGATAACAGCCCTATATAATGGTAGTTTAATAAACGACGTTCAGCACGCTTTGAATGCCAGAGCATTTTAAGTTTTGGATTACCTAACATTGCCAGCTCTGATGATAGCATTCTTGAAATATCATCACCCAGGCATATACCTGTAACACTATTAATCGCAAGGTTATCAGGCAGTGCATTATTTATTTTATGACTTTTATGCGCATATTGATTCAAACCCATTTTTTCCTGCTGATCAAAATACCCCGACTTATTTCTTCCTAACAAACGGATAATTGACTGTATCTTCTTTGAGTTTTTAATAATGCGATGTGTACTTATAAGCTGATTTAAATCAGCCTTAGATTTAATACCTTTAGATAAATCCCAGCCTAAATTTCGCTGAAGAGCAAAGTCGTCATTAATATCCTGCATTGAAGTATGCAATTCATCTATATTAATATCTAAATCACTGGAAATAGAATCTGTAATAAGGGGGGCATCAGGTGCCTCTTTACCATTTTCCGAAAACCCATTTTTTATTTCATCATCTATATAATCAAGCCAGTTAAAAACATGCATGATGACATCATCTGTAAATGATTCATTTTGAAATGTATTTTTTAATAATACCTTTTCAGTTAGCTTTTCATGAAGCTTATCAGCCAGCTCAATATCAACCCATTCATATAAAGTATCTTTGACTATTGCCTTCCCATCAAGCAAATTGCGCCTTATTTCTACAATGCCTGTTGCTCTTTTTTGTAAACTGTTAGTAGTTTTATCAAATACAGGCCTGTATTGATGTGTTATTAACCTCTGATAAATATTACCAGGAACCTGATCAAGAATATCTAAAGACTCAAACCCTGACTTTGACATAATAGTATTAATCTATCTTCGTCGTTTGGTTTTCTTTTGTATTAAGCGAGTCATTTAAAACAAGAAGTGCCTGCAGGCGCTGGTGGTAATCAACCAGTTTTGGCGTCATTAACTTAATATCACAACAGGCTTTTGTAATAAAGTCACCTGATAGCCATAAATGATCAGTTTCAATCGCTGTAATTTCAGCCTGAATACGAGTAAAAGCATCGCACTCACTTTTTACATTATTAATAATTTCAGTTAATTCAGATTTCTGATTATATTTATATTCATTGGAGAAATAAAAAGGCTCGGTAATAGCTTCATAATCTACTCTTTTTACAAGCCTGTTTTGCGTATTATTAATATAATTTTGCACATCCACCCAGCGCCCTTTAATGTGTGTTTGCTTATAATTATCATCAAAAAATATTTTCTCAAGCTCCTCTAATGTATAGCCCTGCCCCTTATTCGTTCTATCGCTTTTATCAGGTGGCGCTAAAAAAAGAACTTCATTATCGCGTTCTGCCAGAGTAACGCGCTCATGCTGTGTAGTCACCTTACCCTCAGGTGTTTTATACAGGTACTCCCCATTAGCATTTGTTTTTTGTGTATATTTAAGTTCATCCTCGCTTAATTTAAGCTCCCAGGCCACTACCAGTTTATCTATTCTCTTAACCGAAGCATCAATATCCAGATTTAACTCATTAATAAACCAGTTATTTAAATCATTAATCTGCTCTGGATTTTGCCACATCAAATGTACCAATAATGCACAGTCCCATACATCAATAGATTTTTTCCCATTAGTGTATGCACATACCTGCAACATCTTTAATGCTTTATGCCAGCGCCTGTCTGAAATATAAATAGACTTATCTGATAAAAAATTACGCAATTTACAGATCAATTTACTGGATTTATCAGTTAGTTTTATCGCTGTAGATTTTTTCTGGATACTCTCTATATCTGAAACACTTATTTTTTCTAACGCTATATTGTTGTTCTTTGAATTAGACAAGAGCCCTAATAATGAATCAAATCCATCATTACTGACTGGAGCAACCTGATAACGAAATAAAAACCGATCAAGCAATGCATCGAGGCTTTCATCCTCCGGCAATTCATTACTGGCAGCAATAACGCTTATTAACGGCACCCCGACCCTGACACTTCCATTATCAAACTCACGCTCATTTAAAATAGTTAATAAGGAATTAAGTATTGCACTATTGGATTTAAAGACCTCATCAATAAATGCAATATTAGCATCTGGCAGGTAACCATGGGTAAGGCGATGATAACGATCATCTTCAAGCGCTTTTATAGACAGGGGTCCAAACAGTTCCTCAGGAACAGAGAACTGGGTAAGTAGGCGCTCAAAATAAGTTACATCAAAAAAAACATCGCATAGTTTACGCGCCATTTCACTTTTTGCTGTACCTGGAGGCCCCAAAAGCAATAAATGCTCACCACTCAGTGCTGCCAGTAAAGACAGGCGAACAGGAACTGTTCGCTCAATAAGCCCAAACTCGATATATGAAAAAATATTTTGTAGTTTAGCTTTCATTTTATTACACACGGCTTAGATTATAATAGTTAGCATGAACACTTACTCATTAACTGAAACAACAGCTACATATACAATACTGAAATAACTAGTGCTCTCCTTTTGGCTTACGAACACCCGCTAACCGGTTACCCTGTTTTTGCGGACCGCCTAAAGGAAATATTTTATGCAAATAACGGGTATTACCTTTTTCTTTTCCCCATGTTTTTTTAAAGTGTTTAATCATATCCCGCACTGGAGCCTGAACATTATTTTTATCATAATAGTCACGTATATAATTTATAATTTCCCAGTGCTCGGCTGTTAATTCAAGCTCTTCAAATTCTGCACGCACATGAACAAATTTCTCTGTCCACTCATTTAGATCAAGCAAATAACCTTCACCATCAAGCAAAATTTCTTTTCCATCAACTATGGTTGTCTGGGTTTGCATATTTGGGTAGTAGATTTTTCCCGCCATAACCGTTCCTGTTTAAAGTCTATAATATTATAAGTTAATGCACATCTGCAATGATACCTGCCTGAACTGTACGTGCCAAACCTGTTTCACGAGCATGTTCTTCAAAACCTTTATTCTTCCAGAAGAAAGCGCCCGGCATCGTTGTTGGAACAACCATCACATAAAACATTGCTCTGCTAATAATGGATGATATCAATACACTTAACACCAGAACAATGGAAACCACAGCAGATAAAAGGTTAAGCTCTGTAATAAACACAAAGACAGAAACCACTAAAATATTAGCTAGCAATAATGCATACCTGAATAAGTTAGTTTTACCAAATGTAGTTACCTGCTCATAATATGAAACAGAGCCTTCACGGCCTTTCACATTGAGGTGTTTCGCATGGAAATAATGACCAATAGCCTCGACGACCAGACCAAGTAATGCAGTTACCGCTAACAGTTTTACAAGTTCAATAACAGGCTGCCCGTTATATATAAATACGGGGATAAAAAACACAGCCGTTATCAAACTACCCAGTGATAGCATGTTGCCATAAAATGCTGTCAGCACCTGCCAGTGATTCCAGAAAGGGCGTGCTTCTATACGGTATATTTTATGCATAAAGTATATCGCCACAGGACCAGAAAGTGCCGCTATGTAGGCAAAAAATTCAGCAACCTGTTGCACAAACAGCCCTCCTCCCATTTCGCTATAAACCAGAGATGCCAAAAAATGCACACCCAGGCTATTAAAGAAAACAGCAATACCCGCAACTTCACGGCTAACAGGTGAGTATTTTAGATTATTAAATGCGCGGTAAAACCGTAATGGTTTACCCAGGTGCATGGTTGATAAAAACAAAGCTATCCCCTCCAGCCCTAGCATAATAAATATTACCGGCAAGTATACAGGAGAAGCGACCATCGCCTGCACCACTTCAAACCCGGCAAGGTCACCCAGAAACATAAATAAAAATGCACCAATAACCGCCTGCGATACTAATGTAAAAATAACCAGTGGGTCTTCACGCGAACGCAGTTTATTTAAATTCCAGTTTCGCTTAAGCCCTTTCTTTTTATCGACAACAGGTTCAAATACGCCTGATTTAATATTCTTATGGTACTTAACCGCCATACTATCAGTACGGGTCATTTCATTAGGCATATCATGTGTTTGTTGAAAACGAATATTCGGATTAGTTATATCAGTACGTGGAAAACCTGGAATTTCTAATTTTGCCTGCTCCCTATTTTCAGGTGCATTTTCAATGACACCAAAATTTAATGCATTACCTAAACAGGCGGAGACACAGGCTGGCTTTAACCCAACCTCAAGTCGATCAACACACATATTGCATTTGCTCACCTGACCTTTAACCGGATCAAGCTGAGGTGCATTGTAAGGACAAACCCAGGTGCAATACCCACAGCCAAAGCAGATATCCGGGTCCTGTAAAACCGCACCGTATTCAGCAAACTTTGTATATGCTCGCGTTGGGCACCCTTTCAGGCAGACCGGGTCGTCACAATGATTACAGGCCATTGAAATATTAAGGCGTTTAAAGTCAGGGTAAGTCCCACCCTCAACATAACCTACTGAACGAAATGCAATATGTGCAGGGTTATCATTCTTTTCACTGCAAGCCGCCTCACAGGCATGACAACCAATACAGTTATCCGCCGTAAAATGAAAGCCATGCTGTTTATAACGATTTGGGTTTTCTCCCACGGCTGAATCTAAATTGATATTCAGCGTTTTTCCATGAAGCTCACTCGCATCATCAACCGTTTGAATAGGTTTACCATAACAGTTAGTATCTTTTATGCTTTCATCATTCAAAAAAGCATATTGAGGTTCGTCGTTTCTTACCTGGAACATATTTTATCTTCGTTTATTTAACGTCATAAATTTCTGGGGAATTAATGTCTGTAACTTTTAATACTCTCTGGCTTCAACATTTCGTTGGGCTGCTTCTTTTTGATCAACCAGTTCAAGCCTGACAGCATTTTGTTTGAATGCAGGCTGACGTGAATACGGGTCAAGCAAACCCAGGGTAAGGCGATTAACACAATCATGAAAATGAAAAGGAATAAAGACCATATCCCGGGGGATTCTCTGTGTTAACTGAACCATTACCACCGCATCACCTCGGCGTGAAACACAGCGCACATAACTCTGATGCTCTATTCCTAGCTCTGCGGCAGAATCAGGATTCATTTCCATATAAGGGGTTGGAGAAAACTTGTTCTGATTACCAATTTTTCCTGTGCGGGTACGGGTATGAAAATGTTCAACAACCCGACCAGAATTTAACCAGAAAGGATACTCTGCATCCGGGCGTTCATTATTATCGATAAAAGGCAGGGGAATAATTTTGGCTTTACCATCAGAGTGCGGAAACTTTCCATCACTATATAAACGCTGCGCACCCTTCTCATCACCTTCACGACAGGGCCACTGTAGCCCTCTATTTTCCTCAATTTTATCGTAGCTCATACCTGAGATATCAAGGTTGCGTTCCTCTCCTTTTGAAAGCGCCTTCATCTCTTCAAACATATCTTCTGCGTTGTCAGAAAATTGCATCTTCTTTCCATTTTCAAAACGCCTGGCTAAATGACTAAATATCCATAAATCAGGCTTTGAATCCGCATAAGGTCTGGCAACATTGGTTACTCGATTTACACGTCGTTCAGTATTAGTAAAGCAGCCATCTTTTTCAGCCCATATTGCCGCAGGTAAATACATATGCGCGTATTGAACAGTTTCCACATCCTCATAGGCATCCTGAATAACCAGAAAATCAAGCTTCTCTAATGTTTTACGGATACGTGCAGTATTAGGCATGGATGTCATTGGATTGGTAGCAACCAGCCATAAACCTTTTATCTGCCCTGTTTCTATTGCAGGGAAAATATCTGTTTGCGCCAGGCCTCGTTGCTTAGGTAAAAACTCTGGATCAATTCCCCAGTAATCTGCAATTTCCTGTCGGTGATCTGCATTTTCTAATACACGATAACCTGGCAAACCGGAACAGGATGACCACTCTCGTGTACCCATTGCATTACTTTGCCCGGTAATAGATAAACTGGTGCCGCCCTCTTTACCAATATTACCGGTAATCAAATTTAAATTATTGATACCAACCACACCATCAGAACCATGTGTGCTCTGGTTAATACCCATTGTCCAGATGGACATAGCCTGGCCTGCTTTTGCATAAAGGCGTGCAACATGGCGAATCGTATCTTCATCAATACCACATATTTTTGCAGCAGAAACAGGATCATAATCCTCTACAATGGCGGTAAATTCTTCCATACCATTTGTATTTTTTTCGATGTAATCCATATCGGCCAGATTTTCATCAATAATCACATGCGCCAGTGAATTCAATAGAACAACATCGGTTCCAGGGTTTATCGCCAGGTGCATATCAGCAAACTGTGCCAGCATCGTAACCCGCGGATCAACAACAATCAGTGGAAACTTTCGTTTCTCCATGGCTTCTTTTAAGCGCCAGTAAATAACAGGGTGCTGTTCCGGTAAATTAGACCCGAAGGCGATTAAACAGTCTGTTTTTTCAAAGTCTTCATAACACCCGGGAGGGCCGTCTGAACCAAATGAACGCTTATAACCTGATACGGCTGATGCCATACAAAGCGTTGTGTTGCCATCATAATTATTAGTTCCAATAGCGCCACGGGTTAACTTACCCAGCGTATAAAATTCTTCAGTTAATATCTGTCCGGTAGACACTATCGCAAAAGCATCACGACCGTGTTTCTCCTGTATCGTTTTGATTTTTTCAGCCATACCATCCAGAGCGGTATCCCATTCTGTTTCCTGATAGGCTTCAATCGTTGAATTACGCACTAAGGGTTTCTTACCACGCCCTTCAGTTTTGAATAATTCATGCTCAAAGATACCTTTGATACATAATTTTCCCCGATTAACATCTGCACTGCCAACACCCCGTGATGAAACCGCCTGGCCTTCATCATTAATGCCCACTTCAATAGAGCAACCTGTTGAACAGTATCCACAGGTTGTATATTTCCATTCAACGATGCCTTTATCAGCAATTTTTATGGGATTTTTTTTATTACGACCGAATAACATTGACAGAAGACTCCGGGGTTAAATAATTTTAACAAGCATCTCTATGCCATACTGAACAGGATAACCTGCGTTCAGTAATGACGAACTTAAAGGCTTAGTTTATTTCTACAAAAATTTTTCCACTTTCAATTTTTGTCATGTAATGACCTGTACAACCCTCGTCTGGGCCTAATGCTTCACCATTAGTTAAATCAATTTTCCAGTTATGTAATGGGCAGGTTACTGACTGTCCATGTACGATACCCTGTGATAATTTTCCCTGTTTATGTGGGCACGCATCCGTTACTGCAAATACTTCATCATTATTATTACGAAAAATCGCAATATCCACATCACCGTTTCTAACTACCCGCGCACCCAGTACTGGAATATCATCTACTGCGCCTACTTCTATCCAATTTGACATAATTTTTACCTTTAATTTTTACTCACCTCTTTATCATCAGGAGGCCAGTGAAATGAAGCGAGTGAAATTTATATTTTAAACTTCACTTATCCCCCCTTTTCTAAAGGGGGACTTTTATTAACCGATTACTTTCAACGGCGTAAACTCGTGCGCATCAACACCTTTAGTTGAACGCTCAGTCCAGGGGTCTTCCTGAGAACGGGTAATATCCTGCGAGAACTTAAAGCGCTCAGCCAGCTCTTTACGCTTCGCAGCATCATCGACAATACTTTCTTTAACATAAGTAAAACCGACACGTTCAATCCACGGTGCAGTACGTTCCAGGTAACGCGCTTCTTCACGGTAAATCTGACAGAAAGCAGCCGCGTATTCCAGCACCTCTTCTTCCGTATCCACTTTAGTCAACAAATCAGTCACACGCACATGGATACCACCATTACCGCCAATGTGTAGCTCATAACCTGAGTCCACACACACCACACCAAAGTCTTTAATCGTTGCCTCTGCACAATTACGCGGACAACCAGATGCCGCCATCTTAAATTTATGTGGCATCCATGAACCCCAGCTTAATTGCTCAAGCTTGATGCCAATACCGGTGGAGTCCTGCGTACCAAAACGACACCAGTCTTTACCAACACAGGTTTTAACCGTACGTAAGGCCTTACCATATGCATGGCCAGAAACTAAACCTTCATCATTTAAATCTTTCCAGATTAAAGGTAGCTCTTCTTTCTTAACACCGTATAAACCAATACGCTGACCACCGGTTACGTGAACCGTATTTAAATCAAATTTTTCAGCAACATTTGCAATAGCACGTAATTCTTTTGGTGTGGTCATGCCACCCCACATACGTGGAATAACTGAATAAGTACCGTCTTTCTGAATATTGGCATGGGCACGTTCATTGATAAAACGTGACTGGTAATCATCTTTTGATTCTTCAGGCCATGAACTAATAACATAATAATTCACAGACATACGACAGGCCGCACAGCCATCTTTTGTTTTCCAGTTCAGCTTTGTATAAACATCTTTAATTGATGTTAACTTCTGTGTGCGAATTTGCTCACGCACATAATCATGCGTGTGCTCAGTACAGGCACAAACAGGTTTAGCTTCTGGCGCTGTGTAGTCACCGCCCAATGTTGTTTCTAATAACTGCTCAACCAGGCCCGTACATGAACCACATGAAGATGATGCCTTTGTATGCGCACGAACCTCCTCTAAAGTAAACAGACCTTTAACCGTAATCGCTTTAACTACATCGCCTTTTGTTACACCATTACAACCACAGATTTCTGCATCGTCAGACATATTGGCAACAACATTACCACCGTGACCAGAATCACCCAGATGGCCCTGACCAAACATAAGTGCATCACGAATATCAGAAATATTAGTGCCTTCACGCATTAACTGGAAATACCATGAACCATCAATAGTATCGCCATATAAAACAGCGCCAAGAATTTTGTCGTCTTTAATAACTATCTTTTTATAAACACCACGACTCGCATCACGAACAACAATATCTTCTGTTGTATCATCGCCAATAAAATCACCAGCTGAAAATAAATCAATGCCGGTCACTTTTAATTTTGTTGATGTAATCGTACCGGTATAAATACCAATACCATATGCAGCCAGATGGTTTGCACAAACTTTTGCCATTTCAAATAAAGGGGCAACCAGGCCATAAACCATGCCACGATGCTCTATACATTCACCAATCGCATATATTTTTGGGTCATATGTTTGCAATGTATCGTTAACAACAATACCCCGCTCACAATGTAAACCAATTTGTTTGGCCAACTCGATATTCGGGCGAATACCCACTGCCATTACAATTAAATCTGTTTCAATTTCAGAGCCATCAGCAAAAATAATTTTCTCAACTTTTCCATCACCCTGGATTTCTGAAGTAGACGTTTTCATTCTGAACGTCATACCCTGCTCTTCCAGTGAGTTCTTTAACATATCACCAGAAATATCATCCATCTGGCGTTCCATTAACCAGTCCATCAAATGGATAACTGTGACATCCATGCCCTGCTTCATTAAGCCATTTGCCGCTTCTAAGCCTAAAAGCCCCCCACCAATAACAACGGCACGCTTTTTAGATTTAGACACTTCAAGCATCGTATCTACATCTTTAATGTCACGGAAACCAATAACACCGGGAAGATCATGCCCCGGAACAGGAATAATAAAAGGATCTGAACCCGTTGCTATCAATAAACGATCATATTCAACTGTTGTACCATCATCTGCCGTTACCGTGCAGGCTTTGCGATCAACATTGGTTACCTTCACTCCTTTATGCAAAGTGATGTTGTTATCTTCATACCACTGCAAATCATTCAGCATGATTTCATCAATGGCTTTTTCACCACATAACACGGGAGACAAAAGGATACGGTTATAATTACCATAAGGCTCAGCACCAAATACTGTGATGTCATATTTATCTGGTGCAATTTCCAGTAGTTCTTCAACAGTACGCATACCTGCCATACCATTACCAATAACAACTAGCTTTTCTTTCATGTGGTTAACTCCATAAACGGGGCGAATTCTGTAATTATTTACGATAATGCATATTTTATGCCAATTCAAATACTTAATATGTAACTAATTGTTCTAACTGTTATTTATTTATATAACATATAAACAAAACTAATAAATCCACAAATTCACGCACCAAAATAGTGCGCCGCACCCATGTGCAGCATATAATAGAATGCTTATGTTTTTCAAAACAGATAAATCCAGTTAACAAGTGACTATAGCGTTAATAGTCACTTATTTACTCATTTACGATGAGAAATAAACCTGGCCTTAAATAAACACCACAAGCATTTTTATTACATATACAGTAATCACAAACTTTTTGGATAGTACTAAAAGCCTCATTAATAATAGAAAACACTTGAATTCCATACAGGTCACCATATGGTAAGCACCGATTTCAAAAGACCATGTAAAGAACTCACCCTGGGCAAATACGAAGGATCTTGAACACCCGGATAGCCAGATCCTTCGCATTCACCCAGGATGACAGTTGTGGTGTGGGTCAAATGCAGTGGAACTATACTGCTAATACATTTAAATAATGTGGTACCGACTTGCGGATCAGATCTAAAAGACGAATAAATTATTCAGAGCAAAAACCTTTTAAATCCGATGAAATGCAGGGTGCTTTAACACCTTACATTGGGGGTAGAATAAGCGTTAGAGGCCGGGGGGAGCTCAATAGAAACCCGGAAATTTACAGCTGAATCAGTTAAGAGGGAGCTGTCTCGTGAAGCAGCATGGCCTGCCATCAAAATATTTAACGACTCACTGATTTCATTTAAGTTTGAAGCTTATATTAAGCCTAAATATAAGAAAGTGGTAAAATAGATCGATTGTCAATATAATGAAAACAATGTCTCATTATGTATAGCAAGCAATTTATAATTTTAGCTTGTCATTATTAATGCTAAAGACGAAAAACAAATATCAAACTATATTAACTAAACAGGAAAAACATAATGAGTAAAGGTACAGTAAAGTGGTTCGACGCAGGTAAAGGCTTTGGTTTTATAACTCCAGAAGATGGCGGAAAAGATCTTTTTGTGCATCATTCTGAAATTAAGAGCGGTGATGACTATAAATCACTTAATGATGGACAAGTAGTAGAATATGAAGTAGGAGAAGGACAAAAAGGCCCTTGTGCAAACAGTGTTGTTCCAGTTTAACCCTACTGAACAAAACACTTACAGGTAAAATTTAAAGGGGTCGTGACAAATGACAGTTAATTACAAAAGTAAATACTTCTCGTTTGTCACTACCCCTTTTATTAAAGCAAGCTCACCTACACACCAAAAAACAGGGGCAGCCCCTAATAGTACCTACTTAAGCCACAGCACAGATAAGCACTAATCTTAAAAGATCATACAAGTAAAAATATATGCTAATAACTGTCATCCTGAGTTCTGATTCAGGCTTTCAAGCTGAAGGAAAAGTCATTTGCCAATATGGATTTATTTATACTTAACGGTAATATTATTCGGAAGCATACTTGCAATAGTCGCAAATAAAAACAAGTCTTCTTATTATGTTCCTGGTGAAATATTAGCTGTTATATTTTGTATCTTAATTTTCCTGATTAAATACAAAATAATTAATTTTCAATACTCCGTTCCTATTACTATATTTGGCACTCTTTTTTTCCTTTACTGGCATTTCTGGGAAAACAGGCATTTCTACAGCTTTAAGGGCATTGAGAGTGAGTTATCTAATGAAGAAGACATCGATGAATATGAACCAGAGGATACTACAACGACATACTCTGCTTTATTAGCACTTTTCATCACACTATATTTATTGCCAGTATTTTATGCAATATGGGGCATTATTTCTGAATAATTTACAAATAAAACATAAAAATGTATAACGAGACATGGGATTTCGCTAATTCAACGATTATGCTCGATAGAGAAACAAAATGGAAATAGTGCAAGTAAAAGAACCAGACATTAATAATCACGCTGCTCTTCTAGTAGAAGTATTTAGTCAGGAGCCATGGTGTGAAAATTGGGCTATTGAAAATGCCCATGATCGATTACTGTGTTATAAAAATGCACCTTATTTTTTAGGCCTGTCCGCCATTGAAAACAACGAGCTTATAGGGTTTATGTTTGGTAATTTCGAACCTTATCAAAAATCATCACAATTCATAATAAAAGAAATGTGTGTAAAAAATGAAAAACAACGAACAGGCGTAGGCAAGAAAATATTAAATGAGCTAAACAGCCTTTTAAAGAAAAACAACTCTTCAACTTCATACCTTCTCACTCGTAAAGGTAGCCCAGCAGAGTTATTTTATTTAGACAATGGCTATTTGTTATCAGAGTCTATGGGCTTGTATTTCAATGAAACAAAAACCCATAACGAGTGACTAAATATAAAGAAACAAAAAAGTACTAGAAACTAAAGCTGCCCCCCCCTGACGACACTTATTTAAATGCACTAATGATATGAATACAGCAATAGAAACCCTTAAATAAAATTTATTAGACACTATTAAAACAAAGTTGAGACATAAAAAGCCCGTGTTTTATCCAGTTTTTATACACTTTCGTTGCATTATTAAAGGGACCAAATCATGAATAAAACAGTTGCAATAATTGCTAGCTCAAGGCGAAATGGTAATACAGGAAAGCTAATTGACTGGATTGCAGAAGAATTGAATATCGACATTATTGATTTAAGCCCGCTAAATATTTCACCATTCGATTATGAACATAAAAACATTGACGATGATTTTTTACCTATCATGAATCGTATTTTTAAATATGACAATATTATTTTCACATCACCAGTATACTGGTTTTCTATGAGCGCACAAATGAAAGTATTTATTGATAGAATATCTGATTTTTTATCTATTGAAGAACTAAAAGATAAAGGCCGGAAATTAAGAGGTAAAGTCGGCTACGTTGCTTCCACATCCATAAGCACTCAGCTTGATGATTCGTTTATAGATTCTTTTACTAATACATTTAAATATCTGGGTATGGAATTTGGGGGTTTTATCCATGTAAATTGTAAGAACGGATTTAATTCGGCTAGCTATCAAAATGATGTTAAGGATTTTGTAGAAAAATTTAAATAACCCCGTATTTTTATCAATTAATTATTAAAAATTTCTGCATGCTATCAAGCCGCCCCCGTGGACTGGACACACTAACGCGCACCTTTGCTTTCAGCATTAGACGCTTTTCATAAATAAAGAATTTTAACTCAAGGGCATTCAGAAAAGACGATTGAAAACATCAAGAATAATGGAATTAAATAGTAAAGAATAAAAAACATCAGGGCGTTAACTTAAGCCTTAACGTATGGAGTACTGGTTTTAAAAAGAACACACAGGTAAAAACATTGAAATTAACTTCCATCCTGAGCGAATGAGAATAGATTCTTCGCATTCGCTCAGGATGACAGCTGTAGAGCAGGCAAATGTAAGAATCTGTATCGCTTACCCATACTACTCGTGCATTTGAAGGGCCTGACTCAGATTTTTTAAAAGTTGATAGAAAGGAAATTTTAAATTACCATACGTGCTAATATTATTTCAATAACTTTCCCTGTACATTTAATAATATGAAAACACTAATCTGGTATTCCTAAAAAATTATAGATACCATTAAAATTAGAAGCAATAAAATTCATAAATAATTATGCTTTTTCTGCAACCTAACTAGAGAACAACATGAAAAGACACATCATAATTTTTGTATTACTATTACTGAACTCATGCAGTAATAGTCACTATGGAATGGAAAAATCAGAGTGGGACAAACTAAGCGAAGACGAACAAAATAAAATAATTGAAAGCAGCCAAAAAATTATAGGGCATAGCCAGAGAATAAATAGAGCAAGAGATGAAACAGCAGCAGCAATTCAACAAGCTGGTACTCATTAACTATTTATATACGTACCTTTAACATTAAATCAACGCCGAGCAGAAATAGTTGACTCGAATTACAGCACTTATCATATGCTACCAGTCAGTATCAGCCTACACTGGTATGCACAAAAATAATTCAAGATATAATACTAACAAATCAGCCACTCACAAAAAACGTGGCTTAGACTATGCTTCTTAACTGGTGTAATAATTCAGGCCTAATCTGAACTAATACAATTATCTATATAGACACTGCACCAAAAACCGCCAAACAGTTAGCAGAAATCATTAAACCCTTATTTTTTGCACCTATAATGTGCATAAGACAGTAGTTTTCTACTATTAAATCAGCTATCTCACTGTTTAAGTTGAATTTATTAAAATTGGTACTAACATTGCTTAGTACATATTAAGTTATAACTTCTGGATCAATATACCAATGAGCTCCTCAAATAACATTAAAATTTTTTCATTTAGTGGCAATACTCGAATACTGCACCTCTCATGGATTGCATTTTTTATTACCTTTGTTATCTGGTTTAACCATGCCCCTTTATTAGCCGCTATGCGGGAAACAATGGGCCTGAGTGATCAGCAGATAAAAACACTATTGATATTAAATGTTGCTTTGACCATTCCCGCGAGAATAATTATTGGCATGCTGGTTGACAGTTTTGGCCCCAAACGCATTTACTCTTTTTTGCTTATGACCTCTGCTTTACTCTGTTTTGGCTTTGCCGTTGCTCAAAGTTTTGAACAACTGGCTTTTATGCGTTTCTTATTGGGTTTTTCCGGTGCGGGATTTGTTATTGGCATTCGTATGATTTCAGAATGGTACCCTGCCCGTCAGGCAGGCATCGCCCAGGGTATTTATGGTGGTTGGGGTAATTTTGGTTCTGCTGGTGCAGCCATAAGCTTACCCACTATAGCGCTATTATTTGGTGGTGATGATGGCTGGCGTTATGCTATCGCCTGTACCGGCGTACTGGCTTTTGTATATTCTTTTATTTATTACTTTAGCACACACGATACGCCAAAAGGCTCAACTTATTTCAAGCCAAAGAAAAGTGGTGCACTGGAAATTTCCAACAAAAAAGATTTTATTTTATATCTGATTATGAATATCCCCATGTATGCTGCACTGGCTGTGCTTACCTGGAAATTAAGCCCATCAAATATTGGTATGCTGGAAGCCAGTATTACCAATATTATTTATATTACATTAACCACGCTCTATCTGTTCCAGGCTTTTCGCATGTATCAGGTCAATGCACATGTTTTTAAAACTGAAGTACCCGAAATTGAACGTTACCAGTTCAGTCAGGTTGCGGTATTAAACCTGGCTTATATGGTGACCTTTGGTTCTGAACTTGCCATTATCTCAATGCTACCGTTATATTTTATGGATACATTTTCATTATCACCTGCTGGAGCCGGGCTGGTTGCATCCATATTTGCCGGGTTAAATTTAATTATGCGACCTGCAGGTGGCTGGATTTCAGATAAGTTTGGTCGTAAGCGCAGCCTGGTTGTTATTATGTCTGGCCTGATACTTGGCTATGCCATGATGAGCCAGATTAATGCAAGCTGGTCTCTACCTCTGGCAATTATCGTTACAATATTCTGCTCTATCTTTGTTAATGCCGGTAATGGTGCTGTATTCGCAGTTGTTCCCCTGATAAAACGTCGCCTGACTGGACAGATAGCGGGTATGACCGGTGCATATGGTAATGTAGGTGGTGTTACATTTTTAACCGTACTGTCATTTGTATCATCCGAGATATTCTTTCTGGTTATTGCTGGAGCCGCTATATTTGTTTTCCTGGCAACACTATTCATACTTAAAGAGCCTTCTAACAATATGAGTGAAGTTCTACCGGATGGCACCGTACAGATCATTGAAACTTAATCAGCAATCATTTCCGTAAGGCCAGAAACATAAAAAACCGTTCTGCTCCGGATAAATGAACCTGAATAATTAATAAAAACTGAGTAATATGCGTGCTAACAAAACAACAAAAATAATAATATGACCAGCCAGCTTAAAATCAATGTTGCACAAAGTTCAGATGCGGGCATAAAAGAACATAATGAAGACTCATACGGCATCGTTACACCCGAAGGCCAGCTACTTGAAAACAAGGGCATTAGCGCCATTGTTGCTGACGGTATGGGGAGCTGTGCTTTTCCCAAAGAAGCATCTGAATATGTCGTTAAAGGTTTTTTTAGTGATTACTACAGCACACCCGAAAGCTGGACGGTTAAAACCTCTGGAGCAAAAGTTCTTACTGCTTTAAATAGCTGGCTCTATGGAAAAAGCACAGATGATCACGCCAAAGCTTATGTATCCACTTTTTCCGCATTAGTCATTAAATCAACCACTGCACATATTTTGCATATTGGCGACAGCCGAATATATCGTTTACGTAATAACAATATCGAACAACTCACCAATGATCATCGCATCTGGATTACCCGTGAGAAAAGCTATTTGAGTCGAGCTGTTGGTGTTGATCTGCACCTGGATATTGACTACAAAACAGTTGACCTTGAGGTTGATGATGTTTTTATAATGACAACAGATGGTATTCACGATTACATGCAGGATCAACAGATCCTGGAGATTGTCAGTCAATCAGTTAACTTGAATGTACTGGCGGATAAGATTATCAGTACCGCTCTTTCCAGTGGAAGCCACGATAACGTCACCTGCCAGATTATACATATAGAGCAGTTACCCAGCCAACAGGCAAATGAAGTCATAAATGACCTGGTTCGACTGCCGTTTCCACCTGACTTATCGCCTGGGATGATTATTGATGGCTATAAAGTTATTAAAGACTTTCACTCCAGCTCAACATCACAGCTTTATCTGGTAGAAGACACAGAAAACCAGAAAACAATGCTAATGAAAACACCCTCTGTTAATTATGATGATGACCCTTCTTATATTGATCGTTTTCATATGGAAGAGTGGGCAGGCAAACGGGTTTACAACCCTAATGTCATGATTACCTACGAACAGAAACGACCACGCAGTTATCAATATTTTTTAATTGAATATATTGAAGGCATTACCCTTGCTCAGTGGATAGTCCAGAACCCAACGCCAGAAATTAAACAGGTTACAAAAATTATTGATCAGATTATTCATGGCCTGCGAGGTTTACATCGCCTTGAAATGCTCCACCGTGACCTGAAGCCTGACAATATAATAATAAAGGAAGATGGTAGTATAAAAATCATCGACTTAGGCGCGGTTAAGGTTGCAGGCATTCAGGAAATTGCCTCCCCGGTTGAGCGCCTGGAATTATTGGGTACTAAAAATTATACGGCACCGGAATACCTTATGGGAGTTGCCGGTTCTAATAAATCAGACCTGTATTCACTGGGTGTTATTGCCTATGAAATACTCACAGGAAAACTACCCTATGGTGACCAGTCCGATAAAAATATAGATTGGCGCTCGATTAGTAAAATAAAGTACACCTCCGCTTTAAAGCATAACCCTATGATCCCCCTGTGGCTGGATGGCGCTATTGAAAAAGCCGTAAGGATTGACCATAGACTTCGCTATGACAGCTTTTCAGAGTTTTACCATGATCTGACTCATCCGAATGAGTCATTTATGAAAAACAGCCTGCCACTAACAGAGAAAGACCCTTTAATATTCTGGAAATCAGTTGCCAGCGCTCTATTTATTGTTAATCTAATTTTGCTTTATTTATTAATGCAGTAAAACACACGGCCTAATGCTATTGACTCAAGGCTAAGTACAAATTATTAAAACGTGGCTAGCCTGAACCAGACAATACAAACCCACTGTGTTTGGCCTCCTCTACAACGAACATAAGAGCTTACGATCCTTTGCATTCGCTCAGAATGACAATGATTCGTATATGTTTTTATCCCTATATTCGCTTTAAAAGCAGTGCTTAGCATATACCAGGGATAAGTAAGCGCTATTACACTCAGGGTATTATTTAAAATAATATTGATGCCCTATAAAACCTAAAATACATAATTTTTTATACTACACTATTAATAAACCCTATTATTATTGTGTGTTTAATATGGCCCAAGAAAATAAAAACACTTCAAACATAGTCGACTTCAAAAAAGAACTCCGAGACAGGGAGTCTGAAATTGAATTACTACAGGATACTTTTCGGCTTGTAGCCAGCGAACTCAATCTTGAGAAAGTATTCGATATTGTCGCTAAACGCGCAATTCAACTGGTCGGTGCAGAAACCTTACTTATTCCCATACTTGATAAAAACAACGAAACCTATACCTATCGTGCCGGTGCAGGTAAAAACACAAATGAAATTATAGGCGAATCATTACCTCTGGATTTTGGTGTATGCGGCTGGGTCTGGAAAAATAAAAAACCCTGGTGGCGTGGCACACTCAAAGAGTTAGATGAAAAAGAGCACACCCAATGGGAAAAAGAAGCTGGCACATTAATACTTGTTCCGTTACAGGGTAGAAAAGATTTTCTTGGTGGTATTGCTGCCATAAATAAAAAAAATAGCCTGGAATTCTCACGACGTGATTTGAACATGCTAACCCTTTTTGCAGGAATTGTAAGTATTGCAATAGAAAATGCACTGGCCGTAAAAGAACTTGAAAAAACACAAAACTCACTCATCACGCATCAACACAAACTCAATATTTTAAACAAACAATACTCAGAGTCTAATAAAAAAATTGAACAACTTTCTTTATATGATTCACTAACAGGTTTACCAAATAGAACGCTTTTAAGAGACCGTATAGACAGACAGCTATCCATCTTTACTCAAAATGATGAAATTATTAGCCTGTTAATTATTGACATTGA
Organism: Gammaproteobacteria bacterium; assembly: GCA_016744065.1. Classification (GTDB taxonomy): domain Bacteria; phylum Pseudomonadota; class Gammaproteobacteria; order SZUA-229; family SZUA-229; genus SZUA-229. The sequence goes on from JADGFA010000015.1 coordinate 70,383, forward strand.
TAACTTCAAATCAATTAACGAAGCATTAGGTCATGATAAGGGGGATCAAATTTTAATAGAGTTTTGCAAACGTATAAAGAACCACCTTAAAATAAATGAAACACTCAGCCGTTTAGGAAGTGATGAATTCATTTTATTTTTACCCAGAACAAATTTAAAAAAAACCATTATACGAACTAACAGTATATTCAACGAACTGAAAGCCCCCTACATAATCAACAATAAAGAGTTTAATGTAAACGCAAGCATCGGAATTAGCACTTATCCTGAAAATGGGAAAGATAGAAAAACATTACTAAGGCATGCAGACATTGCTTTGAATATTGCAAAAAAAAGACACTCAAAATACCATATTTACAATAACAGAGAAGATGAAACCGATGAAAGTCAGATAAATCTCTCAATTGATTTAAACAATGCTTTTAATGAAAATCAGTTTGAACTTTACTATCAGCCAAAAATTGATATCAAATCCAATTCCATTGTATCAGCCGAAGCCCTCGGCAGATGGATTCACCCTGAAAGAGGGTTAATATCACCCATCATTTTCATTGATGCATTAGAACAGTATAACTTAATCGATAAATACACTTACAACATTATTGAATCTGCAGTTAATACTATTAATCAATGGAGTAAAGATGAACATAATATAAAAATTGCTATTAATATTTCAACACATACTTTAATGGACCCAAACTTCATTAATCAGGTAAAAAAAAGAATACCTGATTTTTCCATTAGTCGAAAATTAATATTTGAAATTACAGAAAGTCTTTTCTTATCTGATCATGAATATATATTTGATACCCTTACCCGTCTACGCTCATTAGGCATCGAACTATCAATTGATGACTTTGGTACAGGTTACTCATCTTTAAGTCGATTAAAACGACTACCTGTAAATGAGCTGAAAATTGATCAGTTATTTATCAGAGACATGATGACTAATTTTGATGATCAGATAATTGTAAAATCAATTATAGACCTGGCTCATAACCTGGGCCTGTCAGTTGTTGCTGAAGGAGTTGAAACCCAGGAGATTCTAGAGCAGCTAAAAGAAATGGGTTGCGATATTGCACAGGGGTACTTAATTGCCAAACCGATGCCGGCTATGGAATTTGAAGTTTTTCTTAAAAACTAGAATAGAAAATTTAGAAAACCTCATCTTAAATACATTTTTCATCTTATCAATTCAAAACAATATTGAATTTTAACTATACTCCCGACTAACATTAATAATATTCTGTAACTGATTAATTTTATCCATCACCCGACCTAACTGATTTAAGTCATAGATTTCTACAATTATAGTCATATCGGCTGTTTGCTCATCTTTATTAGACATCGTATTCACACCCACCACATCAACCTTTTCATCTGTTAATACCTTACTCACATCACTCAATAACCCCTGACGATCAAAAGCCTCAACATGTATAGATACGGTATAAGTTCTACCTACATCATCACCCCAGTCAGCCTCTATAAGTCGGTCACGCTTATTATCTTCCAGATTAATAATATTAACACAATCTTTCCTGTGCACCGCTACGCCCTTACCACGAGTAATAAAACCAATAATCTGATCACCCGGCACAGGTTTACAGCAATTTGATATCGTTGTTAATAAATTAGCAACACCTCGAATACGAACTTCATCACCACTGAGTGATTTTTTTAATACCTTTTTTTGTCTGGCAACTAAAGGTATGCTTTTTTCTTTATCTAAAAAGACATCATGTAAACTGTTTGCTAACTGTCCCGACGTAATATCACCCCGGCCAATTGATGCAAAAAAATCATCTACAGAAATTTGCTCGTAATGATCCAGTACTTTTTGTAATGACGTTTTTACCAGACCCAGACGATTTAACTCACGCTCATAGCAGGCTTTTCCATCAATTTTATTAAGCTCATAATCCTGATGTTTGAACCAGCTTTTTACTTTTGCACGTGCACGCTTGGTTTTCAGGTACCCCAGATTAGGGTTCATCCAGTCACGGCTAGGAGCCGTTTTATTACTGGTTAAAACCTCAACCTGTTCGCCATTTTTTAGCTCATAGGTTAACTGAACAATACGCCCATTTACTTTTGCACCACGACACCGGTGGCCAATTTCCGTATGTACGATATAGGCAAAATCTAATGGCGTAGCTCCCTGAGGTAAATCAAGAACCTTACCCTGAGGCGTTAAAATAAAAACACGGTCAGGAAAAAGCTCTGTATGAAAACTATCAACTAATTCCTCATCTTTTGTTTCACCTGGATCCAGTAATTTTCTTAATGATGCAATGCCTTTTTCAAGATTATCATCACTAACGCTTCCCTCTTTATAACGCCAGTGCGCAGCAACCCCATATTCTGCAAATTCATGCATTTCCCGAGTCCGAATCTGTATTTCAAGAGGCTTACTATCCGGGCCAAATACAGCGGTATGTAATGAGCGGTAACCATTTTCTTTAGGGTTGGCAATATAATCATCAAACTCCTGAGCAATATGATGCCAACGCCCATGCACTAAACCCAATACAGCATAACAATCTGTTACTGCATCCACCGTTATCCTTACCGCACGCACATCAAATAACTCAGCAAACTCTTTTTGTTTGGCGGTCATCTTTTTCCAGATACTATAGATATGTTTTGGACGCCCATAAACTTCAGCTTTTACGCCATTCTCATCCAGCATAACTCTAATATCGCTTACCGCATTTTTTATATAATTTTCACGCTCATCCCTACGCTCTTCTAAAAGCTTAGCGATACGTTTATATGTTAAAGGTTCGAGAAAACGAAATGACAGATCTTCCATTTCCCATTTAAGCTGACCAAGACCTAAACGGTTTGCAAGGGGTGTAAATATATCCAGTGTCTCTTTAGCAATAATCTGGCGTTTAGGTGTATCCTCACCTGCCATCATTCTTAATCGCTGTACACGATATGCTATCTTGATTAACATGACACGAACATCATCAACCATCGACAATAACATGCGTCTTAAACGCTCTATTTGCTCCGGTGAATTATCGCTCATATTTTCAATATGAAAATTATGTAACCAGCGAACTTTTTTCACCAGATGATAAGTATCGGCCCCATAATTCTGGCTGATACTCTCAATGAATTCATTTTGATTTAAGCGAAAATCACTCAACAGGGTAACCAGTAACGTGGTTTTATCAACACTTAATTCTGCAAGAATTAGCGCAACTTCAAGTCCACTGGGCAGGCGTTCCTGCGAAAGAGATAAATCCCAGATAAGTTTACAGGCGCGCGATAGATCCTGGTCACTACCACAATAGGCTGTTAACTTTTCAAGATACTCATCAAGTGTGTACTGATGAGTTATATCAGGTCTAGCATGAGTCGTTTGCATAAGCTATTTGTATATAACACCCATCCATAAGCATGATATTGATATCACCTGGGTATAAAGAAGCTATTATTATAATCTATATCAGATTATTTACTCTCCAGTGATGACAAATTTAATACGTTATTACTGACAATCTTTACAATGTCCGTAGATAATCAGGCTATGTTCGGATATTAAAAAATTATTCTCTTTTGCAATCTGATTTTGATGTTGTTCAATTACATCGTCCATAAACTCAACGACTTTGCCACAACTGGTGCACACAAGGTGATCATGGTGCTCGCCCTGATTTAACTCAAATACAGCCTGACCACCCTCAAAATGATGGCGTGTAACCAGACCAGCACCTTCAAATTGCGTCAAAACGCGGTAAACCGTCGCCAACCCAATTTCTTCATCCTGCTTAAGTAACGATTTATAAATATCCTCAGCACTCTGATGGCGTAAACTTCCTGACTCCAGCAATTCTAATATTTTCATTCGCGGCAAGGTAACTTTAAGCCCTGCTTTTTTTAAATCAGTGGTTTCCAAAGCAAACTCCTGCTGTTTTTTGGGTGAGATATAGTTTAAAATTCTGGACTCTATTATACGCAAATCTAGATACGTATCATTAATATATGCAAAAGAAACTCATTATTATTAGCATTTTAACTGCCTCTCTGTTTTTAACAGCCTGCGACCCCCACCGTATTGATGTTCAGCAGGGAAATAAAGTTACGCCAGATAACTTTTCTAAACTAAAGAAGGGGATGAGCCGTAATCAGGTTGTCTTCGTACTGGGCTCCCCCTTGCTAAAAGACCCATTCCATCAAGATCGATGGGATTATATATATTATTTAAAACCGGGTAATAAAGACATAAAACAATCGCGTTTAACATTATACTTCGACGCTGATACACTAATTCGCATTGATGATAGTGCTTATACGCCAGAAGCCCATGGCGATAAAGTGGAAATAGATGATATGAATTCAGAAGACCTGCCACCAAGCCTGGGGCATCCAGCACAACGTTAAAACAAAATACTGGCACCCAGTGCCAGCTTTTTACAACTGACACTGGAAGCACCCCTTAAAAAATTTCCGGGAAGTACTCTCAGGGGAAATACCTACCCGTAAAATAACCTTAAATAATACTGGTTATTTTTCTCCTCCGCCTTTCTTCATTTTCTTACCATCAGCTTCGCGCTTACGCCGAACCTCTTTTGGATCTGCAATTAATGGACGATATATTTCCACCCGATCGCCGGCTTTTAATTCTGCTGTTTTTTTTCCTAATTTGCCAAAAACACCCATTTTATTAAACTTAAGGTCTATTTCAGGAAACATTTTTAAAATACCCGATTGCTCAACAGCCTGCTCCAGTGTAGTTCCCTGGCTAACCATCAGATCTAATATCTGTTGATTGTTTTCAAGAGCATATGCTACTTCAACTTTAATTTGTGCCCCCTGGTCTACCATTTCAGATTCGCTCACCATATACCTCAACTGCTCGTTTACAAAATGCATCAACCATCGAGTTTCCTATCTGATTAAAAACAGGCCCAACAGCAAATGCAATCAACTTACTTTCAAACTCAAATTCCAGATCAAGTGAAATCTTACTGGCACTCTTATCCTTTAAAGCATCAAACCGCCAGTAACCCTGTAAATGCTTAAATGGCCCTTTTAGCAGGCGCATTTCAATCATTTTATTTTTCTGTAATCGATTGAGCGTAGTAAAAGACTTATTCAATGCGCCACGCGCTATTTCAATACTTGCCTGTACTTCATTATCATCTCTGGATAACACTTCTGTTGATTTGCACCAGGGTAAAAACATTGCATAAGATTCTATATCATCAACCAGTGCATACATTTCCTCAACAGAATATGGCACCAGAGCATTACGGGATATTAATGTCACACTTAAACCTATTTACTTAATTACACCAGTTACATTTAAAAAGACGACCATTACCGCAATAGGCGCCACAACCCTGATCAGGAACAACCAGAGATTATAACCTTTTTCAGTTGTATTGAGTTCTTTCTTACTCGATTCCACCTTCATTAACCAACCTGCAAAAATAGCAATAAACAGCCCCCCCATGGGCAACATAATATTCGCAGTCAAACCATCCAGAGTGCTAAAAAAGGTTTTATTTTCAAATAAGGTTTCACCAAACAAACTAAGCGACCAGGTTTTATCAGACCACAGATTAAATGAAAGAACACTACCAATACCCACAACCCAGGTAGTCATACCACACCATACTGATGCCGTAACTCGCGTTACCCCTTTATTCTCAACCAACCAGGCAACGGCAGGCTCTATTAATGAAATGGCAGAACTCCAGGCAGCAAAGACTAATAATAAAAAAAACAGGGTTCCGATCAAAACACCCGCTTCCATCTGCCCGAAAGCAATAGGTAAAGTCTGAAATATAAGGCCTGGGCCAGCACCTGGCTCAAGACTATTAGCAAACACAATCGGGAAAATAACCATACCAGCAAGCAAAGCGACCAGTGTATCCGCTACAGCAATCATCATTGAGGCTTTTGCTATGGATGTTTCCTTAGGCAGATATGAGCCATAAACCATAATAGCTCCCATCCCCAGACTCAAAGTAAAAAAAGCATGTCCCATAGCTACCAGGATGGAGTTAGCTGTTAATTTATTGAAATCAGGTGCAAACAGAAAATTCAGACCGTCTAAAAAATAACCTGTCGACATTGAATAAAATAGCAAAATAATCAATAACACAAACAGGGCTGGCATTAAATAACTAACCGCTTTTTCTATACCGTGTTTAACCCCTCGGGACACTATGATCGTAGTCGCTACCATAAAAATCGTATGCCAGGCCAGCAGGCTTTCCGGGTTGGATACAAACTCAGTAAAAATACTGCTCACACCATCTGCGGTCGCACCCTCAAAAACACCAGAAGCCGTACGAAAAACATATGATAAAGCCCAACCTGCGATTACACTGTAGTAGGACAAAATCAAAAAACCCGCAATAACCCCAAGCCAGCCAAGTAAAAACCAGATAGCAGGACGCCCTTCTTCCGCGGCCAGAGCAGCCATTGTATTTACAGGGCTTTGGCGCCCCCGACGACCGAGCATAACCTCAGCCACCATAATCGGAAGACCAATAGTAACAATACACAGAAGGTAAATAACAACAAACGCACCTCCTCCATTTTCACCGGTAATATAGGGGAACTTCCAGATATTACCCAGACCAACCGCAGAACCCGTAGCGGCAAGAATAAAGGCTGTACGGCTCGACCATTGGCCATGTATTGAAGTTCGAATTTCTTCAGACATTTAGACTCCAGGAAATAAATGGCTTTGATTATTTATCATATCTTATTGATTATTATAGATTAAACTCTTTTTAACCTACATTAAGTAAACGAAAAAGCCGAATCCATTTCTAGTGCATAGTGTAAACGACAATTAACTTTCGATAAACGTTTTCAAAATCAACACCATATTTAACGTATAATCACGCAACTTTCATCGACCACTAGTAATTTACATACTTAATAAGAATGGCAAACAAAAACAAAAAAACAAAATCAGCTCGCAGTATCGCTTTAAACAAAAAAGCTCGCCATGACTACAGTATAGAAAAAACTTTCGAAGCTGGCTTAGTACTTGAGGGCTGGGAAATAAAAAGTATCCGTGAGGGCCGCATTCAAATGAGCGATACCTATGTTATGGTAAAAAATAACGAAATATTCTGGCTAGGTGGCCAGATCACTGCCCTGCTTACCGCATCAACACATATACATCCAGAGCCTACTCGCCCTCGTAAATTATTATTACACCGTTATGAAATAGACCGGCTTATCGGTGCTGTTGACAGAAAAGGCTACACCATAGTGCCATTGAAAATGTACTGGAGCAAAGGCCATGTAAAAATGGAAATAGGCCTGGCTAAAGGAAAACAACTACACGATAAACGTGCAGATGAGAAAGAACGTGACTGGAACAGGGATAAAGCACGAATTTTAAAAGGGACACATCACTGAATAAAAACTACCTGTTTCTACGCCAGGTAGACTAATAAAAACTCTACTGGAACCCAGTCAGGCACCTGAATAATTTATAAGTGCCATGGTCCAGCATATAAAATACACAGTAATCAACTATATAAAAACTTACATTTTCTTTAAAATACAATGACTTATCAAGATATCTGTGTTATTTTTATAATACACTATAATATTAAATATACTTAGAGAGATTAAGGGACAATCGTCGCTTAAACAAGAGTTACAGGGGTGATTAGTTTGATTGAGTTAAATACGAGACAATGGGGTTTATTGTTTTTCTTAACCTGTTTATTACTCCATACCAGCATTACTAAAGCAGATGAAGGTTCTTTCGGTTACCGTGTATTCAAGATGCAGGAAAAGCAGGCTAATAAAGGCAATTCATTAGCGCAATTCAAATTAGGTACCTTTTATGAGTTTGGTATATCCGTTAAACCAGATACCAATGAAGCCATTAAATGGTATAAAAAATCAGCCCAGAAAAAGAATAAAGCGGCAATAGACCGATTAACTTACCTGGATATTAAACAAAATGGCTATAAAAAATCAACCCATTCAAAATGGCTGAATAAGTCTATTAATGGGGCTAAATTTGCTGACGCTAACAATATGATTGTATTAGGTCAGCTATATCACTACGGACTAGGTGTAAAAACAGATCTTAAAAAAGCATTAAGCTTTTTACAAAAAGCTAGCTCCGTAGGCCATGCAGAAATTCAATCTGAAATTAATATCATTAATAAAAAATTAAACCCGGAAGTTAAAAAACCTGAAAAGATTGATATTGAGCCTCAAAAAATTGTAACAAAAGAACCGGTAAAAAAAGCAAAAGCTAAAACATCAAAAAAGAAAAAAATAGCTTCCAAGAAGAAAAAAACATCGGCTAAAAAGAAAAAAGCAAACGCTGCAGCACTAAAGCGCCAGAGATACAATGAAGCGATGCGTAAACTCCACAGAGAAACCGTGATTTTACAGCAACAGCAGGAATGGACTGAAGACGAAGATGGAGATGGAGAAGAGGAAGATTAAAACAGGGAAACATTAATTAACTTTTAGTGATGCCAAATTAAGAGCAACAGCTTAATCTGGCATCACAGAAGATCAATAGCTTGTTAACTACTTATTATCATACACACATCGAAAACCTATTGAGCCGTAAACACTATCGCCACTAATCGGTAGCTTTACATTTCGATAAGAGCTGCGCAAATTTGCTTTATTTTCATCCCATGAACCACCCCTGACAACTCGTTTTCGACTTTTCGAAGGCCCTTTTAAATTACCTTTTGAATAATGCGTTTGAATTGCATCAGATGAATACCAGTTAGCTGTCCATTCACCAGCATTACCCGACATATCAAATAAACCGAAAGCATTAGCTGGCCGACTTGCCCTTTTCCAGGTTCTATCTTCGCCGCAACCATCCGGCTCACCAGATACAGAACCCTGAGTTTTTCCATCATCTAAAATAGCCTGTTTACAACTCACTTCCTGCCCCCAGGGGTAACGAGACTGGGAACCACCACGTGCTGCTTTTTCCCATTCCGCCTCATAAGGCAAACGACCTTTCACCCAGACACAATATGCCGAAGCCTGGTCCCAGTCAACACAGTTAACAGGATGATCGGCTCTTCCTTTAGCACCAAGATTACAATATTTATTTCTATTGTGATCCTTAGGTCGAGTACAGTTTCCATCTTTCATACACTTCATATATTGCTCAACCGAAACCTCTAATTTATCAATATAAAATTGTGGCACGTGCACACGCATACCACCTTTTCCCCCTTCATCATTAGCACAGCTTTTATCTGCGATCGAGCAACCCATTTGAAAATCACCGCCCTGAACAGTTACCACATCTTTAGAAAAAGAAATTTCTGGAAACAGTAATAAGGTCATTAACACATATAGATGTATAAGAAAAACTTTCATTATTATCCTCCTCTGATTAGATTCATTGTAGTGGTCAAGTAAAACTGTACACATCAATAGGTTAATATTAGTTTTTCTGCTGCATTCGGCGACAAATAATTATTGTAACTATGACCTCTTGTT
>JADGFA010000016.1 GCA_016744065.1 Gammaproteobacteria bacterium
GACAGGGCCAGGCATATCTGAGAGGACAGCTCTAAAACAAGCGTTATTAAAATAAAATATATTCCAAGTGTATATTCATCTGACTCAAACACGGCATTTGATAAATTTCCGGAAAACACAGCTATTATCAACACACCAATAAGTGTAATTATAAATGAACCAATAAAGTTAGTACTAATAGATGCATTGCGATCAGATTGTTCTTTATAATCAAAATAAAATCTAAGCGTGGCATGAGCCATTCCTACTGCCAGAAAACCAGAAACAACAGAACTAATGATATAAAATATTTCTAAAGTACCATATTCACCTACTGTTAAATAATTGGTATAAACAGGCAGCAATAAAAATGCACCAATTCGATTAATTACATTACCAATTGCATATATTGAAGAATGCTTAAAAAAACGTTTAATATCTGACATCTATTAAATCCTACAAAAGGCCTTTATTCTGTAAGACGTTACTCATAGTCGTAAAATTAAAATCTTTTAACAGATTTTTTAATCTACTCTCACAATCATTTAGATTATTATAGTGCCTGAATTTAGTAAATTTACTTATATTATCTATTTGTGGTTGTTCCGGATCGACTTCCCAGGGATGAATATAAAAAACAAATGGCTCCCCTCCTTTGTTAATTTTTGAAAGTCCCCACTTCGTCATCAAATAAGGGAAAAGCCGAAAATATCCGCCTCCAGCAATAGGCAAAGTAAAAAACCGACTCTTAACCGTTGATATAGGAAATTCAACAATCGTAGAGCCATTAGGTGTAGTCAAAACATTAGGCGTTGTACAGGCATCTGAAATACCATAACGATCATGCCTCATTGGAAAAATGCTGGAATCATATGTAAAACCAGCCTCTACAAGTATATCAAGCGCCCATAATGACTTATTCGTTATTGAATAAGTCGCAGCTCTATAGCCATTAACTGGTTGTTGTGACAAATCCTGTAATAATAGCTTTGAATCAATTGTTTCTTTTTTGAAAACTTCTTTATCCTGATTATATATCAACTGATGCGACATGCCGTGAGAAGCAACTTCATGCCCCATTTCAGCTATTCTCTTTACTACATCTGGATAACGAGCAGCAATCCAACCAAGTACAAAAAAAGTACCTTTGACACCAGTCTCATCTAGCATATTTAAAATTACATCAGTATTTTTTTCTACTCGAGACGAAAAATCATCCCAGCCATTCCTGTCAATTACTGAGCTAAATGCTTCGACCTGAAAATAATCCTCAACATCAACAGTAAATGTATTAAGTATTTTATTTTTCATGTATTCCTCAAATTATTAATATCTATAAACGGCATATTAAGCAGATATTGTTAACGCTTAAAATACAAACACCTTCATTTTAATATTCACAAGCAATTGATAGATATACTTGCTTAACCAACTAAACCAACCAGATATTGAAGGCTTATACACTATTGATGTACACATACTTGAAGTATCACATTTAAATTTACTCTTATATGAATCAAAACTATCAAGCATAAAATCGTAAACCAACAAATTTTGTTCTATTGCATACTCTATTGCAAACAAATGACTCACGCCACCAATGGAAAGCTTATTATATTCATTACCCAGATACCCTGACTGATAAAAACTAAGAACGCCATTATAAATATAACCATATATAACTGAAACTACCTCATTTTTATCTCTAATAACTAGAAGAAAAAGGTATTTATCTTTAATTATTTTTTTTGATACTGCTTTATGAAACTGAAAAAAAACATCACTTTCAAATACTCCATGTGCATCCTCTGACTTCCAACGCTTATTATGCAAAATCTTCATAGCGTCTATGTATTCTGATACAAGATTAACATCAGAAATCACTTCACATTTAATATCTTTAACTTTTATTAATTTTCGATATTTTCTTTTCAGGCCACTATAAAATGAACCTTTTTTATCTGCATAGAACTTTTCAATAGTCTCTGGTAGCTTAAGGTAATACCGAAGACCAACATCATGTTTAATAATTGAGTATTTTTTTCTATTCAGAAACGGTAAAAGCTTTAGATTTATAAATGAATCAGGAAGGTAATTATCAATAACAAACTGGTCCCACTTCTTATCACTACCTGAAAGAAACGCCATAAACAAGCTTAAAACCTGATCTTCTTTTCCTTTTTTTATTAAAAAATCAAGATACTCTGAAAAGACTTCATCTTCTTCTCTTTCACCAGTACATAAAAATCTGATTTCTCGTGTTTTATTTTTTTTTACGTATAGTGGAGAAAAACCTATAACTTCATCTTGCTGATAAAACACTACAAACATGATTTCATGGATATATGAGTGATAATACTCTATCCATGTCAATATAAAATCTTCCGATAAAAATATAGTTGAATTCTCAAATGAACTAAATTTTAAAGACTGCGAATTTATAAAAACTTTTAAATCTTCAGCATTAGCTATTACACTATAACTATATTCATTGCCTAGCTCTTCAACTACGTATTTATTCATTATCATTTTATTTATTAAAACTTCATCTACGATCTAGATATTTACAAATGAAATTTTGATAAAATCATTCCCTATTGAGATCACTAATTTAGTTTTTGCAACCTCTAATATCACTGTTTATATTTATTATTACTACCTGCGCCCCTTATCTCAAACAGGCTTATTAATCCTTACCATCATTAGTATCATCAAGATGATCAGCAATTCGTTTCAACTGCCTTGATATTTCCACCAATGCTCTTGAGGCAATAGGAATATATGCATCATTTACAACATTATTTACTCCTGATTTAGCTGACCCATCAGTAGCGATATCACTCAAATCATAAAGACTTTCTTCTTCTGAGCCATCATCACTTGAATCGGATTTTTTCTTCCATTGCAACTCACCTATAGCACTCTCAAATTGATGCAAATCGATAACTTTCTGATCATCAGCGAACGCACAAGTTAGCGAAGTATCACAGAGTGTATTTATAAGCCTGGGTATGCCACCCGTATACTCATATATTTTGTCGATAACATTTTCATCAAAAACCTTACCTTCCATACCAGCAATTTTTAAACGGTGAGCAATATACTCATTAGTTTCATCAGGTGTTAATGCCCGCACATGATACCGAAGGCTTACTCTTTGGAGCAACTGCTCCATATCTGTTGCTTCTAATTTATAATTAAGTTCAGGCTGACCAACTAAAATAACATGTAATATTTTTTCTTTCTGAGTCTCTACACTGGATAGCATAGTAATTTCTTCTAAAACTCTTTTACTTAAATTTTGCGCATCATCAATTATTAACAGGATTTGCTTCCCATCAAGATAGCTATTTACAAGAAACTGATTGAGCATACTTAAAAGCTCAACTTTTTTTGCTGTAAATGGATTTAAACCGAATTCAACCAGTATAGCTTGAAGTAATTCAATTTCATCTAATTGAGTTTGAAATATTTTAGCGACAATGACATTATCATCCAACTCAGTTAAGAGTTTTTTTATTAATGTCGTTTTACCAGAACCAATTTCACCCGTTATTACTACAAAACCCTCACGATTAAATATCGCATACTCCATATAAGCTTTAGCTCTGGAGTGAGCCGAACTCATATACAAGTAATCAGTATCTGGTGTTATACGGAATGGATAATCTTTCAATCCAAAATATTCCATATACATAGCTTTTTATCCTATAGTGAATTATAAGTTAGTGACATAATTACTCTTAAATCATCATATGATTCACTTTCTACTGTGCTCACACGATTAAGCTTGGCCACTTCAATATTAATATTAACGTTTCTTTTTATGCTGTGAAAATATGTCACTGTTGCAGTTTTATCTTCATCTTCACGATCAAAGGAAGGATCTAAAAAATCATTCCGTGATATCCCTATATTATAAAAAATATTATCTGCTCCACTTAAATTCCATACACCAGATAAAAATGCAGCCGTTGTTTTTTCATCTAACACTGGATTAATTCTATACTCAGTTGTTAATGAACTGATATCAAATGAAATATTACCTGTTGATAGTGTATTCAAATACTGAAATCGAAAAGACTCTGCAACAAATATATCGTTTGCGACCGTATTATTAACTGAATCGTCTGCCGTTAAATTCAGTATCTCATTCCCCGTATCTGATAATAAATTTTCATATGAGAAACGAATACTAGATGATCGAGTCCTGGCATTTGTAAAAGCCAGCGCATATCTGCCACCATCAAAATCAGCAGAACCATCATTATTTATATATGTAACACCGTACTCGGCATCAAATGTATTAACGCCTCGCTCATAATTGACACCGAAAAAAACATCATTTCGATTAAAATCAATATTTATATTATCTTCGAAATTCGTAGATTCAATTAAATCATTCAACGTAACAATCAAGGCCGAATTCATATTATGAATCCACCTACCTGCTAAACTAACTCTATTATTATCCAGGTTCTCTTCAAAGCTATAATTTTCAGCACGAGCCTCAAATCGAATATCATTTCTCGGGTTTAATCTAATCGTATAATTAGGCCCTGTAGACAAAGCATTAACATTCTGTCTATTATTTACAGTATCACTTGCTGTTGTATCAATTGCTGTTTGTGCAAAATTATTTGTTAAAATCCATTCATACTGCCCTGGCCGAATTCGCCATATAATATCAGCTAATAAATTGACAACATTCTCATCTGCGGCTAACTCATTTTGATATTTTATACTCTGCAATGATGCATCAACATCTACAAATAGATTTGCACTATCTTCAGAAATCCCTGCACCAATATTTAAGTTAAGCGAGCTTTCACTTTCAGCTAGCGGCTCTGCCACTAAATTAAAATTACTAAAATGAGCTGCAGAAACACCTAAAAAATAATCAACATCCGCGGCAACAACAGAATTAGACATTAACCCTGATAAATAAAATAAATTAATATATTTTTGCTTAATTCCAAGCATAGTTTATTACCATCCCTGACTATGTTTAGACTTTTAAAATTTTAGGTACTGATATTTTCGGCAACTTAGGGATGTCATTAAAGACAACACCTAAAAGTTTATCTGTACCGATTGCTTCAGCAGCTTCTTTTATTTTGGTTCTATTAGATGTGCCATAAGGTACAACTAAAATCACAAAATCACAAAGTTCAACAAGAATTCGAGTATCCGCAGACTCATTTATAGGCGCAGTATCAAGAAAAATATATCTGTCTGAATAACGCGATAATAAACCACTCATCAATTGCCGCATTCTTAGTGAAGTAAAATACTCTGTTGCTGTTTCTCTTGACGTGCCAGCAGGAATTACTTTTAAACGTTTGACTCCTGTTTTATGCATAATATTATCTATTTGAATAGATTCATTTTCCAGATAATCTGTCAGTCCTTTATCCGTTTCCAAATGAAGTAAATCATCAAGTTTCGGATTATTTAAATTACAATCTATTAACAATGATGTTTTGCTCTCATCAAAAGAGAAAGCCGTAGCAATATTAAGTGAAGTCAAACCACTGTCATTACCTGATGCACAGGATGTAATCATCACTATAAAATTTTTACCTTTATTTTTTTGTATTAATTTAGTTCGCAGGTCACGATAAGTATTCGCTATTTTATTATCATCCATGTCTGAATGGATGATTTTAAGCTCTGAAAGCTTATCGTAATCAAACACGTCACCGTTTTCCATCAGGGCTATTTCTTTTGTTGATGACGCTCTCAGTATTTGGCTATCATCATGTCCTAATGTTACCAGGCCTCTTTTAAGACCTTCCTGGTTTTGCTGAGAATCTTCAATTGCTCTAATACCAGTCTGGCCTGGTACACGGGATTCTTTGGCTTTTTTTAGTGCATCTTCAATTTTACTCATTACAATTGCCCTGTATACTTAAGCCAGCCAACATAACCATATATAGTCAATACCATTGCAAATCCTGATGTAAGAACAATTAAATTTATTCTCATTTTGCGATCATCATTTTTGCTGGTAATTTGATGTATCTCTGCTAACACAGGTATATTTAAATCTTCACTAATAGCCTGAGAGAATCGTACCCTGGGATCAATCTGTAACATTATATATATAAGACCTATTGGTACCGCAAGCCCCAGAACGAGACCTGCAATTGCAAAATGCATAAATCTTATACCTGTAGGTATAAGTGGTATTTTTGCTGGCTCCTGGATTTTAAATGTTAAACCCTGATTCTCTCTATCTAGATTTTTAGAAACTCGAGCCCTTTCCATCCGACGCAATAAGTCCTGATAAATTTCCTGATTAACCTGATAGTCTCGAGTTAACTTTGCCAGCGCTGCTTCACCACCATGAATACGTCTTGCACGTGCATATTCATTCTCAAGCATTTTATTCATTTCATTCATGCGGGCATGTAATGTTGCAATGGTTGTTTCAGTTGATGATGCATCACTACGTAGTTGTTGATATAAGGGGTTCAAGCTAATGGATTCATCCATATATGATGATCCAGCTTTATTTTTTGCATTCTGACGATTTTCAATCTCTCTATTCATAGAGTTTTTTAAGTCTTCAATTTGATGCTTTAAACGCACTATATCGGGATAGGTCTCTTTATAATCCAGCCTTAATGTCTCAAGTGAAGTCTGTAATTCTGCAATTTTAGCCCGATACTGCCCTTCTTTGGATTGGCTAATAGTTATAGCGGCTTCACCAGAAAGTTGCTTTTGCAGGGAGTCAGCCCGTATCATTGTTTCTCGCAATTCCAGATGCGTTCTTTCAATATCGGATGTTAAGCGTGTAATTCTTCCTGCTACTTCTGTATCAAGCCCCGGCCTGGCATCAGGATTATTAGATCTAAACTCTCTTAACTGCTCTTCTACGGCCGTTAATTTAGACAAGTATTCATTTACCTGTTTTTCAATAAACTCATAAGCGGCCTGGCTCTCATTCATTTTAGATTGCTCGCCTTCTTCTATAAATAATTCAGCCATTCTTTTTGCAGAAATATATGCACGCATCGGCTTACTATCACGGTATTCAATCTTAATCAGATTATTATTTCCGTTCACCGTTACCTGGCTTTTTAGCTGTTTTTTAATCTGTGCCTGTTCTACTTCAGATGGGTTTGTCTTTAACCAGCCAGCTTCTTTTAGTACCTGACTCATTATTTTTTCGCCAAAAATTATTTCCCGTGCATTGCCAACATAATCGGTAGTCCGTGTGGCTACTGCTGTACCCTGCATCAGGGGCTGTAAAATATTACTATCATCAGCAAGTATCAGGCTAAATGAGGTATAACGTTTGGGCCATACAGAGCCAACAGCTAATAACGACAGGCTAATAACAACAAACATGACAAAAATTGAATTACGGCGAGTAAATACCTCACCGATTAAAGCGATTAGAATATTTTCAAATGGCAAGCGCATCTTGCTACTACTCCAGCGAGATTAAAATAAACGTTCAGGAACTGTT
The DNA here is from genome assembly GCA_016744065.1 of Gammaproteobacteria bacterium. Classification (GTDB taxonomy): domain Bacteria; phylum Pseudomonadota; class Gammaproteobacteria; order SZUA-229; family SZUA-229; genus SZUA-229. The sequence continues at coordinate 7,457 of JADGFA010000016.1, forward strand.
AATATGTCGCCAGGTCTCAGCTTTATATTTGTTTCTAACTTACCCTTATACAAAATATCACCCAGGTAAATACTGATCACGCGGGCTTTACCCTTAACCTTACGATAAAGCTTGGTATTATCAGGTGCAGCAAAATCATTGACACTTCCTGCTGCCAGAATAGCATCAAGAACGGTCATACCCTGCCTGTAGTTCAGGGAAGTTGGACTAACAACAGCACCTGTAATACGTAATCGAGTCAGATATTCATTACTCTGCAAGCCTGTGACTATCACCGTTACATTAGGATCTCGGACAAAGTTTTTCAGTTTATTCTGTATAGACTTAGCAACGTATTCAGGTGAGAATCCTGCGGCACGTACATCGCCTATAAGCGGCATAGAGATTTTACCATCTGGACGTACTGGCACAGAAACCGTTAATTCTGCGTTTCTCCATACATTAATGCTTATCGTATCATCTACACCTATATGATACTCCTTGATCACCTCTGCAGTATTATCACTATCCAGTAGCAACTTGGAATTTGCTGGAATATAGGCATCTGAGGCGCATCCAGCAAATAAAAAAGGTATAAAAAAGGCTAAGATAGCGGCCTGTAAGGCTTTAATCATTTTGTTCTCCAACAAATATCCATTATATGTGAGCATGTTGTTAGATCATCCAGATTTGTGCAATGACCTACAACTTCCTTGATCCTACGTAACATTTGATCAACCCGACTATTTTACAAATTCTTAGCACACAAATCCATCTATAACTTACGCTAAATCAGTTACTTCGAGTCTTTTTTTGCAAATAACCTGAATATTGGTATATTTTTTCAAATATTAGGCATTTAAGCATTAAAAATAAATCTTAAAGATATAAATAAGATATTAAAATGTTAATATTAGACCTATTCGAAATAGGCATGTAACGCCACACCACAATTATAAATAAAATATGAAAAGAACCTATTCCTATAAAGACTGCTATCGAATATTAAATGTAAATCCTGACTGCAGCTGGAGCGAATTACGCAAAACATACAAAAAGACCATTCAAAAATGGCACCCTGATCGCTTTCAGACTGACTCTAAAGAAAAAATAACTGCTGATGGCAAAATAAAAATTATAAATATTGCTTATAGCAAGATCAACAAATATTATCGTGAAAATGGTACACTACCCCCTGTTGAACGCCCCCCTGCAGTTAAACAACAGCTACCTGTAAAACCAGCTTACTCTCCGAAAAAAACAGAAGAAACCACAAAAACAACTACAAACAGATCAACAAGCTATAAAAAAGCAGAATCAAAGCAGCCAGGCCATCCATTAGTTAAGGGGGGGTTAATATTACTCATAACAGGCTCTTATTATTTTTTTGCAGATGACTTTTATTCTGAAACACCAACAGACAACAAAAGAACCAGCAAAACCCATGACGGCTCTATGCCAATAGCTAGCAATATACAGAACAAAGCCCCTGCTTCAAAAAAGCACCTTGAAGACAAGCTAGTTGAAAAAAATGAAAATAGCACATATGAAAATCACCCTGGAGATATAGAGCTAACAATAGATAATGCTTATTTTACCAGTGGTTCAAGCATTACAGATGTGATCGACATTATGGGTGCGCCCTCCAGAACGGAGGGTGATATCTGGTTTTATGGAGAATCAGAAGTTCATTTTAATGAAGGTCGAGTGAGCCACTGGGTCAGAAATGCACAAACACCTCTAAAGGCAAAAATGACCTTTGATACACCTGAAGCACTTAATACTAACAAACCAGGAATAAATTAGTTTTATATAAATATTGCCCATAATAAGCACTTACGCTCATTATGGCTAAATAGACTCAACTCCGCTTTATCTAGCTCCCTGCCCAAACAACACAACCTGTACAGTTTGAAACAGTATAGTCATATCTAAAAACAAACTATAATTTTTAATGTAGTACAGGTCATACTGAAGCTTGTTTTTTGTATCCTCTTCCGTTTCGCCGTAGGGGTAACAAATTTGAGCCCAGCCTGTAATACCTGGTTTTACAGTATGCCGCAGAGAATAATGGGGGATAGACTGCTCAAACCCTAAAACGAACTGAGGTCGTTCTGGACGGGGTCCAATAAAGCTCATATCGCCTTTAAAGACATTAAACAACTGAGGCAACTCATCAATCCGCGTTTTACGAATAAACGAACCTATGGCAGTAACGCGTGAATCATTTTTCTGAGCAAACTGAGCGCCATCTTTCTCAGCATCTGTTTTCATACTACGAAACTTAATAACCCCAAATGGTGCATCACAGAGCCCCAGTCTAATTTGCCTGTAAAAAATCGGGTCACGGCCAAAACTACTTAACCAGATAGCAACCATAGTCAATATAATAACGGGGCTGGCAACAATCAAAATAAGCATGCTGGCAAAAATATCAAATAGTCGCTTGGCATAACTGACCGACACTGCATTGGTAAATCCATCAGAAAATATAACAGCACTTGGGTGCAGTGCACTCAGCTCAATATGGCCTGTAACACGCTCTAATGAATCTAAAATATCCCTTATAACGACGCCCTTCATTTTACATTCAAGCAAACCATTTAGTGGAAAACCAACACGTCGATCATCCATTGCCAGCACCATTTCATCAATTTCATGATCCATACACAAATCAAGTAAAGTTGATTCTATTTCCAGTATTTTTGCAGAGTCAATCAGGATTGCATTCTGATCAATATCAACAAAACCAACAATCTCATAACCACGTTTAGCTGCAAAATTTATCTGATCCTCGACTAGCTGAGCTTTTTTACCTGCTCCCAAAACAAGTAAACGCCGCTTAAATGCTTTATGATTATCCAGTTTTTGAAAAATAGTTCGGGTAATTAAAACGCCAAAAAAGGCAATAAACAGGGCAAAAGCAAAAACACCACGGCCTAGAAAAATATCTGGATAAATATAAAAACTGGTAAGAATAGCGCCCAGGCCAATCATAAAACTCAAAAATATACGAATCATAATGCCGGAAAAATCATCCACATTATTACGCGCATGGAGGCCAACCGCTGTCATACTTAACCACATAATAACAGCGAAAAAACCCGCTTTTACATCCAGTGGTTCTAACAGCTTAATATCAGCGACAAGATGCTCCGAATCAAAGAAGCGCGCATATGCTCCAGCATAGACAGATGCAAAAAGCACCACTAGCTCTATAAACATTAATAAAACAATACTGGTGGGAATATAGTGACCGAAAATCCTTAGCATGAGAAAACTAAAATCCTTAATTATCTGGCAATTTATCATTTATGTTGCAGGCATTATAACCATTTTCATATACTTAGACTAAATTTTCGTCCAATTTTCTGAAATTAATTTATATTCCGCATCATCTTTTAAATAATTAATGCTCTAGCTGGGCTCATAAGCTATCATTACAAAATACAAAATGACTAACAGGAGCTTAGGAAACATGTTTAATTTGGAAAATACAAGGATTGGCATAATTGGACTCGGATATGTAGGTTTACCACTTGCGGTAGAATTTGGGAAAAAATATCAGACAATTGGGTTCGATATCAACCAGCCCAGAATAGATGAACTACTATCAGGAAAAGACAGCACTTTAGAAGTATCTGAAGAAGAGCTTAAAATACCTCAAACCCTGAGCTATACATCGGATCTACAAAAAATTGCTGATTGCAATGTATACATTGTCACTGTTCCAACACCTGTAGATAAAAACAAAAAACCTGATTTAACCCCTTTGATCCAGTCTAGCCTGGCAATTGGCAAAGTTTTAAAAAAAAATGATACTGTAATTTATGAATCAACGGTATTCCCTGGCGCAACAGAGGAAGTCTGTGTTCCCGCTTTAGAAAAAAATTCAAACTTACATTTCAATAAAGATTTTTTTATCGGATACAGCCCTGAACGTATTAATCCGGGTGACAAAGAACACCATGTTACTAAAATCCTTAAAATAACTTCTGGCTCTACTCCTGAAACAGCAGATTTTGTTGATTCTTTATATTTATCAGTTATTACTGCAGGCACCTATAAAGCAAGCACCCTGAAAGTAGCTGAAGCAGCAAAAGTTATTGAGAATGTTCAACGGGATGTAAATATAGCCCTGATAAATGAGCTTTCATTAATATTTTCAAGGTTAAATATCGACACACTGGATGTACTTGAAGCTGCGGGCACAAAATGGAACTTCCTGCCCTTTCGCCCTGGGCTAGTGGGTGGTCACTGCATTGGTGTAGACCCTTACTATCTTGTACATAAAGCACAGGAAACGGGGTTTGAACCCAGCATTATACCCGCCAGTCGACATACCAATGAATATATGGCAGCACATGTTGTTTTACAGGTTGCAAAACTCATGGCTAAAAAACGCATTAATATTGTGGATTCAAATATACTTATTCTCGGGTTATCTTTCAAAGAAAACTGTCCTGATTTACGCAACACCAAAGTCGTTGACATCATAAGTGAACTTGAGCCTTATAATGCCAATATTGATATTTATGACCCCTGGTTAGAGTCTGAAGATGCGCAGAGTGAATATGGGCTGGAGCTAATCTCTACACCTGAACAAGGGCATTATGATGCCGTTATCATCACTGTTGCTCATAAACAGTTTGCAGAAATGGGTGCAGCGGGTATTAGAGCATTGTGTAAGGCTGACTCTGTTTTATACGACGTAAAATATCTTTTACAGTCAGATGAAGTAGATGGACGACTCTAACTTCTCATAAGCAACCCTTCCCCTTCCTGAAAGTGCATTTAGCGGTTTCAGTGAAGCGGAACAACACAAATTAAGCTAGATAGAAAATATAAAACTTTGAACATTAAAAAAGCCGTTATCAGTTGTACTGATAACGGCTTTTTTAATGAATATGGTGCGCCTGAAGGGATTCGAACCCCTGACCGCTCGGTTCGTAGCCGAGTACTCTATCCAGCTGAGCTACAGGCGCTTATCTGCTGAGGGCGTGAATTATGGAGATATAATCATGCCCTGTCAATGATTCATTTAAGAAACATCACTTTCAAATTTAAGTTTCCTGAAACCCTCTTTTCAACTTGAGTAAAGGGTACTCCAGAATATTCCAGGATATTGCTGATAGTACAAATGTAAAAAATAAAATTAATAAATAATTTAAAAAAACCTGTAATAAAACAGCCAAATCAGACATGCCCGCATAATCTGGAATATTATATTGAAACCAGACAATCATGATTGGCAAATGAAATATATACATAGAATAACTGTATTTACCGACAAGTTTTAACATCTTAAACTCCAGAACATTCACATACCACTGCCTGTTTTTCCAGGTCACTATAAATACAATTAAAAAACAGGCTATTGCAGATATTGTCTGGTTTAATAACTCAATTCCACCCTCACCAACAGCATTAAAAGAGCCATTTAAGCCTGCATGCAATAACACCATAAATGCTGAAATAAATAAAATATTAATGGCATATTTTTTACACCAGCTCAGGTAGTTGTCTGTCGTCATAATTACAGCTAATAAAGAACCTAAAGCAATTGCATCCCATCTTGCAAAAGTAAAAGCATATGCAGCTTTTGCACCTATACCTTCTATATCTGTTTGAAAAAAATAAAAAAGTAAAAACCTGAATACCGGTGCGGATACAATCATAAAAACACATATCCTTAACAACCAGGTTTTATTTAAGTATATAACAATAAAAGGCCAAATTAGATAAAACTGCTCTTCAATAGCAAGGGACCATAAATGTGAAAAACCCTTATTATAGATATACGGCCTGATCCAGTTATTTAAATATGTCCAGAAATACAACTGATTTTCAGTTTCAGAAGTTAACCAGGTAAGCGTATACCCCATGAAGGGCACAACAATAAATAAAACAAATAATGTTACATAATAAACTGGAAAAATACGCAAGCTTCGTCGTATAAAAAAATGCCGGAGCTGTTTAGATTTACCCTTACCTTTAAGCAGGATAGCGGTAATCAAAAAACCAGAAATAACAAAAAATAACTGTACTGCAACCCAGCCAGAACTAGCAATTAATTCAATTACTTTATGATAAACAGTATTAGCATGCCATTTGGACGCCGCAGAAACATGTGCAAACATAACCCATAAAATAGCAACTGCCCTTAAGCCATCAAGACCCCGTATATAACCCGTCATACTATCACTTTACCAACAGCCATTGTCTTGATGAGTTATTAGAAGCACTGCCTTAAAACTATCAGCTTGCATCACTAAAATTATGCGTAAACCTTCTCTACGAGATAAGACCTTAGAGAAATCCTTAACAGCAGAATAATTTATAATAACTCATTTCCCATTTTTTATTTTCAAAGGTATATAAATCACTAGAGATAAAAATAATTCTTTTAACTCGATTAAGTAATCAGAAAAAACAATCTATATAACGATTACAACAACACCAGATATTAATAATAGCAGCTGCCTGCTGCTACATTAGAAATCTTTAATATCACTTCCATACCTGACTATTATAATCTACCTGATTACCCTAATACCAGAAAAAATAACCAATGCAATCAGGCATACCGTAACTTACACTTATTTTAACTATAGGTACCCTGCCCTTTATTAGTACATCATTTAATCATGAATACATATGCTGCTGCGCATAAAAAAAGCCTCCCCTGTTCAGGGGAGGCTTTTTTATATATGGCGGAGAGCGAGGGATTCGAACCCTCGATACTGTTTCCAATATACACCCTTAGCAGGGGTGCGCCTTCAGCCACTCGGCCAGCTCTCCAATTCTTTGTTAAAAGCACTATACACTGATAACTTATATGTGCGCCTTATTCCGGACTCCTGTCCTACACCCTTTCAGGGCCATGATGATATAAAGCGATCATCATGTTCAAATTGTTCCAGACAATTTAGTCAGCCACTCGGCCAGCTCTCTAATTTATTATTATCAGTATCGTGTACTGTTAACTTATACGCGCCTTATCCCAAACCCTCTTTTATGAATATAACTAAATACTCAATTAAGATAATTTAGTTAGCCCGTTTACTACACATCAAACAAAACCGCCGCAAATAGCGGCGGTTTTGATGGAGCGTAGAATACCTTCGATTTTGTCTCAGGTAAAGCCCATATTGCTAAATAATTTAGCTTGCTGAGTTACCAGCATTCTGACCTTCCTGCTCCCTCTGAATACGTTCGTAAATTTCTTCACGATGCACAGAGACTTCTTTAGGCGCATTTATACCAATACGTACCTGGTTGCCTTTAACACCCAGAACCGTTACCGATACATCATCACCAATCATCAGTGTTTCGCCAACTCGGCGAGTTAGAATTAACATTTTTACTACTCCTAAGTTCAATCACCAATAGCAACTAGAGCCCTTAATCCATATACCCTGTCACCGTACTGTAATATTAACACAGCTATTGTATGATCGCGTTCACTTTTTTAAGTAGATTTTTGCTCCAGACCAAATTCACTATGCAAGGTTCTTACACCTAACTCTAAATACTTCTCATCTACTACAACAGAAATCTTAATTTCTGAAGTAGAAATCATCAGAATATTAATCGCCTCTTTAGCCAGGGCAGCAAACATACTGGATGCAATACCTGCATGAGAGCGCATACCTACACCCACTATTGATATCTTTACAATAGTATCATTGCCCTTAACTTTTTTTGCACCGAGCTTTTTACCTGTATTTTCCAGTAACTCCAGAGCATTTACATAATCATTACGGTGCACAGTAAAGGTAAAGTCAGTTGTACCGTCTTCACCTACATTCTGTACAATCATATCAATTTCAATATTGGCCTCAGTAATAGAACCTAATATCTGGGAAGCAACACCGGGCTGATCCGGCACGCCGGAAATGGTTAGCTGGGCTTCGTCCCGATTAAAAGCGATACCGGAAATTACGGCCTGTTCCATTTCATCATCCTCTGTTGTTATTAATGTACCTATTCCTTCACCTTCTTCAAATGAAGACAATACGCGTAAAGGAACATTATATTTACCCGCAAATTCTACAGATCGAATCTGTAACACCTTTGAACCCAAACTGGCCATTTCCAGCATTTCTTCAAAGGTAATGCGATCCAGTTTTCTGGCTTTAGGCTCAACCCTTGGGTCTGTTGTGTAAACACCGTCAACATCTGTATAGATCTGACATTCTTTAGCTTTTAATGCTGCTGCCATAGCCACGGCTGTTGTATCTGAACCACCACGACCAAGTGTCGTGATATTACCTTTTTCATCTACACCCTGAAACCCTGCAACAATAATAATATTGCCCGCATTAAGATCATCCTGCATATTGGCGCACTCAATATCTTTTATGCGCGCCTTACCATGCACGTTGTCCGTTAGCATTTTAATTTGTGCACCGGTATAGGATTTAGCATCCGCACCTTTTTCATGTAACGCCATACTGAGTAACGCGATAGTTACCTGCTCACCGGTTGATACCAGAACATCCATTTCACGTGAAGAAAGCTTTTTATCTATTTGATTTGCAAGGCTAATTAGTCTGTTTGTTTCACCGCTCATTGCAGATACAACAACCACAACCTGATTGCCTTTGTCACGCGTTGCAATAACACGCTCAGCTACCGCTTTTATGCGCTCGATCGTGCCGACTGAAGTCCCACCGTATTTTTGTACAATTAAAGCCATGTTTTATTATCTGTTAAAAAGCCACCTTAAATAAGGTGGCGAATTATGTCATATGCCAATTAATATTGCGAACAACAGCAAGCTAAAGCTGTTGTTCCACCCAGGCCTTAACCGAATCCAGCGCTATTTGCAGGTTTTCTGGCTGACTGCCTCCAGCCATTGCCATATCAGGCCGACCACCACCTTTTCCACCAACCTGACTGGCAACCATATTAACCAGATCACCCGCTTTTAAACGACCGGTCTGATCCTTAGTGACACCCGCACATAAACTGACTTTTTTATCATCTGCCGTAGCAAGCACAATAACTGCCGAGCCCAATTTATTTTTAAGCTGGTCCATGGTGTCACGTAAAGACTTACTATCGACACCTTCCAGTTTGACTGCCAGTACTTTAATACCATCAATCTCTATTGCATCTGCCGTCAGATCCTTACCTGTTTGCGTTGCCATTCTGGATTTAAGCTGGGCTATTTCTTTTTCCTGGGTTTTTAATTTACTCAAAACCTGGGTTAACTTATCTTCAACTTCATCACTACTTGCTTTAAGAAGCGAAGATATCTTATTGATTTTATTAGATTGATTGCTTGAATACTCAACAGCAGCTACACCTGTTAGCGCCTCTATACGACGCACGCCAGATGCGATACCGGTTTCTGCCACAATTTTAAATGAGCCAATATCACCACTGCGATCCACATGCACGCCACCACATAACTCAATGGAAAACTCACCCATGGAAACCACACGCACTTCATCACCGTACTTCTCACCAAATAGTGCCATTGCACCTTTGGCTTTTGCATCAGCAATTGCCATTTCAGCAGATTCAGTAGCCACATTACAGCGTATCCGCTGATTCACTATTCGTTCAATTTCAACTAACTGCTCTGGTTTAACCGCTTCATTATGGGAAAAATCAAAGCGTAAACGCTCACTATTAACCAACGAGCCTTTCTGCTGAACATGCTCACCTAATATATTTCGTAATACTGCATGCATTAAATGGGTGGCGGAGTGGTTGCGAATGGTTGCATCACGTCGATCCGCATCGATTGAGGCGGAAACCGAATCACCCACAGATAAAGCACCTCTTGATAACACACCAATATGAATAAATGCCTTACCCTGCTTCTGCGTATCCATAACATCAAAAACAACATCGGTATTACTCAACAGACCCGTATCACCAACCTGACCACCTGACTCAGCATAAAAAGGCGTCTGCTTAAGAATAACTACAGCTTCATCACCTGTTGATATGGAGCCAACAGACTCACCACCTTTAAACAGGGCTTCAATTTGAGATTCATCATCATGCTGCTCATAACCGGTAAAATCAGTGACCGCATCTGTATCTATCGTATCGTTATAATCAACACCAAATTTGCTTGCGGACCTGGCTCGCTCACGCTGTGCCTGCATGGCTTTTTCATAACCATCCATATCCAGCGTTAAGCCTTTTTCACGGGCAATATCTGCGGTTAAATCCACTGGAAAGCCATAAGTATCATATAACTTAAATACCATCTCACCGGGTATTTGCCTGTCTTTAATTTCTGCCAGACCCTCTTCAAGGATTTTCATACCCTGGTCCAATGTCTCAGCAAAACGCTGCTCTTCGAGCTTTAAGGCACTCTCAACTTCACACTGGGCTTTTGCCAGCTCAGGATAAGCGCCACCCATTTGTTCAACCAGAGGCTGAACCAGCCTGTAGAAGAACACACCATCCTGACCCAGCTTATGACCATGACGTAATGCTCGACGAATAATTCGACGCAGCACATAACCCCTACCTTCATTTGAGGGCAACACACCATCAACCACTAAAAATGAACAGGAACGGATATGATCTGCAATCACCTTAAGAGAGCTATGCGTTAAATCTTTATAACCGGTTTCTTTTGCAGCCGCTGCAATAAGCGCCTGAAACAGATCAATATCGTAATTACTATGACCATTTTGCAGAATAGCCGCTAACCGCTCAAGCCCCATTCCTGTATCCACAGAAGGCCTGGGTAACGACTCCATCTTTCCGGATTTATCCCGGTTAAACTGCATAAATACCAGATTCCAGATTTCTATATAACGGTCACCATCTTCTTCCGGTGTACCTGGGGGGCCACCGGGAATATCTTCACCATGGTCATAAAAAATTTCAGTGCAGGGCCCACATGGGCCCGTATCACCCATAGACCAGAAGTTATCACTTTCATTCTGCTTACCACCGGGCTTATCACCAATACGAGAAAAACAGCTTTCATCTATACCAATTTCTTCCAGCCATATTTTAGCCGCCTCATCATCATCTGCATAAACGGTTACCCAGAGCTTTTCTTTAGGCAAACCACAAACAACTGTTAAAAACTCCCAGGCATAATTAATCGCTTCACGCTTGAAATAATCACCAAAACTAAAGTTACCCAGCATTTCAAAAAACGTATGATGACGTGCGGTATAACCTACATTTTCAAGGTCGTTGTGTTTACCACCCGCACGCACGCAGCGTTGACTGCTTGTTGCAGTTACATAGCTGCGCTGATCCTGCCCCAGAAACACATCTTTAAACTGCACCATACCCGCATTGGTAAATAACAATGTTGGGTCGTTACCCGGCACCAGCGAGCTGGAAGCAATAACTTCGTGCCCTTTACTGCTAAAAAAATCAAGGAATTGCTGTCGAATTTCGGCTGTTGTCTTCATATTAAATTACATTAACTTTTTATATTAAATAATTGATTTAAAAGAGATTAATACTCATCTAAATCCATAGAATTCAGTTTAAATATCCAGTCTAAAGGAAACCCCCTAGACTGTAGATGCTTAGCGCGTTTAACTTTTTCCGCATAATCATCCGCCAGTCGATTACCGTATTTTTTACAATATTGCTGTCGCATTACATCATGCCAGTCCGGGTTATTTCTATCCAGAAAATCACCGAATTGAAGCTCATCAATGCCCCTTTCCTGCAACTCCAGAGCAATGCGCCCAGGTCCATAACCACGCCGCTTGCGCATATTAATATAACTTTCAGTAAAACGCTCTTCCGATAGCAAATTATTATTAATTAACTTTTCAATACAGACATCAATCTCATCTTCTTCGAAGCTTTTCAGCTTTAGCTTTCTGCGTATTTCCAGAATAGAATGCTCACGACGAGAAAGAGCAGCAATAGCAACTTCATTTATTGAGCGTGACATATTCCCTCCCCATAAAAATTTTGCCACAAAGAGAACTGGAGAAAGCAGATGCTAAACCTCCTCCCACCCCTGAGGCAAAAAATTATTTCCCCTCAACCGCCTCAGCCTCCTTTACTTCCTGGTTCATCTCAGCCTTTTCAGCAATCTCTTCCTTACTCGGCATTAACTCTGCACGAATCTTCGCCTCAATATCATCTGCTATCGCCGGATTGTCCTTCATAAACTTACGCACTTTATCTTTACCCTGACCAATACGATCTCCATTATACGAATACCAGGCCCCTGCTTTATCGATAATATTACAGTTCACACCCATATCAATAATCTCACCCTCATGAGAAATACCCTCACCATAAAGTATCTCAAAGTTAATGGTTTTGAATGGTGGCGCCACCTTATTCTTAACCACCTTCACCTTGGTCTCATTACCAATAATTTCCTCACCCCGCTTAATCGCGCCAATTCGACGAATATCTAAACGAACAGATGAGTAAAACTTCAATGCATTACCACCAGTAGTGGTTTCCGGGTTACCGAACATAACCCCTATTTTCATACGCAGCTGATTGATAAAGATAACCAGCGTATTCGAACGCTTAATATTCGCGGTTAACTTACGCAACGCCTGACTCAATAAACGCGCCTGTAAACCCATGTGCGAATCACCCATATCACCTTCGATTTCAGCCTTAGGTGTTAATGCTGCAACCGAGTCAATGACCAGCACACTTACTGCACCAGAACGAACCAGCATATCCGTAATTTCCAATGCCTGCTCACCTGTATCCGGCTGAGAAACCAGCAATTCATCCACATTAACACCCAGTTTTTCGGCATATGATGGATCAAGAGCATGCTCAGCATCTACAAAAGCGCAGGTTCCACCCGCTTTCTGAGCTTCCGCAATCACCTGCAACGTCAATGTTGTTTTACCAGATGACTCTGGGCCGTAGATTTCCACAACACGCCCTTTTGGCAAGCCCCCTATACCCAGCGCAACATCCAGCGCAATAGAACCCGTTGATATAGCTTCAATTTCCGAGTTAACTGAATCACCCATGCGCATTACAGACCCTTTACCAAACTGTTTTTCAATCTGACTTAATGCGGCACTTAATGCTTTTTTCTTGTTGTCATCCATCAATATTCCCCTGATCTTTCTAGTTAGTTCAATTTGTTTACATAACGCGATTACTGCGCTGCGGCATAACTGTAGATTAGTGGATACATTTTACTATGTCAATACTTTTTATCATGTTTGTAAAAAGTATTAGGTGTATTGTATTTATCATCACTGATGAACTATTATGTAAACTGTTCGTTTAAATACTCTTACCTCATTAACTAATGAACAGACTCCTGCTGGAGCAACCACATATAATAAAAATAGCTTTAAATTAAGAGAGACCCATGGCTGACGTCAAAATGCTTCACGAGATTAAATTCGCTACACGCCAGCGATTACAGTTTATTGAGATTATGGCTTACTACCTCGGACATATCAGCCGCAGTATGCTGGCAAAGGCTTACGGCATATCCGACCCTGCCGCCACTAAAGACCTGAAGCTTTACAATGACCTGGCACCAGGCAACCTTGAATACAACCCAAGCCTGTTTAGTTTTGTACCTTCTGAAAAGTTCGATGAAGTTTTTGCAGATTTAAACCCTCAAAGCATTTTACCCATGTTCGCCCAAAACTTATTATCAATTGATAACCCATCGGGCAAAGAACCTATTTATGGGATTAGCGTTGAAAGCATGCCCTTCCCAGTTCGGTTACCAGAAAAAGCAGTATTAGCACAATTAATTCGCGCTATGAAAAACAAACATCAACTAGAAATAAAATACTATTCACTTAGCCATAGAGATGATCAACTACAAAGCAGAATTATTGAACCTCATGCTTTAGTCAATAACGGCTTACGCTGGCATGTACGTGCATATGACCATGAACATTACGATTTTAGAGATTTCGTTTTATCAAGAATTACCCACGCTGAAAAACTTGAGCTAAAGTCCGACTCTAGCCAAAGCTATGATGACGACTGGATGGAACTGGTATCTTTAAAATTACAGGCCCACCCCGGTTTATATAAAAAACAACGCCTGGCATTAAGTTATGACTATGATATGGAAGACGGGTTGATTGAATTACAGGTAAGACGCGCACTGGTAGGTTATTTACTTCAACAAATGAAAGTAGATACCACTGAAGATGCATCCTTAAACCCAAACGCTTATCAATTGATAGTAGAAAACCGTGATGAAATCGAACAGTATGCGGGTTGGGCATTTATGTGATTACAAACGACCGGATTAAAACTTAAACACGCCAGTCATATTATGGAAAGCGTTACAAATTATAAAACTTAATCGGTTTGTACATTACGCCATCATTAGTTGATATAGATTCAACAAGAGCAAAGCGATTTATATGCCAGTTAATGGGCTGAGGCTTTTCTTCTACATCGAATTGCTTTATTTTTCGCATTAACGTTACATGGGGAGTAAATAACCGTTTTTCCATTTGATACCCGCAATCAGCTAATTTAAAACCCGGGCCATCATATAATAGCCTTAATGCCTGAGGAGTATCCGTAACCCCCATCCAGAAAACTTTTGGCTTTTTAAATACACCAAAAACATCCAGCTTTAAATTAAAAGGCTCAAACGCAATATTAGAAGCAACGGCTGACATGCAGTCGCAGGTTTCATTCGATACATTAGCTAAAAAATGCAATGTCAAATGCAGATTATCAATATTAAAAATATTGCCCTTCATATTGCGACTGAGATGATAATAAAAAAGCCTGAGATATTTCTCGCCGAGTTATATCATCAGGCCATAAAGCAAAAAACAGACGTTTTTGCTTAGTCTTTGGCAATTGAAAAACTAAGCATCAAAAACCATGCTCAAGGTAGATTTTCTATCATATTTGCCATTAGGTGTACGGGGAAAATCATCTGTATATGACAATATTCTAGTGGGCACCATATAAGACGGCAGCTTATCTTTAAGCTGAACCTGCAACTCATCGAGTGTGATCGAATTAGACATATTGACTAGTGCACCAATTTCATCAGCTGAACCATCTACAGATTTATTAAACACAACAACGGCTTCATTCACATCAGACAATCCACACAGGCTGGCTTCAATTTCACCTAGCTCAATTCGATAACCGAGAAATTTTATCTGATCATCTGCCCTGCCCATAAATATATACTGCTTCTGATCATCAATCTTTACCAGATCACCTGTGCAGTATAATGGATCATGAAATAAATCGTGCTGAGGATTCTGGATAAAAACCTTATTTGTTTTTTCACTGTCACCCAAATAACCATATGCAACAGATGTTCCTCTTACCAGTAACTCACCCTGATCACCGGGCGCATTAGATAACTCATTATTTTCCTTACGTACAAACATTTCCATATTACGCCTGGCAATACCGATAGGAATAGAGGTACTGCTGTCTACTGGCTTTTCTAAAATTTTATAAAAGCTACAGTCAACGGTAATTTCTGTTGGCCCATACATATTTATAAATTCTATATGCGGGTAGATATCCATCCATGAAGCAACTGCATCCGTAGGTAAAACCTCACCTGCACAAATAACATAACGTAAATCTGGCAAACTATCCGGCTTTAAACGACGGGACCTCAATAACATTGTAAGAACAGAAGGTACGCAGAAGAAAGTTGTGATCTTTCGGGTTCGCAACCAGCCAACCAATAATGGAATAACAGCATTTAACTGCTCATGCACCAGATGCAAAGTGGCACCGGTTTTAAACGCGGTATATAAATCAAATGTGGAATTATCAAAATACAATGGCGCATGATTAGAAATAACATCTTTATCTGTTAGCTGATATTCATCTACACACCAGTCAATATAATCAATAATGGCTTTATGGGGAATCATTACCCCTTTAGGCACACCGGTAGAACCCGAAGTAAAAAGCACATAGGCAAGATCAATTGAAATATTCTGAGATTTAATCGCTACATCTTCCGTAACTTCAAACTCTTCAACATTAATTAACACTGGACGCTGATCTTGCGTTAATAAAGACTCAAATAATTTTTTACTTTCAGAATCAACCACCACTACTTTCGCACTGGTACTTGATATAATGGATAACAGACGTTGAGCCGGTGAATTAACATCAACCGGAACATAAGCACAATCAGCTTTAAGAATACTCAAAATTGACTTAATAGAATTTATGCTTTTCGGCATAAAAAATGGGACAAACTCTCCCCTGCTCACACCCGCCTGTTTAAGCTGTAAAGAAAAACTATTTGAAAACTGCTCAAGATCAGCATAACTAATTGACTCTTCATCACAACTGACGGCAATTTTATCGGGAAACTTTTTAGCTGAGTCTGAAAAATACTGATGAACCAATGTAATCACGTGTACCACTCCATTTTGTTATTATTAAAACGCCAACACCCATACTTTATGTCATCCTGACTAAGCAAAACCGCAGGATCTGATGCCACACTTTAACTTGATACCCCTTCAAACCAGGCCCTTCACTTCGTTCAGGGCAACAGCTCAAAAAGCAGTTAATTATTCTCTAAAAGTCGCTCAATTCCTTTAAAGGCTTCGGCGACCGCCAGCATTCTAACCTGCTTTCGATCACCTTTAAACTGAAAGCGAACCGATTCAATTAACATTCCCGGTATTGCCCAGGCAATCCAGACCATACCAACCGGTTTATCATCACTGCCACCACCTGGACCAGCAACGCCACTTATTGATACACCGATATTTGCATTACATCGATCAAGCAACCCTAGAGCCATTTCTTTAACAACGGCCTGACTTACAGCGCCGTAACTATCCAGTGTTTTTTGCTTAACCCCTAATAATTCAACTTTTGCTTTATTACTGTAGGTTATAATAGAACTATCAAACCATTGAGAACTGCCATCAACATCCGTTATTGATTTCGCAACCCAGCCACCTGTACAGGACTCTGCTGTCGCGATCACCTTACTACCGGCAATTAGCTTTGGCACAAGATTAGCAATATAATCCGCTATTACCTGCTCATTCATTATTATTGCAACCCTGTTTTTCAAAAAAAGACTGTAAAGTTTTAATTCTAGCTAGTATGCCCTGTCACAATTATTTACCCAACATCAACTTTTTATTGTATTTAATCATAGCTCGAATTTCTTTTACATAGGCACCACGACGCTGAGAATATTTAATTAACCCACCTGCCTGAGCAATTGCACCTGGCTTTTTACCCGCCGCTCTATTGTTCTTGCGAATTTTTCTTAAAGAAGCATACACACGACCGGTATTTATATTTTTAATATAACTACGTACTGATTTATTCACGCTACTAAACTTTGCAACTTCATGCCTTGTGCCCTTATCACGATGCTCGGGCACAATGCCACAACCCTTTTGATAACACCATTGGCCAAAAAAATTATTACCTTTTGCAGCAAAACGCGATTGCCCCCAGGCTGACTCATTCGCACTTTGAGCTAATACCACTTCTAATGCCACTGCATCGACACGCTCCAGCAACTGATCCCAGCTCTGTTTATCCGTTTCCCAGTCAACACTGTAATCATCTGCCGTTTTAATCACAAGTGAAGACTCAGGATTGCGCCGTCTTGCTTCAATCAGGCGATTCCTCAGCATTAGTACTTTGTTATTCTCATCATTCACAATAGGGCGCATAAAATCAAAAAACCGCTTTTTTTTATCTTTTGCATCAATTAAATTGCTCATATTAAGGTCTTTCGAGGTAATCTGCTTAACACTAGAAGCCGGTATTAGTGAGGCATACAATAGAAAGCTTACTAAAATGACAGGTTTCATAGATTTTCCAAAAGATAAATTAAGGTAAATGTACCACATCAATAACCATTGAACATGCCATCATTTTTCAAATTAATCGACGTTAAGCTTTGCGCTAAGCACTTGTAAACAGTAGAATTTGGCCCATGACTGAAGCGACTGCCACACCACTCAAATCCACTGCCACCAAGGCTCCAAAAGCCGCTACAAAAGTCCCTGCTACTAACCAGCATACGCCCATGATGCAGCAGTTTTTACGCATTAAAGCAGATCACCCGGATATTTTACTGTTTTATCGCATGGGTGATTTTTACGAAATGTTTTTTGATGATGCCCGTAAAGCCTCTCAGCTACTGGATATCACCCTTACCGCTCGCGGTAAAACCAATGGTGAACCTATTCCTATGTGCGGTATCCCCTATCATGCTGCGGATAATTATTTATCTCGCCTGATTAAAGCGGGTGAATCAGTCGCTTTATGTGAGCAGATTGGTGACCCAGCCACTACAAAAGGGCCAGTTGAGCGTCAGGTCGTACGAATTATTACACCCGGTACAGTTACCGATGAAAACTTACTGGAAGAGCGTCGCGACAACTTCTTAATGGCGATTGCTTCATTTAATGATCAAATCGGCATTTCAGTATTAGATGTAGGCTCCGGGCGCTTCTTCGTTCAGGAACTGACTAGCCATGAGCAGCTATTAACCGAACTTGAGCGCATTAAACCCTCTGAAATTCTTATATCAGAAGATGATGCTTTATATAATGAGTTTTCATCGATTAAAGGCTTACGCCGCCAGCCGCCCTGGTATTTTGAAATTGATACCTGCACACGTTTATTAACGGAACAGTTTGGCACTAAAGATTTAACCGGGTTCGGCTGTGATGGCATGACCCAGGCAATACTGGCTGCCGGTTGTTTAATGCAGTACGTAAATGACACCCAACGCACCGCCCTGCCCCATATCCAGGGCTTACGGGTTGAACGCAGTGAAGACTCTGTTTTACTCGACGCAGCAAGTCGACGTAATCTCGAGCTGGAAATAAACCTGAGCGGCGGCCATGAAAACACACTGGCTTCAGTTATTGATAAAACCAGCACCGCAATGGGCAGTCGTAATTTACGCCGCTGGATTAACCGCCCTCTACGTGATCAGTCACAATTAAAATTACGTCATAATGCAGTTGCAGCCCTGTCTGAAAATCGCGAATACTCAGAAATACAGACCCAACTAAAACATATTGGTGACATAGAACGAATCATCAGCCGAGTTGCTATCAAATCGGCTCGCCCACGAGATTTATTTACTCTGGGAAACTCACTTTCTCAAATACCCTGTATACAGCAACAATTAGGTAATTTAGCATCAGAACGTTTAATACACTTATCAGGTAGCATAAGTGAACATCCGGATACGGTTGCATTATTACAGTCGGCAATAAAAGAAAACCCGCCTGTTGTGCTTCGTGACGGTGGCGTCATAGCGGAAGGTTACGACACTGAACTAGATGAACTTCGAAACCTGAGTAAAAATGCAGATCAGTTTTTAATCGACCTGGAAATTCGTGAAAAAGAACGCACCGGTATCAACACATTAAAAGTGCGTTACAACCGGGTACATGGTTTCTATATTGAAATTTCAAGAGCACAATCCGATGAAGTCCCCGAAGATTATATTCGTCGACAAACATTAAAATCAGCTGAACGTTTTATTACACCCGAGTTAAAATCATTTGAAGATAAAGTACTGAGCGCAAAAGAACGGGCACTGAGTCGTGAAAAATCTCTTTATGATGAACTGCTGGATAAATTACTACGTTGTCTGAATCCATTACAACTATGTGCAGAAGGACTTTCCGAGCTGGACACACTTTGTTGCTTTGCTGAACGCGCAGATACATTAAATTATTGTCAACCAGAATTCCAGACTCGCTCTGCTATAAATATCACAGCTGGACGCCATCCCGTGGTCGAAATAGTAACTGATAATAGCTTTATAGCGAATGACAGCAAATTAAATGACCAGCAACGTATGCTAATTATTACCGGCCCTAACATGGGCGGTAAATCGACTTACATGCGTCAAACCGCTTTAATTGTTTTAATGGCGCATATAGGTTGTTACGTACCCGCAGAAAAAGCGGTCATAGGTTCTATTGATCGTATCTTTACACGTATTGGCGCAACAGATGATCTGGCATCAGGCAGATCAACCTTTATGGTTGAAATGACCGAAGCGGCAAATATATTAAATAATGCAACGGAAAAAAGTCTGGTGTTGATGGATGAAATTGGCAGGGGCACTAGCACCTTTGATGGTTTATCACTTGCCTGGGCCTGTGCAGAAAGCCTTGCCCTCGAAAGCAAACCATTCACTTTATTTGCCACTCACTATTTTGAATTAACCTCAATGGTTGATGAAATTAAGAGCGTTAAAAATGTACACCTGAATGCAGTAGAACACGGTGAAAATATAGTATTTATGCACGCAGTAAAAGACGGCCCGGCAAATAAAAGTTACGGATTGCAGGTAGCAAAACTTGCTGGTGTACCCGCATCTGTTATCAAAAATGCTAAAAAGAAATTACAGAACCTGGAACGCCAGTCAGCTAACACACATGAGCTTTTTGTTGAACAGACAACCGGACAACTTGAGTTATTTAACAACAATCCTCATCCGATTGTTGAACGGCTACAGGAGATACAGGTAGATGACCTGAATCCAAGGCAGGCCCTGGCACTTTTATATGAGCTGGCGGAAAAATCTCATAAGCATTAATCTGTATAAAACACAGGCTTGAATGATAAAAATAAACTAACTTATTACATAAGTAAATTACAATGACAATTAAAATTAAAACAATTGGTATTATTGCAAAGGACACAAGTGAAGCTGTAATTAACACTGTTAAACAACTTGCTGACTTTATAAATAAAAAAAAATGCACGCTTATATATGATAAAAGCACTGAAGGCTTGTTTAGCGATGCGAATTACGTTAGTAGAGAGACGCTTGCTAAACAGTCTGATTTAGCTATTGTGGTCGGGGGCGATGGTACATTTTTAAGTGCTGTACGCTCTCTTGCAGATCATAATACTCCTGTGCTGGGCATTAATTTAGGTCGACTCGGATTTCTCGTAGATATTTCACCAAATGATATGCTGCAACATCTTGAACAAATAATGCAGGGTGAGTATGTTGATGAGTGCCGCTTCCTGTTACAGGCACAGGTTGAACGAGATGGCCATATCATTTCCAGAGCCGACGCATTCAATGATGTTGTTGTACACATTCGTGATGTTGCACGAATGATAGAATTTGAAACTTATATAAATGGGCAATTTGTAAACTATCAACGCTCCGACGGTCTGGTTATTTCCACACCGACAGGGTCAACTGCATATGCATTATCAAGTGGAGGACCTTTACTGCACGCCACACTTGATGCAATGGTTATAGTCCCTATTTGCCCTCATACATTAACTAATCGCCCATTGGTTATAAATGCCAACAGTAAAGTTGAAGTTGTAATTGGTGAGAGCAAACAATCTACGGCACAAATCACTTTTGATGGTCAAACTACGTTTGATGTAAAACCCGGTGACAAAATTATTATTCAGAAAAAGAAAAACAACATTCACTTAATACATCCGGCCAGTTATGATTATTATGAAATATTACGTGCAAAATTACACTGGAGTGAACAATTATAATGCTTAATCATATTCGCATCCGTAATTTCGCTATTATTGATCACCTTGATCTGGACTTTAAAAATAAATTAACAACTCTAACCGGTGAAACAGGCGCAGGAAAATCAATCTTATTAGGTGCACTTGGGCTTTTACTGGGTGATCGGGCTGATTCTGACAGTGTAAGAAGCGGTTCCAGCAAAGCCGAAATAAGTGCCGAGTTTGATATTTCAGATTTAGCCGATGTTAATAACTGGCTAGCTAATAAAGAGCTGGATGCAGATGGCGATTGTTTGTTACGTCGCAGGCTAAGTTCTGATGGTCGTTCAAGAGCTTTTATCAATGGCAGCCCAGTACCATTACAGGACATGCGCCAACTGGGTGAAATGCTGGTTGATATACACGGCCAACATGAACATCAGTCTTTAATGAAACCAGATATGCAACGTCAGTTACTAGATGACTATGCTCAACACTCAAAACTACTGGATAATATTAAAAAAGTATTTAGTGACTGGAATAGTAAAAAAGATAAATTAACTGAACTCCAGGAAGCCTGTAAAGATAAAAATGATCGTGTTGACTTATTACGCTACCAGGTAACTGAACTTGAAGACCTGTCTTTAGCAGAAGGTGAAACTGAAAAGCTCCAGAATGAACACCAGATTCTGGCCAATGCAGATCAGTTAAGAGAGAACACTTCATCGACTCTAAACAACTTATATGACGCTGAAGAAGGTAGCATTCATCTGCAACTATCAAAACAGGCTCGTATAATAGAAGACATGTTATCTAAAGATGACAGTCTCAGCCCGGCTTTTGAGATGTTATCCGAAGCAATGGTACAAATTGAAGAAACAGCAAGCCTACTACGAGCCTATAAAGACGATTTAAATAACAATCCAGAATATTTCCAGGAAGTTGAAACGCGACTAGCCACAATTCATGACCTGTCACGTAAACATCATGTTGAACCTGAACAGTTAATTGAACTATCAAACCAGTTAAGGTCCGAGTTAGATGACCTTGACAATGCGGATGAAAATTTAAACCATCTAGAAAATGACGTTAGTACATTAAATAAAAAATACAATACACTTGCCAAAAAATTAACCGATTCACGAATTAAAACATCTAAAAAACTAAATAAACAAATTAGTGAATCCATGCAAACCCTGGGCATGTCTGGTGGAAAATTTGAAATACAGCTTAGCAAAAAAGACAAAGCATCTAACAGTGGGCTTGATCAGATTGAGTACATGGTAAGCACCAACACAGGTCAACCATTTAAAGCACTAGCTAAAACAGCTTCTGGTGGTGAGTTAGCAAGAATCAGCCTGGCCATTCAAATGATTACAGCCCAACAGGGCCGAATCCCTACATTAATATTTGATGAAGTCGATAGTGGTGTTGGCGGTGGTATCGCAGAAATTGTAGGTAAACACTTGCGTATGCTAGGTGAAAGTCGACAGGTTTTCTGCATCACACACCTGCCACAGGTTGCATCACAGGCACATCATCACATGCAGGTTTATAAGCAAAGCAATGACAAAGAAACTCGCACTGAAATCATTTCATTAGAAATGGAACAACGGGTAGATGAAATTTCCAGAATGCTCGGCGGAATTAAAATAACCAAACAAACTATAGATCATGCCAGGGATATGCTAAACCGCTCCCAGCTTAATTCTTAAAACCTGAAATCAAGACCCGCACAAACTTCTATAAAATCATATTATAGAATTTAATTTAGTCTTTATTACGCTCTGGTTTAGCACATTAGTATAATCACAGCTACCAGGGTGCAAATGAATTCATAAAGTCCATAGGCCTGGAAACATTACTGTTCATAACAGATATGTCATAACGCATCTGATTCATAGACATGGAAATATTTCGCATGTTTTTATTCATTTCATTAATATGTACAACCTGTGTTTGCATAACCTGTGTCATCTGATTCACATCACCGGAAATCTTTTGCATATTACGGCTTATATTGACCATTTCGGTAGAAACGATAGATATATCTTTAGTTACGCTAAATATAAGAAAAAAACCATATATTGCCAACACAACAAAGCTAAACATTGCTGGATAAACAATTAACTGCCAGCGTTTGGCACTTGCAGTAAATGTATTAGTTAAATCATCTAGACTCTTACTTAAAATTGATTCAACACTATCCTTTATCGTATCATCGTAATAACCAAACATTGATAATTTTTTATCACAAATATCTGGTGCATTAGGACATGTGTCAGGATCAGCAGTGCACCCTTGCGTGCCTGGCTCACACTCAATTGCTTCAATTATTACCTCACGAACATTTTTTATTTTTCTAGGCTTATGATCTTCGTTCATTACTATTACTATCTCTATTTAATTTAATGGAAAAGATTAACTTGTCTGATTTAATTCAAGCTGCAATTTATCTGCAGTTTCTGTATCCAGCCCACGAATAATCCTTAATAGATGTTGTGCCTGATAAGCATCATTTATTTTATTTAATTTTAACGCCGCATTATAATAAGCATCACTCGCTTTCTTCCACTTAGATTGCATATAATACAAATTACCTAATTCGCCATAAGCATTAGGGTCTTCGCTTACTACTTCTGTTAGTTGTATATAAGCTATTTCAGATTTTTTCAAATCACCATTCCAATAAGCAAGACGAGCTTTAAACAATAATTCCTGCGCATCCAATAACGATGACTTATTAGCTGAATCATGCTGCGCCTCTTCTCTGATAAAATCACTCAATGCTTCACTCACAGTGTTTTTCACAGCATTAACGATTTCATCAACGGCTAAAGCACTTTCAACCTCACCTACAAGCACTTCATCTTCCGTAACAAAATCAGGTTGAGACTCAATATCTTGCTTTTCACTATTAAACTGATCCGGCAACGGCTGCCGAGATGAATAATCATTATAATTAGTCACATATTTATTTTTAGAAACATCATCTTTTTCTATTTCTTTACTTGCTACTGAAGATTTAAAATATTGGTTATATAGAGAATCGTCATTAGTAGCTAACTGATATGATGGCACAACAAAACCAATAGAGTCCGAAAGATCATCAATAACTTTATCTATCGGTTGATTAAAACTTTCCGTAAATATAAAAGCACGATAATAAATCAAAGCCAGTATTGGAAACAAATAAATCATTAGCCATAATATTTTTTTAAGTAAACTAGTCATTTTTAACTCCAGTTAAGCTAGCTCAACATATAACGCTGACGCTAGCATATTAAACTCTTTTGCACTTTTACTATTAGGTGCAATCTCATTAATAGACATGCCTTCACTTAGAGTACGTCTAAACATCGTCCTCTGACAAAGCCTGTAAGGTAGAACTTTAATGCTTTTTATACCGTTTAAAGCTTCTTCTGTTTCATCAGATTCACGCACAATTTTATTAGTATCTGCACGGTTAACAAACGCCAGTAATTCTAATGCTTTATTATCTGGAACACATTCTTTAACAATTTTTAAAAATCGCTGTGTAGCCCATAAATCTGGCTGACTAGGTGAAACAGGAATTAGCACACGATCTGCCTTACTTATTGCTTTTTTCATATCCTGCATATTTGAAGCCCCCACATCAATGAGTATATTTTTATCAAAACAATGATACAGTTCATTAATATCTGTTAATACATCAAGCTCTTCAAATTGTTCATCTTTTCTTACCTCAGCAACATCTGACAAAGTCCCCTGAGGATCAAGATCAAACGTTGTAACATGCTCACCCTGCTCTTTAAGCCAAAGCGCAAGATTAAATAAAACCGTACTTTTACCTGATCCACCTTTTAGATTTGCAATAACTGTAATCAATGTATATCTACCTGTATTGTTGCGTCGGGTTTGTCGGCATTTGATGAGATGACCTCTGCTGTACACCGTATAAAGGCAATTGATCTGGACGTATCATTTTATAATTATCAGGAACATCAAAAATAGTTTTCTTCTGTATTCCCACTTTTATATTCTTTAACTCTCTGACATAACCACCTGGTAACTCTTCTTTTATAGAAATCTCCAATTGAGGGTCATACCATTGATACGAACAAACCGTTGAGCCATCAGGGCGACTGATCGTTCTTATCCATCTTTCTGTTTTGCGACCATTTATTTTTTCTTTTTTTTCCAGCTTCATTTCAGCCATAGAACCATCATTAAAAAACTCACGTATTGCCAGCTGCCTTTTTACATCCACCCAATGTAATGTCCTAATATGCTTTCCCTGCTTAATAGCAACAATTTGCCATTTCTGTGTATCTCTTCCATTTATAAACTCATTACCCAACAAAGCACAGGTTACATTTTTAATTCGATTACAGGGGCTATTATCCTGATCAACCCTTTGCTTCTCTACTGACATTTCAATATATTGCTGATGCCTGGTATTTATCTTTATCATTTTTCCTTTAAAAGGAAAAATGATATCAATAATAACCCCATCACGTGTCTGCACCTCTGTACGCACCGCATTTTTCCCAACAAATAATTTACTTATGGTGGAATCCTGGCCTGGTATAGATACAACAGCATCCGCTGAAAACTCTTTATCAACAATTGAAGCATAACTAATATCAGTTAAGCTTGCTAACATCACTGACAATATCAAAGATTTAAAAATCATGGACTTTGCCTACTAGATATCACATTAAAATCAATTAAAAACATCTTTTAATATACACCTGAACTTTAATTTAAACTTTTAATCAGAAGTTATAATATAGCTCTGAACAAAACTACACATATATCTATATTTACAAATCACAAAACATTTTAGATACATGCTTAAATTTAATAAACGTACATCCCTGTACATTTTAATAACATATTAATTACTTACTGAGCGGGTGCAGGCACGGGTGCTGGCACTGGTGCTGGGCCATAACCTGGATAACCACCATAAGGTGCTCCATAACCATAAGGCGCACCATAGCCATTTCCATAAGGCGCGCCATAACCATAAGGTGCACCATTTCCATAACCATTAAAACGGTTATACCCATTATAATTATAATTATTATTACCATATCCATTACCATAACCGTTGCCATAACCATTACCACGGCCATTTCCATTCATATTAAAATCCATTCCACCATTTCCAAGAAAGTCCCCCATTCCCCAGCCGTTACCATTACCATTACCATTATTATTCCAGCCATTATTATTACCCCAGCCGTTATTACCTCCGCCATTATTATTGAAGGGCCCCCACCATGCATCTGCCACCATTGGGGTAGCAAGTGCTCCTAATAGAGCTACTGCTGATATAATTTTAGATATTTTTTTCATCGTAAAGTCCTCGATTGTAAGTAGATAAAATTTTTCCTGAAGATCTTTATCTTCTAATCAAACATGTTGCGGAAAATTCAACATGCGGCAACTAAATCTAATTTCGATTTAAGTTAAATAATCACCACCTATATGGGCTTAAATACCTCATATCAGGTCTGAAATATGGAATTCCATATCCATACCCAGGATTTGCATACATTGGAGAAAAACCTGCCGAATTAGTATAAGTGGGAAAACGCCCAACTATTGGTAATAAAGATGGATTCCTATTTGGATTCAATAACAAATTATCATTGCTAAAAACTTGATACTTAGGCTTTTTATTAGCATGTACATTATTATTCACTATTGATTCTTTATTATTTTTAATAATTTTTTTAGAAAATTTATCAGGTACAACTCCCCATGGACGCACACCATTAATACCAGGAAAATCATTATCTGCTGGTTTTTTTATTGCCCAGGGATTAACCGATTTTCTCTGCGGTTCAGTTAATGAAAATCTTCTTGTGTCATAATTTTCTGTAGCAACAGAAGCATATTTCATATTATTTTGTAACATAAAATTTGAACCACTTTTCCATTTTTTCAGATCATAAGTTTTACCCATATCATTATGATTAGCATGTGTTCTATACACCCTGTCATAGTCACTAAAGCCTGTAACAGGAAACAACACGAACATTGAAAAACCAGAAATTAACATGATTTGTATTTTAAATTTATTCATAAACCCCTCTTAAAACTGAATTTATTATCGTGAATATTGATTATATGGGTTAGTATTTGGCTGCCTCATAAACATCGGAACTGATACAGGTGGATATTGTCGGGCTAAAGGCATATTAAAACCAGGTGCTCGATATAGTTGATTACCCTGAAAACCTCTCTGATACATACCCTGGGGCATAGGACGATAAAATTGATTAGAAACATTGTTTCTTTGAATAGCCTGCTGCTTATACATCATAGGGTGCTTCTGCATGATGTTTGGCTGTAGCGCTCTACCCTCTGATTTTTTCGGCGCCTCATTAAAAAACACAGGCTGTTTTATAGTGTAATTATATGGTGAGGCTGCTTTACCCTGAACTCCATAACCGGCAACAACTGAATTTTTTTTCATTATTTCCAATTGTTTTTGTTGCTGACTTATCATTCTATTTTTAATCCAGTCAGGTAACTCTTTAATTTTTTCAATTTCATTTTTCTGATTTTCAGAAAACCGGCTTAATTCGTCCTGCCAGTATTTTTTCATTTTTTTGTTATTTTCAGTAATCCATTTTTTACTTTCTTCATTCCGCTGCATTGCTAATGCATCTATTTTTTTTAAATATTCTGAAAAATCATTTTCATTTTCTTTATTACGACTCTCATTATCTTTAAACATTTTTTCTATTTTATCTCTATTTTCCTGCTGCTTACCCTGCCATTCTGATTCATTTAAGACTCCACTATTAACAGGAAAATTACTAAAGTTTTGAAGCATCATACTTTTATTATAATTATAAGGATTAACCTTTCCCTGACGTGAACCAAATGGAACAAATATGGGAGGTGAATTACTCATAATAGACTTGTATGGACCAGGTGGCGGCATAATCTGATTACTTTCAACCACCGTTGCCTTTAGCTGCATGCTTACTAGTATTAACCCTGCTATAGATATTACCTTTACCATTTTCATAACCTTATCCTACTAAATTCGTTTATTACCCGATTAAAACCATAAGCTTAAACCTATGATTTATCCCCTGAGTCATTTTCATCAATATCGTTTTTTAACTGAATGCCTCTACGTTTCTTTACTACGGATTTTTTCTTAGGTAGCGATTTTTTCTTTGTTGCGGCCTTCTTTTTAGGCGCTTTCTTTTTAGGCTCTTTTTTAGAAACTGGTTTTTCTGTTGTTTTTTTCTGCCTGGCTTCTGGCTCCGAAGGCTCTGGCGGCATGTCAACAACTGCCTCTGAAGCATATTCAGGTGCTACACCAAATACACTGTCATAAGACATTTTCACCATCATTACTAACATACGACCTATATAAAACAACCATGTTGCTCCATTTATTACAGCAGAATAAAGACTCATCCATAATGGTAATTTATATTCTTCTGGTTCATCTCGATAAACAATAATGTCACCATTAACATCACAGCAATAATAAAAATGTTTCTTAATACTGATACAACCTAGTGGAATAACTATCAGTGTTAATATCGTTGCAACACCAGCACCAAACAACAAACTAACTGCCATACCCTTAAAAATAAGGTCATCAAGAATCATGTATGAGCCGGCCATTAACGTTAATGCTGTAATTAAAATAGGACGCATACGCGCCTTACCCGCATTAATAACAGCTTCATTTATTTCACGACCTTCAGAGACTTCGTGTTTTACAAACTCAACCAGTAAAATCGAATTTCTAACAACAATACCTGCGAGTGCAATAAAACCAATCATAGAGGTTGC
The DNA here is from genome assembly GCA_016744065.1 of Gammaproteobacteria bacterium. Taxonomy (GTDB): domain Bacteria; phylum Pseudomonadota; class Gammaproteobacteria; order SZUA-229; family SZUA-229; genus SZUA-229. Next base: position 36,668 of record JADGFA010000016.1, read on the forward strand.
TGTAAATTCAGCACCTGTAATCATGTGTCCAGGAATAATACCAATTAAGGTAAGTGGAATAGGTGCCATGATCAGACCACCCAATGTAAAATCCTTAAATTCCCAGACAATTAAACCGTAGATAAGCAACATGGCCGCCATAAATGCCCCGCCCATATCACGAAAAGTTTCATAGGTTACTGTCCACTCCCCTCCCCACTCAAACGCAGACTTAAAATCATCTTCTGGTGGCCCAAGTAACCCCATGGGCATACCTGTTATAACTTCTCCATCAGGTGTTACATAGTTTTCCAGTAAATCTTCAACAGCAAACATACCGTAAATAGGCGCACCCAAACGCCCTGTCATTTCACCTGTTACATATTCAACATCACGTAAATCTTTGTGGTAAACAATTGGGTCCTCTGTTGCACGCACAAAACGACCTAATTCAGTTAAAGGAATTGACTCCTCATTTACGCCGATAATTGGCATATTACCCAGACGGTTGATTTCAGAACGAACCCCCATAGGAGCCTGAATTACGATATACGTAGGCTCAAGAAGCCTTCCTTTTTTAACATCACCTAATTGATAACCCCCCATAACCATTGCAAGGGTCTGATTTATTTTATTTACAGATACACCCAGACGCGCTGCTTTTTTAGTATCAACTTCAAAGCGCCAGTAGTCATACTCATCTGTCATGTAATTATCAACATCAACAATACCTTCTGCCTGTTCGAAAATATTAGTCATGTCTTCTGCTACCTGACGACGCGTTCTTTCATCAGGACCATAGATTTCTGCAACAACCGTCTGTAAAACAGGTGGTCCTGGAGGCATTTCAACAATCTGAATTTTAGCCCCCAGCTCATCAGCAATTGGCTTTAGTAATTCACGGGCATTAACTGCAATATCATGACTCAAACGCTCACGGTCATTTTTATTCTGTAACATTATCTGAATATCAGCCTGCCATGGTTGCTTACGCAAATAATAATGCCGTACCATGCCATTAAAATTAAATGGTGATGCTGTACCAACATAAGTTTGAATGGACGTTATTTCAGGAATCTCCTGTAACTTTGTAGCCAAACGTGAAGTTAAATTTGCAGTTACTGGCAATGCCGTTCCCTCAGGCATATTAACAACAACATTAAATTCAGGTTTATTATCAAACGGCAACATTTTTACAGTCACTGCCTGTATAGAAAAAAGCCAACAAGATATAACGGTTAATACAATAAGTGAGACTAAAAAGGCATTGCCTATAAATTTATTATTTATAAGCGGTTTAATAACAGGTTCATAAAAACGCCCAATCAGTGCAATTTGTTTTTCTTCTTTTTTCTCAGCTTTTTTCAATGCTTCCAGGTCAGGTCGTAAACGCATTGCAAACCAGGGAACAAAAATAAAGGCTGCAAGTAAAGACAAAAACATGGCGACAGAACCTAGTACAGGTATTGGACGCATATAAGGCCCCATAAGGCCACTGACAAACCCCATGGCGAGTAACGCAGCTATAATCGCGAATGTAGCCATGATAGTCGGATTACCTACTTCACGAACCGCATCAATTGCAATATTAGTTGAGGTTACACCTGCTTTTAACCACCGACGAAAAATATTTTCTACCACAACAGTTGCGTCATCTACCAGAATACCAATGGTAAATACCAGTGCAAATAAACTCACTCGGTCAATCGTGTAGTCAATTATCCAGGCGCCCCAGATAGTCATTAAAATAACAACAGGTATAACAAAAATAACAACAGATGCTGCACGTATGCCTAAACCAATAAGACATAAAATAGCAACTGCTACAGTAGCCTCAAATAATGCCAGTAATAATTCATTAACTTTATCATTAGCCGTTTTTCCATAATCTCGAGTAATACTTACTTCAACATTATCTGGAATCAGGTGTCCTTTTAATGAATCCAGTTTGGCAATAAGTGCTCTTGCAATTGAAACACCATTGGTACCCAGTTTTTTGGCTACTGCAATCGTTACCGCCTGTGAACCTGTCGTTCTGGGGCCATCACCCTCAAAGGCTGGCCCCGTTGCATATGTAACCATTTGAGACGTTTCTTCTGGTGCCTGATAAACATGGGCTATATCACGTACATAAACCGGAGAACCATTACGAACAGCAACAACAAGATTTGCTACGTCCTGCGCATTATTTAAAAATGCACCGGTATAAACATTAAACGTTCTGTTTGCGCCTTCAATATTCCCTGCAGATATTTCACTATTAGCTGTTTTAATTGTATTCGCAACTTCCTGAATACTAATACCAAAACCATTCAAACGTTCTGGAGAAACCTCTATACGTATTTGATCTGCACGACCACCAACAATAAAACCTTTACCTGAATTTGGAACCTGCTCCAGTTTTTGTAAAATATCCAGTGATAATGTTCTCAATATGGCATCATCAATAAAAGGATCTTCTGACCAGACTGTTGCAGTAATAACGGGCACATCATCAGGGCCAACTGGTTTTACCAGTGGCATTGATACACCTGGGGGAATAACATCTAAATTCGATTGAATTTTATCGTGAATTTTTACAATAGATTCACCGAGATCTTCACCTACAAAAAACTGTGCAGTTACAATACCTGAGCCACGTGAACTCGAAGAATATACATGGCGAACACCTGGAATTTCACTGATCATTCTTTCCAGTGGATTTATTGCAAGATTAGCAATTTGTTCTGCCGATGCCCCAGAGTACTGCACAAAAATATCAACCATCGGTACAGATATTTTTGGATCTTCCTGGCGCGGAGTAAACATTAAACCGATCAAACCGATTATCAGAAAAGCAGCCATTAATAAAGGCGTTACTGGAGAATTAATAAACTGGCGGGTAATTCTACCTGCTAACCCCAGGTTATTTTCATCCAGTTCGATATCGCCTGTTTTATTATTATTTATTTCATTTGCCATCTTGATAACTCAGTTAATTATTTTTCAGCTTAAAATATCAGTCCAACAGCTATTTTTAAAAACTTTACATTTTATAAAAACAGTTAACCCCAATACTTCACTGATATGTAATATTCTCTATCACTACTACACAGTTTTATTTTTTCAAAACCCACCCGGATCTCATACCCGGGTGTGGATTAATAAAAATATTTTCACCCGGCTGAACGCCAGCAAGAACCGCTATATGCTTATTGTCTACCTGATCACCTAACCTGACGAGTCTCAACTCTGCTTTGTTTTCAGCGTTAAGCACAAATATCGCAGGCAAGCTTCCACGATGAATAATGGAGGATAAAGGAATAACGGGCATATTATTAACTGGAGTATTTATATCCGGTATCATTACTTCAGCATACATACCCGGTGCACCGGGTGCGCCTTCAGGTAATTCAAATTTTACGGTCACTGTATGGCGTTGTTTGTCTGCTGTTGGAAAAATCTGTATAACGCGTACATCGATATATGTATTACCAACATCGAGTTTTGCTGGCACAATCGTGCCAAGATTTATTGCTGATACAAGTCGTGCCGGTACTTCCACTTCCAATTGAAGAAAACGTGTATCTGAGTACTTAATCAGAGCTTGACCACGCTGTACCGTGTCACCTGTTTCAGTCAGTTTTTCAACAATCACACCTTCAAAAGGACTAATAGAACGGGCATCACGTAAATGCGTATTAATTTCATTTACTTTAGAACGCATAACCATAATATTGCTTTTAGCCATACTGATATTATTTTCACTTGTATATCGGTCAAGATCCCTATGAATCCATGGATTTAACTGGGTATTAGGATATTCAAGATTATAAACCTGCTGCCTGGCGGCAGATGGCATCACGACTGATGTCTGTGCAGGGGAAGGCATGTTACCGCCCCCCATGCCCATGAACCGATCGAACATCATTGGAAAGTAACCCATGCCAGAACCCTGCGCTGGTGCAGGAGCTGATGCTACTGCAGGTGCTGGCATAGAACCATAGAGTTTATTTTTCTGATCATTATAATCACGGTAGGCCTGGGGTGCCCAATACTCTTTGGTATAGTTTACTTTTGCATTACCAAGTGATGCCTCAGTTTTATATAAATTAGCAACTGCCTGTTCTCGTTGAGCTAAAATATTGTCATGATTAAGTGCAACGAGAATTTGTCCTTCATCAAACCAGTCACCTTCTTCACCCGCAATATAATCAACTCGACCTGACATCTGCGCGGTTAAAACAACTTCTTTATCTGCAACAACTGTTCCTCCCAACACAACATGTGCTCCCATTTTAATATTGGAAACAGCAACAATTTGTGGCTCCATCAAATCTTGCTTATATCGCTGACTATAACCAGCAACAGGCGCCTGATAAACCTGTAGAGGCTGTCGAGAATTAACTACTGGTTGATTGAGTGAGTTTTTTGAAAAATTTTGATAATAACCTGTATCTGCAGCATTTAATGCTGATGAGATACATAATGGTGATGAAATTAATACTATCTTAAAAATTTGTTTCATTTTCATATAATCACATTCTGAAGCTATTTTAACTTTTTATATAAATTATGCTTCCCGGCGTCTAAAAACTAATCAGTACTTTTAATAATTAATTTTCATACGCTACTCCATCAGCATACAATTCAGACTGGTTTTAAATTTTTCCAAATAAAGAAAAACTTTTAATAAAAGGACCCGCCATACGTGGGTCTTTAATCATGGCTGAGTAATCACCCACATTAAATTTTAACTTTTTAGTTGTATAAGCCATACCAAGCCCCATCATGCCTAATGGTTTTTTTGTCCATTTTTCCCAATTAGCTTCAGTCGCACGCAAGTCCCAATTCAACTCCTGCCCATCGTAAGCACCCGATGAAACAACCTCTCCCTCCTTTACATCTATATATCCCATAGGTACATCTGCGCCATCAATACCATAACCAATAACTGAGTTAAAACTAATTTGCTTCAGCGCATCTGCCAAACCAGGCTCCTGGTTCCAGGCTTCACCGTATTTATTCATCCAGTCTTCAGTAAACATGCTCATTATTTTTACCTTTATTCATTTCAAACAATGATCTACATCAAGCAACATGCATGCCAGTAAATAAGTCGTTGTTTATTCAAGGTTTTTTTTATAATCTAGTCTTTAATTTAAATTAAGCATGCAACATAATTTTAACCTCTACAGCTAAGAGCCTTATTTCATAGCCATTTGAAAAATTGAACAATGCAACATGTTGCATTGTGTTGCATATAAATCTATCTTATATATTAAGAAATGAGGTAAGCATATGAGAGAAACCAAGAAGCATACAAATGACTAAAAAAAATAAATTCGACTTTGCACCTATGGCTAAAACAGTTATTCAGTATATAGATGAAGGGATTATCGTCGCTGATCAACTAGGTAAAATTCTCTATTACAATGAAGCTGTTAAAAAATTACTGGATATAAAAAGCAGCGTAACTTTGGAAAAATTAAATGATATAGGTAAATTTAATTTACAAAAATCATTACTTCGAGCCGCTATAGACTCTGGAGAAGTAGATGCTGCTGGCAAACCCAGCGGTAATTTTGTTACTTTTGAAGAGCGTATAAAACATCAGGATACATATAAAATTATAGAAATTACCAGCGGTTTAATTTCAGATAATGATTCTAAAGATCGAAAACGCTTACTATTATTTAGTGATAAAACAGACTCTCATCATATACAGGCTGTATTAAATCCATCGGGTGCTAACCTTTCAAGTAAAGACCCACAGATGCTTGAAATAATTAACCGTATACAACAAATAGCACCGACTAATGCATTCACTTTATTACAGGGTGAATCGGGTACAGGTAAAACCCAGTTAGCCCGTTTAACACACAACCAGAGCCAACGCAGCAAAGAAGCTTTTATAGAAGTTAACTGCGCCGCTATACCCGATGCATTATTAGAGTCCGAATTATTTGGACATATTAAAGGGGCTTTTACCGGCGCCAGTTCTGATCGCTTAGGGCGCTTTCAAAGTGCAAACAAGGGCACTTTATTTCTTGATGAAGTCGGAGAAATACCGCTACACCTTCAGGCTAAATTACTACGTGCTATTCAGGAACAGGAATTTGAAATGGTAGGATCGGACAAAACAGTAAAAGTTGATGTTCGTATTATTGCCGCTTCAAATAAAAACTTACGCGACATGGTCGACAATGGAAAATTTCGAGCTGATTTATATTATCGTCTTGCTGTAATAGCTATAACAGTGCCTGCATTACGTGATCGGCCTGGTGATATACCTGTTTTAATTCAACATTTTTGCACTCAACTACATGACCGTGGCTACCCTGAAAACATGAAATGCAACCAGGATGCTATGAGAATGATGATGGATTATCCCTGGCCAGGAAATGTTCGAGAGCTTGAAAATGCAGTTGAGCACGGAATTATCTGCGCTAAAAATGGTATTGTTTTTCCAGAAAGCTTACCTCAGGACATAAGAGAATACTCATCTGATATTAATGTCTTTGTAAAAATTTCTGATGATGAAGAAAAAACAATTAGCGAAATACAAAAAGCCATGACAAGCTGCAAAGGAAATAAAGCTGAAGCTGCTAAAATACTCGGCGTGAATAGAACAACATTATGGCGCTGGATTCAAAAATATAATATTTCAGTATAATAAAAATATTGCCGCAGAGACACGACACCCAGAGCGGTGACTTATCCACGAACTAATAGCGCTGATCAATCACCACCAGTCACACTATTAGCCATAACAGATCACAAACTAACCTTAACCGTATTACAACCATTTTCTTTTGCAACGAATAAGCCCATATCTGCTTTACGCATTAATGAAGATAAACTTTCATCTGGATCAGAAACAATAGTTAAGCCAATGCTCACTGTTGTAGAAAGCACATTACTTTGAAGCTTTAACTTAATCTGTGAAACTTTACTTCTGATTCTTTCAGCCACTGCTTTTGCATGCATTAAATCAGTTTCATCTAACAGGATAACAAATCCCTCATTCCCATACCGACCCAGGATATCGCCATCATTCAAATTTGACATGATTGCCTTTGATGCCGTTTTATATAATAAGGCACCCGCATCTCTACCCTGAGCATCAACAACTGAATCAAAATTATCAATTTCAATTATAAATAAGGAACATTCTCTTGGCCTGGATAGTTTCTCAAACACAGGTTTAACCTGAGTCACAAACTGCTCACGACTATAAAGCGTCAGCTTTGCTCCTGAAGAACTATTTTTAAGACGTTTTATTTCATCCTGCAACCTGGCCTGTCTAAGTGCGATCATGCTATGAAAAACAATACTTGAAGCAAGCTTCACATCATGCGTATCAAATAGCGTTTCATCTCTAAACAAAGTAACCAGCCCAACAACTTTTTTATTTGAAACCACAGGCACATCCAGTCTGTGTACTGGCTCAGTAACATTATCAGTAGCCGCACTTAAATGAGACTGAGTACTTAATTTAGCTTCGCGAGATGAAAAAATTTCTTTTACTCTCTGGTTTGTCCAGTTTAGTGCTTTTGTATGCAGGTATTCATCTCCGCCAGAAGAAGCTATTTTTCTTATACTCTTATCCTGCAACATACCAACTGCTGCTGCATCAAACTCCAGTGCACCCTGCAAAAAAACCAGCATACTTTTAAATAACTGATCCACATCCGCGGTATTTTTTAACTCACTATTAAGTTCCCTTAAAATTAACTCCCAGTCATGAGTTGCAGATAACTCATTTAAAGGCAGGGTATTTATATCAAACTCAGGCTTCAATTCCTGCTCATCCAGTTCAGATGGAAGCAAATAATCATCTTCATGATTTTTTTGAATAGATTCATTAAAAGTCTGTGATGCTATTTTTTGTGTTTTTGTTTGAATACCGGATAAACCGATAGCAGAGAACACTGCACTTGAAGACAACAATAATGCAAAGGCTAATAAATAAACAGTTTCAATATTTGTAAATAACAATAAAATAGTTATAAGCGTTAAAATAGATGCTAGTGACAAATACAAACTATACTTAAAGTAACGCCCTAACCAGAATATTATAAAACATAAACCAACCAGGTACATGACATAGGACATACCCAGGTATTGTGCATTTATAATACTTTTGTTAACAATTCCTTCTAGCTCACTTAAGTTAATATTAAGGGTTACATTTGAATTCAAATAAATAACATATGACCAGCTACAAAAAATAAACACATAAGCAAGAATGGGCGCAATATTATTGAGATACACATGTTGAATTCGAGTAACCAGAAATAACAGAACGATAGAAAAGAGTATGGGAAGTATTTGAGCTGCTATTTTAATATCAAAATAAACAGGTAAGGAAAATAACCAGCTTGTACCTACAATTGATACAGTAATTAAAACCAGTAGTGCTAACCCCCGATTTATATCCTGATTAAGCTGTCGCTTTATATTTTGAGCACTACTATTCTGTTGAAACTTAAACAATGCCTACTCCCTTAAATTACACTGCATTCAAATTTTAAGGACACTATATACATATGCATAAAACATACTACATATATAAAACCCAATGCAGTTAAAGAATCTATGTTCCTTTTACTGCATCAGCCCCTTAAAACGACTTAACTCTTCTTAGAAATAAACTGCGATTCAATTCGCGCAATAATTTCCGATGGCTGTTTAATGTTTTTAAATATTACATCAAAATTATTTTGCATCTGATTTGCAAAAGCATCTTTATCATTTTTGCCTAACAACTGGGCCAGTGCATCAAGGTTTTCACCACCACCCTTCGCCGCATCATGGCGAATGGCAACATATCTTTTATTTACAAATTCATTTAAGGTCACATCAGGGGTAACAGCATCTGAGGTTGAGCTAGTACTGGAAGATACTTCTGTAAATACAGCGCAAGCTGATAAGTTAATTACGATTGAAGTAACAATTAACACTCTAGTAATTTTTTTCATAAATACTCTCTATATACCCAATTAATTCAAACTTTATGATTGCTTGTTTTTAATGTTTTGTCCTATTGCAATCCTGTTTCCTTCAGGATCTTCAATATAAAACTGTTTCATATGATACGCTGTGTCTTCTAATTGACCAACGTTAATTCCTCTAGCGGCCATAAACTGGTGCTGAGCTGTCACATCCGAAGTATAGTAATGTAATATGATTTTATCAATGCGTACTGAATCGACTGATACTGTACTTTTCTGTAGCATTAAATATGTTTTATCTGATTTAATATATGCCCATTGCAGACCCGTATCTGTTTCTGTTTTATTAATGATGATATAACGCAGGGCCTGCTGATAAAAATCCAGTGTTTTCTCAATATACTGACATTGAATAACAGGGATAAGCCCCTCAAAATTCACTACCACTGCACCAGTGCAGCGCCCCAGGTAAAACCACCTCCGAACGCTTCTAACATAACTATTTCGCCTTCTTTGATGCGTCCATCTCTTACCGCTGTATCCAGCGCCAGAGGTACTGAAGCGGCTGAAGTATTACCGTGCTTATCAACTGTAATGACGACATGATCTGGGTTTAAGCCTAATTTTTTACCCGTCGCATTAATGATACGAATATTGGCCTGATGAGGCACCAGCCAGTTAATATCTGATTTTTGCATATTATTTGCCTCAAGCGTTTCATCAACAATACGCCCTAAGGTATTTACTGCCATTTTAAAAACTTCATTTCCTTTCATCGTAATATGTGCACCTTCGTCTCTGAAGCGCTGCTGGTTCTTTGAAATACCATTGGGAACATTTAATAAATGCTCATAACTACCATCTGCATGTAAGTGTGAAGATAAAATTCCCGGTTTATCGCTGGCTTCAACAATAACCGCGCCGGCTCCATCACCAAACAGCACACAGGTTCCTCGGTCGGTCCAGTCAAGTATTCTTGAGAGTGTTTCTGCACCAATAACCAGAGCACATTTAGATGTACCCGCTTTTATAAAATTATCCGCAATACCCAGTGCATAAACAAAACCCGTACAGACTGCCTGCACATCAAATGCACAACAACCGTGTATATCAAGTTTTTTCTGTAACAAACAGGCAACACTTGGAAACACCTGATCAGGTGTTGTCGTTGCAACAATAATTAAATCAATATCATCTTTTGTTACACCTGCCGCTTCCATTGCTTTAATAGCGGCCTGCTCCGCCAGATCACAGGTAGTCTGATCATCTGCAACAATATGCCTTTGCTTGATACCGGTGCGATCCTGAATCCATTGATCCGTCGTATCAACAATTTTTTCAATATCCGCATTTGTCATAATGCGTTCAGGTAAAAAGCTTCCTGTTCCAGTTATACGCGCGTTTTTCAATATATTTGCTCTTTTATTAAGTACAGGCAATCAAGCTTGCTGAGGAAGACGCTCATCGTCTATTTTTTTCTAATAAGACACCAAGGTGACTCTCTATACATTGAGGAACCCGTTTTTCGACCTCTAATATGGCAACATCAATCGCTTTACTAAAGGCATACTCATCTGCACCACCATGGCTTTTGATAACTATCTGCTTTAAACCCAGTAAGCTAGCTCCGTTATATCGCCTGTGATCAACTCGTTTTTTAAACGATTTCAATACAGGTAACGCAATAAGACCTATCAGCTTTGTAAATAAATTGCGCTTAAACTCTACTTTCATAAAGTGGCCTATCATTTTAGCAACACCTTCAGCGCTTTTAAGTGATACATTACCCACAAACCCATCACAGACTACCACATCTACTGAGCCATTATAGATATCATCACCCTCAACAAACCCTATGTAATTAAGGTTACTGTTTTGCAATAACGGTTCGGCCGCTTTTACCTGTGCATTACCTTTCATTGACTCAGCGCCTACATTCAATAATCCCACACGCGGATTGTCCACATTATCCACCGCAGACGCAGTTACTGAGCCCATTACAGCAAATTGAAATAAACTTTCTGCACTGGAGTCAACATTGGCCCCCAGATCAAGCATATGGGTATGCCCCTTCATATTAGGCAAAGTCGTCATAATTGCCGGACGGTCAATACCCGGTAGTGTTTTGTAGACAAATTTTGCTGTTGCCATTAAGGCACCGGTATTACCTGCACTCACTGCGGCACTGGCTTTTCCTTCATGCACCAGATTAATAGCTACTCGCATTGAAGAGTCTTTCTTTTTTCTAAGTGCTGACGCAGGTGCTTCATCCATATCAACAACTTCTGAAGCATGTTGAATGGACAGGCGATCTGAAATTTCCAGATTCAGTTTTACTATCTCGGCCTTAATTCTATCTTCGAAACCAACAAGGATAAGTTTAACGTCATTACGCTGTTTAATTATACGGCTAGCGGCGGCGACAGTGACTTCAGGGCCAATATCACCGCCCATGGCATCAATAGCAATTATTGGGGATTCAGGCATAACGTCTCTAAATGTATATGAAGTAGGTTCGTTTACAATGTACCAGCTAAACGATGCATAGTTATTATGCGAAAATCGACTCGAATGCTCGATTCTACATGCGTGTATAAATCACACGACTTAAGTTAATAGCCCGATAAATAGTTATCGGGCTATTAAAAAACAACACCCCCTGGCTTAGCTAGCAGCAGGCGCTATCTTACGGCCTTTAAAGTAACCATCAGGGCTTACATGATGACGCAGGTGTGTTTCACCTGTAGTCTGCTCTACAGACAGTGCTGCAGTTGTAAGTGCATCATGTGAACGACGCATGCCGCGACGTGAAGGCGTTTTACGGCTTTTTTGTACTGCCATTTCAATCTCCAAAAAATTAAGTAGCTATTAATGCTACATAAAACAATAACTTAAAAAAATCTTAAAGTAGATCCTTGAGTACGGAAAATGGATTTTCCTTCTCTTCAGGTTCTTTTACTTCACCCTGTTGCTCTGACTCCTGCTTCTGCAAATAATCAGAACAATCGAATTCGTGCATTGCTACCAGTGGTAGCGCTAATAATAACTCTTCTTCCAGCATATCCGGTAAGTGGTTATTATCATCTTCGAGCAAATAAGGCTCAAATTCATCAGGCAATTTTTCCATTTGCACCTGATTTTGTACCAGCCCCAGCTTAAACCGGATATCAAGCGGATGTACCATTGCCTGCATACAACGTTGACACTTTAAGTGCAGCTCTGCTTTTATATGACCAACAATAAAGGGTATAGGCCCTGCGCGGTCAAACTTAAGCTCCACTTCTAAATCGCCCTTATCCAGTAATAACGACTCATTTAAACGTTTTAACTGCTTAATAGGCCATTTTCCCTGAATTTCGAAACCAATTTTGGCTTTTTGTGCGAAGTTCAGATGGACGGGTAATGTCTGGTTCATAATAATCGCGCGATTCTATCTACAAATCGTCCTGCTGTCAAAGAAATTCCCTTTATTTTCAAGCATTTCCATATAAATCGCAAATTAACTTACATACGCGGTATAAACATCGATGCAATTAAATAAAACAATATTTAAAAGGTTAGTTACAGGGGTAGAAAGGAGCATTTTTTATGCTCCTCACTTTTACCGCAATAGCTACACCATTTCCGGGAAAGGCAACTTGAAAACACTTACTTATTGCTCTTTAAGCTACAGATATTTTACAAAATTATTCAGCATGCTATCAATCCAGTTCGATTTACCACAAAAACCACCCTTTACCCTGAACAAGCATATTAAAAAATGACATAAAATAACCATTAAATAAAGACATAATCAAATCTACTTATATCGTTTAGCTGCATTCAAATTGAAATTCCACACAAAGACAGGTTAATATACCTTTCTGTTAATAACTCACTTTATACTTCATGAAACTCGTTTTAGCTTCAGGCTCCCCTTTTCGAAAAGCACTGCTAGATAAATTACATTTAAAATTTGAAACAGACTCACCAGATATTGATGAAACACCTCTTACAGATGAATCAATTGAATCCATGGTTAAGCGCCTGTCAGAAAGCAAGGCAAAGGCACTTTCATCAAAATATCCCAATGCGCTTATTATTGGATCTGATCAAAGCGCCGAACTAAAGGGTAAAATACTACACAAATCAGGCTCATACAGCGTTGCTTTTGAACAGCTTAAAAATGCATCAGGACAAACGATCACTTTCCACACTGGCCTGTGTTTATTCAACAGTAAGTCAGGTAAAGCTGAAACCATCTGTGACCCATTCATTGTTAAATTTCGTGACTTAACTGACAGTGAAATTGATAACTATTTAAAGCGTGAAGAACCTTATAATTGCGCAGGGAGCTTTAAATCTGAAGCGCTGGGTATCAGTCTGTTTGAAAGCATGCAGGGTAATGACCCCAACACACTAATAGGCTTACCTCTGATACAACTTTGTCGAATGCTAAAAGAAAATGGATTATCTGTTATATAATGGCATAAAATATTTAAATGAAGACCTGCTACACTTACAGATAATTTCAACAACATTATAAACTAAATAAATTATTAAATGAGCTCACAAAACCCACTTTGGCAAAATCTGTTTCAACATAAAAAAGATCGAACATCTGAAGTAACAGACATGTGGATGTCGACGCCTCTGTTTAATAAAATAACTAAACGAGAGTGTCGTGACCTGGTTAAAACCATGCATCCACGTCATTACAAAAAAGGCGAACTGGTATTTAATAGTGGTGATATTGGTGCAAGCATTGTATTAATCCGTAGTGGAAGTATAGAAATTAAAGCCATCGATAAATTACTGGCTGAACTGGTTGCAGGTGATTTTTTTGGTGAAATAGCACTGATTATTGATGAACCCCGTACCGCAGATGCCATAGCATGTGAAGACTCTGAGCTGATTTTCTTTTTACGTTCTGATCTTGAAGAGTGGGTTAAACGATCACCTAAAAGTGGTGCCCAGTTCATGTTAAATATTGCTACCGTATTAGCGGCAAGATTACGCCATACCAATATTTTGCTTTCATTACAAAATAACTAGTTTATGATTCAGACACTGATACAGCACCCACTAAGTAAAACACTGTTTATTTTTAGTTTAATCTGTACTGCCATTGCTTTACTTGCGGTTTTATTAGCCCCTCTGCTTTTACCTATTATTATCTCATTTACACTGTATGCATTATTAGAACCCATCTCTGAAATATTTGAACGTCACGGCCTGTCTCGCAACACCTCCTCCCTTAGCGTTTTATTAATACTGGTCGCCATTGGCGGTATCGGCTTCTCATTAATATTACCCAATTTAACGGCACAGTTATCATCACTACAAGCCCAGCTACCTGTTGTCTGGCAAACAATCACCACAATGGGTAACAATTTTAGCCAGCATGTTGTTGCGTCACTGGGCCTGGAAATGCAATCAAATGGTTTAACACAGCATTTTTTCAACCAGGCAAATGACTGGGGTAAAACAGCACTGGTTGAGGGCTCAAATATACTCATTAGCCTCTCTATTTTACTAATACTGGTTCCAATTTTTACATTTTTTCTTATTCGTGATTTCAGAAATTTTAGAAACAGCTTGCTGGATAAGCTGCCTAACTCCAGCTTTGAAATGGGCTGGCTGATATATTATCGTGTAGCTCACCAGCTTCAGGGGTATATCCGCGGAATTATGATTCAATCAGGTATTATGAGCATAATAACAACGATTGGGTTTTACTCTATTGGGATTGAGTCACCTTTCTTATTGGGCCTGGTTGCCGGTGTGCTCAACCTCATTCCATATGTTGGCCCATTATTAGCAACCGTTCTACCCATACTGCTTGCTTTAGGTCATGTGCCTATTGATTTATGGCTTGTCGGTGCTGCTATATCGGTTATTCTAATTGCTCAGATTATTGATAATATTATTGTTATACCCGCCGTTATTGCAAATGCCGTTAACTTACATCCACTGGTTGTTATTATTGGTATTATTATATTTGGTAACCTGTTTGGGTTTATTGGTATGGTAGTCGCTATTCCTGTCATATCAACGATGAATATTATTTATTACGGTTTGCACCAGGGAATTAAAACGCGCTATGACCTAAAAATAAAATCAAAAGCCAGTGCATGAATTTTTA
Organism: Gammaproteobacteria bacterium; assembly: GCA_016744065.1. Lineage (GTDB taxonomy): Bacteria > Pseudomonadota > Gammaproteobacteria > SZUA-229 > SZUA-229 > SZUA-229. Next base: position 51,707 of record JADGFA010000016.1, read on the forward strand.
TACAAAACTGAAAGACCTTTTATTCATTTTTTATCTGTAACTGTCATAATACGGCCTTCTTTTTCAACTTTCATTCTATTTAAAAAAGTCATCCCCAATAATACCTGTTTCGGATAATCACCTTCAATAACCATTCCTGGTACATTCTGCTCATGTAGCTTTCCCAGACGAACAGATTTAAGTTGAATCGACCAGGCCTTAACTGTTCCAGAAGCGGTGCTTGCTCTGGTCTCAACACCATCAACCCGATATAAAATACCGAGTTTTCTAGCTTGCCTGGCACTCATGGCAACACTCGAAGCACCTGTATCAATAAGAAATTTTACCGACTGCCCATTAATACTGCCATAACTCCTGAACATACCATAATCATCGAGCATTACCCTTTCTGTAACCACGGCTCTTTGCTGAAAAGATGTATTAACTGTTGTACCCATTCGATAACTTTTTTGCTCCCCATTTATTTCAAGCACAGCCGTTTTAGTGGTAGACGAAATAAGTTTCACACCCTGAGATTCATTACCCGTTTTTAATGTAGTCCGACTACCATCAATTAATAACACAACCATTCCAGGCATCAGCGCCTGCACTTCGATTTGCTCAATTGAAAAAGCAGAAAAAGTAATTAAAGAAAAAATAGAAGCTATTAAAAATTTTAAAATTTTCATATTGATTAGATCATATTATATAAATAATAAAATGCAGGCATATCAATGAAAAAACACCTGCCAGAACATCATCAAGCATAATACCTAAGCCACCATGTACATTTTTATCTAACCATGAAATAGGCCAGGGTTTTAAAATATCAAAAAAGCGAAAAAGTAGAAAACCAGCAACCACCCACACCCAGTCAAATGGAACCGCTATCATCGTTATAAAATAACCGGCAATTTCATCAATAACAATGCCAGAATGATCATGAACCTTCAGCGCTTTGCTTGTATAGTCACAGACAAACACACCTAAAATGGTAATAGCGAGCGTAATTAATATATAAAACCAGAAATCAAAATTATTTATTAATAAATATAATGGAATAGCAACAAGCGTTCCAAATGTTCCTGGTGCCTTTGGCATTAATCCTGAGCCAAAACCAGTCGCAATAAGGTGCAATGGATTTTTCAAGTATGAAAAAGGAATTTTTTTTGTGCTTTTCATTTAAAAATGATTATATCCGGTTTGTTCCAAATGTAATGGCTGATTATTAAGCAAACATGTAATACCAGATGTATCCTTAATTTCACCTATGCAAAATACATCAATATTATTTAATTTCATTACCTTTTGAACGTCATTAAACTGCTCATCAGGACAGGTAAAACATAATTCATAATCATCCCCTGAGGTAAGGATGCTCTGCCAGTCAGGTTCATTACTATAATAACGTAACAATGCCTCAGAAACAGGTAAATCATCAATATATAAAATGGCACCCACAGCGCTGGCTTTACAGATATGCTTTAAATCGGCCAGTAAACCATCTGAAATATCTATGGCTGCTAGAGAAAAAGGCGCTAATAATTTTCCAGCTTCAATTCGTGGCTGAGGACGATTTAAACGTTTTTTACAATAAGTTAACTGCTGATCAGATAAGTGATGATCAATATTATTTAAAATTACGTTTAGCCCAATAGAAGCATCACCAATACAACCAGTTACACAAATTCGATCACCCACTTTGGCACTCGTTCTCTTTAGAACATGATCGGAATGAAGAAAGCCAGTAATATTTATGGTAATACTTAAAGGTCCCTGAGTTGTATCTCCGCCAATTAATGCAATATTATATTTTTCAGCAAGCTCATTAAATCCCTGCATAAAACCCTGCAACCAGATTTTATCAGCTTCAGGTAAACTCATTGCAAGACTAACCCAGGCGGGTTCTGCTCCCATTGCTGCAAGATCACTAAGATTAACAGCAAGAGATTTATAGCCGACATCTTCAGCACGGGTTGATTCAGGAAAGTGTACCCCGGATATTAACGTATCCGTAGATACCGCTAATTTTTTTCCTGCTGGAGGTGAAAGTATTGCACAATCATCACCAATTCCCAGTAGAACATCATCACGTTTTACAGACGTATGTTTAAAATATTGATTGATGAGATCAAATTCTGACACGTCTGACTCTTTTTATACTTCTACTCGCATATGCGGAAACAGGATAACATCACGAATTGATGGTGAATCCGTTAATAACATAACCAGCCTATCTATGCCTATTCCCTCACCCGCAGTAGGTGGTAAACCATGCTCAAGAGCACGTATATAATCCGCATCATAATGCATGGCTTCATTATCACCCGCATCTTTTTCAGCTACCTGTTGTTTAAAGCGCTCAGCCTGATCTTCAGCATCATTTAACTCGGAGAAACCATTGGCAATTTCACGCCCGCCAACAAAAAACTCAAAGCGATCCGTAATAAAATCATTTTTATCATTACGTCGCGCAAGAGGTGAAACTTCAGTCGGATACTCAGTGATAAAAGTAGGATTCATTAAACGGTGTTCTACTGTTTTTTCAAATATTTCAATTTGCACCTTCCCCAGGCCATAAATATCTTTTAATGGAATATCCAGTTTTTCACATACTTTGCGCGCTGATTCCATATTATCTATATCGGCAGCCGTTAGTTCTGGATTAAATTGCAGGATAGAATCAAAAACAGAAATGCGCGTAAATTTACTACCAAAGTCATATACATCGCCCTGATAATCAATCTTTGACTGACCAATGACGTCTTTAGCTAAACCATGTAACAGGGCTTCGGTTATATCCATTAAATCATTGTAGTCTGCATAAGACTGATAAAATTCCAGCATGGTAAATTCTGGATTGTGACGCGTTGAAACACCTTCATTTCTAAAATTTCGGTTTATCTCAAACACCTTTTCAAAACCACCCACAACCAGGCGCTTTAAATAAAGCTCTGGTGCGATACGCATAAACATCGGCATATCAAGTGCATTATGATGAGTCTCAAACGGACGTGCAGTAGCACCACCGGGTATACCCTGTAACATAGGTGTTTCAACATCCATAAAACCACGATCTTCAAAGAAGCGACGAATATAAGTAACAATTTTTGAACGTAATAAAAATGTTTCGCGCACTTCCTGATTCATAATCAGGTCAACATAACGTTGACGGTAACGTGTTTCCTGATCAGACAGTCCGTGAAATTTATCAGGTAATGGGCGCAGTGACTTGGTAAGTAATCTGATATTCGTTAACTTAACCGAAAGCTCATCTGTTTTAGTTTTAAACAGCACACCTTCTGCACCGACAATGTCACCGATATCCCATTTTTTAAAACCGTCGTTATACAAACCTTCAGGAAGTGAATCACGCTGCAAAAACAACTGTATTCTACCGGACATATCCTGTAATTGTGCAAAGCTGGCCTTACCCATTATGCGCTTGGCCATCATACGCCCTGCAACCTTTACACTGACACAAAGCGCTTCAAGTTCTTCCTTGGTTTTATCGTCGTATTCCGCATGTAATTCAGCCGCCAGATTATCACGACGAAAATCATTAGGAAAAGCATTCCCCTGCTCACGCATTGAAATCAATTTTTCACGGCGTTGTGCTATGAGTTTATTTTCGTCCTGCTCAGTTACTTCTTTGTTATTTTCTTCGCTCATGGGTTTTAATTTCTTAATTTAAGTTATTTACTTTTACGTCTTTAGATTTATCGTTATCTGAAAATCATTGCTACAGATTTCAAAAACCAGCTTTTAAACTCGCCTCGATAAACATATCAATACCACCATCTAATACGGCCTGAGTATTGCCTGTTTCTACATTAGTACGTAAATCTTTTATCCTGGAAGAGTCGAGCACATAAGAGCGTATCTGACTTCCCCAGCCAATATCTGATTTATTGTCTTCTATTACCTGTTGATCACCACTGCGTTTTTGCAGCTCTAGTTCATACAGTTTCGCTTTAAGCTGTTTCATCGCACTGGCTTTATTTTTATGTTGTGAGCGATCATTCTGACACTGTACAACAACATTAGTTGGCATATGTGTAATACGAACTGCCGATTCGGTTTTATTAATATGTTGTCCACCAGCGCCCGAGGCACGATAAACATCGATACGTAAATCCGCCGGATTAATATCGATTTCTATATTGTCATCAACTTCAGGTGAGACAAATACCGCAGCAAAAGAGGTATGTCGGCGACTACCCGAATCAAATGGCGATTTTCTAACCAGACGATGCACGCCAGTTTCAGTACGTAACCAGCCGTAAGCATACTCACCCTGAAAACTGATAGTGGCACCTTTTATTCCAGCAACATCACCTGCAGTCACTTCAATTAATTCGGTTTTAAATCCATGGGCTTCACCCCAACGCAGGTACATACGTAAGATCATTTCGGCCCAGTCCTGAGCCTCAGTACCACCAGAGCCAGACTGTATATCTAAAAACGCATTATTCGCATCCATTTCACCAGAAAACATTCGACGAAATTCGAGCTCTTCAATCTGTTTTTCCATTAAAGCCAGATCATCGACTATAGATGCAACACCTGCCTCATCATTTTCTTCAACAGACATTTCGAGCAGTTCCGCCGCATCGAGCAGGCCATTATCCAGATTAACAATGGTCAACACTATCGCTTCAAGCCTGGACCTTTCTTTACCAAGTTGCTGAGCTCGTTCCTGATCATTCCATACATCAGGCTGCTCTAACTCACGATTAACTTCATCTAGTTCTTCTTTGCGAGTATCAAAGTCAAAGATACCCCCTAAGCTCATCTCTACGAGTTGAAAGGTCAGTGATCAGGTTTTGAATCGGGTTAATTTCTAACATAAATCGAATTTATTTTTTGCACATATAAAGCACGTTATATTACCTTATATTCGCTTTTTCATCTATAGAGGGATGGTCTGCTATGACCTTATTGACTGGCTTTTTTCTTAGCAACATCATTTCGCAAATAAATGGGCAAAGCCTGTGAGGCCTCTACAGCCTTGCCCTGTTGAAAATCATCCACAGCAAGTTTCACGATACTTGAAGCATGGGGAAGGTAATCTGGGTAGATCGCTTTAACCTGTATACCCAGAACGGCATTTAACTGTTCGGAATAACTCTCCCAGGCACTACCCGCTCCACTCCAACTCGTCGACAAATCAACGGCTAATTTTACCTTTTGCGCAGAAGATACTTTTTCTTCACCGGCTAATTTCATTAAGCCATTATCACCCAGGTGATAACAGGCCCAGTACATCTCTTCCATACGTGCATCTATTGCTGAAAGCACATATTGATGTTGATGATCATCATAAGCCTGCTGCGCTATCGCTGCCAATGTTGAAACAGGTAAAACGGGTAGATCACTGGCAAAGGCTAATCCCTGTATTACACCTGTTGCAATACGAACGCCTGTAAATGAGCCGGGGCCACAGCCAAAAGCCAGCGCATCCAGGGCTAATAACTCGATATCTGACTGATCGAGTAATGCCTCAATCATTTTAAGAATAAGCTTAGTGTGTTCCCTCGGTGCTAACTGATATTGTTCAGTAATAACACCATCAATATAAAGCGCTGCTGAACAGGCTTCTGTTGCAGTATCAATTGCCAGAATTTTCATAATTTAATATCTTTCATCACTACGCTATTTATTCCCATGACTGATAAAATGCCTGAACATCTTCTAAACGTTTACTCTGTGGCATATCAGGCAAGCTCTCTATAAACACTTTTCCATAAGGTTTGGTTTTAAGGCGGTTATCACCGATCATAAGAACACCATAGTCTTTCATATCTCTAATTAATCGACCTGCGCCCTGCTTCAGGGAAATGACTGCCTGTGGTAACTGATAGTCCATAAATGGATTACCGCCCTGTTTACGAATACCCTCTAGTCGTGCCTGCATTACCGGGTCACCAGGGGATGCAAAAGGCAGCTTGTCAATTATAACGCAGGATAGTGCTTCCCCTCTCACATCAACACCCTCCCAAAAACTACTCGTCCCCAGTAAAATAGCATTCCCCAGTTCACGAAATTTTTCCAGTAATTGATGTTTAGGTAAACTGCCCTGAATTAAAATCGGGTATTCAACTTTTCGTTGTAATAATTTTGCCGCATCATTAAGTGCTCGGTAACTGGTAAACAATAAAAAAGCTCTGCCCTTACTCGCCTGCAACACAGGAATTGCCTGCTGAATTAATTTTTCGGTATAATCAAAACTTGCAGGTTCAGGTAAGGTATCAGGTAAAAACAATAAAGATTGCTGCTGGTAATCAAATGGACTATTCCAGTTACCCTTTTCATAAGAATCAAGGCCTAAGCGCTGGGCAAAGTGATCAAAATCGTGGCCAACCTCCAGTGTTGCAGAGGTAAAGACCCAACTGCCTGGCAGGGCATTTCTTTGCTGTTTAAACAATGCGGCAATATCAATAGGAGTTGAATGTAAAACAAAACCCTTACTATAGGTTTCATACCAGAAGATTGAAGTAACTTCATTGTCTGGCTCTTCACCATAAGAACTAAACCCCTGGAATATTTCCAGACAGCGAACAGCACACTGCTCTAGTCCTTTTCCCCTATCCGCCACATCCTGTAAAATATCAGTTAAATTTTGAAAATCATTTAATAACTTTTCTTTTGCTTTTTGTAATGCTGGCTTGTATCTTATTTTTGCCCAGCTATCTCGCTGATTATCCGTCCCCAGGGCCAGGCGAAACTGCGCCATATCTGTTTTTAACTCATCACATGCATCACGTATTTCTGCAACTTCTGGTGCATCTTTTAATTGTTCCGCAATACAGTCACTAATCAAGTTATTGACCTGTCGGCTGCTCGAGCCTTTACCAAAAAAACGTGCAGCCACTTCTGGCAACTGATGTGCTTCATCAATAATAAACGTTTCAGCAGCCGGTAATAGTTCTCCAAAACCTTCTTCTTTTATCGCCATATCGGCAAGTAAAAGGTGGTGATTAACCACAACCACATCGGCTTCCTGCGCATCCTTTCGCGCCTTAACCACAAAACAGTCGGACCAGTCAGTACACTCACTTCCTAAACAGTTATCAGAGGTTGAGGTGACAATTGGCCACACTCTGGCATCTTCTGAAATTTCTGACATTTCTGCTAAATCACCACAATGTGTTGATTTAGACCATTGCCTGATTCTAGTTAAATGATCCTGAGTTTCTCGGCTTAAAAATGCCTGTTGATGTGCAATATCAAGACGATATTTACATAAATAATTAGCCCGCCCCTTTAATAATGAACAGGGTAAATCAATGTTCAGGGCTTTTTTTACCAGAGGAATATCGGTATGAAATAACTGATCCTGCAAATGGCGGGTACCAGTAGAAATAATAACTTTACGACTGGATATAATAGCAGGTACAAGATAAGCAAATGTCTTTCCAATACCCGTTCCCGCTTCCGCTATAAGCACTTTCCTGTTTTCAATCACCTTTTCAATTGCAGAACTTAATGCCTGTTGCCCGGAACGCGCCGTAAAGCCATCAAGTAATTCAGAAAATGCACCATGATCACTCAACAGCTCAGCTGATTTACTCACCAATCAGCTCCTGTGAATGCGGGGAAATAGATAAATCAGAATTAATTATTTTGTCATTAAACGTTTTTAACTGGAGATTATCCCTGACCATACTGTTAGATCTTTTGGCATGTTGTTTTGCCTGCTCAAGATGCCCCTGCTTTAAATAGACCTGCGCCATACTTGACCAGACCTCCGCATACCGAGGGTTAATACGTATTGCTCTTTCAAGTGTAACAATTGCACCCGATAAATTATTTTTTAAATACTGTGCATTAGATTGAGCCAGTAACAGTTTAATCACATCCGGTAAATTAGCGCTATCAGATACTGGCAGAATGCCATTAACTGGTTTCTCAACTATTGACACTGGCGCACAGCCAGATAAACATAATAATGATATCTGTAATAACGAAAACAGTAATAGTGTATTTAATTGAAGAAACTTTTGATTTGTTCGATGAATCCTGCTGATTTGCATGCGGCTTTCTCTGTGGGCTCAGACCCCTGAATAAAAGGTAATTCTACCGCACCCAGACAATTTTTATTAGATAAACCACCACTTACTTCATCAATCCACTGGTTATTTATTCCCTCTGGCTGAATCATAGATAAACCACGACGATCTAAGTGTTTGAATAAGTCAGTCCACAATCTTAAGGCACCTGATGAACCCGTTAAACCCGTGCTGCCATTATCATCCCGACCAATCCATACAACAGCTAACTGATCATCTGAAAACCCTGCGAACCAGCTATCACGCAAGTCATCTGTTGTACCCGTTTTTCCCGCTACAGCCTGCGGAAATGCATTTACCAGTGATTTTGCCGTACCGGTCTGAGTCACCTTATGCAAAACATGATTAACAAGATAAATCGCCTTCTCATCTATCGCTTTATCTGATTTTAACGGATAACGCTTAAGAGGAAGCCCGTCTTTATTCAAAACTTCACGAATAACTTTCAAAGGAACATTAAAGCCGCCGGCAGCAAATGTCTGATACATATTAGCAACATCAAAAGGAGACAGGCTGAATGCCCCCAGTGTCATAGAGGGATAAGCAGGAACGTCTCTTTTAACACCTAAATGATGCAATGTATCCGATATATCAGACAAGCCTATATCAAGCCCTAAACGTACCGTAGGTACATTACGCGACTTTTTTAATGCATCAGCAAGCAAGATATTACCTGTAAACTTTTTATCATAATTCTGCGGTGACCAGATCTGCTCTTTTGATGTTTTAATATGCAATGGACTATCATCTAACAGACTCGCCAGAGTATATTTCTCAGGTTGCTGCAATGCAGTTAAATAAATTGCCGGTTTAATCAATGAACCAATCTGACGTACTGCATCAAGTGAACGATTAAAGCCAGAAAATTCAGGTTTCCTGTCTGAGACCATTGCCTGAATTTCACCCTGTTGACTTGATGCCACAATCAACGAAGCCTGCAAGTTTTCAACGGATACATTTGTCTTTTCTAACTGAGCAATAACACGCTTAACACTCGCCTCTGCCTGGACCTGTATTAACGGATCAATACTGGTAAATATATTCAGACCTGAAGACTTTAAATCACTATCGTCATAATCTTGCTTTAACTGACGTTTTACAAGATCAATTAAAGCTGGAAATCGATTAGCTGAAAAGCGTGGCTTATTAGCCAGATCTAAATTTAAAGCTTTATATTTATTTAACTGAACCTGATTTAAAGCACCCTGCTCATACATTAATTTCAAAACCTGGTTACGCCTGTTCTTTGCTCTTGCCTCATGTCGCCTGGGTTCATACCAGGATGGCCCTTTAACCAGCCCAACCAACATTGCAATTTGATCACGTCTCAGTTTTCTAAGTGAAGTAGCAAAATAATACTGACTCGCCAGTTCAAAACCATGAATCTGTTGCCCACCATTCTGCCCCAGATAAACTTCATTTATATAGGTTTCAAGAATAACTGATTTGTCATAATTAATTTCTAATAATAAAGCCATTAATGCTTCGTTAATTTTCCGTGTCAATGTTCGTTCAGGTGAAAGAAATAAATTCTTAACTAACTGTTGAGTTAAAGTACTGCCACCCTGTACTGTTTCCCCTGCCATAATATTAGCAATCATTGCACGCAATATTGAGCGTGGATCTACACCCCAGTGCTGATAGAATCGTCTGTCTTCTACAGCAAGCAATGCAAGCACCAGATTATCTGGCACTTCATCCAGTCTAATCAGCTCTCGCTCCTGTTTTGTCGATGGATATATACCCGCAATTTTAACCGGTTCCATCCGAAAAAGAGCCAATGTTTCATCTGAATATAATTTATGTAGAACACCAATCTGGTTATTATAAATACTTAATCTAATTCCCTGGGATTTTTGTACACCATCCCAATAGGTAAAATCACGACTAATTAATTCAAAATGACTATTATTTAAAACACGATACTGACCCGGCTTAGTTGGTCGATTAATAACCTGGGTATATCCTGTTTGCCTCAACTCTGACTTGAGCTGTTCAATGGTTAAAACTTTACCCTGATATAACTCTAATGGCCTTGCAAACACATGTGATGGTAGCGACCAGATACGGCCCGACATTTTATCTGTTATCTTGAAATTCAAATAAGCCAGATAGGCGACGAATAATAATATAACAACAATAAGCCCGATAAAAAAATAGCGACTGAACAAAACTTTTTTAATACTAATTTTTTTTATTGTTTTTTTTGATTTTTTCTTTCTACTCGTTTTTTTATTAGTTTTTGGCTTTTGTTTTGACATATATTATATTACAGGTTATCACTTTGAATAAAAACAGGAAACGACTCGAAACTTAAACCGAACACTCCATCATAGTGTGCCACCGCTACATATTTTTACAACAGGTAATTCATTGTTTTGAGAAGTCCTAAACAATCCGGATAAATAAAAAAGGGCATCAAAAGATACCCTTTTTTATTTCAATTGTAACAATGCTTATCTACAGGTTGAGAGAAATCGTGCAGACCGCCCCTTACATGGGTCTGACTCAAATGATGCTTTTTCTTTTACTGCTTTATCATTTTTAGCCTTATGAGCTATTTCTGCCGCCTTTGCTTCTTTAGCCTTACGCTCTCTTTCAGCTTCAGCAGCCTGCTGCCGCTCTTTTCTTAACTTAACTCTTTCATCTGCAACAACTTTACGATCTTTTTCAATACGCCTACGTTGCTCTAAAGCCTTTTTTGTTTCAGCATTTTTATCTGACTTATATCTAGCAGCTGCAATTTTACGCTTCTTCTCAGCCTCTTTGCGTTTAACCGCTTTAAGGCGCTTTTCTTCTGCTTTACGCTGCCTGGAAACTTCAAGTGCAGTAGCAGCTTGTTTTTTAGCTTTTTTCTCTCTAATACGAGCTAATTCTTCTTCTACAGCAATAGCATCATGCTCTGCTTCAGATACGCCGTTAAATGTTGCTTTATTTAACCAGGTCAATGCATTATTCAGGCTTTTGGGAACACCGACACCAGCAGCATACATTTTCCCAAGAAAATACTGTGCATTAGGGTTTCCAGATGCCGATTCCTGTCGAAGCACACCCAGCTGAGATTTAGTAAAATCATTTAAACCATTGGATTGAATCTCAAGATAAAGCAATTTATAACCGGCCTTTTTATGCCCCTGTTTAGCCGCTTTCTCAAACCAGACCTGAGCTACCTGTAAATCTTTATTAACACCCGTGCCTGTTTCATACATTTCACCCACTTTATACTGTGCTTCAGGATTACCCTGTTCAGCCAGTTTTATCTGAAATCGAAAAACACCAGCAGATAAATCGAATAAATAAACGGGAACCGCTGATGAATTCACCGGCACTAACAAACCTAGCATTAGGCTAATTTTAAAAATAAAGACTAATATATTTCGCATATATCACATTATCCACAAACTGTTTAGAATCCTTTTTATAAAAACTTCCTATAAAGATTTATAGGAAGCGTCACTTAACTGTATTTCATATTTTTATTATTATGAATGATATCTTTTAAAAAATAACATCAATAGCAGCACTGATTAATGTCGCACTATCACCATTACTAAAATCAGCAGGTAAGCCAGTACCAACAGAGCCCTGGGCAGAGTCAACAAACAAACCGTTACTATTTGCAGATAAGTCTGGCTCTATTGTCTGAACCTCAAATTTAAATGCCGCACTATCATTAATTTCGTACCTGAGACCTAAAGTAATTGAATCCTGTGTTGTACCCGAACTTCCACCTGTAACCGGTTCAGCTTCAGAATTAGCAATGGTTAAATGCGGCATAAACTTACCCATACGATAACCAACCGTTACATACCAGGCATCCTGATCTGCAAAAAGCTGATCCATAGCAGGTGTTGTCGCACCTGGTACGGCAACATCGGACTCAATATCCCGGGTAACAAACTCTGCATAACCAACAAAATTATTTATATCTGTTGATAAACCAAAGCTCATCAGTTCAGCTGTTCCCTCAGAAGTAATCCCACCACTAACGGATACATCTGTTGTTAATAAACTAACCTGCACGGTAAAACTTCTTGACGCTAACTGAACTGCAGCACCATAAAAGTTTGATGCATCAAAAGTCAATCCAGGGTTATTTGGCACGGCCTCATTATTCGAGCCCAGATAAGGCTGAACGGTTAACCCCATACCACCGATATCCATCTGAATTAATGCTTCAAAACCATTTATCGTATTAATTGGGTTATTACGATAAACCTCCTGAGGTGGTCGAATCCAGGGGTAGGCATAACCCACTTCAATATAATCTGAAATCAGAAATACCGGCTCTTTAACCTTACCTCCTCGAAGACTCAGGGTATCATTTACAACCCAGTCTATATATGCCCATTCAACATCCAGATCAAAATTTTCATCTGAACCGGCTGCTAATATCTGTGCCACAACCTGCATATTTTCAGCAACATCTGCCGTGACCTGTAAACCAAATTTTGAATCGTTATCAAAACGTACATCATCTGTAATTGTATCTAGGTATATCGCATCTTCCTGATCATGCAATGAAAAACCCGCTGTAAAAAATCCATCCCATTCAAGGGCATTAGCCTGTTGTGAAAAGCCTATAGCCGCCGCAAGGGCAACTGGAACTATTGCTCTTTTCATTCTGTAGCCTCGTTATAGTTATATTTAATAATAAAGTAATATTTAAAAAAGTACTGTATACATCTGAAATTACTAGAATTAATCCGAATATAGAGAATTATATTCAATAGGTCAAATAAGTATTAATTAATATATATTCAAATAAAATCAAAACACAAAGCGTTAAATTGAAAACAAAATATATAAATCACTTTCAAGCCTCTGTTTTCATTGAGTTTAGCACCACTATATATAACTATTTATGACGTGCATGCTCCCTTGTTTTAACTTTATTTTTTTTCTTAATCACTTTTTTAAACGGTGTTTTCCCTGGTTTTTTAGCGGGAGCCCGTGGGTTTGAGCGCTTTGTATACGGGTTATCACTGGTTTTAAGCTCCATTTTCATTGGTGTCCCCGTTAATTTTAATGCATCTATAAAATGATTCATCAAGTAGCGTATATATGATCGGGGTAACAGGTCTGTCTGATTACCATGAATCACAACAATGGGTGGATTTTTACCGCCCTGATGTGCATAACGCAGCTTTATCCTGCGCCCTCTAATAGTCGGCGGCTGATGCGCCTGTACCGCATTATCCAGAATGCGGGTTAACTCAGAAGTTGGCATATTTTTAAAAGCGGAAGCATACGCTTTGTTTATTGCACGGTAAAGCAACCCTACATTTGAGCCATGTAAAGCCGAGATAAAATAAATATCTGCGAATTGCACAAAACTCAGACGACGCTCCAACTCCTCTTTAATCCTTTCTTTTTTATACTCATCCATCCCATCCCACTTATTAACCACAATAAGAAGCGCTCTACCGGAATCGATGGCATAACCCAACAGATGGAGATCCTGATCACTAATGCCTTCCCTGGCATCAATCATAATCATGGTGACATTCGATTGATCGATAGCCTGTAATGTTTTAATAACACTAAATTTTTCGACCGTCTCTTTAACCTTTTTCTGGCGCCTTACTCCTGCTGTATCTATAAGTGTATATTCCTTACCATCATGCTCAAAAGGTATATAAATACTATCCCGCGTAGTTCCGGGCATATCCATTACAACTACACGCTCTTCACCCAACATTCTATTAATCAGGGTCGATTTTCCCACATTAGGCTTACCCGCAATTGCAACGCGTATGCCCTTATATTTATTATCAAGGTCGTCTTCCCAGTCAGGCCACTCTACCAGTAACTTTTCGATTAACTGAACAACACCTTTCCTATGGGCAGCAGCAATAGGATAAGAATCTGAAAAACCTAAACTGGCAAAATCATGTTGTGCAGTATCAATATCAATACCATCTGTTTTATTTATTACAAGCTGTACATTTTTACCCAGACGACGAATTTGTCTGGCAATACCTTCATCTGCCGCTGTTATACCCGAGCGACCATCAACCATTAATAAAACAATATTGGCTTCATCTATCGCCAGCAATGTCTGGCGAGCCATATGCTCATCAAGCTCTTCTGACTCACCGCTTAAACCACCTGTATCAATAAGAATATAGCTTTTTTCATTAAACTGCCCATGACCATATTTACGATCACGGGTTAAACCCGGGTAATCAGCAACCAGTGCATCACGGCTTTTTGTCAGAGCATTAAAAAGAGTGGATTTTCCAACATTGGGGCGTCCAACGAGAGCGATAACAGGTTGCATAAATTTTCCAGGGGATAACAAAAAACAACAAAGGGCCATTAGTGGCCCTTTGTTGTTACATTTTAACGTATTTTAATGGTTAATTCATCTGTTTATAGGCTAGACAACTACCAGCCTGAAGCAAAGGCTCATTCAATTTAACTTACGGATAAAAACACATATCAGGCAAATAAATCGACTCTTATTGCTTACAGCCTAAAAAGCAGACTGCAAGAAAAAGGGCCGGTTACTGAACAGCACCTTCACCGCCCATTGAGGACATTATCTGCTCCATAGGATCAACTGATTTATCATTAATTGTTAACTCGCCCTGATGCATGCTTATTTTGCTCAGATAAACACCTTCATTCATTATCATCCAGTTTTCATCCAGCATACCCTGTATGTTTTCAGAGACTTTCTGGTCAAGAGGAATCGCCGCTTCAGTCTTTTTGCTTATATCAGATCCCTGATATGAATCTGATTGCTGATGATTTTCAAGTTCCCAGTTGATAAGCTGCTTTAATAAAGACTCATCTATAGAAAAATTTAAATCCAGATTAATTGCGCCCAGTAAAAACATAGGATCAGCCGGTGTATCAGAATCAATTCCCTCTAAAGTAAGGTCCAGGTCTGCTTCCAGCTTTCCTAACTCACTATCAATACTTAATGGGTTAATTTTCACTTCAGCCTGTTTAATTAAATCAGGAACTATACCCATAATTTGACTTGTCATCATGGCATTTGCCTGTTCAGGCGGTAACCCTTGCTGTAGTTTTTCGTCTAACTCTACCTGAATATCCTGTAACTTATTTAAGCTTTCTGCATTTATACCGTTCACACTAATATTCAGTACCATAGGCCCAAATTTTTGATTTGAAGCTAGAAACTCACGTGCCTCTATTCGACTATTTGAATTAATTAAACCCGCATTTTCAGTTGAAACAGAACGAATAACCAGGTCTCGAACGGCAAACTGATCATCACCAGAATCAATATCAAGTAACCCCATAGAAACTATAGAGTCACCGATCATAATACCATTACCACCCATTGCACCAGAAAAACTCATCGTTATAGACTCAGCATTCGCAGACAGTAACTGAGACTTAACTTTAAATGCAGATAACTGAATATCGCCTTTCATTTCTCCTGAAAGCGAAGAAAAGTGCTCATTCATAATAAGCCCGGCCGATTGAATTTGCACTGTGCCAAACTCATCTTCAAAATGAGTATCAACAGCAGGGATATAAAATTGGGCATCCAGCTCACCAGAAAAATCAATTACCGTTTGATATACAAGCGGATTATTATTAGAGAAAATTTTCTCTATTAACTCTTTTTGAGATGGTGATATATCAAGCTGGCCTTTAATCACAGCCACAACTAAAGGAGACTTGCCCTGACTCAATAAACCCAGATAAACAGGACCGTGAATAATTTCTTCTTTAAACTGAATCTGCTCTGGCATATTTGGCACTGTTACAGCCAATATTGCATCCGATGAAAAAAGCCCCTGTTCATACTGGATTATTTTAAAATCAAGTTCTGATACATCAGAAAGATCACTGACCAATAACGCATAATCTGATTTTATTTTAAAGCCAAGAGCAAGGGGGGTGAGAGAGATTATGATTAACATTAAAACAAACAACCATAATATAATTTCAGTGACACTGATTTTATTTGTACTCATATTTATCCTTTTCTAATTATTATCAATCCAGCAAAATAAATCAGTTATAAGCTAAAAACGACTGGATTCATTTTAAATTTTTTAGGATTATAAGCAAAAAATATAAATACAGCCAGTATTTAGCTTTTCTATGGTATTACTTTTTTGTTCATTATAGATGAAAACTTTCTGTCAGTTTTTTGATTCAAGCTCAAAAGCCGATAATTGACCGTTTCGCGTAATGACATACAAGCGTCCATTATGCTCAACTGGCGGAACAATAACACCCGAGCCATCCGTCTCAATTCTTGCCTGAAAATGCCCGTCAAATGGTGATAAAAAATGCAGATAAGCCTCATAATCAGCAACAACAAGTGATTTTTTAATACTCACAGGGCGTGTAATCTGGCGCGCCTTAAGTTTTTCCTGCTTCCACAGGGTCGCACCATTAGATGAGTCAAGCGCCCAGACAGAGTCTTTATCATCACTGATAAACAAACCTGAACCTGAATAACTAACACCACTATATGTCGATAGTTTACGGCTCCAGATTAGTTGCCCTCTCCTGATATCAATAGAGACAATACGCCCCTGATAACTACTCATATACAGGGTATCTTTTATAATTTCTGCATGGCCATCAATATCAACCAGGCGCTCTAATTCAGATCGGCCACTTGGTGATGCAACCGCTATATCAAAAACAGTATGACCATCAAGTAAGTCCAGTGTAACCAGACGGCCATTATCAAGCCCATTGAAAATATAACCCTGCTTAAGAACAGGTACACTATTACCACGTAAACTTAATGCGGGTACATCACGTTTGTAGGTCCATTGCTCACTACCATCAGCCAGACTCAATGCAGAAATTCGACCATCAACAGAACGAATGATAATTAAATTGCCAGCAATCTGTGCTGGCATTAATACTTCAGATGAAGCATCCACTTTCCAGATTAATTTACCCATTGAATCAAGTAAAACGACATGACCATTACGCGTTGTAATCACAAGATGATCACTATCACCACCCACACCACCACTGATAGTCAGATCAAGCTCCGTATCCCAAAGCTTTTCACCTGTTTTCAGGTCATAGGCTGAAACATAACCATAACGATCTGTTATCACTATTTTATTATCCACTATCAATGGATATAATTTCACAAATAACTGGCCTACACCACCACCTGCATCAACACTCCAGAGTTTTTTAACATCGAGTGTTTGCTCAAACTCAATAAGTTCTGCAGGCGGCTCAGAATTATCAGAATCGCCACAGGCGGCAATAAAAACAATACCCAGAAAAACTATAATAAAACGAATCATGCGGATGGTTCAGAGCCTGTTTCCAGGTTTGAGTCGGCAGAAATATTACCTATATCATCAATTTTAAGCTGTAACCAGCGACTTGAAGATTTTGATAAAGAGATCGCTTCAAGATAAGCTTTTCGGGCCTCAATTTTATTGCCCTGTATTGAAAATACATCGCCTTTAAGCTCTAAAACCATACCATTAAAACTTTCAGGGTAGGTTTCATTTAATAGGCTTAAAGCCTGATCCTGTTGTTTATTTGTAAGTAATAAACGAGACAGTCTAATTTTAGCTAAATACTTTAACTCACTCTGATTAGCATTTTCAATAACCCAACGATATTGCTGCTGCGCTTTATCAATCTCACCGGCTGTTATCTGTTGCTTGGCAATAATCAGTGCAGATAAACTGGCATAAGGCGTATCTTTAAATTCGGCTTCCAACTGGTTTACACTTGCCATTTGATCATTTATTTTTAATGTATCTGCAGAATTAACCAGAACCTGCTCATAAAGTATACTGGCCTGCTCTGTATGCTTTGCCTGTTCAACCTGATAATACTGCCAGCCAAATATCGATGCTACACCTATAGCAATCCCGGTAATAACCATATTTGAATTTTCTTTCCACCATCTTTTAATAGCTTCAAGTTGCTGTTCTTCAGTTTCGTAATCCATAATTATCCCGATTTAAAATCATGTCAAAAAAATATTATAAAAGTGTGTTTATTGTTGTTGCCAGCTCAGACTGAGCAACTACTTTCTGTTCCGCTTTCTCACGTAACAACTTAATAGTGATTGATTTATTCTGTAGCTCCTCATCACCTAATATAAGCGCAATACTGGCACCTGACTTATCTGCCTTCTTAATCTGGTTCTTAAATGACCCACCACCACAATTAGCCTGAATACGAACATCTGGTAACTGGTCACGTAACGATTCGACAATTGACAATCCCTGAAGTTGCGCCTGATCACCCTGCAGCACAATAAAAACATCTGGTGTATTATCCACCTGCATACCCGCATCTTCAAGCAATGATAATATACGCTCAACGCCCATTGCAAACCCTGCGGCAGGTGTTGCACGACCACCGAGCTGTTGCACCAAAGTATCATAACGCCCTCCAGCACAAATTGTACCCTGAGCACCTAAGGCATCTGTAACCCACTCAAATACTGTTTTACAATAATAATCAAGCCCCCTGACAAGACGGGTATTTATATTGTACTCAATCCCTGCTTTGTCCAGTATTGCTTTAAGCTGCTCAAAATGCGTTTTTGACTCTTCATCCAGATAATCCAGCAAACTTGGAGCAGCTTCAATCATGGATTGCATTTTTGGGTTTTTACTGTCCAGAACACGCAGTGGATTAGACTCAAGACGACGTAATGAGTCTTCATCTAAAATATCTTTATGTTGATTCAAGTAATCAACCAGTACCTGCCGATAGGCATTTCGCGACTCTGCTGTTCCCAGGGTATTTAACTCAAGCCGAATATCCTTCAGCCCGAGCAACTTCCATAAACGTGCAGACATCAGTATAAGCTCGGCATCAATATCCGCACTGGCAATACCAAATGTTTCTATACCGACCTGATGAAACTGTCGATAACGACCTTTTTGTGGGCGCTCATGCCTGAACATCGGCCCCATATACCAAAGTCTTTGTTGCTGATTATGAAACAGGCCATGTTGCACACCAGAACGCACACAACTTGCTGTACCCTCAGGCCGCAAAGTAAGGCTATCACCATTTCGATCCTCAAAAGTGTACATTTCTTTTTCAACAATATCTGTAACTTCACCAATAGAGCGACAGAAAAGATCGGTTGATTCAAGCACAGGCATACGAATTTCATTATAAGCATAACCCTGTAATAATTTTTTTACAGTTGCTTCAAAAAATTGCCAAAGCGGTGACTGATCTGGAAGTATGTCATGCATACCTCGAATACTTTGAATCTTATTTAATTTTTCAGATTTTATTTTATTTGCCATACTATTTTTAACGATTTGATAACCCAACTACTGCTGCATTTTTACTGATTTTTATATTAGCAATATTACTGGTTTTATTAATTAAACTCTCAAAATTAACTATTGTATTATTAACTTCAACACGAACACCAGGTGCATTTCCCAGAAACACTGTAAATGGAGCAACACCTGATAATTTAATATCCTGCCCCCTGTTTAATAATTGGTAAAAAATTCTTTTACCTGTTGAATCCTGTATTTCACACCATGATTCACTCAGGGCACTTAAAAGCAACTCATCTACATGTGGTAGTTCATCACCAACAGGAACCGGCTCTACCTTTACAGGCGCTTGCTCCACTTGAGTGGCTACAGGTTCAATCTGATTATCAGCCGTTATCACATCGTCATCCTGAACTAATTTAACAGGCTGCTCAATCGAGCCTGGCAGCTGACTTTCTACAGATGCCTCATTCGTCACTTCAGCCTGCTGCTGCTTCACTTCTGGAGCATTAAACTCAGATATATTTTTTGTTATGGCAGCCCCCATTTTAAAATCCGTTTCATATAACCAGAAAACAAGTATAACAATAGCGCATATAACAAAACTTAAACTAATCAAACGCATGAATATATCACTACTGGACTTTTGCACAGGTAACACAGAGTGAGGCGTTAATACCTGCTTTGAACCTGGTGCCATTTTCACATAATCACTGATAATTTCATCCGCAGAAACACCCAGTAACCGCGCATAACTACGAATATACCCCTGAGTAAACGTTAATGCAGGTAAAGCATCAGCCTGTGAATCTTCTAACGCTTTTATAATATCAACAGAAATAAGCAAATTTTCGGCAACATCAGATACCGATAAATCAGTTTTCTTTCGTGCTTTTTTTAATACAGCACCAAATTCTTTCTTCTGTAACAAATCATTAACTTCACTTTCATTACCTGGGATTATGGTTTCATCTGTCATAAATTAGATAACTCCATTAGCTGATCAGCTTCTTTTGATTCAGGAAAACTACCAAGTAATTTTTTAGATATTTTAAGAAAATACTTTTTATCACCCAGGGCATGTTCAGCCTGAATTTGCACCCACAAACTATGAGCAGAAGCAGAAGCTATCGAATGATAACGTTGCATATACGCCCTGGCCATTAAATATTTTTTAGTTATCACACCTAAGTCACCCATTGCTAACATAGCAGATGGCATATTAGGTTGTTGCTTCAAGGCTATACGTAAATGCTTTTCTGCTTTTACAAAATTCGGTTTATTCCCCTGCAACAAACAGTAGCCTATATTTGCATGGGCGACAGAAGGTGTTTTATAAAACTGATTGCGTAAGGTCTTTTCAAACTCATCAACAGCTTCTTCATATTTTTTTATGCTACATAAAAAAGTACCATAGTTATTATGCAAATCTGGGTCTCTCGGATCAACACTTAATGCTTCTAGATAATAATTCTCCGCCTCAACAGGCTGATCCATCATCGTCATCAATACCGCCAGTGTTGTATAGCTCGGTGCATACTGATCATCAAACTCAATGGCTTTTTTCAGTTTTTCATGAGCAACTTTTAAATCACCTCTACGCATATAACCAGATGCAAGCTGTACATTTATTCTTGCTGCCTCTCTATCTTTTTTTTCTTTTTGTAGCTCCTTTGGGGTTGAGGCACAGGCCATTAAAGTACTCAGAAAAATAACTATCAGGCATAATTTTATTCGCATCATGTATTCATTCCAATTCTAGGTGCTTTAAATTTATTTTCTCGTCGGCTTTTATCCGCCACTTTACCTACTAACTGACCACAGGCTGCATCGATATCTTCACCCCGTGTTTTTCTAATTACCGTCATCAGGCCGGCTTTCATCAAAACGTCCTGAAACCGATGAACAGCATTATTTGACGAGGTTTTATAACCTGACTCAGAAAAAGGATTAAAAGGGATCAGATTAATTAACACTGAAATACCATTAAGAATTTTTACTAACTCTTCGGCATCCTGTTTTGCATCATTCACACCAGCTAACATAACATACTCAATCGTTAATCTTGAACGAGGTGAACGTGTCGCCATAAATCGGTGACAGGCAGCTATTAATTCTTTTAAGTTATATTTTTTATTAATAGGGACAAGGTCATCTCTTAATTCATCGCGGGTTGCATGTAAAGAGATAGCCAGTTGCACATCATGTCTTTCTGAAAGCCTGTCCATTGCAGGCACAACACCTGCTGTACTGACGGTCACTCTGCGCTTACTCAGACCATATGCAAAATCATCGAGCATAACATCTATAGCTTTCATTACATTTTCAAAATTAAGTAAGGGTTCACCCATACCCATTAAAACTACATTTGTTATTTTACGTCCTGGTTTTATTTCCTGATCCAGCAAACGTGTTGCCAACCAGACCTGAGATAAAATTTCAGCAACGGTTAAATTTCGACTAAAGCCCTGCCTGGCTGTTGAACAAAAACTACAGTCAAGTGCACAACCCACCTGTGATGATATACAAAGTGTGCCACGATCATCTTCAGGGATATATACCACCTCAATACGATTATTGTCTTCAAGACCCATAACCCATTTACGTGTACCATCTTTAGAGATCTGATCCTCAATGACATCCAGCGCTTTTATACAGGCTTTATCCTTTAATTGTGCCCGTAATGCTTTACTAATATTGGTCATCTGATCAAAATCAGAAATATTTAACTGATGAATCCATTTGGTTATCTGAGAGACACGGAAGGGTTTTTCACCTAATTCTGCAAAAAAAACAGCCATATCCTGACGGTTTAACCCCATCAGGTTGGTTTTCTCAATTTGTGGGAAGTTGACTCGTGTGCTCACAAAATTCTCGGGCAATTAATATCCACATGATTATAGATGAAGTATTATAAACGAATAACTGGATAAAATACTGATTTTAGTGGTATTTTCTGTGATATATGAAGGATATTACGAAAACAATAAGTGATATGCACATATGCATGATAGCGCCTGGGGCTGGATCTTACTTTTAAAGCTCCGCCTCTATTGTGATTCTGATCAAATTGGCGGAGTTATGAACGGCTTCGATCAGCTCTAGATCGCACGAATAAGGAGGCAAAGCACCAAAAGATAGCCGTCTACCCCACCATAGCAGGGTCATTACATCTCTGAGCAAAGGAGTGCTATAAGGCTTCCTTCATCAGTCTTTCTCATCAATCCAGGTCATTTGAATTGCTTCCAGTATCTTTTCACTGGAGCCTTCAGGGTCATCATCAAAACCTTCCAGCTCACAGACCCATTGATGCAGGTCGGTAAAGCGAACATACTGTGGATCTACATCCGGGTGCTTCTCATCAAGGTCTAATACAATATCCAGTGTGTCTATCCATTTTAAACTCATGTTTACTCCAGATAACTTAATGGTTTTCGGAAACCATATTAATGGTGTATTTCGGTAACTCGACTACCAGATCAACATCCCCTATTACAGTTTGACAACTCAACCGAGAATCGGGATCAAGCCCCCATGCCTTATCAAGCATATCATCCTCATCATCGGTATTTTCATTAAGTGAATCCATACCTTCACGAATATAAACATGACAGGTAGTACAGGCACAGGATTTTTCACAGGCATGCTCTATTTCAATATCATTGCGTAGAGCGGCGTCACAAACTGTTTCACCCGGATTCGCCTCAAACGCGGCGCCTTCAGGACAGAGTGTTTCGTGGGGCAGAAAAATAATCTGCGGCATTATAATCTCTCTTTAGTATATAAAATCTGTATATAATTTTTTATGCTCAGGCCGAACCTGAAGTTAATGTTTTTAGCTTTAAATCAAAAACACCGTAATAATTTATAAGTTCACAATATGAACGTTTTCTCTTCAATGTAATGCTTATTTATTAAACTCTTCGACCTGATGCCCTGCCATCGATTTTTGCACACTGGCATTCATCCTGCGTGCAACATACTCTGCACTGGCTTTTTCAAGTTTAGCCATCGCCTCTTTTAACTGCTGGGTTTCAACCGCATTATGCCTGGCGATCATTAATTCAGACCTGGCTGCCTGAATAGTTTCTCGTTCATCCTGACTTAACATTTCATCACCATCATCTGCAACGGCTGAATCAATAGCTTCAAGCACTCGATCAGCCTCTACCTGTTGTTCACGAAGACTGCGTGCATCTTTATCTTCACCGGCAAACGCCATTGAAGCCTTTAACATTTCTTCAATTTCTGAATCCTGCAAACCATACGAAGGCTTAACTTCAACACTGGCAACAACACCCGATACCTCCTCTTTGGCAGTCACACTTAATAAACCATCTGCATCCACCTGAAAAGTAACACGTATTCGTGCTGCACCTGCAACATGCGAAGGAAAGCCTCGTAACTCAAATTTAGCTAATGAACGACAATCATCCACAAGCTCACGCTCTCCCTGCACAACATGAACAGCCATAGCGGTTTGACCATCTTTATATGTGGTGAATTCCTGAGCCCGCGATACTGGAATGGGGGTATTACGTGAAATTATTTTTTCCGCAAGTCCACCCATGGTTTCAATACCCAGTGACAATGGCAATACATCCATTAACAGTAAATTACCATCCGAGTCATTGCCTACTAAAGCATTGGCCTGAATAGCAGCACCAATAGCAACAACCCGATCTGGGTCTATATCAACCCTGGGATCAGTTTCAAAAAATTGACCGACCTGCTCTCGCACACGCAAGGCACGAGTAGAACCACCCACCATAACCACATCAAGAATCTGATTTTTTTCAACACCTGCATCGCGCAGAGCACGACGACATGACATCAATGATTTTTTAATCAATGGATCAATAAGCGAACTTAACTCATCACGACTTAACAAACCCGTCCAGCTATTATCATTAGCAAACTGAATGTTAATTTCAACCTGCTCCAATTTACTTAAAGCTTCTTTCGCTTTACACGCCTCACTTAACACTAAACGCAATAAGCTGGCAGTTAAATTTCTGGAATTAATATTCGCCTGTTTTAATATCCATTCAGCTATTGCATGATCAAAATCATCTCCACCCAGCGCACTATCACCTCCGGTTGATAAAACCTCAAACACACCTTTTTTAAGCTGCATGATAGAAATATCAAAAGTACCACCGCCCAGATCATATACAGCAACAATGCCTTCAGCACCTGTATCCAGACCATAAGCCACTGCCGCAGCCGTTGGCTCATTCAATAAACGCAGAACATTAAGACCCGCAAGTGTAGCCGCATCTTTTGTAGCCTGTCGCTGCGCATCATCAAAATAAGCCGGTACGGTTATCACCGCGCCTTCCAGCTTATCACCTAAGGATTGTTCACCACGTAATTTTAATACCTTTAAAATATCCGCAGACACTTCAACCGCGGCTTTGTCACCCGCAACTGTTTTTATTTTTGCTACAGCCGAATCAGTTACTGCAAATTCAAAAGGCAGCACTTCACTCAGACTTTCAAACTGAGAAATTAAATCATCTGCTCCACGTCCCATTAAACGCTTAATAGATGAAATCGTATTATGTGGATCTTCTATCTGATTTTTTTTTGCTACAGCTCCAACAACAATTGCATCAGGCGTATATTGAACAACAGAAGGCAACAAATGCTCACCTGATGAATTCGGCAAAGTATCAGGCTGGCCACTTCGAACAGATGCAACCAGTGAATTAGTTGTACCTAAATCAATACCAATGGCAAACTTATGCTCATGGGGCTTAGTTGACTGACCCGGCTCAGATATCTGTAGTAAAGCCATTAAATAAACTCATCTTCTATTTGTTCGATTTTATCATTAATTTCTATCTGGGCTTTATTTATAAATTGTAGTTTACGTACGATATCTCGACCTTTATCAAGTGCATCATCATTAAATGCAGATTCAAAATCTGACACTAAATTAACCGACCTGGCTTTAAGCTCTAACGCCATTTCATCTAACACATCCAGTGAATTTTTCTGACTATCTACATTCGCAATTTCTTCACGTAACTCCATTTGTTCCATTAAAAAAACACCATCCATTGCTGTATCCGTTTCACCATTCATATCCACACCTTTAAGCGTGAGCATATACTGTAATCGGGTAAGCGAATTTTTTAATGTTTCAAACGCTTCATTAACTAAGGAAGTTATCTGCATTGCCTGACGCTTCTCAGCATCTGAACTATTAGCAAAACGATCAGGATGAACCTGCTGTTGAAGTTCTCGATTTTTTTCTTTCAATAAATCAATATCCAGCTCAGTTGAAACTGGCTGTGAAAAGATTTCAAAATAATTTTGCTTAAAGATAGAATTAGACATGTGTATTTAAAATTGAATAAAAAAAATATTAAACGGTAAAACTTTCGCCACAACCACAGGCATCTTTTTCATTCGGGTTATTAAAGGCAAAGCCTTCATTCAAACCTTCTTTAACAAAGTCCATTTCTGTACCATCAATATAAACCAGGCTTTTTTTATCCACGACAATCACTACACCATTACTTTCAAAGGTCTCATCTTCGCCATCATTAACCTCATCTACAAACTCAATAACATAGGCCATGCCTGAACAACCGGTTGTTTTAACACCCAGTCGAACACCCATTCCACTGCCACGATTTGCAAGGAATTCATTCACACGCTTTGCGCCCTGCTCTGTTATTGATACTGCCATTTCTGTGATCTCGCCTACTAATAAAACAACAAATAAATCTATTTCTTGCTCAGATAATCATCAACGGCTGCGCTAATAGCATCCTCAGCCAGTACCGAGCAATGCACCTTAACCGGTGGCAA
>JADGFA010000017.1 GCA_016744065.1 Gammaproteobacteria bacterium
GTCATGCACAAGTAGTCTATAAATATATTCGATTTTTTCATTAGCAGAATCAGTTGCTTCAAATTCAACAACACCCCGTGCTTCACCGTATTTCACCCCTTCAATAATTGCTTTTTTTAACAGTTCTTTTTCATTTTTTATTTTTTTCATATCAATCTCTGTATATTATTAATTTATAATATTTATTCACGCGTATCCCAACCCTGTTTTATTGCTATATCCAGTAATAGTTCAGATGAAATTCCTTCTTTAGGGACAATATCAATTACCTTAATGGTGAATATTTTATCAATATTATCCCAGACAATTCGTTCAATTTTACCTGAAAACCAGTCGCCTTCACCAATTTCAATGCCAATAACGGGAATGAAAGGTAGGGTGATTTTCTTTTCCAGTGTTCTATATAGTCTTTTTGTATCTGAATCCTTCCAGAGATACTTTATAAACGTACATTTATACATAATCGTTTCTATAGTTAAAGTAGTACATTAAGTGATTAAGTATTATTTGTACAGCTCATGTGGAGTAAGGATATCTGTGTTTAAGTCATGATTTTTAAAATTAAGTGAAAATAATGCAGTTTTCTATTTTATTAAGTCATTTTTGATAATCGAACAAGCCTGGTGTAATGATATATATTTTTATTGATCATTATTAATTGTATGTAAAACAAGACGGTACAGATGTTATTTTTAACCGATGAAGTTACAGAATTTTTCATCTTGACAGCCAGACTAATGAGATCTATAAAAGACTCTGCGAATACGATACATTGTCGCTCTATTTTGGTGCATTATAAATATGATAGTTTTAACTTAAGCCGTTTTATGTTTTTAACCAATTGTTGGAGGGGTTGTTATGGAAGTGAATGAAATAATGAGTTCTGAGATATATAGCTGTTCTGCTAATACTACACTGGATATAGTTGCCAGAATGATGTGGGAGAATAACTGCGGTGCAATACCTGTAGTGGATAATAGTAATAAGCCTGTAGGAATGGTGACTGATCGAGATATAGCAATGTGTTGTGCTATCAATCATAAAGCGCCCTGGGAGTTAACGGCATCTATCATTAATGGAAAGCGTAAGATCTATGCCTGTAATGCTCAGGATAATGTAGAAAATGTGCTTATTATTATGAAAAAACAAAAGGTACGTCGTTTGCCAGTTATTGATGAAGATGGTTGTCTACTGGCTATGTTATCAATTAGTAAT
The DNA here is from genome assembly GCA_016744065.1 of Gammaproteobacteria bacterium. Taxonomy (GTDB): domain Bacteria; phylum Pseudomonadota; class Gammaproteobacteria; order SZUA-229; family SZUA-229; genus SZUA-229. The sequence continues at coordinate 1,216 of JADGFA010000017.1, forward strand.
ATTATTTCCCATTCTCAAAAAAGTAAATCTAAAAAAAGCATAACGTTTGATCTAACTATGCCTATGCTAAAAGCAATGACCATAACGCATTAGAAAAAGACTGTCCGTATGTTTATGCGGGCAGCCTTTTTAATAAATTTATAATTCTATTTTCTGTATTTATGATGAAAATGGTATTGCCTGTATAATTGATATATATCAAAAGACCTTTATATGTGCACTAATAAAATTAATGTCGATATCCATTTGTTTTTAATTAACAGTTACCTGTTTTATCTGTGCGGTTAACTGTTATTGTATTGTGAATATTATTGCCGCAGACATTGGTGGTACCAAATCACACATGGTTCTGGCTAATACAGATAAACCACATTATATTATTTTTGAATTAAAGTATAAAAGTACGGATTTTGAAAATTTCGAATCCCTACTCAATACATTCATACGTGATACTGGTCTACAGGGAAAACTGCCAGCAGTTTTGTCACTGGCATTACCAGGGGTAGTTGATAGTGACCTTGTTCAGTTAACTAACTTACCCTGGGAAATAGACCGTTCTATACTGATCGAAATGTTTGGTTTTGAGCAGGTGTATTTTATGAATGATTTTCAGGCATCTGCATTGGGAACGCTTGAACTTGATGATGATGAATTAACTGTACTTAATAAAGGAAAGGAAAACAATGTTGGGTTACGTGTAGTTGTTGGTGCAGGAACAGGTTTAGGTGTTTCATGGCTGTTAAATAAAAAGGAAAAGTCTGTTGCATATTCAACCGAGGGCGGGCATATAGATTTTGCACCTGTAGATAAGCAACAAATGGATTTGTTGCATTTTCTTATGATACGTTACTCTCATGTTTCATATGAGCGTATATTATCAGGTAAAGGCCTGGTTAATCTTTATGCATTTTTTTTAACAGGAGCTACAGGTACTGATGATGAAATTACAGTTGATGCGAAGTGGATTAATCAACAGGCTAGTCAGGGAAATAAAGTGGCTATACAGGCGATGCGATTATTCATTCGAATTTATGCAGCCTATGTTGGTAACCTGGCATTAATTTTTAAACCTCAAGGTGGAATTTATATCACTGGGGGAATTGCGTTAAAAATGATTAACTGGATGCAGTCGGAAGACTTTATTCAGGCGTATTTAAACAAAGGAAGAATGCAGCAGGTAGTTGATCAGGTAGCTGTATTTTTAGTTAAAAATGAAAGCGTGGGTGTTTTCGGCGCCTTATCAGAAGCAGTTAAATTACTGCAGGATGAAACGAAATGACTATAAGCCACATAAAGCAGGAAAAGAACTATCGTTATTATACCGATTCTAAAAACACCTCTGAGTTAACTCGTAAAACACTTGTATTAGTTCTGGCGGGTGGGGCTGGTTCACGATTAAAAGGCCTGACCAAATGGCGTGCAAAACCTGCTGTTCCATTTGGTGGAAAATATCGCATTATAGATTTTGCCCTTTCAAATTGTGTTAATTCAGGCTTACGCCGAATTGGTGTACTGATCCAGTATAAATCACATTCACTGATTCGACATTTGCAACGTGCATGGGGTTTTATGCGAGCAGAGATAGGTGAATTTGTAGAAATCATTCCTGCACAGCAACGGATAGACAATGACTGGTATAGAGGAACAGCGGATGCTTTATATCAGAATATTGATATTATTCGACGTCATGCACCCGATAATGTCATGGTGCTTGGTGGTGATCATATTTACACAATGGATTATTCAAGGATGTTGATTGATCACGTAAGCTCAGGTGCAGATTTGACAGTGGGTTGTATTGAAGTGCCGAGGGATGAAGCCTCTGAGTATGGTGTTATGTCGGTTGATGCAGATATGTGTATTACCCGTTTTACAGAAAAACCTGAAGACCCAGAAGCCATACCCGGCAAAGAAAATAGTTCATTGGCATCAACGGGCATTTATATCTTTTCAACTAAATATCTTTTTGAAAGTTTAATAGCCGATGCAGAAAATCCAGAATCAGCACATGATTTTGGAAAAGATATTATTCCCCAGAGTCTTAGCCAGTGCTCTGCCCATGCTTATTCTTTTGTGAATGAACGAGGGCAGCCTGCTTACTGGCGGGATGTGGGTACAGTTGATTCATACTGGAAAGCTAATATGGAATTGTGTGCGGTCGAACCAGAATTGAATTTATATTCACGTGACTGGCCAATCTGGACTTATCAGACACAGTACCCACCTGCCAAATTTGTATTTGATGATGATGGTGCTCGGGGTGAAGCCGTCGACTCTCTGGTGGCGGGTGGTTGCATTTTATCTGGCGCAAAGGTTAAACGTTCCGTTATTTTTTTTGCTACAGAAATAGAACGAGGTACAGTGATAAAAGACAGTGTGATATTGCCTAAGGTGAATATCGGTGAGAACTGCCGAATTACCCGTGCGGTCATAGATAAGGCCTGTATTATTCCAGATAATACGATTATTGGTGAGAATCAACAAAATGATGCAGAGCGTTTTCATGTTACTGAAAATGGTGTGGTACTGGTAACCCCGGAGATGATGGATCAAAAATTACATGTTATAAATGAAGATAAATTATCTAATCTGATTGTATGAAAAAAACCTCAAAAATTAATTTTGTACTTTGCTGGCATATGCATCAGCCATGGTATCAACAGGGTATAGATGGTGAATATAAATTACCCTGGGTGTATCTTCATGCCATAAAGGATTATACCGATATGGCGTCTCATTTAGAGGCCCACCCTGAAATGAAATCGGTGGTTAATTTTGCACCAATATTATTGGAGCAGCTCGATGATTATGAGCAGCAATTAAAAGGCTGGCTTGAGTCCGCCCAGTCAATGAAGGATCCAATGTTAAACTTATTAGCTGGTGTCACACAAATTCCTGAATCAACTGAGCAGCGATATCAATTGTTATGTAATTGTCGACGTGCAAATGCGGAAAAAATGATAAATCCTTATATCCCATTTAAGCGTCTTCTTGAGCCATTTGAAGCAATTTTTTCAGCGGATGATAACAGCCTGTTGAATGCAGTCGATTTGCAGTATTTAACACCGCAGTATTTTATGGATTTGCTGGTATGGTATCACCTGGCCTGGTTAGGTCATTCTTTAAAGCAAGACAGTGTATGTACTGAATTGATTAAAAAAGCGTCTTTATTTAATCAGAAAAATTGCCGTGATTTGTTACAACTTATTCATGACAGTATTTCAGGTATTATTCCCCGTTATCGGAATCTTGCTCATAAAGGGCAGATTGAATTATCCATGACGCCTTATGCTCATCCTATTATTCCATTACTGAATGATTTTAAAAATATGCAATGTGCTCAACCTGAAGCACCTGCTCCTGTATGTGATAATTATCCGGGAGGTATTGAACGTTCACGTTGGCATATTCAAAAAGGTATTGATTGTTTCGAACATTATTTTGATTTACGCCCAGAAGGTATCTGGTTATCTGAAGGGGCAATTTCAGAGGATGCCATCGAGTTAGTAGAAGAATTTAACTTTAAGTGGAGTGCATCTGGCGAGGGTGTCAGGCGGAATAGTATGCATCTGTGTGATAAAGACCCTGAAAAAATTTATAGTGAACGGGCACAGTTTTATTCTTATCAGTTAAAAAATTGTTCATGCAGACTTTTTTTTCGAGATGATGGTCTGTCCGATCTTATTGGTTTTGAGTATAGCAAGCTTAATTCGGTAGATGCAGCAGATGATCTGGTGCAACATCTGGTCAATATTGCGAATTATCTTGGGGAAGAGGCAGATCAATATGTGGTATCGATTATTCTTGATGGTGAAAATGCCTGGGAATATTACCCTCATAATGGTCATTACTTTCTTGATCATCTGTATGATCAACTATCAAATCACCCGCGCATTAAAACAGCCAAATTTTCCGAATTAACTGAATTGCCTAAAGTTCATAAGCTAGATCATTTATGTGCAGGAAGCTGGGTGTATGGTTCTTTTTCAACCTGGATTGGTGAAAAAGATAAGAATTTGGCATGGGAAAGACTGGTGGCAGTGAAGCAGGTTTTTGATCGTTTTATTGATAACCCGGAATTAAATGATGAAGAAAAATACCGAGCAAGTCGTCAACTTGCAATTTGCGAAGGTTCTGACTGGTTCTGGTGGTTTGGTGAGACTAATTCATCTAATAGCGTAAGTGATTTTGATAGTTTGTTTCGAGAGCAACTTGAAAACCTTTATATTTTATTAAAACAGTCACCACCAGATAATCTAAAACAGCCGATTTCAATAGGTACTAATGGAAATACAGAAAATGCTGGTACGATGTTAAGAAATAACTAATGTCAGAAATAGATTTTTATAAACGACGTGCTGGCGTGTTGTTGCATCCGACATCATTGCCTTCAGGGCTGCTTGATGATGATGTGGAGCACTGGTTACAGTGTCTTTCTGATAGTGGTTTTGGTGTATGGCAGGTGTTACCTTTAGGTGATCCACAAAATGGATTATCCCCCTATCAATGTAGTTCTGCTTTTGCTATTAACCCCAGTTTATTATTTAGATTATTGCCTGTAAATTCAGCGGATAAAGGTTTTGTTGCATTTTGTCAGAAACAGAAGTTCTGGCTAGATGATTATGCTTTGTTCAAGGTGTTGAGGCGTTATTTTAATGATGTTAGCTGGAATGAATGGCCGGAGGAATATAAATTTCGTCATATTAAAAAAATGCAACAGGTGCGCCTTCAATATGCTGAGACTATTACAGATTTAAAGTGGCAGCAATATCAGCTGCAATTACGTTGGTTAGAGATTAAACAACATGCGATAGAAAAAAATATTTTACTATTTGGAGATATACCTATTTTTGTTGCTTATGACAGTGCAGATGTATGGGCTCACCCTGACTGGTTTATGTTGGATGGCGATGAAAATATGCTCCATGTTACCGGTGTACCTCCAGATTACTTTTCTACAACGGGACAACGCTGGGGCAATCCGCACTATAACTGGGAAGCGATGCAAAGTAGTGATTATGCATGGTGGATACACCGAATTAAATATCATTTTGAGCTATTCGACTTATTACGAATAGATCATTTCAGAGGCCTGGAATCAGTTTGGGTGATTGATGCTGCGTGTGAAACTGCGATAGATGGTTATTGGCAACATGTACCCGGTGATGCACTCCTGGAAAAAATAAAAAATTTATATAAAAAGTTACCTTTGGTGGCGGAAGACCTTGGTGTTATTACACCTCAGGTTGTTGCGTTACGAAAGCGGTATAAGTTACCAGGAATGTCTATTTTACAATTTGGTTTTGATGAGTTTGAAGACAGTCCACATAAGCCGCAGAATATAGATGAAGATAAGGTGGCATACACTGGTACCCATGATAATGATACAACCATTGGCTGGTTTAATAGCCTGGAAGATCATATTAAAAGCTATGTTCTAGAAAAACTTGATATAGAAAGTATAGAAGGTAAAGATATAAGTGAACAGGTTTTACAGTCACTTGTTGTTCAGGCAATGGAGTCTCGTGCGAGTCTTTGCATAATACCCATGCAGGATTTTTTAAGCCTGGGTACAGAGGCGAGAATGAATGTTCCAGGTACTATTGCCGGGAACTGGAAATGGAAGTTTCAATGGAGGCAGCTAGATAATGAAAGAATTAATGTGATGCGAGAAAAAATAAAAAATTCTCATAGATTAATTTAATAAAAAATTAGTAATGCTTTTTATATTATTCAAGTAAAAATGACAGGTGATAGTTTTGTTTTGTTTTTTAACTCAGAGAAATAAATGACAGAAATATTGGCAAAGATACAGGCAGGAAAATATCATGACCCATTTGAGTGGCTAGGTTTACATGCTGTGGGTGATCGTTTTGTTGTGCGTGCTTTTATGCCCAGTGCTGAAACAGTCGAACTGCAAGGTGTTGGTGCCATGCAACGTATTGAGAGCACAGATGTATTTGAAATTTATATAACGTACAAAATAAAAGAAAAATTAGCTGTTCATTATAGCTTAAACTGGATTGAAAAAAAATCACTTGAATCTCATAGTATTATTTCACCCTATAGTTTCCAGCCGTTGCTAAGTGAATTTGATCTGGATTTATTTTCAGGTGGTAGACATTTACATATATACAGGTTTCTTGGTGCGCGTTTAATGGCCGTTGATAATGTTGATGGTTGTCTGTTTGCCGTCTGGGCACCTAATGTAAAACGCATCAGTATTATTGGTGATTTTAATGGCTGGCATGGTCTGCGTCATCCTATGCGTAACCGGGGCTATTCCGGCGTATGGGAGTTATTTATACCTGGCTTAAATGCACATGATAATTATAAATATGAAATTGTAAGTCATACTGAGGCAATACTGCATAAGACTGATCCCTATGCTCGCTCCATGGGTTTGCGCCCGGATACGACCAGTAAGGTATCACCATTAGATACTTATGTCTGGAAAGATAGTGATTGGCTAGCCTTTAGAAAGAAACGTCAATGGTTACATCAACCCATGTCAATTTATGAAGTTCATGCGGGTTCATGGCGGCGCCATGAAGATGGAAGTTTTTTAAGTTATCGAGAACTAGCAGAGCAGCTTGTGCCTTATGTAAAAGATCTGGGTTATACGCATATTGAGTTTTTACCTTTTACTGAACATCCACTTGATGAGTCATGGGGGTACCAGGTGAGTGGTTATTTTTCACCTACATCCAGGCATGGTAGTGCGGAAGATTTACGTTATTTAATTGATACCGCACATTGTAATGGTATTGGTATTTTTCTTGACTGGGTACCCGCTCATTTTCCTCGAGATGATTTTGCCCTGGCGCAGTTCACCGGCGAACCCTGCTATGAATATAATGATCCTCAAAAGGGGACGCATCAGGACTGGGGAACATTAATATTTAATTATGGACGCAATGAGGTACGCAATTTTTTAATTACTAATGCCGTATACTGGATTGAAGAATTTCATATTGACGGTTTAAGAGTTGATGCTGTCGCTTCCATGTTATACCTTGATTATTCTCGTGAGCATGGTCAATGGTCGCCTAATATTCATGGCGGTCGAGAACACCTGGAAGCGATTGATTTTCTTAAAAACCTGAATGAAGTTGTGCATGCTGAATTTCCAGGTGTTTTGACACTTGCCGAAGAAAGTACTGACTGGCCTATGGTATCTCGGCCAACAGATGCTGGCGGCCTGGGCTTTTCTATGAAATGGAATATGGGCTGGATGCATGACACTTTAAGCTACGCACAAACTGATCCAGTGTATCGACGATTTCATCTGAATCAGTTAACGTTTAGTCAGCTCTATGCTTATAGTGAAAATTTTGTACTGCCTTTGTCCCATGATGAAGTGGTTCATATGAAGCGTAGTATGCTGGATAAAATGCCAGGAGATGTCTGGAAGAAATTTGCTAACTTGCGTCTTTTATATGCTTATCATTATGCTCATCCAGGTAAAAAATTACTATTTATGGGAGGCGAGTTTGGTCAGTGGGATGAATGGAATGAAAGTAAGCAACTGGACTGGATGGTTAGTGGTATGGATAAGCATGCGGGGCTGGTAAATTTGTGTAGAGATCTTAATAATATTTACTGTAAGTTCACGCCGATGCATTTTTATGATTTTGATCAACAGGGATTTCAATGGATTAGTTGTGATGATGTAGATAATTCAACATTAGCATTTATACGTAGATCACAGGATGAGTTTGTGATTTGTATGTTTAATTTTACGCCTGTACCAAGGGAGGATTATACAATTGGCGTTCCTCAGGAAGGCCTGTATAGAGAAATATTTAATTCAGATGCCATTTGTTACGGAGGCAGTAATTTGGGTAATGGAGGAGAGGTGTTTAGTCAACACCAGTCCTTGCACGGTTTTGAATACAGTATAACTCTGATATTGCCACCACTCAGTGCTGTCTTTTTTTCTAACAGAGTTGTTTTATGAATATTTTATTTGCATGTAGTGAAGCGTTTCCATTTATTAAAACAGGTGGTCTTGGTGATGTTGCCTATGCGCTCCCCGAAGCACTGAAAAAACTGGGTGACGATGTTCGCTTGGTTTTACCCGCTTATAGAGGCGTTTTAGAAGCCAGTGATAAGATTGTTGAGCTGGGTGAGTTTATGGTTAAGGGGTTTTCTGTCAGTTATTCCTTTCGGTTATTGCAGGTGACTAAAAAATCTTATGATACGGATGTTTATCTAATTGATATCCCTGAGTTATATGATCGAGCGGGAAGCCCTTATTGTGATGAAGCGGGCGAGCCCTGGATGGATAATACAGAGCGTTTTGTGGTATTTAGTCAGGCTGTTAGCTTGTTAACACAATGTTTTACTGAACTTGAGTCAGGGAATAAATGGACTGTAGATGTTGTGCATTGCAATGACTGGCAAACAGGATTAGTCCCCGCTTTTTTAAAAGCTTCTGGTTCATCGGTAAAAAGTATATTTACTATTCATAATCTGGCTTATGATGGTTTGTTTAATTACGAGAGCTTTATGCAACTGGATTTGCCAAAAGAATGGTGGTCAGGTGAATTCATAGAGTTTTACGGCTCTGCTTCAATGTTAAAATCTGCAATGATTTTTTCTAATTCGGTTACAACAGTCAGCCCAAATTATGCACATGAAATCTGTACCGAAAAATTGGGTTTACGTTTTGACGGTGTGTTACGTAGCCTGGGTGATAAGTTTAGTGGTATTTTAAATGGTATTGATTTAGATGAATGGAATCCACAAAATGATCCTTATATTCAACAAAATTATAGTACGGGTAAACAGGTGGCTTCGAGCAAACGTGCAAATAAGTTTGCCTTGTTAAAAGGTACAAAGCTACCCCAGGAAGATAAGCCGTTATTAGGTTTTATTGGGCGCCTGGTGGAACAAAAGGGGATAGCTCTTATATGTGAAATTTTACCTGAACTTTTTAAAGCAACTAACGTCTCTATTATAATACTGGGATCTGGACAGAGTAATTATGAAAATGAGTTGAAGAAACTGGCTAAAACCTGGCCCGAACGTTTACATTTACATATCGGTTACTCAGAGTCATTGGCTCATCGTATTGAAGCTGGAAGTGATATATTTTTAATGCCATCGAAGTTTGAACCCTGTGGTTTAAATCAGATGTACAGTCTTCGTTATGGAACCTTACCTGTGGTAAATAATACAGGAGGCCTGGCCGATACCGTGGTGAATGCGACTTTATCTACATTTAAAAATAATACAGCCAGTGGTTTTGTGATGAAAAATTCAGATGCCAACTCACTTCTGGTTTGTATAAATACCGCTTTAGAACTTTATACAGATAAAGCACGTTGGAAACAGTTGCAAAATACAGCAATGAAAAAAAATTCAGGCTGGATAAAAAGCGCTAAAGCTTATCGTAAGCTTTATGCAAAGAAACCGGCTAAAACAGGTAAAAATAGCCCTGAAAAAGTAAGCCAATAAAAATAAAACCAGGATTTCATCATGAAAAATAAAAACTGGATTAAACAAAACAATATAACCGAGATTCAGCCCCTGCCTACTGACAGTTGTTCGATGGCGCAGGGCTTTAATCGCTATTTACGTAATCATCTTGGGCATTTTATGGGATTGGTGCCTTTTTATTTATATGAGGCCATGGCATTAACAGTGCGTGATCGTATTATGTATCAATGGCATAAAACCTGGCAACGTAATAATCAACCACAGGTTCGTAAAGCTTATTATATATCATTGGAGTTTCTAATTGGCCGTGCACTGGGGAACCATTTATTAAACCTGGATATAGAAGAAGAAACACGGGAAGCATTACTTAACTATGCCGTACAACTTGAAGATGTTATTGAAGAAGAGCCAGATGCCGGATTAGGTAATGGCGGTCTTGGCAGGTTAGCAGCCTGTTTTATGGACAGTTGTGCAACGCTTGATTTGCCTGTAGTGGGTTATGGTATTCGATATGAATACGGAATGTTTCATCAGTTAATTGAAAAAGGTTATCAGGTAGAAGAACCCGATCACTGGTTACGTGATGGTAACCCCTGGGAGGTTGCAAGGCCAGAGTTTGAACAGACCATTCGGTTTGGTGGCCGAACTCAACATTATCATGATAAAAAAGGTGTACATCATGCACGTTGGATAGATACAGAAGATGTTATTGCCATTCCCTATGATTTACCTGTTTCTGGCTATCGTAATAAAACAGTTAATACACTGCGGCTATGGAAGGCGACATCGACTGAGCTTTTTTGTCTTGCTGATTTTAATGCAGGTAGTTATTCAGAGGCAGTTGAAGCGAAAAATGATGCTGAGCATATTACGATGGTACTCTACCCAAATGATAGCAGTGAATGTGGTAAAGAACTGCGTTTGAAGCAACAGTACTTTCTGGCGTCTGCGAGTATTCAGGATGTTATACGTCAGTGGGAGCAAACAAACGGTAACAGTTATGATCAGTTTGCGGATTACAATGTTTTTCAGATGAATGATACCCATCCAACTATTGCAGTGGCAGAATTAATGCGAATTTTAATGGATGTAAAACGTTTGAGCTGGAATGCTGCCTGGAAAATGACTAACAGAACTATGGCTTATACTAATCATACATTACTGCCAGAAGCATTAGAAAGCTGGCCGGTATCAATGATGCAACGATTATTGCCGCGTTTAATGGAAATTATTTTTCGTATTAATGAATTGTTTTTGCATGATGTTTCATTGAAATGGCCAGGGGATATAGAAAGGCAAACACGAATGTCTTTAATAGAAGAAAATGGAGAAAAAAGTGTTCGTATGGCTTATCTCGCAATTGTCGGGAGCTTCTCTGTAAATGGGGTCGCCGCACTGCATTCAAAGTTGTTATGTGAGGGTTTGTTTAAGGATTTTTATGAATTATGGCCAGAAAAATTTAATAATAAAACCAATGGTGTGACACCACGGCGTTGGATTGCGCATGCTAATCCAGCACTAAGGAAACTATTATCAGAAGAAATTGGTGATGAATGGATATATGATTTAGATAAAATATCTACGCTTAAAAAATTTGTTGATTCAAATGATCGTGAATTTTTAAATAAATGGTATGAAGTTAAATTACATAACAAAAAAAGAATGGCGAAACTTGTAGAACAGACCTGTAATGTGGTTTTTGATACAGATGCTATGTTTGATGTTCAGGTTAAACGTTTACATGAATATAAACGTCAGCTATTAAACGTGCTACACGTAATTCACTGTTATTTACAGATTAAATCAGGAAGTAAGGTGTATTGCACGAATCGAGCAGTACTTATTGGAGGTAAAGCAGCGCCTGGTTACCATATGGCTAAATTAATTATTAAATTAATAAATAATGTAGCTGATGTAGTTAATAATGATCCACAAATTGGTAATCAGTTAAAGCTGGCTTTTTTAGCGGATTATAATGTGTCAAAAATGGAAATAATTTGTCCTGCTACAGATTTATCAGAGCAGATATCTACTGCCGGTAAAGAAGCATCAGGTACCGGTAATATGAAATTTATGATGAATGGTGCATTAACGATTGGCACCTATGATGGTGCTAATATTGAAATGTTAGAGGCTGTGGGAAAGGATAACTTTTTTCTATTTGGCTTAAATGCTGGTGAGGTTGAAGAGGCTCGTGATGATTATAACCCTCAGAGCATTATAGATAATGATATTGATTTACAGGCGGTTATGCAGTTGTTAGAAAGTGGCCATTTCAACCTGTTTGAAGAAGGTATATTTGATGATGTTATTTCAGCATTAAAAGATCCCCATGATCCATGGCTGACACTGGCTGATTTCAGGAGTTATATTGATGCACAAAATTTCGCTGCGACAGTTTATCGTGACAGGGACAGGTGGTTGAAAATGAGTATATTGAATTCTGCAAGTAGTGGTTTTTTCTCCACTGACAGGACGATGCGTGAATATAATAATGATATCTGGAAATTATGAAAATATTAACAGTCTTGTTTTTAGTCGAGAATTAACAAATTATTTAAATTAAATCTATTTTTACTTCTAGAGTATAGTAGTTTATATCAGATTTAAATTTTTTATTAATATTAAAAATATTTTTTAAAGTGAGTATAAAATGAAACTTTCAATGATCGGTTTAGGGAAAATGGGTGCCAATATGGTACGTCGTCTGGCGTATGCTGGGCATGAAATAGTTATTTATGATATTTCAAAAGATGTTTCAACTGATCTTGAAAATGAACTTAATGGTGTTGTAGCAGTAAATACACTTGATGAATTAATAAAAAAATTACCATCACCAAAAGTTGTATGGTTAATGGTGCCACATCAACATGTGGATAAAATGATTGAGGATATATTGAATGCTGGACTGAGCAGTGGCGATATTATTGTTGACGGTGGTAATTCTAATTATAAGCTCAGTCAGAAACGAGGAGAAATGCTCCAGCAACGTGGTGTGCACTTTGTTGATAGTGGTACATCTGGTGGTGTCTGGGGCTTAGAAAATGGCTATAGTCTAATGGTCGGTGGAAGTGATGAAGCCATTCAAATTATTAAACCGGCATTAAAAACACTTGCACCATCTGATGAATCTGGCTGGGGGCATGTGGGGCCAGTGGGGGCCGGTCACTATGTAAAAATGGTGCACAATGGTATCGAATACGGAATGATGCAGGCATATGCTGAAGGTTTTGAGTTAATGCATAGTAAGCATGAAATGGATCTGGATATGCATCAGATTTCACGTATCTGGCAACATGGCAGTGTGGTGCGATCCTGGTTACTGGATTTAATTGCTGACGCGTTAGAACAGGATATTGAAATGAGTGAGTTAAGTGATTTTGTCGATGACTCAGGAGAAGGGCGCTGGACAATACAGGATTCTATTGAAAATGCGGTACCGATACCTGTGTTAACGCTTGCATTACAGATGCGTTTTCGTAGTCGGCAGGATTCTTCTTATTCAGCCAGGGTATTAAATGCCATGCGTGCGGGTTTTGGTGGGCATACAATAAAGTCAAAGTAATAGATGACGAAAATTAAATTAATGTTTTTCGTCATCTTTTATTTTTAGAAAACTTTAAAATTAAGGAAGTAATAAATGAGTGCAGATGAACAGAAACTGGATACTGCAGACCCCACTAATATTGTTATCTTTGGAGCTACTGGTGATTTAACCCGGCGTAAGTTGATGCCTGCATTATTGCGTATGTTGTCCTGTGGCTTGGTACACGAAGATAGTTGTATTCATGGTGTGGTACATAATCGCAGTGAAACAGAATGGTTACAAATGATTCGTGATGGGTTTAATTTATTTTCTCCAAAACTGTCCGTAGATGATGGAGTATGGAATCAATTTTCATCACACCTTAAAATGATTGATGGTGATCTTGGGGATGAGCGTACTTATAAGAACATTGCTGAATCATTACAGCTTCTGGGTGGTAAAAAAAATGTTATGTTTTATTGTGCAATTCCACCGGACTGGTATGGAACGGTGGCAAAAGGCCTGTATCAGGCAGGTCTGGTAAATGAAGAGGAAGGTTATCGTCGACTGGTAATAGAAAAACCTTTTGGTAGTGATCTTGAAAGTGCCAGCGCACTGGATAATGAATTACAGGCGGTTTTTGATGAAGAACAGATTTATCGTATTGATCATTATCTGGGGAAGGAAAGTGTACAGAATTTATTAGTTTACCGATTTGCCAATAGTATTATGGAGCCGCTCTGGAATCGTAATTATATTGACCATATTCAAATTACGGCATCGGAAACTATTGGTATAGAGTACCGGGCAAAATACTACGAAAATGCCGGTGCATTACGTGACATGATACAAAGTCACTTAATGCAGCTTATGACATTGGTTGCAATGGAACCACCTGTAGAGTTTACAGCAGATGCCGTACGTGATGAAAAAATGAAAGTGTTGCGTGCCATTCGCCGTTTCGAACCTGAGCAGATTAAGCTGCATACTGTTTCAGCGCAGTATGCTTCAGGCTGTGTCGATGGTGAAGATATTGCGGCATATGTATCGGAAGAAAATGTCTCACCTGATTCAGCAACCGAAACCTTTGCAGGTGTAAAATTTTATATCGATAACTGGCGTTGGCAGGGCGTTCCATTTATATTATGGACGGGTAAGCGTTTGAAATCCAGAGTGTCTGAAGTGATGATTCGGTTTCGTAAGCCGCCATTTAATTTATTTGATAATCATGCATCTATTCCTGCTGCCAATGCACTAGCTTTTCGTTTGCAGCCTGAAGGCGGTGTGGTAATACGTTTGAATGCTAAAAAACCGGGTCTTACTACAGACAATGAAGAGCTGGTGATGCGTGCACCTTATGCGGACGATGTGGAAAAAGTTTCAGATGCATATGAAATTTTAATGCATGATGTGCTTGTTGGTGATAGCACTTTGTTTTCCAGAGGTGATGAGGTAGAGGAATCGTGGTCTATTGTTGAACCTATATTGAAAGCCTGGGAAGGTCGTTTTTCAATTGAGCGTTATCGTGCTGGTACCTGGGATATACCTGCTATGGATGAACTGACAAAAGATTGTGTTGGTGGTTGGCACAAGCCAACGGTTTATGAATAATTTTAAAATCTATAAAGATCCTCAGGCAGTGGCGGAGGCAGCAGCAGATTATCTTTGTCAACAAATTAAAGCTTGTATAGCAAAAAATAATCGGTGCCATATTGTTCTGCCAGGTGGTAGTACGCCCGCACTTTGTCTTGAGTTGTTATCACAAAAATTATTACCATGGGAAAGTGTTCACTGGTATCCGGGGGATGAGCGCTGTTTACCTGTTGGTCATTCACAGCGTAATGACACTATGATCAAACTGACGTTGTTTGCTCAACAGCCACAGGCAATTAAAAATTTTCATTCGATACCTGGGGAGCTGGGTCCGCAAAAAGGTGCAAAAAATTATATAAAAGTACTAGAGCCTATTGATAAATTTGATATTGTTGTACTTGGTATGGGGGAGGATGGTCATACAGCCAGTCTTTTCCCTGGAAATGCAGCGCTTAATGATGGCGCAAGTGTGGTGCCGGTATTTAATGCGCCTAAACCACCAGCAGAGCGTATCAGTATTGGTTTAACATGGCTTGCAAATGCAACAGAATGTATTGTGCTTGCAACCGGAAGCTCTAAATGTAAAGCATTGCAACGTATACAGCAGGGCGTTGAATTACCTGTTGTTCAGGCCAGGCCAAATGTCTGGTTTGTTGATGAGCCGGCAATGAAGGGTTAACGTTTTTTAGTTAGAAAATATATAAAAGCCTCATTCTAAACCCGATAAATTAAGTTTAGAACGAGGCACTGCTATCGCTATGACAAAGCAGGTTTATAGCTCTTTAAAACACATATTGTGTCTGTAGGAAGAGTTCATTTTCATCATTGTCTGTTGTGCCTTTCATATTTTCATTGATACGATAAGTCATCTGTACCTTTATTTTATGTTTCTGGATGTACCAGTTTGCACCAAAAGAGCTTCTGTTCCATGCATCTGCATAGTTATCAGCATCCTGTGTCTGGTAGCCCAGTACCAGTTCAAGTGTTTTTGGTGAAACCATATATCCAGCTTCTAATGCGGCATTTGTTAATTTGGTTGAACCGTTTTCATAAAGTCCACCCGTGTAAGATGATGAAACGGTATCAGCATCAAAGCTATTGAGTTGAGCGTCGACTGAAAAACCATTACCACGATATGAGCCCGATAATTCAAGTCCTGTTACGGAATCAACGTCGGGCTTACCACCTGCTTCGTCTGCGGTGTTATTGTCCTCGTCGTTACTCCATGTGTAGGCAGCAAAGCCAATGCTAGTTCCGCTTTTACCGCTAAAATCGCCCTGACTGAATTTAACTTTATTACCAAAACTCATTTCAACACGACCCCCTACCATGAAGCCTTCATTGAAATCACCGTTTGCGTTTGCAGGTGAATCAAAGTCAAGCTTGTCGTCATCAGGGTCAATATTTGATTGTGTAATTGCGGCGCCCCAGGTCAACATTTTATCTGATGATGTGCCATTAAAGTGAACACCCATATTACGATCGGGTGTGCCATAATTATGGTCACCTACAAATGTTCTTTCGACGAGTTGTTGTTTTTTAGATGATGTTAGTTGCTCACGTGAAAAGGGGAACATTTTATTACCCACAGATACTTTTGTTCCACCTTCTGTTTTGTATTGCATATAGGCATCTTTGATAGCAATTTCATTTTCACCGGATGCTTTTCCCATATCCCACTGGATTTTTCCTTTCCAGTTTTTATACAGACTACCTTCTATATATGGGCGTAAACGTCTAAAGAAAAGTTCATCTGTTTTTTCACCTCCATCAGGATCGGTCATATGGTATTGCATCTGAATACGACCTCCAATTTTTACATATTTATCACCATCTTTAAATGTTACTCCGGCCACACTTATGCTCGGAACTACTAGTGCTGTTAGTAATAAGCCAGAAAATATACTTGAATTTTGCATTAATTATTTACTCCAGATTTAGGATTTTATAAAATCAGAGCGAATTATATGGATGCAATGTTTCGGTCTTATGTCTGTAATATTACATTTTTATTAACCAGTAATTCTGCTGTAATATGTTTAGTGATACGTTGGAATTTTTATCTCAGGTGTTATGCCTCAGTGATATAGGTATGATTGACAGTGAAGCTATAAAATAATTTCACTGCTATTTAATTTTTACATTGATCAGTTCATTTCCATCAGGGTCGGTTAAATGTACAGCGCAGGCCAGACAAGGATCAAAGCTGTGTATAGTGCGTAATATCTCTACCGGTTGTTTGGGGTCATGTAAAGTATGGTTGTCAGCAAGAGCAGCTTCATAAGCGCCTGGTTGCCCTTCAGCATCTCGTGGCCCCGCATTCCATGTGCTGGGTACAACAGCCTGGTAATTTTTTATAATTTCATCCTCTATTATAATCCAGTGAGCTAAGCCTCCACGAGGAGCCTCCATAAACCCAACGCCCTGTGCCTGTTTTGGCCAGGAAGAAGGTTCCCATAGTTTTTCATTAAATGTTTTTGTTTTACCTGCTTTAATATTGCTAATCAGGTCATTAAACCAGCCCTGCATGGCATCAGCAAATATTTGTGTTTCTAATGCTCGAGCAGCAGTGCGACCGAGTGTTGAAAAGAGTGCGTCTATGGGAAGATCGAGTTTATTCAGTGTCATATTGACCAGCTCTTTTGTTTGCGCATGGCCAGTTGCATATAACATAAGGACCCGCGCCAAAGGCCCCACTTCCATAGCATGTCCTTTCCAGCGAGGTGATTTCAACCATGAGTAGGACTGTTCAACATCCAGGTGTTTGTAGGGTGGCTTAGGCCCTGTGTAATTTAAATTTGTTTCGCCATCGTAAGGATGAAGTCCCGCGTCTTTACCATTTTCGTAGTCATACCATGAATGTGATACGTATTCTTTTATTTCGTCTGCTGCATTCATATCCACATCATGAATTGTGTTTAAATCTCGATTTAAAATTGCACCAGGTGGAATCATGAAGCCAGAAATGTTTTCCATCCCACTAGAAGGAAAATCACCGTAGGTCAGGAAATTCCCCAAACCTTCTCCACGATTGCCCCAGTCTTTATAAAAACTCGCTATTGCCAGAGTATCAGGTAAATAAACCTGTTCTACAAAACGACTCATCTGGTTAATAATATCTTGTACCTGAGAGAGTTTTTTCATATTCAGGGCAGAGTCAGAATTTAAATCAATCGGGCAGGGTACACCCCCTACAACAAAATTAGGATGCGGGCTTTTGCCACCAAAAATAGTATGTAACCGTGCTACATCACGTTGCCATGAAAGTGCTTCTAAATAATGAGATACCGCCATTAAATTTGCTTCAGGAGGTAACTTGTATGCAGGGTGCCCCCAATAGGCTTTGGCAAAAATTCCCAGTTGACCGGAGTCAACAAAACCTTTCAGCTTTTTCTGCATATCTGAGAAGTAACCAGGGGATGATTTTGGATAGTTGCTTAATGACTGGGCCAGCTCAGAGGTTGCTTTAGGATTTGCACTTAATGCAGATATGACATCAACCCAGTCAAGTGCATGCAAATGATAAAAGTGCATAACATGGTCGTGAATAAACTGGGCACCACTCATTAAGTTACGAATTAAATCAGCATTTTCAGGCACACTATAATTGAGTGCATTCTCCACTGAACGTATCGATGCCAGGCCATGTACCAGTGTACATACACCACATATACGTTGTGCAAATGCCCAGGCATCACGCGGGTCTCGACCTTTGAGTATATTTTCAATTCCCCGTACCATGGTGCCAGATGAGTAGGCACTTGCAATTTTATTATCATCCATTTTAACTTCAATTCGAAGATGACCTTCAATTCGGGTAATGGGGTCTATTACTATACGCTCACTCATTATTTTTCCTTGTTAGTCTTCAAGATATTCAGCTAATGTTTCTGTCAAACTCATTAGAGGAATATCCATATTGTATTCTTCAAGTCCATCCTCAAGATGGATTCGGCAGTTTGAGCAGGCGCTGATAATGGCATCGGGTTTAACTTTATCAAGTTGATCTTTTTTTCGTTGAAAGACTTTCAGGCGAAGGTCATCTGCACGTTCATTTGCACTTACACCACCACCTGCACCACAGCACCAGTTCATTTTTCCCGCGTCGGGCATTTCTACAAAATTTTCTGCAAATAGATTTATCAGGTGACGAGGTTGATCAATTACACCACCACGACGTGATATCTGGCAGGGGTCGTGATAAGTTAACCTTCGGCTGTCTTTTTTGTTTATTTTTAATTGGCCTTTTAAGCGTAGTTCATCCAGTACTTCCAGAATATGTCGAACTTTAAAATTAAAAGGTTTACCTGTCAGGTTGGGGCCATCCCAGCGTATAGCCATATACGCATGACCGCATTCAGGGCTGATAACAGTTTTAACCTGTAACTTTTCCGCAGCATCAACAATACGTTGAACCAGTTCGGCTGCAATATCAGAAACACCAATTTGTATGCCGCTATTAGTTGCTTCATAAGATTCAGTTGAAATAGTCCAGCTTAGTTTTGCCTTATTAAATATTTTTGCAATGGCTTCAATAAATTCAGGGAAGTTTATGATCTCCATGGAGGAGAGTAACAACATATAATCGGCGTTAACAACATCAAGAGGAATTTTTAACCCGGTATCTTTTTCTACATGCCTGATCTGAGCAAGCAGGGCAGGTAGCTTTACCCCCATTGGTCCCCCTGTTTCAACTGATCGCCTTGTGGCATCAATTAAACCCTGGGGTGCATGCCCTGCTGCTGCCAGTCCCTCTCGTGTTTTATGAATTAATAAAGCAATATCAATACCAGCTGGACAAACCATTGAACAGCGGCCACATAATGTGCAACTGTCATATACCATTTTTTCCCATCTTGAAAAGCAGGCTTCATCTACCGGTTTAGTTAAACCCAATAATTTTCCAATGCGCCCCATTAGAGTGAACTCTGATTTCCATATTCGTCTCAATGGTTCTGCTTTATATATGGGGGTTCTAGTAGGGCAACCAGTTTCAGTATAAAACAGGCAGGCATCTGCACACATACCGCAATGTACACAGCTACTAAAAAATGTGGCAACCGTTGAATCTATCTGGCCTTTTAAAGCATTAATGCCTTTTTCAACTGAGGCGCTCATGACTCAACGCCTCTAAACCCGGAAATAGCACCGTTATACCAACGAGAAAGAAAAATAGTAAAAGTGTGCATCAATTTTGTGAATGGGAACACTACCAGTAATATTTCAACACTGAGTATGTGTAATGCAATTAACCCTGGTGCGCTTGAACCAATACGATGAAATGCGATGTAACCGGTAACTAGAGGTAACAGGGTTACTATCCATACCAGTATATCTTCTGTGTTAGTGAGAAACTTTAAAACACAGTTTTGATAGCGGTGAAGCATAATAGAGCCAAGAGAAATAATTGTTACCACGGTTACAGCATCGACAACAGGAGTGGGTAAAGATGGCCAGCTTAAACCTGTGATATCTTTAAATACAAGAATATGTGGTGCAAATAGAAAGATGCAGATGAAAAGGCCAATGTGAAAAATATAGCCTGAGACAATGGTAAAAGAAGAACGCTGAAAAGTGCTTTTATCAGGAATCATTCTGCTTATAATTGTGCGTAGTCCACTGCGCATTTCTGAACCTCCGGGTTCAGCCAGGTTAGCTTTACGACCTAACATTACAATCTCTACCAGGCGAATAATAACACCAGCAATGAAGATAACAGTTGCTAGCTGAAAACCTGTTCCTCGTACCCAGCCTAAAAATTCTATCTCTGTCATTTTAACTCGCCCTGATTATTCAGTTAAGCTTGTTGTAAGCTTTTCAATTTAACGTGCTGAAATTAGATATCAGTTATTTCTCCAGATCACTTACGGTTGTTTTACTGTGTGAATCATGAGCTTTATTTTTTTTGTTTTGATTCATTGTGCCAAGCGCAACACCTGCAGCGAGTGCACCGGTTGCGGTATAAACTGCGGTTTTAGATATATTTTCTGTTGGCATGGAAAGCGCTTTGTAAAATCCACCGCCATCCCAGAAATCAGGTTCTGAACAACCCAGGCAGGGATGACCTGCTTCAATTGGAAAGCTGGTTCCATCATTCCACTTTGTGGTGGCGCAGGCATTGTAAGTCGTCGGGCCTTTGCAACCTAACTTGTATAAGCACCAGCCTTTTTTAGCTCCCTCATCATCAAATGTTTCTGCAAATAAACCCTTATCGTAATACGGCCTACGGTAACAGCGGTCATGAATGCTATTACCATAAAATGCTCTGGGGCGGCCAAGATGATCTAAGTCCGGGATACTGCCGAAGGTGAGGTAATGTGCTAAAACGCCCGTGATGACAACAGGGATAGGCGGGCAGCCGGGTACATTAATGACAGGTTTATCTTTTATTACTTCATTTAACGAGACGGCACCCGTTGGGTTAGGGTTGGCATGGGGTAATCCGCCATACGTTGCACAGGTACCTACAGCGATTATAGCAGCAGCACCCTTAGCGGTTTCCATTAACATATCGTAATTGCTAATGCCGGCGATGGTTGAATAACCCGGATTGCCAAGAGGAATTGAACCATCAACAACAAGTAAATATTTTCCATCGTTTTCCCGCATTGCGGCTTCGCGTGCGGCTTCTGCAGCATGCCCTGAAGCTGCCTGTAAGGTATGGTGATAATCCAGTGAAATACTGTCAAAGATCAGGCTTTCAATTGTTGTTGTATGAGCGCGTGTTAATGATTCGGTACAACCGGTGCATTCCTGAAAGGATAACCAGATCACCGATGGTCTACGTGCATTTTCTAATGCATGGGCTATTTTCGGTATTAAGGCGGGTGATATAGACATCATCGAGGCGGTAGCAGCACAGAACTTGAGAAAGCTACGCCGTGATATGCCCTGGCTTCTTAGTATTTCACCCAGTGTTTTATCTTTACCATTTCGCAAGTCCGTCATGACTGCTTCTCCGTCGACGATGGTTTTACTGGCAGGTTTTCAGAGACTGTTGTAGTAAGTGCTTCAAGTGAATCCGGTATATCCTGTTTCTGTGAAAATAGAATATCAGGCATCGTTGTGATCTCAATAAATCGGCTGATAATCTCCTTATCCGGATTGTAATGAGTGATAATCCACACGCCGGAATACTGGCTTTCAATGATTTGGCTTGGACCTAATGTATTAAGTTGGGCATGCACTTCACCTTGCCCTAATATATTTAGAATATTATCTTCTTCACCGGATGCAAGTGGAATGCTGCGTAGGTCAATAACGGTTGTATCATTATTCTCAATGAGATTATTTAAAGCATGTTTAACCTCATGTAGCAGCGGTATTACATTAAAGGTGAGTTGATCTGTATTTTGTATATTGAAAATGGCAGTGTCAGGGTTTGTGTTTATCACTTATACCTACGCCTCAGTTATTTCGCTGAATCTGGTTTACTAGATAGATCTTTATAGTTGTAAGGCTAATCCTTTATCAAAATTTTCTGTTGATTTACATTAATATTATTCCATAATTTAATAAGTTTAGACGCTTCATTAACGGCGCTTTCAAGTGATTGTTGAACTACATCAGTGGGTTGCATACCCCAGGCAATTTTTTCAGGTTGAATACCGATTAAAGCGCGTTTTTCAGGCAGGTGATCAGTGATACGTGAGATATCCATTAAATCAAGTAAACCGACTTCATGGGCGCTGCGTTTTGTATGGCCTAAAAAATGATCCATCTCTTTATTAACAAAAGTCTTTATTGTACCGGCAGGGGAGTGTAGCTGTGCAGAGTCAAGAACAATAAGGTTGTTACAGTCTTCTATCCAGGCTGCCAGAGTAAAGCTCAGGGTGCCACCATCAAGAAAAGTTAATTTAGAAATATTAGAATATTTTGATTCAAGAATGTTAAGCGCATGAATACCTGCACCTTCATCCGAAAGTAATGTATTGCCGATGCCTAGTATAAGCGTTTCATTGTGGAGCATTTAATTTGTCCGAAGTGCCTGTACATATTTTTATCAAGTATCATAGATACTCTTGTTGTTCTATATCAATTTGTCGAACTATTATTTAAAAGTTATGTATTCCTGCAATATTTAAGTGTGGATTAATGATGTACCATGAAGTTATGAAATATATTCGAGTGCCTGTATGTGTTTAGGTATACCTATGAAAATAAAATCCATTGATGGATTTACTGCTCTTTGTAAAGCGAAGGGAGTGGAGCGAGATGTGAGTTTATTTATGATGCAGGAAGATAAGCTTGAAGCAGGTGATTTTATTGTGGTTCATACGGGTTACGCGATTCAAAAAATAACGGCTCAGGAGGCTAAGGTAGCATGGGATTTATATGATCTCATGTTAAAAGATGATGTGTAATATTTTTCTGGCTTTTATAGAATAGCAATATAATAATTTTCTGTATTAATATTAAAGAGCTACTGTTCTATTGCGCCCTTTTTCTTTAGCCTGATAAAGCGCTCTATCTAATTGCTTACAAAGTGTAGCTGCGTCAGTTTTTTTCTTTAATTCAGATACCCCTAATGAAACCGTTACACTTATGTTTTTTCCATCTGATGTTGTTACTGAGGTTGAGGATATAATGTTCCTAATTCGTTCGGCAGTGATTTTTCCATTTTTTTCATCACATCCTGCCAGTAAAACAGCAAATTCTTCACCACCGACTCGAGCCAGTACTTCATGTTTTCTTAATGCACTGGATGCTGCCTGTGTAATGGCAATTAACACTTCATCACCTGCTGGATGACCATATGTATCGTTTACCTGCTTAAAATGATCAATATCAAATGATATAAGCGTCAGTGAGGTATTAAAACGGTTTGCTGCCTGCACCTCTTCCTTTAAGCGCTCTTGAAAGTATCGAAAATTAAATACTCCGGTTAATGCATCGCGTAAAGAAAGTTGCGTTAGATGTTGCTCTTTATTACCCACATAGTAGCCAAATAGAGAGAATGATGTCATGGTTCCAAATAGCATGTAGAGGTACAGACCAGGGTTTGTATGAATTTCAATAAATGGTTCTGCGCCATTAAAGAAACGAATGCCTAACCAGCCTAATGGGGCGCCAAAAGCAGCAATGGCACCCTGAATAGCACGAATAGATGGTTTATCAATTTTTTTTATCATAGAGGAATATTAGTATATTAAGACTGGTTTTACCTGATTTAGCCAAATAATCACTTTTTATGCACTTTCAATATTTCTAAAATATGCAATAAAATTGTCACACTCTGTCATATTCTCGTAATATTCTCCGGGTAACCTAGCCGGCATGAAAAATCAGATATTGCAGCAGAAATATAATCAACGAGCTTTAAAAGATCGCATGGCGCGTTATTTTGTTGCAGTTGGTGGTGTTAGCGTCATTGTAGCCATCCTGTTAATTTTCTTTTATTTACTACAGGTTGTTATCCCCATGTTTGAGTCGGCAGAAATGTCGGAGGAGCATTCATACAGGGTTACAGGCGAAGCCAGAGTAATGCATCTTGGGCTTGAAGAGCAGGGCACCATGGGTGTCAGGTTTATGGATAAT
Source organism: Gammaproteobacteria bacterium (assembly GCA_016744065.1). Lineage (GTDB taxonomy): Bacteria > Pseudomonadota > Gammaproteobacteria > SZUA-229 > SZUA-229 > SZUA-229. The sequence goes on from JADGFA010000017.1 coordinate 25,316, forward strand.
GGAAATGTTGTCTTTTTTAAATCTGGCTCGGGTGAAATTGTAAAAGATGTAAATCTGAATTTATCAGCAAAAATTTCCAGTATTTCATTTAACCTTGATCGAGTAATACTGGGTTTAGATAATGGTTATGTAAAAATTGTTCGTTACGGCTTTGATTTAAGTTATCCGAATGATATACGCACGATCACCCCTGTACTTGAGTTTCCTCTGGGGGAAGAGCTGATATTACTTGATGAATCAAAAAAAGCGTTAATTCAGATAGATATCCAGATTAACGAAGAAGGCTTAGGTATTGTTGCAAGGACACTGGACAACAGGCTGGTATATGCTCGTTATCAGCAGGAAGAGTCCTTTATAAGCGAAGAAGTGACTATTGAGCTTGAATCAAGATCAGAGCGCTCTTTTGAAGAGACGATTAGTTCAATTGTATTAACGCCCGCATTAGATCATTTATATGCTGCAATTGATGGTGGTGTTCTTCGTGATTACTCACTGGATGAAGAGGGTTTTAATGATAACCATACTGATTATAAAATTAGAAAAAACATTACTGAGCTTAAATTATTATTGGGTGGTACATCCCTTTTAATCGGTCTTGAAAATGGTGAAGTACAGCAATGGATGTCTGTTCGACACGAACATGGCAGGGTGTTTACTTTTATACGTAACTTTCATGAAACACAGTATCCAGTTACGGAAATAGCAATTGAACAGCAACGTAAAGGCTTTGCTGTAGCAGATGAAAAAGGTGAGATTACGCTTTATTATGCGACCTCACAACGCACTCTAACCAGTATCAATACAGCTGGGAAAATAATTACACACCTGGCCTGGTCTGCACGGGCTCAAAATTTACTGGCTGTAGATGATCAGGGGAAAATCTATCTGTATGAAGTAGATAATGAATATCCGGAAATTTCATGGGATGTTTTGTGGGGAAAAATCTGGTACGAAGGATATGATGAGTCTGATTATATCTGGCAGTCTTCTGCTTCAACTAATGAATTTGAACCTAAGTTTAGTCTGATGCCATTAACATTTGGTACTGTAAAAGCTGCTTTTTATGCCATGTTATTTGCCGTGCCCGTTGCTATTTTGGGTGCCATGTTTACGGCACAGTTTATGGCGCCTCGTATGCGTCAGGTTGTTAAGCCATCAATTGAAATAATGGAAGCTTTACCCACGGTTATTTTAGGTTTTCTTGCTGGCTTGTGGTTAGCGCCTTACGTTGAAACGCATCTCGCAGGTATATTTACTTTACTTCTTATTTTGCCATTTGGTTTTATTTTAAGTGCATGGATTTTTAGTTTGTTACCGAATAAATCAATTATTGATGGTTGGGAAGCCGCTTTATTAATACCTGTTGTTTTATTGTTGATCTGGTTATCAATGATGTTAAGTGGGCCTGTTGAAAACCTGTTTTTTAATGGTGATATGCGTACTTATATGAGTGATGAGTGGGGCTTTAATTATGATCAGAGAAATGCATTAGTTGTCGGTTTGATTATGGGGTTTGCTGTTATTCCGACTATCTTTTCAATAGCAGAAGATGCTATTTTTAGTGTGCCGCAACATTTGATTCGAGGATCACTGGCATTAGGTGCAAGTCGTTGGCAAACGATGTTAAGTGTTGTTATGCCTGCGGCAAGTCCAGCCATTTTCTCAGCCGTAATGATGGGATTTGGTCGCGCAGTCGGTGAGACTATGATTGTATTAATGGCGACAGGAAATACACCCTTAATGGATATGAGCATTTTTCAGGGTATGCGTACACTGGCTGCAAATATTGCAGTTGAGGTGCCAGAAGCTGAGGTCGCCAGTACGCATTATAGAATTCTGTTCCTGGCAGCATTTATTCTTTTTATGTTTACTTTTGTATTTAATACCTTTGCAGAAATGATTCGTCATCGTCTGCGTAAAAAGTATAGTGGATTATAGGTTTCCTGAATGAAAAACTGGTTTAATAGTGGAACGCCATGGATATGGCTAAATGCAGGTGCAATTTCAATTGCGTTGGTAGCTGTGTTTGGTTTATTGTTCCTGATACTTATTCGTGGTATGAGTCATTTCTGGCCAGCTAATGTAGAAGCATTTTATTACCAGAATGCAGAAAACTCATTAACTGTTATTGCTGAAATTATTGAATCAGAAACAGTGCCTGCAGATACTGTTCGTGATATTGATATAAAAGAAGGAAACATTACCCGTTATTTAGTTAAAACGGGTAATCGTGATCTTCTTGGTAGTGATTTCAGGTGGTTATACGATATTGATCTTGTAAGATATGAACAACCTGACAATGTTATGGTTTTAGAGCGTATCGAATGGGGTAATTTTTACGGCTATTTAAATTCAGTTTATGAATATGATACAAAGGTATCGAATGAAGGTAATTTATGGTCAGAGTTTGAAAGCCGTTTAAAGCGCTCAGCAGATATTCGGCAACAGATATTAGATTTAGAGCAGGGTGAAATTGGTGCTATTAACTATCAACTCGAACGTTTGCGTTTGAAGGAAAGACGTTTAATAATAGATAATGAATTATCAGATTCAGCATTAAATAAAATAACTGAGAAGCGCAAGGCTTTAAAAGTTGAATATGCCGGTTTATTAAAACAGACACAGGTGCTGTACCGGGATATTAATAGAGATTCAATACGTGCAACCGTTATGGACGGAAAAGTTGTTAGTATCCCACTGGAAAAAATTGTTAAGGCATGGCAGCCAAATAAATTTACTCTCATTGAAAAACTGAATTTTTATGTTAGTTCTTTATGGAGCTTTATTGTAGAAAATCCTCGGGAAGCCAATACAGAAGGCGGTATATTTCCAGCTATATTTGGCACCGTTATGATGGTTATTCTAATGGCTATTTTAGTCACCCCATTTGGCGTAATAGCAGCGGTTTATTTGCGTGAATATGCCAGGCAAGGTGTTGTTATAAGGCTTATTCGTATTGCCGTTAATAACCTGGCAGGTGTGCCATCTATTGTATATGGTGTTTTTGGTTTAGGTTTTTTTGTGTACTTTCTTGGCGGTAATATTGATAGCCTGTTTTATCCTGAAGCTCAGCCCGCACCAACATTTGGTACGCCGGGGTTGTTATGGTCATCGTTAACGCTTGCTCTATTAACGTTGCCAGTTGTAATTGTAGCTACTGAAGAGGGTTTATCACGTATTCCTGTCAGCTTACGTGAAGGTAGCCTTGGCTTAGGTGCAACAAAAGTAGAAACGTTATGGCTGGTCGTGTTACCTATGGCCAGTCCGGCAATTATGACGGGGTTAATATTGGCTGTTGCACGTGCAGCAGGTGAAGTTGCTCCGTTAATGCTGGTCGGTGTGGTTAAGCTTGCTCCTGACTTACCTCTGGATGGAAATTTTCCGTTTTTACATCTTGATCGTAAGTTTATGCATTTAGGGTTTCATATTTATGATGTGGGATTTCAAAGCCCTAATGTTGAGGCAGCCAGACCGTTGGTTTATGCAACTTCATTTTTACTGGTTGTCGTTATAGTTGGATTGAATTTAACGGCAATAAATTTAAGAAATAAATTACGAGAAAAATATCGTGCATTGGATAATTAGGATTCCTGGTAGTTTGATTAACTATCAAATAGTAAATCAGTTGGAAATAAAGATATGAGTGAAGCTATAACAACTAAAATTGACAGTGCATTATTTACTGCTAATGAATCAGAAGAAGATACTGAAATATGCATGGATGTAAATAATTTGAGTCTGTATTATGGCGAAGCACAGGCATTAAAAGATATTAATTTTAAGCTAAAAAAGAATAAGGTGACTGCTTTTATTGGGCCAAGTGGCTGTGGTAAATCAACGCTTTTACGCTGTTTTAATCGAATGAATGATCTGGTTGATAGCGTAAAGGTAGAAGGTGAGATTATCCTTGATAATGAAAACATCTATGCGCCTGGTGTTGATGTAACGTCGTTGCGCCAACGCGTTGGTATGGTGTTTCAAAAGCCTAATCCATTTCCTATGAGTATTTTTGAAAATGTAGCTTACGGTTTACGGCTGCAGGGTTTTAAAAAACGACGGCTATTAGAAGAGAAAGTAGAGTGGGCGCTTAAAGGGGCTGCTCTATGGGATGAAGTAAAAGATCGGCTGGATGAAAGTGCATTGGGCATGTCTGGTGGACAGCAGCAACGACTTGTTATTGCTCGAGCTATTGCGATTGAGCCAGAAATAATATTACTTGATGAGCCTGCATCAGCACTGGATCCAATATCAACTTTAAAAATTGAAGAGCTTATTTACGAATTAAAATCTAATTATACCATTCTTATTGTCACTCATAATATGCAACAGGCAGCCCGTGTATCAGATGAGACTGCATTTATGTATATGGGCGAGATGATTGAGTTTGGTAATACTAATACCATATTCACCAATCCCGCTAAAAAGCAAACAGAAGATTATATAACTGGCCGTTACGGTTAGAGGTTAAATTATGGATAACACAAATAATAGTCAGCATATTTCACATAAATTTGACCAGGAAATGGAAGACCTTCGAAATAAGGTCTTAAAAATGGGGGGGCTGGTTGAACAACAAATAGGTGGTGCAATAGAAGCCTTGCAAAGCGTTAATGCGATTGGTGCAGAAGAGATTATTCTGCGTGATCATAAAGTGAATGCACTCGAGGTGATAATAGATGAAGCGTGTACTCAAATATTAGCCAGACGTCAACCTGCAGCATCGGATTTAAGGATGGTTGTTGCCGTTATTAAAACGATTACCGATTTGGAGCGTATTGGTGATGAAGCTGAAAAAATTGCTAAAATGGCACTAAATATTGCGGAAGAAGATGCCGGTTTTAATAGTCGTTATTCGGGTATCAGTCATCTTGGAAATCATGTTCACAAAATGGTGCATGATGTGCTGGATGCTTATGCCAGACAGGATGTAGATGCGGCAATAAAAGTAGTGCGTGCCGATGATAAAGCGGATGTAGAATATCAGGACTTAATACGCTTGCTCATCACATTTATGATGGAAGACCCTCGGCGAATTTCTGAAGTGCTAGATGTTATATGGGCTGCCCGTGCATTAGAAAGAATTGGTGATCATGCTAAAAATATTGGTGAATATGTAATATATCTTGTTAAAGGAAAGGATGTTCGCCATTTAGATCTTGATGAAGTTGAAAAAATATTTTCTCTTGATAATTAAAATTAAAGTTTAAAGTGTCACTTCTGATATATGTATTTTGAGTGATGAGACTATTAATACTAATGATATACTGGATATTATGAAACATGCATCGCTATTAATCGTAGAAGACGATATAGGCATTCAGGAAATGCTTCATTTTTCTTTAACTCAGGAAGGTTATACTATTCATTCAGCTTATTCTGTAAAAGAGGGTTGGGAGCTTATTGAGAATAAAGCAATTGATCTGGTTTTACTTGACTGGATGTTGCCTGATAATAGTGGTATTGATTTATTGCATCGTATTCGTAAGTATCATTCCAAATTGCCTGTCATTATGGTTACAGCTAAAACTGAAGAAGAAGATCGTGTTTTAGGTCTGGATGTGGGGGCGGATGATTATGTAACCAAGCCTTTTTCAGTGCGTGAGCTTAATTCAAGAATTCAGGCGATTTTACGACGCTCAATGCCTGATGAGCAACCTATACAAATTGGAGACCTGTTTCTTGATCCGGTTAGTCACCGTGTCAAGGTGGGGGAAACGCAGATTGATCTTTCGCCTACAGAGTTTCGTTTATTACATTATTTTATGGGGCATACGGATAGAGTGTTTTCTCGAGCGCAATTACTGGATCAGGTATGGGGGGAACAGGTATATGTAGAAGAGCGTACAGTTGATGTACATATTCGTCGCTTACGTAAACAGTTACAGCCATTTCAAATGGATACCTTATTACAAACTGTACATGGTAGTGGTTATCGGTTTTCTAAGCAGTTTTAATAATGATGCTATCTGCCAGTTTACACCGTGAGGTTACTTTTTTAGTAGTATGGATGTTATTCATGCTGGTGTTCGGTGTTATTTTCGATATGCTTATGTTTACCTTGTTCACAGGTTTATCAAGTTATGTTGTATGGCATTTGTATAATCTAAATCGGCTCGTTAACTGGTTAAATAAACCCTCTAAAAATACACCTGAAGCAATGGGTGTCTGGGATGAAGCGTTTTTTCAATTACATAATCAGTACAAGCGGCAAAGAAAATCACGTAAAAAATTAACTAAAATTCTTAAGCAATTTCAAAAGTCTACTCAAGCGTTGCCTTATGCGACGATTGTTTTAAATTCAAATAATGAAATTGAGTGGTTTAATCCCGCGTCTAAAAAGTTATTTGGTCTTCGGGCTGGCCTTGATGTTGGCCAGCGTGTTGACAATTTGATTAGGCAGCCTGAATTTAACATATATTTAAATAATAAAAAATTTTCCAAACCACTTGAATTTGATAACCAGAATAAAAAAATATTATTGAATATTACTGGTTATGGGAAAGGCCAGCATTTGTTAAGTGCCAGGGATATTACGCAGCGTACGCAACTTGACGAAATGCGTCGAGATTTTATTTCTAATGCATCTCATGAGTTGCGGACACCGATTACTGTTATGTCTGGCTATATTGAAATACTACAAAACAGTGTTAATGAAGAAAATAAATACCCTGTTGAAAAAATATATCAACAAACCGTTCGTATGGAAAAAATAATTTCTGAATTAATAGAGTTGGCTAAGCTTGAAACTTCAATGTTTATTGATATGGATGAAAAAATTGATATAACTGTATTATTAAATGAAGTTTATAATGAAGCTTTGGCCCTTGATCAGGGAGAGCATGAAATAATACTGGATATAGGGGTTATTAATATTCATGGCAGTTATGAGGAAATACGTACTGCCATTTCAAATTTATTAACGAATGCTATTCGTTACACACCTGAGAAAGGAGTAATAAAATTAACCAGCTCATCAGATGTAACAGGATCTTATATACATGTAGAAGATAATGGCTCGGGTATAGGTTATGAGCATATACTACGGTTAACAGAGCGTTTTTACAGGGTTGATGAAGGTCGATCAAGAGAAAAAGGCGGTACAGGTTTGGGTTTGGCTATTGTTAAACAGATACTTGATCGTCATGGAGCTGTATTGCATATTAAAAGTGAATTAGGTGAAGGCAGTTTATTTAGTTGTTTCTTTCCGTCTGTATAAGTTTTAATTTTATGATTACAGGCATTAGATGTTATGTTCGTAACGTTAACAAAATTGTAATAACTTTGTCATTTTACATTCATATTTTTCCAACAATATGCTCATACTTTAAAATTGGAGTCTTAAATAATGAAAAAAAATAAAATTATAACGGCATTGGCTACAACTGTAGTTTGTGTTGGCATGATGATAACAGGTGCTGCTTTAGCTGTAACTGTAGATAAAAATGTACCCGAATATAAATCAGTTAGTGGTATATCGGGTAACTTATCCAGTGTTGGTTCTGATACATTAGCTAATTTAATGACGTTATGGGCAGAGTCATTTAAACGTGCTTATCCCAATGTAAATATTCAGATACAGGCAGCGGGTTCTTCTACTGCGCCCCCGGCTTTGACCGAAGCAACTTCAAACTTTGGTCCAATGAGTCGTAAAATGAAATCTAAAGAGATTGCCGCATTTGAAGATCGCTATGGTTATAAGCCATTGGCTATTCCTGTTGCGATTGATGCCTTAGCTGTATATGTAAATAAAGATAATCCAGTAAAAGGCATGAGTATTGCTGATGTTGATGCGATATTTTCATCTACAAGAAAATGCGGTGCTGAAGATAATATTACTAAATGGGGTGGTCTGGGCATGACAGGTGCCTGGAAGAGTCGTGATATTCAAATGTATGGCCGTAATTCTGTTTCTGGCACATATGGCTATTTTAAGAAAAAAGCACTTTGTAAAGGTGATTATAAAAACAACGTTAATGAGCAGCCCGGTTCGGCCTCAGTTGTGCAGTCTGTGAGTAGCTCTGTTAATGGTATTGGTTATTCTGGTATTGGCTATAAAACATCAGGTGTGAGAGCTGTGCCATTACGTAAGAAAGCATCGGGTAAGTTTATTGATGCCTCTCCTGAAAATGCAGTAGCGGGTACTTATCCATTATCACGCTTCCTGTATGTTTATGTGAACAAGCATCCAAATAAAGACCTGGCTCCATTACAAAAGGAATTTATGAAGTTGATTTTATCTAAACAGGGGCAGGAAGTTGTTATAAAAGATGGTTATATTCCATTGCCCGCCAAGGCTGTTGAAAAGTACCTGAAGCAGTTGTAAGTTTATATTTATGGGTCGCTAACAGAAGGGACTCATATTTTAAACCTTGAAAAGGGTGGCACTAGTGCCACCCTTTTTTGTTCTGGATTTTTAATAAAGTATATTTTTTATATTTAGATATAGGTGCTGACACTTAAGAGTGTATTGTAATAAGCCATATCCGCTTATGTTAAATTCTTATATAATCATGGGCTAATTATTATTTAGTAGCGGATTTTTATGTCTCAAATCGATTATATCGTAAAACCCGGTGGTCAACTTTCAGGCGAGTTTCGTGTGCCAGGTGATAAATCAATATCTCATCGTTCTATTATGTTTGGTGCAATAGCGGATGGAACTACTCATGTTACTGGCTTTTTGCAGGGGGAGGATAGCTTAAATACCCTGAGAGCTTTTCGCGCGATGGGGGTAAAAATTGAGGGGCCAGATGATAATGGTGAAGTCACTATACACGGCGTGGGTATTGATGGCTTAAAAGAGCCTGAAGGTGAAATTGATCTGGGTAACTCTGGTACTTCAATTCGTTTAATGTCAGGTTTACTTTCTGCTCAGTCATTTGACGTTGTATTGAGTGGAGATAGTTCATTGTCCAGGCGCCCAATGAAAAGAGTAACTGAGCCACTTGCGTTAATGGGGGTGCAGGTTGATACCGGTGAGGGTGGGCGACCGCCATTAAAAATTAGTGGTGGTAGTGTAATTAACGGTATTGATTACACTATGCCCATGGCCAGTGCTCAGGTTAAAAGCTGCGTGTTACTGGCGGGTATGTATGCTAAAGGCCAAACCTGTGTAACCGAGCCGGCAACTACCCGTGACCATACTGAGCGAATGTTAAATGCATTTGGGTATGCTGTGGAAACAAATGCTAATCAGATGTGTATTCAGGGTGGGGGGCGTTTAACTGCCTGTGATATCGATGTGCCAGCAGATATTTCTTCGGCTGCTTTTTATATGGTAGGTGCCAGTATAGCTGAAAACTCAGATATCACGCTGCAACATGTAGGTGTTAACCCAACTCGAACCGGTGTTATTGATATCCTGAAACTCATGGGAGCTAATATTGAATTGCTTAATGAGCGAATAGTCGGTGGCGAGCCTGTGGCTGATATACGCATTCGTAGCGCTCAGTTAAAAGGAATTAATGTGCCTGAAGCGCTTGTGCCACTGGCAATTGATGAGTTTCCTGTGTTATTTGTAGCGGCTGCCTACGCTGAAGGTAAAACAGTGATTACCGGTGCTGAGGAGCTTAGAGTTAAAGAGTCTGATCGTATCCAGGTTATGGCAGATGGTTTACAGGCAATTGGTGTGAATGCTGAAGCAACATCTGACGGTATGATTATTAATGGTGGCCCAGTTATGGGTGGTAAGGTGCATAGCCGGGATGATCATCGTATAGCAATGGCGTTTACCATGGCGGGCTTATGTGCGAAATCAGATATTATTATTGAAGATTGTGAGAACGTGAATACCTCATTTCCTGATTTTATCGGTATTGCAAATAGAGCTGGGATTAGTGTTTCAATATTGAAATAATTCTAGTTATGATGCATAACTCCTCGGGGACAGAGCGCTGTTTTTTAGCACTCTGTCCCCTTAAGTGCATACCACCAGAAGTTTTACGGAGTCGGTACACTGCACTGCGTATTCTTGATGGTATCAAAGCAGGGTCAGGGCGGAAAGGCGGCGAGTCTGACCCTGACTAAATCTAACTGATGGAAATATGATATGGCTTCTAATATTATTCCGGTAATCACAATAGACGGCCCAAGTGGCGCAGGTAAGGGGACTATTGCCCAGAACGTAGCATCAGAGCTGGGTTTTCATATTCTGGATAGTGGCTCGCTCTACCGGTTAACTGCGCTTGCTTCTCAGGATGATGGAATCGCTTTATCAGATGAGTCAAAAATTGCTGAATTAGCCCTGAATTTACCTGTTGAGTTCTTAGCAGTTGATTCGGGCCTGAAAATTATTCTAAGAGATGAAGATGTTAGCGAGGCGATTCGCAAAGAAGAAATTGGTATGCTGGCTTCTAAAGTTGCCGCATTACCAAAAGTGCGAGAAGCTCTCTTAGAGCGCCAGCGCAGCTTTTCAGAGCAGCCGGGGCTGATTGCCGATGGTCGAGATATGGGCACTACTGTGTTTCCAGATTCTGCGCTTAAAATATTTATGACAGCTTCCGCAGAAGAGCGCGCCGAAAGGCGTTATAAGCAGTTGAAAGCTAAGGGGATAAATGCTAATATCGCCGCCCTCGTAAAAGACTTAAAGTTACGAGATGAGCAAGATGCAAATCGTGCTGTATCGCCATTAAAACCGGCTGATGATGCGGTCTTACTGGATACGACAGAAATGAGTATTGAGGAAGTTACCATCAGGGTAGTGGAACTGGCGAAACAACGATTTTAAATCGGCTCAAACTGGTGCTTAATATTCGTTCAATGAAAATTATCATAGAATATTAAGCTTATTTAAACTCTAACCCTGTAATCTGCGCCCACGCGACTACGTGCTTAACGTCAGTCATGTTGAAAGGGCAATCCACCAGTTTACAGTTATATTGGAAAGTATTATGTCTGAATCATTTGCAGAACTATTTGAACAAAGCTTGCAAGAAACCGAAATGAATGCAGGTACCATCGTTACGGGTACTATTGTTGATATTTCTAGCGGTTATGTAACCGTAGCAGCGGGCCTTAAATCTGAAGGCGTTATCCCTGAATCACAATTTTTTAGCAACGGCGAACTCGAAGTTAAAGTTGGCGACGAAGTCGAAGTTGTGCTCGAAGCTGTTGAAGACGGCTGGGGCGAAACACGTTTATCTCGCGATAAAGCGAAACGTGCTAAAGCATGGATTGTTCTTGAAGCGGCACATGATGCAGAAGAAATCATCACTGGTATTATCACTGGTAAGGTTAAAGGTGGTTTCACCGTTGAGCTGGGTGATATCCGTGCTTTCTTACCGGGTTCATTAGTAGATGTTCGTCCAGTACGTGATACATCTTACCTGGAAGGTAAAGAGTTAGAATTTAAAGTTATCAAGCTTGATCAGAAGCGCAATAACGTTGTTGTTTCTCGTCGTGCAGTTGTTGAGTCTGAGTACTCGGCAGAACGTGAAGAGCTGCTAAACAGTCTGGAAGAAGGCAAGTCTGTTAAGGGTATAGTTAAGAACCTGACTGATTACGGCGCATTCCTTGATCTTGGTGGCATCGACGGTCTTCTACATATCACGGATATGGCCTGGAAGCGTGTTAAGCACCCATCTGAAGTGGTTGAAGTGGGTTCTGAGATTGAAGTTGTGGTACTTAAGTTTGATAAAGAGCGTAATCGTGTATCTCTTGGTCTTAAGCAACTGGGTGAAGATCCATGGGCAGCTATTGCAAATCGTTACCCTGAAGGTTCACGTCTTATGGGTAAGGTTAGCAACATTACAGATTACGGTTGCTTCGTTGAAGTTGAAGATGGTGTTGAAGGTCTGGTACACGTATCTGAAATGGACTGGACTAACAAGAACGTTAATCCAGCTAAGGTTGTAACACTGGGTGACGAGTGTGAAGTTATGATTCTGGATATTGACGAAGAACGTCGTCGTATCTCTTTAGGTATGAAACAGTGTATTGCTAATCCATGGGATGAGTTTGGTGCAACACGTAACAAGGGTGATAAAGTTAGCGGTAAGATCAAATCTATTACTGATTTCGGTATCTTCGTTGGCCTTGATGGTGGCATTGATGGCCTGGTTCACCTGTCTGACCTGTCATGGGATTCAACGGGTGAAGATCTGGTTCAGAACTACAGCAAAGGCGATGAGCTGGAAGCAGTTGTACTGTCTATTGATCCTGAGCGTGAACGTATCTCTCTAGGCGTTAAGCAAATGGAGCAGGACCCGTTCTCTAACTTCGTAGCAGCTAACAGTAAAGGTGCTCTTGTTAAGGGTACAATCACTGAAGTTGATGCTAAAGCAGCTATTGTTGATCTGGGTGAAGGTATTGAAGGTACTTTACGTGCTTCTGAGCTTTCTCGTGACCGTGTTGAAGATGCACGCACCATTCTTAAGGCTGGCGAAGAAATAGAAGCCAAGTTCCTGGGTGTGGATCGTAAGACACGTACTATCACTTTATCAATTAAAGCGATGGATGCGGATGAAGAAGCAGCAGCAATTAAAGAGTACTCTTCAGACTCTGATTCTACTGCAGCTTCCACATCAACTACACTAGGTGACTTGCTGAAAGAGCAAATGGATGCTAACAAATAACAAGAAATATGTTAAAACCTGTTAAAAAGTCTAGCAAAATCAGTTGGATGCACTATACTCCAATAAAATTTAACAGGTTATAGCAATAAATAGCAGTAGGGTCAGGGATGACCACTATTGTTTTATACGGGGAAATTCCTATGTCAGGCGAAGTTGTATCAAGATCAATGATGAAATCTGAGCTAATTGAGTTGATGGCGCGTAAGCAAAATCATCTGGCTTATAAAGATGTAGAATTAGCAGTAAAAAGTCTACTGGAGCAGATGTCGGAAGCTCTGGCTACGGGTGATCGAATTGAAATTCGTGGTTTTGGTAGTTTTAGTTTGCATTTCAGGCCACCAAGGGCAGGGCGTAACCCTAAAACGGGTGATGCTGTTTCGTTACCTGGAAAATACGTGCCTCATTTCAAACCGGGTAAAGAACTTCGTGAACGTGTTAATGAAACGCTGAAAAACACCTAAATTAGAATATTTGAATAACTAATTGAATAAACCTTAAAAAATAAAATTAACCTACAGCCGATTTAAAAAATGATACGATTTATAAGTCTGCTTATTTTCATACCTCTTGTTCTTCTAATTGCGGCATTTGCCTATAAAAATGCACAACTGGTTTCCATTGATCTGTTTGTATTACAAATTAATTTACCTATGGCAGTGATCTTACTAATTACACTATTAGTTGGTTTTGTTCTGGGTTTTATATTTAATTTAATGAGCCTTCTTAGTCAGAAGAAAAAATATTTACGGCTTAAGTACAAAAAAGAAACTTTAAATGGACTATCAGAGGTTTTAAAACAATCAGAAAAATGAACAAATGATTGAATCCCTGGAACATATTGTTTTATCGCAGTGGGCTATTTACCTGTTGCCTCTATTAGGTTTTCTGCTGGGTATTTTTCTGGCACGTCGCCGTTTTAGAAAACAGAAAAGGCAATTACGTTTTTCTAATGATTATTTTCAGGGACTTAATTATTTATTAAATGATGAGCAGGATAAAGCGCTTGATATTTTTGTTCAACTGGTTGAAACAGATTGGGAAACAATTGATACCAGTTTAGCTTTAGGTGCAATATTTCGCCGTAAAGGTGAAATTGATAAAGCCATAAAACTACATCAAAATTTATTAGCAAGACCCTCACTTCCCCAGGAATACAAAGGGACGGTTTTATTATCACTTGCAAAAGATTATTTGCAGGCAGGTTGGTTAGACAGGGCTGAAAGTCTGTTTAATGAGGTTGTTGGTGATGGGGAGTTTATTCAGGAAGCACAACGTTGCCTGATGAGTATTTATGAGCAGGAGCAGGAATGGGAAAACGCAATTAATATTGCCAGGCGTTTTCAGAATAAAAATGATAATGAATTAGCGGCGACAACAGCACAATACTATTGTGAATTAAGTCAGAAAGTTTTGGCGCAAAATGATTTAAAAGAAGCAGAGGCGCTTGCTACCCAGGCTTTAACTGCTGATAAAAACTGTGTACGGGCATCATTGCTATTAGCTGATTTGGCAATTAAAAGAGGGCGATATCAAAAAGCGATTCGATTTTTACATCAGGTAGAGATACAGAATATACAGTTGTTCCCACTTATCGTTGAAAAGCTCATTTTATGTTACCGAAATACATCTAATTTAAATAAAGCCTTAAGTTACTTACGAACACTGGATAAAAAATATCAGGAAGTTTCTTTAGTTCCGGTGCTGACTAAACTGATAGAAGAGATATTCGGTGAGGAAGATGCTTTGCAGTATCTATCTGAAGCAGTGCTTCGAAAACCCTCCCTGACGACATTAAGTGCCTTATTGCAATTACAAAGCCCGGATATTGTTCGTCAGGAAAATTTAATACCTATAGTGGTTGATGCTATCACTGAAAAACAACATGATTTCCAGTGTAAACGTTGTGGTTATACGGCTAATACTCATGTATGGTTATGTCCTTCCTGCCATAGCTGGAGTAGCATGATTCCCAAAATGGATTAATTTCGGTAGATTAAACAGGTTAATAATGTCTGATCCAAAAATAATAGTAGCACTTGATTATCCGTCAGAATTGCGGGCATTTGAATTAATAAATAAATTAGATGCTGATTTGTGTCGATTAAAAGTGGGTAAAGAAATGTTTACGCATCTGGGCCCTGTTTTTGTAGAAAAAATACAGAATAAAGGTTTTGATGTTTTTCTCGATTTAAAGTATCACGATATTCCCAATACGGTTGCTAAAGCTTGTGAAGCGGCAGCAAGTCTGGGTGTCTGGATGCTAAATGTGCATGCCAGTGGTGGGAGTCGAATGATGGAAGCGGCAGCAAATGCGCTTGCGAACCACCAGAATAAACCTTTTTTAATTGCAGTGACAGTACTAACAAGTATGTCACAACAGGATTTATCTGAATTAGGCATTAACGATACTCCAGCAGAACAGGCGCTTAAGCTAGCAAAATTAACCTGTTCTTCAGGGTTAGATGGAATTGTCTGTTCAGCACAGGAGGCAGCAATAATGCGTCAGAATTTCAAACATGATTTTTTACTGGTGTCACCGGGCATTAGGCCTGCGGGTAGTCAACCTGATGATCAACGCCGTACTATGACGCCTTCTGACGCACTAAACGCAGGATCTGATTACCTTGTGATAGGTCGCCCCATTACTCAGTCTGACAACCCCCTGAGTGTTTTACGTACAATTCATTCAGAAATTTCCTAGTTGCCTTTTATTATCGCTATGGATTACTGTGTGCGCTCCTATCCAATAATGGATAACAACAAGGAGTCAGCGTAATGAAAATAATGAAAGCAGTTGTTTTAAGCGTGATGATGTTTTGTGTGGTACCGCTCTATTCAGGCATAGTATGGGCGGGACAGGTTAATATTAACAGTGCAGATGCATCGACCCTGGCGTCTGAGTTAAAAGGCATAGGTGATAAAAAAGCACAGGCGATAGTGGAATATCGTAAACAAAATGGCCCTTTTTCTTTAGTCAATGATTTAGAAAATGTAAAAGGCATCAGTGCAAAAATAGTTGAAAAAAACAAAGAAAATATAAGTTTGTAAGTTATCGCTTTTCTGTATGAATACCCCGTGATTATTATCTCGGGGTATTTTTATGCACGCAATATCATATTTAAAATATTTTATTTTTCTGGTAGTTCTGTGTCCTCTGCGGTTTAATGGCTATTTATAAATAATATTAAAAGGTGTTTTATGGATTTAGATTTCTGGGAGCAACGCTGGAATCAAAATCAGATAGCATTTCATCTACCAGAGGTGAACCCTTATCTTGGTGAGTATTGGCATAATTTTAATGTTCCAGAAAACTCACAGATCTTTATACCTCTTTGTGGGAAAAGCCTGGATCTAGCCTGGTTTGCATCACAGGCATATTCAGTGTTGGGTGTTGAATGTAGTGAAAAAGCAATTAGAGAATTTTTTTTAGAACAAAATCTGGAAATACAAACGGGACAACTAAAAAAATTTAAAGCTTATAATAGTGTTAATATCAAATTATTACAGGGTGATTTTTTTAAACTGGACAGGCAGATTCTTAAAGATGTTTCTATTGTATATGACCGTGCGTCATTGATTGCTTTACCTGATAAGATGCGACAAAAATATGTAGAACTATTAAGCCAGACTTTACCCGATACAGCAGAAATATTTTTAATAACCCTCGATTATAATCAGGATCATATGCCAGGCCCTCCATTTTCAGTTAATCATGATGAGGTTATTCGACTATATCAGTCGCATTATAAGATTGAACTGATTCATGAGGATGATGTAATAAATAACCATCAAAAATTTAAAGAGAGGGGCTTAAACAGGTTGGTGGAGCGTGTATATAGAATCTCATGATATACTTAAAACCTGTATTTGATATATAAAGGTTGCGTGGTTGAGGTGCAAGCATCAGCTATATTGCAGTGTACATACAACTCTATTTCGTAAGGTTTTTATGTGTTTATTAAATATCTATTAATTACAGTACTAGTCTGGTTGGTGTTAGATGCGTGGAAAAATATGAAGGTAATTCTGCTAAATGTGTTCCTGCTGCCCACTATGAACTAATAAGTTTTTTGAGTACATTAGATAAATCTAAAATAATTCAAGTCTGTTGAAAAATTATCATTTTTGGTTGCATTACCTGATTTGTAGAGCTATTTTAAAGTCACTCCTATGAGAAATAAGTTTAATCTCACACTGAATAAAAAGATAATTTATACCTATGTGGAGAAACCTGTTCCCGCCAGGCTTAGACGTTATCTGGATGAGATAGATAGTGATATGGATCAGGGTATAAGCTTTGGGGGAGTGTTAGTTAATAAACCAACTGAATTTCAAAAACTACAATATATAGCAATGACATTATTTCATGCTTTAGATCGTCATGATTTAAATTTAGTTGAAATTATGTCTGCATATTTATTGAGTAGAAAAAATGAATTAAAAGAAGTGTATATCACCCAGTCCAATGAGATAGTTAATTTAAAATTATTATGAGTATTAAATATGAAAATAACGATTATAAGTGGAAGTCATAGAGAGAATTCACAAAGTATAAAAATAGCCAGATATTATCAAAAGGTAATGCTTAATGGTATTTGTGATGAAGCGCCTGTTATCGATCTTGCCGGCAATCCATTGCCTCTTTGGGATCAGGGAATATGGGATGGTGAAGAAAAATGGCTGACATTACTCGCACCTTACCGGGAAATGTTATCTGGAAGTGATGGTTTTGTCGTTATTACTCCTGAGTGGCACGGACAGGTTCCAGCGGGATTAAAGAACTTTTTTTTAATATTTGGAAAAAATGAACTGGGTAATAAGCCGGCAAAAATTGTATCTATTTCATCAGCAGATGGTGGAGCGTACCCAGTAGCAGAGCTGCGTATGAGTAGTTATAAAAATAGTCGATTATGCTATATCCCTGAACAGATAATTATTCGTAACGTGGAAAAAGTACTGAATGAGAAAGCAGAAGAAAATGATGAATCCGCTGATAAGTATTTTAGAGAAAGAATTGAGTGGTCATTAAATATTCTTAAGCAGTATGTTATTGCATTAAAACAGGTAAGAGATAGTGGTGTAACTGATACAGATAAGTTTGGAAATGGAATGTAAATTATGTTGCAATACCAGATAGTTCCTGTAACCAGTTTTCAACAAAATTGCTCCTTACTTTGGTGTGATAAAACTAATGATGCTGTTTTAGTTGACCCGGGTGGAAATATTGAGTTACTGCTTAAGGCTGTTGATAAAAATAAAGTAAAATTAACAGCTATCTGGTTAACTCATGGACATCTTGATCATGTAGGTGCAACGGGTGAATTAAAAAAACAGTTAAAACTACCTGTTATTGGGCCACAAAAAAATGATGCTTTTTTAATTAATGCGTTACCTGAGCAATGTGAAATGTTTGGTTTTCCATCGGTTGAAAATTTTATACCTGATAAGTGGTTAGAAGAGGGTGAAATATTGAAACTTGGAAATGAAGAGTTTTCGGTTATTTTTTCACCAGGGCATACACCAGGGCATATTATTTTAAAGCATGAAAAACAAAAATTACTCTGGGTGGGCGATGTATTATTTAAACATGCAATAGGGCGTACTGATTTTCCCAGGGGTGATCATCAACAGTTATTAGCATCAATTAAAAATAAGCTGCTTATATTGAATGATGATTTTCGTTTCATACCTGGCCATGGGCCAGAGTCAACAATTGGTGAAGAAAGAAAATATAATCCTTTTTTAACATAAAACATATTGTCTGGCATGGATGGAAATATCTAGCTGTAACTTACTGATAGCAACAGGCCTGATGCTATAAAATAGTAAGCTAAATGATGTGTAGAGGTGTATCTGCTCAATGTAGCAGCAGTAAAATGATATATGTTATAGGGATATTAAAAAAACTGAATACGAGCATGTTTTTTAGCATGATATATTGATGTTTATTAATATACTCAGGAATTCATATGTCAGTTGGTCCGCGCCAAATTGTTACGCCATTTCGACCTATACCACTGGATGTACCAGAAGGTATGGCTGCAAATGAATTTTTTAATAGTACAGAAAATCTTGATGATTTAACAAATAATAATGGTTTATTAGAAAACCCTGAAGGCCTGTTGCTTTATAGAAAAGCATTGGGGCACTCTAATATATTTGATACCTCCATTATATATAACACATCGAAATCTGTTTTAAATCCTTTAGGGCGGCCTGTACGGAGAACGCAGGTTCCTGATCATGTAAAACATGACTGGAACAGAATGAATCAGATTCTTATTGAGTATATGCTGGAAAAATTTCCTGACCCAGATGATTATCTAGTTTTAGCCGGTGAAGCAAGTCTTGATGCAACCTGGCCATTAACCTCGCCAGGTGTTCCCAGTATTCGAATGTTACATAATCACTTTATTGTTTTTAATAATCAACAGTTAAGAGATGCAGAGGTTGCCGATCCAGCAAATCCAAACTTAACAGATGGTGGGCAACATAGTTTATTCCAGTCATACATGCAAGATGTCTATCGTCATTTTTTGTCAGAACTTAACCTTGAAATATTAAAACCAGTTAGTAGCAGTGAATCAACATTAGGGTTAACAGGTTACCCTCAAGGCTTACCCAGTTGGAAAATACAGGGTGGTGTAAGTGCATTGAAAGATATTCGTTTCTGGAAAGAATATGATGAAGTTCTAAAAGGCTTTATAGATTTTTACAGAGCCTTTTTTTCCCAGGTATCATCGCGTAACTCCCCCGTGCCAAAAGATGCTTATTATCCTGATCAGATTGAATCTATATTATTGTTTAATAATGATTTTTTAGGAGCTGCAAAAAAAGTAAGAGAGCAATGTATCCTTGATCCCAAATATGCTAATTCTATTCGTTGGCAGCCAGCATTTAAACAGCTTATTTACCGTAATGATCAAGGTGATTTAATTGTAACCATAAGTCAAAACTCTATTGGTAATGCTATTACGGAATTATTAGGTGTTGTTGTAAAGCGAGTTCCTGATGTAGATGCTTATGAAAAAGATGAATCTGCATTGATTGAAAAATTGCTTGATGTAAGAAGTCGATTAATTGAAGCCGATTTAGGGCAGGGGATTGACACAGCTCATTGGAACAGGTAATTAAATAAATTAAATTTAATGTTGGGGTATTAAAAATGTATCCCCGTTTTTTAATTGATTATTATTAAATCTATCTACTATTCTGGGAAATATGTGAAATAACCTGGCTTAATGCATGGTCAAATACTGAATGATCTTCTAATAAATGTGATTTTTCATTTAGCAGTTCGATACTAAATTTCGACGCATCTTTTTCAATAACCATTGTTCCTTTTCGGTCAACAAAAATTATACGTGCATTTTCTGAAGTAATAATAGAAAGTTTAAGCCTGCGTGGTGGTGTGTCATCGCCTGTGTATATTTTAAACCAGGCACCTGGTTTAACGTATTCTGGTAGCTCTGACATAATATTTTTTGAGCTCTGTTCTTTCTCTTCAGTAGGGCTAGGCTGATCATTCGTCTTATCTGCATACACAGAGTTTTTTAATGGAGCATTATTTTCTTTAGCTAATGCTTTTTCCTCAAAATATTTTGAATTATCTATGGTTTTTTTGTAGTGCCTTTTAAGGTTTTCCGTCGCCATAAAAGATTTTTCTTTATTTTGTTTAGTGCTAGCAAGTTTAGATTTTACGGTAGATATAATTTCTTCATAATTGTTTTTTAATGAAATCCATTCATCCTGAGTGTTTATTGGGGAAAGTGATTTAGTTACAATTTTGAGAATGTCTATGGATTCCTGCCACTCATAACTACTTTTCCCAAATTTTAAATAGCTGCTAAACATGTAAGTCGACCAGTTATTCAAAAGAAGAGGTTGTATTGGTTTTGGCAGCTTTACATTCATTGTATGGTACTGTAATTCTGATAATACAATCTGTCTGGCATGTTCTTTTACTATTTGGCTACGAGTAACATCTTCATTTTGCTTTAGCTTTTTCTTTTCAATTGTTTTTAAACGTTGTAATGAGGTTAATGCAGTGCGGAAGCTAACGACATTTTTGTCAAAGCTACGTAGCAGTTGATCAAGTATTAAATTAATTGTCTGGTAGACGGTATTGTTGTCTTCTTCTATACCCAGGCCAAGGTGGGCAATAGTATCAAGTAATGTTCTTGCAGGGTGTTTGTTATCATAGAAAAAGTTATGATCAATAAGTGAAGTCTTAATTACAGGTATTTGAAGTCTTAATAAAAGACTTTTAATTACACTGGAAATATTTTGATCACGTAAAAACGCACCAAATATCATTTCAACAAAATCAATGGTACGCCCATCAATCTGATTCATGGTTTTGGGGATAGCGACATTACTCATTTTGGCCATGCTATTGAGTAATGCAGTCTGGAATCTGTCTGTATTGATATTGACCTGTTGGCCAGCGATGTATTGCGTTTTATAAGTAAGCTGAATATTTGTCAGGGCTTTTAATACGTCATCGCGATTAAAGAAGTTTTTGCCCGAAGCGGAACTACGTAATGCAACATTGTTATTTGCATTGTCTTTTACATAGTCATTGATGATTTTAGAGAGATACTCTTTATCATCAAGATTTATAGTAGCAATTTTAACCGTATTATCAAAGGCGCTCATATATGCTTCCTGTAGGCGTACTAATTCAAAGCACTGTACACATAACATCACATATGAGGATTGGTCGAATCCACCACACCTGGGATACAGATGCTGTTAGTGCACATTCTTTTACGCAGGACATAAAATCCCGCAGGTGCTTTTAACATTTGATGGATCGCATTTAGATAAAGCCGCAAAACCACGCTTATTATATTAATCCTCTGAAGAGGGTAATATTGTGATCAAGTTCACGAAGTTTGGTAATTACGCTGAATCAACTATAGAAGATTTGTGCAATATAACAATCAAAAATTGATTATAACGGTTGAATAACTTAATTTTCCGATTAATGGTAGATTGTGATTTTTGTTGAAATCAGTCTAACTTATTGATATTTATATATTTATCTAAAATACTGGGTGTTTGAGTAAAAATCCATATCTTGCTTTGACCAGTATCCGGGTATACCCAGCAGTGGCAGTGCCTTAAGTCGGTCCGGTGTTGCAAAGATCTGTTTTTCCCATATATTAGCAAGTTCTTCATCAAACTCTTTATAATTACCCTTTTTAGTTTGATCCAATAAGGTTTGGCTATTTAATAAAATACAGTGACAGGTCATACCTATGTAAGGGTTAAGGGCTTTTTCAAAGGTAGCATGACCGAATATAATACAATTTATATTTTTTTCAAATTCTTTTTTCTGGTTTATAAATAATTCTTGCCATTGATGCTTGCTAATAAGATCCAGTAATTTTTTGTTATTACTGATAATAATGGCACCACACTCATCAAACTGTGTAACTCTATTTTCCAGAGTTGAACGATTGCTTCCTTTTTCACGCTTTATTGCCTGATGATAATGAATTTTATTTAACATTTTTTTTGTTTGAGGAAACTTTAACCAGATCAGGGCATTAAAAAAATCATGCCAGTTACATGTCCGTGTTTGTAGTTCTTTTTTTAAATAAACACGAGGTTCGTACTGGTCTTCAAAATGAGTCGTTATACTGGATTGTTCTACGGGTTTAATATCTAGATTATATTGTTTAAAAAGTTGAAGATAGTTGATGATTGTGGGCCAGTCGGTATATTGATTAAAATGTTCAGTAAAAGGTTTTAATTGTTGGATAACAGGTGAGTTGTTGAATATTGATGTATCCCACTGGTCTTTATTTGACATAATTAAAAGAAATCTTTTATGTGTTCAAGAATAATATCTGCATTATTGTAATCTAATACGATGGGGTGATAGGTTTCATTTTTTATAATATATAATGATGGAAAGCTATCAGCTCCAATTTTTCTACAAAGTGATATTTGTTGTAGTAATTCGTTATTGATTTTATCAGAGTGAAGGTCAAATTCAAATTGATTTATATCCAGCTTTATTTCTTTTGCAAGTGTATTAAGTACCTGGTAGCTTGAAGGGTCCTGTGCTGTTAAATAGTATGCATTTTGTATCGCATCAATCATCAGGCTTTCGTTGTAAATGGATTGTTTTTTTGCAGCAATAACGGCTCTACATGAAGGGTAGGTCGATCTTTTGGGTGTATTCTGATCCCAGAAATCGTAATTAAATTGGGTTCCAGGAATAGATTGTTCTATTCTGCTCCAGTTCATCTTAATCTGTTTTTGCATATCGATTGACATTGGCTTATCTGTATCGGCAGCTAAGCCACCTAGCAGGTATTTAATTTTTAACTTATCTTTGAGTCTTTCCGTTAATAAATTTAAAACAGGCTTGAATCCATAACACCAGCTACACATTGGGTCATGTACATATAGCAGAGTGCTATTAGCGTTCATAAAAAATCTACAGTACAGTTAATATGTGTTTGTTTATCTGTTAATGGATGTATGAAATTTATTTTTTCTGCATGTAATAACAGGCGATTACTGGCATTTTGAGTTTGTTGAGTTCCATAAAGTTTATCGCCTAGAATAGCATGTCCGAGGGAAGACATATGTACGCGCAATTGATGACTGCGCCCGGTAACAGGTTCTAATTTTACAATACTATTATTTTCTTTATCTGAGCTTATCAGAGTATATTTTGTTTTAGAGTGTTTGCCTGTTCTATAATCAATTTTTTGCTTTGGACGGTTTATCCAGTCTGTTATAAGAGGTTGATCAATAATACCCGAGCTTTCTTTTGGTATACCATGTACTTTAGCAATGTATTGTTTATGTATCCGTTTTTTTTCAAATAATATGCTCATATATTTTTGCATTTCTTTATTAAGAGCAAATAGAAGTAAACCTGATGTTGACATATCAAGTCTATGTATAACTAAAGCCTGAGGGTGCTCCAACTGTAAACGTGAAAGCATGCAATCTTGTTTATCATCGCCACGTCCTGGGACAGAAAGCAGCCCGCTGGGTTTATTTAGTGCTATCAGGTCATTATCCTGATAGAGAATATCCAGTTTTAAATGAAGTGGGGGATTATAAGTTATAGGTTGTAACATCGTATTTGTCGTTATTAGTTTTCTTCAGGCAGGCTATTAATTAATAGCTTTGTTACCGTGTGTGTGTGTTTATCGTATACTAAGTCATTAAATTTGTATTGTGTTATAAATATGGTACTGAGGTTATAGTCTGCTTTTAGGGATATCCCTGAGTAGAGATTCAAGGCCATTAGCTTTAATTTCATAGGTAATACCTAACATGCGGCCCAACTCTCCTTCAGGGAAGCCTTTGCTATGAAACCAGACGACATAGGGTTCGGGCAGGTCGATAAGTAATTGTCCTGCATATTTACCAAATGGCATACGATATGAGGCCAGTTTAAGAATATCTTTATGGGCCAGTGCTGTATCAAATGCAGAGGAGAAATCGGTTGTCATATATTCCGTGTGTTTTTAATAAATTATAATTATTTTAGCATAGGTGCTTTATAGGGTGCTTAATATTGATATTTTTTTTGATTTAATGCTAATAAACAGGAGGCATTTTATGCAAATTACAGATATATATAAGTATTGGAAAAAATGGGGCAATACGGCTACAGGGCGTTGGTTATTTAATCGATTGATTCCCTTTATAAATCCATATACGGGGGCATTAAAAGCGAAAGTAATGGATATAAGAAAAGGCTACGCAAGAATGGAGTTAAAGGATCGTAGGGGAATTCGTAATCATTTAAACTCTATACATGCTATTGCTTTAACTAATCTCGGAGAGTTTACCAGTGGTCTGGCATTAATTTCATTGTTTACAGGAAATATGCGAGGCATCCCCATAGAAATTAAAATTAATTTTGTAAAAAAAGCCCGGGGAAGGTTGATAGCAGAGTGTACAACTGAGCTTCCATATTTTGAAAAAGAAGTTAAGCATACCGTAACGGCTATTATTAGAGATGAAGAAAATGATGAAGTGGCGAATGTTCAGGTGCTCTGGAAGCTTGGTTATATTTGATTGATTAAGTATATTTAACTATATTATTTTCAAGTGGAGAGATGTGCATGTCGGAAGATAATTTATTTCTTAAACAGGCTGGAGTCCAGTACCCAATTATTTGTGGTCCTATGTACCCCTGCAGTAACCCTGAATTGGTTGCAGCCGCTTCAGATGCGGGTGGTATTGGTATTATTCAGCCGATTTCCCTAACTTATGTACATGGTTATAAGTTTTCTGAAGGGATTAGTTATATGCAGTCATTAACAGATAAACCACTCGGTATGAATTTATTAATAGAAAAGGGATCTAAAAAGTACCATCAGCGAATGGAGTACTGGTTGGAGACGGCGCTCGAAATGAATGTTAAGTTTTTTATAACCTCTTTGGGTAAGCCAGACTGGGTTGTAGAAAAAGCACATGAAGCAGGTGCTTATGTATATCATGATGTAACAGAAGCTAAATGGGCGGAAAAAGCAGTTGATACAGGTGTAGATGGTTTAATTGCCGTAAATAACAGGGCAGGAGGCCATGCGGGCTCAAAACGTTCTGATGAGTTATTAGAGCAGTTAAAAACATTTAATCTCCCCATTGTTTGTGCCGGTGGTATTGGTGATGCTGAGTTATATCATCAGGCTCTAAATAAGGGTTACCATGCAGTGCAAATGGGTACACGATTTATTGCATCCAAAGAGTGTAATGCTAATATTACTTACAAGCAGGCAATAATAAACTCAAAAGAAAAAGACATTGTTTTGAGTGAGCGTATAACGGGTGTTCCAGTATCTGTTATTAATACGCCTTATATACAGAGTAAAGGCTTAAAGCCAAATGTGTTAGAACGCTGGATGTTAAGTCATGCAAAATTTAAATATATTATGCGTACTATCCTTGCTCTGAAGTCACTGCGTTCATTGAAAAAATCTCTATTACATAAGTCGGGTGATATTGATTATTGGCAGGCAGGTAAAAGCGTTGAAACAATAGACTCTATATTGTCAGTTAGAAAAATTATTCAGAAGTTTGTATCTTAGAGGTGTATATTTTATTTAGGTAATCACCGGGTAGCTGAATTTTGCTGCCAGGTATACAGGCCTGTAAATCTCTACAGGTTTCAAGTGTTAACTTTTTATTGTTTTTTTTGGGTTTGATAATATCGTAACAGGGAAATTCTGTATTATCAATTACACCTGTCATATGCTGGCGATTAGAATAAAAATATTTAAGATAATATCTGGGGTTTATCGTTTTTATCAACGGTTGGTATATGTCTGATAAATGAATATAATCTGGAAATGTTGTATTGAAATAGTCTGTTAGTGTTGCCGGAAAGTTACACTGACTATCAAAATCAAATATAACTATTTTTTTATCCTTGTTTGCTGTCAGAATAACATGATAATCCCATATCAGGGGGCTATGAAGGTCTGAGTTGTTTTGTCCAAAAAGTGCAATTGTACGGGTTTGATTCAATATGAATAATACATCTATGGGTTTTGCGTATTGATTCATATATAATGAATTTATTAGCTTCCATATGTTCTCTTCACAGAACAGGGGGGTATAAATATAATCGTTTTTATCAAGTTGTTGCATACAGGTTTCGTGTAATATGAATTTATCTGACTTATTAGTTATTATAAGTTTAGTATTGCTTATCTGGTTCTGGCTTAATTCAATGAAAATCAATGAAGCAGCTCGAACTATAGGAGCTAAAATTTGTCAGAGAAATAATGTACAGTTTTTAGATGACTCTGTCCATCTGTCTTCAATGCGTTTTGGTAAAAATAGTTATGGACAAATAAAGCTTTTACGTAAATATAAATTTGAATTTACCAATAGCAAGTATCATCGTTACGGTGGAGAGTTGATATTTTCTGGTCGAGTTTTGCAGAGTTCGCATATGGATGTGTATCGATTTGATGATGTTAAAGATATAGAGTTTTAGTTTTTATAATTGGGTATGAAAGCCCCCATCAATTGATTATCAGAGGTGTTTTTTTATATGTTAAGTTTAGTCAGTTTGTTACATGTCATTACTGTTGTTGTCTGGGTGGGCGGAATGATTTTTGCTCACACGTTTCTGCGTCCAGCTATTGTTGAGACTTTAGAGCCGCCGGCGCGATTAACGCTCTGGGTTAATGTGTTTAAACGTTTTTTTGTAATTGTATGGTTGTGTGTAATCTTATTACCTGTAACAGGTTATACAATGATATTTAATATATGGGGGGCTATGGATGTAACGCCTGTATATGTTCACATTATGAATGGTATAGGCTTGCTTATGATAGCTGTGTACTTATATGTATTCTTTTTGCCTTATAGAAATTTAAGGCTCGCCGTAAAAAGTCAGCAATGGCCAGATGGTGCGCAGGCACTATCAAAAATACGGTTTTTTGTTGGGCTTAATATAATTTTGGGATTGTTGGCTATAATTGTTGCAGCAGGTGGGCGATTTTTATCTTAATTGTATGAAGTATGTCGATAATGCTGAGTAATAGAATGATCGCAGTTTTTATATATAGTTGTTTGAATTTTATCTGCTTTGTCATTTGATGAAGTCATTTACACTCACTCCCGAAGAAAAAAATCAGGTAATTAATCGGACCGATTATTATATTGATCTAGCAAATAAACAGTATCAGTTAAAGTTGGCGAGTATCCAGATTAAGTTTGATCTGAAAGGCTCTACATCGGGCATGTTTGTAGTGCGCGGTGATCAAGTTTTCATTCGTTATAATGAAGTTATTTTTTCGCAATATTATGATGATTCATTATTTAATACTGTTGCTCATGAGGTGGCACACTATGTTGTGTATAAAATGTGGGGAGCAAGAAAAGTAAAGCCACATGGTAAAAAATGGAAGCAGGTTATGACCGAGTTTGGTGTTAAGCCTGATGTCAAAGGGAGTTATGATATAAGTGCTTTACCATTACATCGTCAGGCGCAGCATGATTATACATGTGGTTGTATGATGCATCAGTTATCTACAACGCGACATAATAAAGTGCAGAGGAAGAAAGCGGTGTATAAATGTAGAAAATGTCAGCAATCATTAAGTTATATAGTTTGAATAATATATTATTTTATTATGTGTATTTATTTAATAAACAGAACTTTAAGCATAAAGCTCTGTTTGATATAACGATCTATCTAGCTATTTTCAGGTTGATCATGTTAATTAAGTTGTAATAATGAGTCTGATTGAGTCCAGCCTGCTTACTGGGTGTTTTAATGCCTGAGTGAAGCCGCTTAGTTGAGATCTAAAAAAATCTATTTCTTCTTCTCTTACCTGTGGGTTAACGGTTTTTAGTGCTGTTAATCTATCAATTTCATTTTCAAGTATTAATAAATTAGTAGAATAGTGAGATTGTAAATATTCAGATGCATGTTCAGATATATCGTCAGAAATATAGGATAAGGTGTTTTTAACACTGCTTTCTTTGAGTTGAATAATTTGTTTGGCAATTTCTTTAGCAACCGATTTAAACTGGTAAGTCTTAAATTGCAGGCTAATATCTTCATTGTTTTCAGTGAATGTGCTTAATATAGGAAGTGCCTGTAATTGTTCACTGGTAATATCTAATTGATATTCGTGGGGAATTTCTATATTTAAGATATGTACAGTTTGAATAAGTAACTGCCCTGGTTGAAAATCATTTGACTGTATGCGGCATACCGATGTGTTACCCATTTCGTTACTCAGTAACATGTCGATACCATTGAGTACCATTGGGTGATCCCAGCTCAGGAAATGCATATCGTCATGGCTTAGTGCTACATTACGATTGAACGTAATCGTCATACCATCATCATGTAGTCCTGGAAACTGGCCAATCATGTGCTCGGCAGGGCTGATTATGTAACTTCCGGATTTATGCTCTTCAATGTTTACGCCGTAGCAGTCGAATAAAGTATTCATGTATATTTTTAATGATGAATTTTTTTCAAAATTTTCAATTTTTAGTTGTATTTTTTGGGCTATATCTTTACGGCATGAGCTGTATTCGAGTAAACGGTCTCGTCCATCGTGCATGGTCTGGTTGAGGTTGATATGATCCTGCTTGCATAATGTGACAAAATTATCATATTCATCATCTGAGTATTGTGATGAATCTAATGCCTGAATGAGTTGGTCTTTATATTGGCTGAAAATTTCTGCACCAGCAGGGCAGGTGCAGTTGAATGCATTTAAAGCTTTGTGGTACCAGTTATATAACCTTTCCTGGGCAGAGTCCTTAAAATAAGGAGTGTGAATATTAATTGTCTGTGTTTGCCCTATGCGGTCAAGTCGGCCAATACGTTGCTCTAACAGATCGGGGTTGAGGGGAAGATCGAACAGTACAAGATGATGTGAGAATTGAAAATTTCGTCCTTCACTGCCTATTTCTGAGCACAGTAAAATTTGTACACCGGTTTCATTATCTGCAAAATCAGCAGCACGTTTATCTCTGTCAACGATACTTAATTGTTCATGGAATACAGATGAAGCTATGCCAAATTGTGTTTTTAAAGCGCCTGATAAATTAATTGCTGTTTCAGCGTAATGAGTAATTAGCAGTATTTTTTCAGTTTTATATTTATTAAGTAATTCAACTAGCCAGTTGACCCTGGGATCAATTAGAGTCCAGTCAGCAGAGTTACTTTTAATTTTTTCTGGATGTAGCTGATGCTTGTTTTTTGTTTTAAGTGTTGTTTTATATTCATCAGGTAATGTTAAAGGGTATGCTATAACCTGTCTTTCTGGAAATCCCTGAATAGCAGCTCGCGTGTTTCTAAATAGCACTCGACCTGTCCCATGACAGTCGAGTAGGTGATTGATTATGTCGTGTTTTTGTTTCTCGCTTAAGTTTCCATTTTTAACTGCATCCAGGTCAATATTACTTTCCAGTGACATCAGATGACTGATTAGAGTGCTGGATAGTTCTTCATCAGCCGTTATTTTTTCTATTAGATCAGCAATGATCTGGTATTGATTTTCCTGTTGTATGAAGCTCTCATAATCATTAAAACGATCAGGGTCTAATAGGCGTAATCTGGCAAAATGGCTTTCTTTACCAAATTGTTCAGGTGTTGCGGTCAGCAATAATAGGCCTTTGGTAACAGTGGCTAACTTTTCTACTAATTCATATTCCTCACTGACATGTGTTTTGCTCCATGCCAGATGATGCGCTTCATCAATAATTAATAAATCCCATTCGGTTTTTAGTACCTGCTCAAATCGTTCGGCATTTTCTGTAAATAAATCAAGGCTGCAAAGTATCTGTTGTTCAGCATTAAATGGGTTATCAAAGTCAGTGCTTTCGGTAATAGCCTGGCAACGTTCTTCATCAAATATACTGAAATATAAATTAAAACGACGTAATAGCTCTACTAGCCATTGATGAATAAGTGCATCGGGTACGATAATAAGCACTCGATTTGCACGGCCTCTGCTTATTTGTTGATGTAATATTAAGCAGGCTTCAATGGTTTTACCTAAACCGACTTCATCGGCCAGTAAAACGCGCGGTGCATAACGGTTAGCGACTTCATTGGCTATATAAAGCTGGTGTGGAATTAAGCTGGTGCGGGCACCTGTTAATCCACTAACATCACTGTTATAGTTTTTTTGCAGGTTTTGCCATGTTTGATATCGCAGTTCGAACCATTTGTTTTTGTCTACCTGACCGCTAATTAATCGCTCTAATGGCTTATTTAATTGAATAGATGTATCTAGATCACGTTCTTCAAGCAATTCTAAAGCTGCGTCTTCTGTTTTTACCTGATACAGAAGTAGAGCATCTTCTTCAAATACATCTACAACAATCAGTTTCCGTTTATGTATATCGGTAATCTCATCGCCTGTATTAAAGCGAATTCGAGTGAGTGGTGCTGACTCTTTGGCATATGTGCGCGTTTCACCAGTTGCGTGAAATATAATACTAACAGTACGGTGTTCGACAGATAAAACTGTACCCAGCCCCATCATTAATTCAGCGTCATTTATCCAGCGTTGGTCTACTACAAATTCAGGCACAGATACATCCAGTTAAAAAAGCGCTATTATACGTGACAATTAGAATTAATTATTAGAAATATATTATGAAAGCAAATGAAATTAAACGTGGTTCCTTCATTCATTATGAGGGTCAGAATATTGTAATTAAGAGTGTTTTTTGTCAAACAGCTTCGTCTCGTAGTGGAAATACTATCTATAAGATGAAAGGGCAGGTGCTCGTTACAAAGAAAAAATTTGAGCATGGTTTTCTGGGTGATGAAAATGTTGAAATTATTGATGTTAATCGTTCTCTGGTACAACCGCTTTATCGAGAAGGTGATGCCTGGGTCTTTATGGATAATGATACATATGAGCAATATACGCTTATAGATGAAGATATTCAGGATGAACTGCCCTTCTTAATTGAGGGTCTGGAGGGCATTAATGCACTGGTAGTAGATGATCAGATAATGGGCATAGAATTACCTTCATCCGTTGTTCTTATTATTGAGGAAACTGCACCAGGTATTAAAGGTGCATCATCTTCAGCCAGAACTAAGCCTGCTACGATGTCTACAGGTCTTGTTGTGCAGGTACCAGAATATTTGGCTTCGGGACAGGCAATTAAAATTAATACAGAAACTCAGGAATATGTATCCCGCGCTTAGGAAGGCAAATATGAGTTGGTATGTATATTTATTAAAGTGCTCTGATAATAGTCTTTACACAGGTATTACGACAGACCTTAAACGGCGTTTATCTGAGCACAACAATGATAATAGAAAAGCAGCCAAATATACGCGTGCCAGAAGGCCAGTCAAGATGGTGTATTTTGAGTTGTGTGAATCCAGATCTGATGCTGGTATTCGGGAGTATGAAATACGTAAATCTAATAGGCAGAAGAAGTTGGAGCTGATTGCATCTATGCCAATAGTGATTTCAGAGAATTAAATAATGTTTTATCTAAAAAAATAGTAAATCTGTGGCTAAGGTGGGGGAGTAAAAAGAGGCTAATTTAAATAAATATAAGTCCATACATAATTCAATTTATGATGCAATAAATGAAACCACACCGAGATTTATTTAAAATTGGTGTATTATGCCCAACAGAAATTAAGGCATCTGATGGTTAGTATTCATCAGGTCAGGCAAACAACACCTATATAGGGGAATATGCATGAAATTAATTCTGTTAGGCGCACCTGGCGCAGGTAAAGGCACGGTCGCTAAATTGCTGACTAAAATGGATGGTTCTGTTCAAATCTCAACGGGCGATATTTTGCGTGCTGCCGTTGCTGCGGGTACGGAGTTGGGTAAGCAGGCTGAAGCGGCTATGAAAGCAGGTGATTTAGTCTCTGATGATTTAATCATGGGTATTATGGGCGAGCGTTTAAAAGAAGATGATTGTAAAGCGGGTTATCTGTTAGATGGTTTTCCACGTACGATTCCTCAGGCAGAGGCACTTAAAGTTTTATTGTCTGATATGGGTGAAGAGCTGGATATGGTCGTAGATATCCAGGTTGCACGAGACGTTATTCTTGATCGTTTAACAACGCGCCGTACCTGCACTGATTGTGGTGAGATTTATAATGTTAAATCTAATCCCCCTAAAGAAGAAGGTAAGTGCGATAAATGTGGTGGCCCGGTTGTTCAGCGTGATGACGAAACTGAGGAAGCAATTAGTAATCGTTTAGATGTATTCAATGAACAAACAGCACCTTTAGTTGGATTCTATGAAAAAGAGGGTAATCTGGTATCGGTGGATGCGACTACAAGTCAGTCTGTTATTGATGCAATTACCGCTCGTTTAGGCGCTAACAAGTAAGAAATATCGTTTTTCTTTTAGTTTTAACTGTTTAAGAAAAGAAAATTGAAAGCTGAATTTCATATTAGTGGAATTCAGCTTTTTTATTATCGGGTTATCTGATACCCGTGACTTATTGAGCCATATCAACAAACCTTCAATTCTGCTACAATTCGCGCCCTTCAAAGTTCGTAAATCATTTAAAAAGAGTCAAGCCTATGTTCCGCCTGGGATGTGAAAATCGTGTATGTGTTCAAAATGAAGTTCTTTCTGGTTTGACCGTTGCTTTAGCTCTGGTGCCTGAGGCTATTGCTTTTGCTTTTATTGCAGGTGTTGAGCCTCTTGTTGGGTTATATGCAGCGTTTATGGTGGGCCTGTTAGCGGCCATTTTTGGAGGGCGCCCCGGAATGATTTCAGGTGCAACGGGTGCTATGGCTGTTGTTATGGTTGCCCTGGTTGCTGATAATGGGGTGGAGTATCTTTTTGCCACCGTAGTGCTTACCGGTTTATTTCAAATACTGGCTGGTGTGTTCAAGTTAGGCAAGTTTATTCGCATCGTCCCTCACCCTGTTATGCTTGGCTTTGTAAATGGTTTGGCCATTGTTATCTTTTTAGCTCAGATGAAGAGTTTTCAGATAGATGTAAATGGTGCAACTGAGTGGATGTCAGGTCAGCCACTAATGATTTTTGGTGGGCTTATTGTACTCACGATGGTGATCATTCACTTTTTGCCAAAATTAACAAAGGTTATTCCATCATCATTGGCGGCCATTGTAGTTGTATCGTTATTGGTTATTGGTTTGAACATAGAGACAAATACAGTGGGAGACCTCGCTTCAATTGAAGGTGGTTTGCCACAGTTTCACATTCCTGCGGTTCCTTTTAATCTGGAAACATTAAAAATTATATTTCCTTATGCCATTGTTCTTGCTGGCATAGGTTTAATAGAGTCCTTATTAACGCTGACATTAATTGATGAGCTAACCAATACAAGAGGGCGTGGTAATCGTGAATGTATTGGTCAGGGTATTGCAAATACAGCAACCGGGTTCTTTGGCGGTATGGGAGGCTGTGCCATGATTGGTCAGAGTATGATTAATGTTAACTCTGGTGGACATCAAAGGTTATCTGGGGTATCTGCGGCATTATTTTTACTGGCATTTATTCTGTTTGCTTCAAGTTTAATTGAGCAGATTCCAATGGCAGCCCTGGTCGGTGTTATGTTTATTGTTGTTATTGGAACATTTGAATGGTCTAGTGTGCGTATTTTCAGTAAAATTCCCCGGCATGATGCATTTGTTCTGGTACTGGTTTCTGGTGTTACTGTGGTAAGTGATCTGGCTGTTGCTGTTGTTGTCGGTGTTATCGTGTCAGCTCTGGTTTTTGCCTGGGAGCATGCAAAGCATATTAATGTTACAGATTATATTGATGATAAAGGTTCAAAAATATATGAATTAAATGGTCCTTTATTTTTTGGCTCAGTTAAAAATTTTCGTGAACTATTTAATCCTGAAAATGACCCTGAAGATGTGATTATTGAGTTTAAAAATTCTCGGGTATCTGATCATTCTGCAATAGAAGCAATTGATAATTTGGCAGAACGGTATATAAAGGCGGGGAAAAAGCTTCACTTGCGTCATTTGTCCGAAGAGTGCAAGCAGCTACTTGATAAAGCTGGGGATTTAGTTGAAGTCAATCGACTGGAAGATCCAAGTTATCATGTTGCAGATGATAAGCTTTCCTGAAAAATTAGCAGCTATAAGTAAAAAAGTGGCTTCTATTGAAAGCCACTTTTTTAATTTTTTTAATACCTTGTTGGCATGTGATCCTGAATGTCTTTCAGCGGATGTCGAACCAGATTCTTATCGATTTCTGAGATAACATATTTATTAGTTTCATGCCCCAGATTTTTTCTAAGATCACCTAAAAATTTTGGCGGTGACATTAATATCAATTTACTAAACTGGCCTTTGTTGCGTGCTGAATTTAAATGTTCACTAATGGTTCGGGCAAATTCTGTACGTTCGTGACTTTTATGTGTGTCAAGTGAACCCGATAGCTGGGAGTGACGGCTTTCTTTTTGTCGGTTACCTGAGAGATGCTGGTAATGGCTTCGATTAATTGAATGGGTAAAGCCGGTTATTTCTTTAAGCGATTTTTTTGATTCAGTTTTTTCAACTTCGTATATTTTTGCACGGCTGCTTTCAGCAACCACAACCCAGATTTTAGACATAGATTAACTCCGTTATACTGACTATGGCCGAAATACTGCTATAGATGAAACGTTATAACAGTAAGGCGGGGGAACATAAATTTGTTATTTATCACCTTTATATTAAAATTCACACTGTAATATATAAAGGCTGCATTGTTGGTTTGATAATTGAAAATATTTATAGAAATGACTCCATTAATTAATTAACTATTTTCAGATTTGTAATTAAATTTTCTTATGGATGTAAATGAAAGTATATTGTTTTTCTAAGTCCATGAATTTATAAATATTTTTTTTAGACTTGAGAAGTAATGAGTGAATTGCTATTAGGCAATATCATGTTTAACTGTTATATTAGTGTTTTATAATTTAGACGAACGGTACCTGGGAATCTGATGTCCATTAATGTTAAGAGTGATGCTGAGCAGACAAAAACAATCTGTCCATATTGTGGTGTTGGTTGTGGCGTTATAGTGAGTCAGGAGCAAGGGAAATATAAGGTTAGAGGAAACCCCGAACATCCGGCTAATTTAGGGCGTATATGTTCAAAAGGCGCAGCCCTTGCTGATACTCTGGATGATGAAGGGCGTATGTTGTATCCACAGATAAATGGAATACAGGTGCCATGGGATGATGCGCTTAACCTTGTAGCGAAACGTTTTCAGGCTAGCATAGATGAATATGGCCATGATTCTGTTGCCATGTATGTATCAGGGCAGTTATTAACTGAAGACTATTATGTCGCTAATAAACTAATGAAAGGATTTATTGGTAATGCAAATATAGATACTAATTCACGCCTCTGTATGTCGTCAGTTGTTGCGGCTCAAAAAAGAGCGTATGGCTCCGACAGTGTTCCCTGTAGTTATGAGGACCTGGAACGTACAAATTTAATTGTTATTGTTGGTTCAAATACGGCCTGGTGCCACCCGGTTATATTTCAGCGTATACGTCAGGCTAAAAAAGATAATCCTGGTTTACAGGTTATTATTATTGATCCTCGTAAAACAGCAAGCTGTGATATTGCCGATATTCATCTTGCCATAAATTCCGGTAAGGACTCTGTTTTGTTTAATGGCTTACTCGCCTATTTAAATGACCAGGGTGAAATTAATAAGTTATTTTTAGATAGCTGTGTTGAAGGTTTGCAGCAAGCCCTCGATGCGGCTTATGAATCTTCCTCTGACATAGAAAAAGTTGCACAGATTTGTGGCCTGAGCAAAAAACAGCTTAAAACATTTTATGAGCTATTTGCTCGAAAAGAAAAAGTGATTACTCTGTTCTCTCAGGGTATTAATCAGAGCAGTTCTGGAACCGATAAGGTTAATGCAATTATCAACTGTCATTTATTATCAGGTCGTATTGGTCGTCCTGGTATGGGTGCTTTTTCATTAACCGGACAACCAAATGCAATGGGAGGGCGTGAAGTAGGCGGTCTCTCAAATCAGTTAACAGCACATATGGATCTGGAGAACCCTGCACATCGAAAGCTGGTGCAGCAACATTGGCAGTCTCCTTATATCGCTGATGAAGCAGGTTATAAAGCGATTGATTTATTTGAAGCAATTTTAGATGATAAAATTAAGGCATTGTGGGTCATTGGTACTAATCCAGCTGTCAGCATGCCTGATAATAGTCGGGTGCGTAAAGCTTTGTCTTATTGTGATTTTCTGGTCGTGCAGGATTGTATGCAAAATACAGATACCACTGATTTAGGCCATGTATTACTACCTGCCAGTACCTGGGGCGAGCGGGATGGTATGGTTACCAATTCAGAAAGGCGTATATCTCGTCAGCGCTCATTTAAAAATGCACCAGGTGAAGCACAGCCCGACTGGAAAATAATTTCACAGCTTGCAGATAAAATGGGTTTTAAGTCGGCATTTAATTATCAAACACCTTTGCAAATATTCACTGAGTTTGCTGCCTTGAGTGGTAAAGAAAATAATGGATCACGTGATTTTGATATTTCATTATTTTCAGACCTGGATGAAAAAGGCTATGAGCAGTTTATGCCAGTACAGTGGCCAGTAACATTTAATCAGCTATCAGGTACAAAGCGTTTATTTGAAAATGGAAAATTTTTTACGCCATCAGGTAAAGCGCAAATGATTCCTGTTACGCCACGGGGACCAGCAAATCCAGTTACAGAGCTACATCCATTGATTTTAAATACGGGCAGAATTCGTGATCAGTGGCATACGATGACTCGTACCGGGAAATCCTCAAAACTATCTATGCATATCTCAGAAGCATATATACAGATCCATCCTGACGATGCAAAAAATTATAATATCGTTATGGAAAATTTAGTCCATGTTTCCAGTGAGTGGGGTGCGGTAACTGTCAGGTCCTGTATTAGTGAAGATGTGCCCAGGGGTATGGTGTTTATGCCAATGCACTGGAATGATCAATATGCATCTGATGCGGCTGTTGGAAAGCTGGTTAACCCAGATCGAGACCCATACTCAGGCCAGCCTGAGTTTAAGCATACTCCCGTTTCAATTAGACCTGCTAAAAAATCCTGGTATGGTTTTTTATTAAGCAGAAGGCAACTGGATTTGTCATCACAGGATTACTGGAACTTAAATAAAGGCTGTCATTTATGGCGCTATGAAATAGCTGGAAATGATACGCCAGATAACTGGGCAGAAAATGCACGAAATTTATTATGTGCTCATGAAGAAAAAGTATCCTGGATGGAATATTTTGACCAATCGGCTAAACGATACCGTGCTGCTCGCCTGGTTGGTGAGTCGCTGGAAAGTTGTATTTTTATAAGCCCTGATCAGCATTTACCTAACCGTGACTGGTTAATGGCTTTATTTGATAAAGTGAGTTTAAGTGATAAAGACAAGGCGTTTTTATTATCGGGGCGCCCTGGTGAAGCGAGTGATGATGCAGGGGCCAGTGTCTGTGCCTGTTTTGGCGTGGGTCGCAATACTATTTTAAAAGCGATAAAAGAAAATCACCTGGATTCAGTTGAGGCTATTGGAAAAGCCTTGCAGGCCGGTACTAACTGTGGCTCCTGTATTCCAGAGCTGACAGCACTCCTGTCGGAAAAACAATAATACATGAAATAAAGTCGTTACCTGCAATGCAGTGAATATATTATTGAGGGCAGGTGTTTATATTCAAGTGTTAAAAATATGTAATTACTTCATTATTATATTAAGCGATATCTAACGAGTTTAATTTTCAGCTTTGGAGTGCACTATGAAAACAATTTTTTTTGCCAGGCATGCGAAATCCAACTGGGGAGAAGAGGGAGTCAGTGATTTTGACAGGCCAATAAACAGCAGGGGTGAAAGAGATGCACCTGCTATGGCATCTTATTTAGAGCAATGTGGTTATGCTGTTAACCAGATTATAAGCAGTGATGCTGCCCGTGCCATGACTACGGCAATAGAGTATAAAAAATATTTAACACCAGATAATGATGTTCTCAGTGAGCATGCGCTTTACCTGGCTTCCTGTTCGGATATAACGGATATAATAGAAAATGTATCATCGGAGCATTCTATTGTAATGATGGTTGGTCATAATCCAGGAATGGCTGAGGCTGTTAATTATTATACTGATGGAAGTTTATATGACATGCCAACATGCAGTGTTGCAATAGTTCAGTTTAAGGTTGAAAGCTGGAAAAGTATAACAATAGGAAGTGGCGATTTACTGACTTTTGAATATCCGGAAAAATCTATTTAGGATTATTTTTAATTGCACAGGATCGGGTGTAATTGTAGTTGCTGTTATTCAGTCATCCGAAGCTTTAGTGAAGGGTCTGGCATCATTAAACAACAGGGCTTAGTTGAGTGTAAGGTTCATAATTAGTATTCAGGGTCGCCATTATTTAATTTGTAGCGTTAATCTTTATTTTCATATACTGACATAATTGATTTAAGTTCGTTTTTTAATTCGTTGATTTCAGCGTCTGAGAAATCTCTGGTTTCTTTAATGGGCTTGCCAGATTCCAGTATCTGAATAATGTTGCTAACAGATGTGCAGCCTGTATTACATATGCTTTCAATCGCCTGAATGACTCTTGCATGACTCATTTCTTATTGCTCTTCATATCATTATGCATCTGATGTAACCAGTCCTGAAATGTTGAGTATTTTTTGTATTCTTTGCCAATTACATAACGTAATACATTATTTAAGCGGTAAAAACGAATAACAGATTCTACGCGTAATATTTCATTTCCTGTTTCATCAAAAAATATCAGACTAGGTGCAAATGTCAGGTTCAGGTCTTCTGCCCATTTTTTGGCGGTTGTATGCTTTCCGTCTGGTGTGATTACAGGTGTGTTATCCATTGTATTTAGCTGTACTACATCCAGTTCAAGTAATTGAGTGGTTACTTCTGGTTTGCTTAAAGTGTCACCGTGTAAAATATCACAGGCGTGACATCTAGGATGTTCGAATAAAACAACGAGAGGATTTGCCTGTGAATTTTGTTTTTTATTTTTTATTCGATTTAAATTGTGCGGTGGTTTTTGAAAAACATCGTGCTCATTGAGTTCTTCAGAGCCAAAGCTGAGTGCCGATTCTGCTCGAGTTAAATATTGACGGAAAGATTCTCGCTGATAGTGGGCATCAGCAACATACTCTAATGCGGCTCTAAATTGATATTTTGGCCGGTAACCTGGTAGTTTTAATGCTAATTGCCCTTTTGCATTATAAAAAAGCAATGAAGGTGTGAAGTTAGTGCGCTTATGTGCAGCAAAGTTTTTTTCGCTCCATGTTTTTCCATTAAAGTCAGTTACCATGCGGTCACCGCGAACGCTAATGGCAATGACGTTAAAATGTTGCTGGGTGAATTTAATAATTGCTGGGTCACCCCAGTTTATTTCTAGCAAAGATTCGCAATATGCGCAGTCTTTACGTCCAAAATACAGAATAATGCCTTTTTTACCTTCTTTTACAGCATCGTCAAGGCTGTCCTGTAAATCAAGAAAGCTGAGGC
The DNA here is from genome assembly GCA_016744065.1 of Gammaproteobacteria bacterium. GTDB lineage: Bacteria > Pseudomonadota > Gammaproteobacteria > SZUA-229 > SZUA-229 > SZUA-229. Next base: position 64,892 of record JADGFA010000017.1, read on the forward strand.
TAAACCAATTGGGTAAGTGTAGCTCTTCTTTAAGTGGGTAATCATCAAATACAAGTGCATCATCAGGTTCCTGTTGATTTGCCCAGGTGTAATTATGAATAAATAACAGTGATATTAAAGTGATTAATATGCGCATAGTGGAAAAATTTTAATATTCACAAAAGTCTGGTCTATTCTTCAACCAGTCTTCCTTGAGTAGCCCTTATATTATGTTTATTTATATTCTAACTTATTTTATGTGGTCTTTGCATGTATTCGTGACTGCGCATCTCCTGCAGTCGACTAATCGTGCGTTTGAATTCAAAAGCAAACTGTTTCCCTGAGTATAGTTGTTCTGGCCTGGTTTCTGCGCTGCTAAGTAAATTAACATTGCGATCATAGAATTCATCAATCATATTAATGAATCTTTTGGCTTTATCATTGTGGTTATCATTCATTTTCGGAATATTGCTGATAAAGACAGTATGAAATTGCCTGGCAATTTCTATGTAGTCCGCGGAGCCTCGCTTGTTACCGCATATAATATGAAAATCCAGCCATATAACCTCATCCGTATAGAGGACCGTTTCAATCACTCTATAATTAATATGTATTTTATAATTACGCTGCGCAGGGCAGGTAATGAGCTCCAGAAAGCGTGATTCCAGTGTTTGATTGCTGTTTTCAGTTAACAGGTGCCAGGTATCTGCTTTTTCCAGTAAGCGTAAACGATGATCAACCTTACCATTTAGTTGAATAATTTGGCAATGTTGTTTTATGAGTGTGATCGCAGGTAGGAAGCGGTCTCTTTGTAATCCGTTTTTATAGAGTTCATCAGGTGCCTGATTTGATGTAACAACCAGAGTGACGCCTTCTTCAAGTAATGTTTCAAGTAAGCCATATAGCAGCATGGCATCGGTTATGTCTGAAACATGAAATTCATCAAGGCAGAGTAACTGATATCGTTTGGCGAAAGATTTAGCAATAAATTTTAGTGGTTTTTTTTGTTCACCAATGATGCTTAACTGGTCATGAATGGCTTGCATAAAGTGATGAAAATGCAATCTGATTTTATATTTGTTCATTTGGCAGTGGTTATCAAAGCTATCAAAGAACATGTCCATTAACCAGGTCTTTCCGCGACCTACATCGCCCCAGATGTAATAGCCTGAAACAGAGTTGGAGGGTGATTTTAAGCAGGCTTTAATTTTATAGAATAAGTTTTGTTTTTGTTGCAGATGATTTTCAAGTTGAGTCTGTAATAAGTTGAGCTGCTGTACTGCTTTGAGTTGCTCAGGGTCATGCTGATAGCTTTTTTGTTTTAATTGTTTTTCGTATTCATTAATAATAGACATAAATTTTTTTTATGGACTTTAGTTATTTAAATACAATAAGTTGCAGAGTATTTTTAATGTTATCTATCATGTGTTTCACGAGATTTGTCTGCTTGTTTTAATGGTGTCATTGCCTGATTATGACTCATACCGGTAATTTATTCAGGACAAAAATTATTTTGAGAGTTAATAGATAATCCTTTTATTGGCAGGCTGGTGGTGTAAAGCAGTTGATAGATCTCCTGGTAGTATGGGTATCTTTGAAGTGTTTACTCAAAAAGCGCTACAATTCATTGAGAAATCAATAATTTATTGCTAATATACACGCCGATTTCCATGGCTCCTAAAGCCTATTCTATAAGGCCAAATTTAACCTGATGACACGTTATATTTTTATCACTGGTGGTGTAGTTTCCTCCCTGGGTAAAGGCATTGCAGCCGCTTCCCTCGGCGCTATTCTTGAGGCTCGTGGTCTTACTGTAAAAATGCTTAAGCTCGACCCTTATATTAATGTTGACCCCGGTACAATGAGTCCATTTCAACACGGTGAAGTTTACGTTACCGATGATGGTGCTGAAACTGACCTTGATCTGGGGCATTACGAGCGATTTGTTAATTCTCGCACTTCACAGGCAAGTAATTTTACCTCAGGGCGCATTTATGAAACGGTTATACGTAAAGAGCGCCGAGGTGAGTATCTGGGTGGAACTGTGCAGGTTATTCCTCATATTACAGATGAAATTAAACGCAGTGTAATAGAGGGTGCGGCAGGCGCAGATATTGCCATGGTCGAAATAGGCGGAACGGTGGGGGATATTGAATCACTGCCTTTTCTTGAGGCGATACGTCAGATGGGGCTTGAGCTGGGTCATGACCGAGCGCTGTTTATGCATCTTACGTTGGTGCCCCATATTCGTTCAGCTGGTGAAGTTAAAACCAAGCCAACTCAGCATTCAGTAAAGGAATTACGTTCGATTGGTATTCAACCAGATATATTGCTCTGTCGTTCAGAGGAATATCTTGCAGTTGAGCAGCGGCGTAAGATTTCCCTGTTTACAAATGTTGAAGAAAAAGCGGTTATCTCAGCCAAAGACCTTGATCACATTTATAAAATTCCCAAGTGGTTACAGGATCAGGGGCTGGATCATATTGTTGCCGATAAGCTACATCTTAACCTGCCCGAAGCAGATATGTCAGACTGGGAGGCAGTGGTAAATGCACTGGAAAATCCTGAATCTGAAGTGACAATTGGTATGGTGGGTAAGTATGTCAATCTAACGGAGTCATATAAATCGTTAAATGAATCATTAAGCCATGCCGGTATTCAGAATAAAGTTAAGGTTAATATACATTACATAGATTCGGAAGATTTTGAAGCAGGTGATATGAGTCAGCTTGATAGTCTTGACGCTATTCTTGTGCCCGGTGGTTTTGGTAAGCGGGGTGTTGAAGGTAAAATTGCTGCGGTTAAATATGCCCGTGAAAAAGGGGTGCCTTATCTGGGTATCTGTCTGGGTATGCAGGTTGCTGTTATTGAGTATGCTCGTCATAAAGCCGATATGGAAGACGCTCATAGTACTGAGTTTAATCACTTAACAACACATCCTGTTATTGGGTTGATTACTGAGTGGAAGTCAGAGTCCGGTGAAACTGAAAAGCGTGATGAGCACTCTGATCTGGGCGGAACTATGCGTCTGGGCGCGCAGCCCTGTGCGTTACAGGAAGGCAGTAAAATTGCTGAAATCTATGCATCAGATAAAATATCAGAGCGTCATCGTCATCGTTATGAGTTTAATAATACATATATGGACTCACTTGAAGAAAAGGGGCTGAGATTTTCTGGTCGCTCGATTGATGGTAATCTGGTTGAGGTAATAGAAATACCTGAGCACCCCTGGTTCGTTGCCTGTCAGTTTCATCCTGAATTTACTTCTACACCACGTAAAGGCCACCCCCTGTTTACTGATTATATTAAAGCTGCATGTGCTCATCGTGATAAGAGAGAGAAGGTATAATGAATTTATGTGGATTTAATGTGGGTTTAGATCAGCCTCTTTTTCTACTGGCGGGCCCCTGTGTGATTGAATCAGAAGCAATGGCGCTTGGCACGGCAACAAAGTTGAAAGAAATTACCGATAAACTGGGTATTCCGTTTATTTATAAATCGTCATTTGATAAAGCGAATCGCTCATCAATTGACAGTTTTCGAGGCCTGGGCATGGCTGAAGGCCTGCGTATTTTACAAAAAGTTAAAGATGAAGTTGGTGTGCCGGTTATTACCGATGTACATGAAGATACGCCAATGGATGAAGTAGCAGATATTGTTGATGTTATTCAAACACCTGCATTTTTATGCCGCCAGACCAATTTTATTTTAAAGGCGGCTGCTGCAGGTATTCCGATAAATATCAAAAAAGGTCAGTTTATGGCGCCCTGGGATATGAAGCACGTTGTTGATAAAGCTAGAACAACGGGTAATGATCAGGTAATGGTATGTGATCGGGGTGTATCATTTGGTTATAACAACCTGGTTTCAGATATGCGTGCTCTGGCCGTTATGCGTGAAACGGAGTGCCCGGTTGTTTTTGATGCGACCCATTCTGTGCAGTTACCTGGCGGGCAGGGAGCCACTTCTGGTGGGCAACGTGAACATGTACCTGTATTGGCACGAGCTGCTGTAGCAGCAGGAGTCTCGGGGCTTTTTATGGAGACGCATCCAGATCCATCAAAAGCGTTAAGTGATGGCCCAAATGCATGGCCATTAGGTGATATGGCATCGTTACTGGCGCGTTTAAAAGGCATTGATGACCTTGTTAAGTCATCGCCTTTTGAAGAATCAAAATTATAAATAAGGCTGCATTCGGGGCGAAGTGTCTGATGTTATTAAGGGCCGTGATTTAGAACATAAAAAACACATTATAAAATTAGTAATAAATTAAGTTAAAAAACAACTGTAAATACATGAAAGTATTGAGGAAAACATGTCAAAAATTAAGCAAATAATCGCTCGGGAAATTCTCGATTCAAGAGGTAATCCCACACTGGAAGCAGATGTTATTCTGGAAAGTGGTGTGCGTGGTCGAGCAGCAGTACCGTCAGGCGCGTCTACTGGTGCACGTGAAGCAATCGAGTTACGTGATGGCGATAAAAGTCGTTATATGGGTAAGGGGGTTTTAAAAGCCGTTGCCAATGTAAACGGTGAAATTCAAAAAGCGTTAATTGGTATAGACTGCCGTGAGCAGCGTATTATTGATGACACGATGCTTAAATTAGACGGCACAGAAAATAAAGAGCGCCTGGGTGCAAATGCCTTATTGGCTGCGTCACTGGCTGCGGCACATGCGGCGGCAAACTTTGAGAATAAAGATCTGTATGATTATTTAGGTAATGGTACATATACGCTACCTGTTCCTATGATGAATATCATTAATGGCGGCTCACATGCTGATAACAGTGTTGATCTTCAGGAATTTATGATTTTGCCAGTAGGCGCTCCTTCATTTAAAGAGGCGCTACGTTATGGAACAGAAGTTTTCCATGCACTGAAAAAAGTTTTATCTGATCGAGGTATGACAACAACAGTAGGTGATGAAGGTGGGTTTGCACCTGATTTATCATCAAATGAAGAAGCGATTGAAGTTATTCTGGAAGCGATCAAAAATGCAGGTTATGTTCCGGGTAAAGATATTTATCTGGGGCTTGATGTTGCTAGTTCAGAATTCTATGTGGATGGTAAATATGATCTTGCCTCAGAAAACCGTAAATTAACGGCTGAAGAAATGATCGATTTTCTTGCTGAGTGGGTTGATAAATATCCGATTATCTCAATTGAAGATGGTCTTGATGAAGCGGACTGGGAAGGTTGGGCTAAATTAACCGAGCGTTTAAATGATAAGGTTCAGTTAGTGGGTGATGATTTGTATGTTACGAATACTAAAATCTTTAAAGAGGGTATCGATAAGGGCATCGCAAACTCGATTTTAATCAAGTTTAATCAGATCGGTACATTAAGTGAAACGCTTGATGCTATTAATATGGCGCACGATGCAGAATATACAGCCGTTATATCTCACCGTTCAGGTGAAACAGAAGATTGTACTATTGCTGATTTATGTGTAGCAACCAGTACAGGGCAAATTAAAACAGGTTCATTATCACGTTCTGATCGTGTTGCTAAGTATAACCAGTTACTACGTATTGAAGAAACACTGGGTGATAAAGCTGTTTTTGCAGGTAAGTCGGCTTTTAAGCATTTAAAATAAAAGTATCATCGAGAGATACAGATAATGCGGGTTTCTATATCGTATTAATGGTTTACGAAACCAGCCTTTGGGAGATATGCTGATTGAAGTGGTTACTTTCATTGCTTATGATTTTGTTTCTGCTTTTGCAGTATAGGCTCTGGGTGGGCGATGGAAGTGTTCCAGAAGTATTACACCTGCAAAAAGAAGTAGAAAAGCAGCAGTTGTTAAAAAAGAAATTAGAAGAGCGTAATGCATCCCTGGCTGCTGAAGTGAAAGATTTAAAACAGGGGCAGGATGCGATTGAAGAACGTGCTCGTAGTGAAATGGGTATGATTGGAAAAGATGAGATTTTTTATCAAATTATTCAACCATCTGATTAAAAGATCTGATTGAGATCCAGGCTATGCAAAATACACAATACTGGGCAGTTATTCCCGCAGCAGGCGTAGGCAGACGCATGCAGGCTGATCGGCCGAAACAATATTTACCCCTTTGTAATAAAACAGTTATTGAGCATACTCTTGACAGGTTTCTGTCAATGGATGAAATAACAGGCGTTGTTTTATCTATTGATGAGGCAGATGAGTACTGGTCAAAGTTAAGCTATACCAGTCATAAATCAGTGTTAATTTCGAAAGGTGGTAAAGAGCGCTGTGATTCTGTTTTAAATGCACTTACATTGCTGGATAAAAAAACAGGTGCATCGGAATCGGTTGGGGTGTTAGTGCACGATGCTGCAAGGCCCTGTGTTCGTACTCAAGATATTCAAAAATTAATTCAATCAGTTGGTCTTGCGCATGACGGTGGTTTACTTGCTCTACCTGTAAGGGATACGATGAAGCGATCAGCTAATAGTGGCTTAAAAAAAAACCGGATAGATGAAACAGTTGAGCGAGATGGCCTGTGGCATGCGCTTACGCCTCAAATGTTCAGGCTCGACTTATTGATTGATGCATTGAAAAAGGCACAGCAAAAAAAATTACAAATTACTGATGATGCATCGGCAATGGAGTTGGCGGGATATTGTCCTGAGCTTATTGAGGGTCATGAAGATAATATTAAAATAACTCGTGGGTTTGATCTTCAACTGGCTCAGATTTTTTTACAAAATCAGTCTTACTGAACTGTTTTTTTCAAATGATAAAATAGGTTTATTATCTGTATGCCTCGTCGAGGCTTCGATAAATTTAATCTGATGAGAGATTTTATCAATATCATAGTATTGTATTTTTCCTGAAAAACTAGATTTTAATGAAGGTATGCAAGTTTGTGGCTTCACAGAATTTACATTAATAATTAATGTGTCCAGGTTTTTTTAAGGATGATTGCACTGGATTTTAACTGCGCTGTTTACAAAAATAGAGTGTCTGTTGTCTTAAGTAAGGTCGGAAGTCGCATTCTATTTAATTGCTTCATTACAAAAGATTCTTCACTTACGTTCAGAATGACAGATGTGTTGTGATTATTTTCTTTTCAAATAAATAGACTAAATACCAACGGGGAATAATGGCGAGTATCTGTCGTCCTGAGTGAAGCCGAAGGATCTAATGTCATGCTCTGTCTGGCTGCTTTATCACGACAGGCTCTTAATTTACGTTCATAACAGATGTGTTGTGAATATTTTCTTTTCAAATAAATAGACTAAATACCAACAGGGAATAATGGCGAGTATCTGTCATCCTGAGCGAAGCCGAAGGATCTAATGTCATGCTCTATCTGGCTGCTTTATCACGACAGGCTCTTAATTTACGTTCATAACAGATGTGTTGTGAATATTTTCTTTTCAAATAAATAGACTAAATACCAACAGGGAATAATGGCGAGTATCTGTCATCCTGAGCGAAGCCGAAGGATCTAATGTCATGCTCTATCTGGCTGCTTTATCACGACAGGCTCTTAATTTACGTTCATAACAGGTGTGTTGTGAATATTTTCTTTTCAAATAAATAGACTAAATACCAACGGGGAATAATGGCGAGTATCTGTCATCCTGAGCGAAGCCGAAGGATCTAATGTCATGCTCTGTCTGGTTGCTTTATTACGACAGGCTCTCATTTACGTTCATAACAGGTGTGTTGTGATTATTTT
>JADGFA010000018.1 GCA_016744065.1 Gammaproteobacteria bacterium
GTAGATGTTTAATTATTTTGAAAAACATTATATTCTGTCTGTATATGTGATGATTAAGGACATATTTATGGATTTACAAAGCTATTTAGATCGTATAGACCTGCTTGATTACCTGCTTATTGCGCTGAATTTATTATTATTAGTATTAGCCAGACGTATTTTGCTGTTTTTCAGGGCTGAAGAAGGCGATGAGTCCGATTTTGCCTTTAAGGTGCAGGTTTTCAGGGCTTTAAATCTTCTGATTATTCTCAGTTATGGTTATAGTAATATTTATCTGGAGACACTGGATAGTGGCCCTGGTTTAAAGCTGGTTTCAATTTGGGTGATTATTTATTTATCCTATCTGATTAAGCAAATTGTTAGTTTCTGGGTGCGTAATAAATACGGTAAATTGCGTGATATTAATGGTGAGAAAAAAAGTATAGAAACCTATACCAGTCGTTTATTGAGCTTATTGACGGGTGTGGTGATCTTTGTAATAGCACTTATTTCTATTATTAATGTGCTTGAATTTAATAATTTATTACAGGCTGGTGGTGTTATTGGCATTATTGGTGTTTTTCTGGCATTAACGCAGAATGCCTGGGCACCGGATATTATTAGTGGTTTGATATTTCTTAATAACGGTATGATTGAGGAGGGGGATGTTATTGAGCTTGATGATAATGGCTCATTTATTGGTATTGTTTATAAAACTAAAATGTTTCATACAGAGATATTGAACCTGGTTAATAATCACAGAGTCATGTTAAAAAATGCTCGCCTGAGAGAGTTTACTATTCATAATTTATCTAAATTTGCTTCTGCTAAAGGTTTAAGAGAAAAGCTTCAATTTAAGATTGCTTATGATGTGTCACCAGAAAAAGTCAGGCAAATGTTTATGGCTGCTGAAGAAAAGCTGGAAAATGATTACGGTATTAAATTAGCTGAAAAAAACACATTTGAAATCGGTATACTGGATACGGGTGATCATGCTGTTGAATGGGCTGTTTATTATTTTACTAAAGATGTAAAAGCATTAATAAAAAACAGACAGGCTATTCGAGAGTGCATTTTGAAAACGGCAATGGAGTTTGATATTTCATTAGCCACACCGATTACGCATGTGAATATGGCTTAAGGTTTTTTAGTTATAAGTGTATATTTTCAGATTAATTTATGGATGAATGTGAACGCCGCTGTGAAATATTTCGCACGGGGAAAGAACATCGATTTTTGGCGCTCGTCCCCTTAATTCATACCATTAAGAGTTGATGGTGCAGGTAGCTGGCGCGCTAAAACCCTGATGGCATCACAACAGGGGACGGAGCACAAAAAGCAGCGGTTACCCTGTTTTAGCTACATTTTGTATATTGTCAGTTCTATATAATTTACTTTTCCCTGAGCAAAGCAAGCATACGCGAATTGCGCAGCAGGGTAATAGCAGGTACCTGTACCGTTAAACTATAATTTATCTGATTTTATCACTATCATTTTTTCAATTTGCATATCTTTAAATGTATGGGGGATTCCACCAACCCCCATGCCCGAGTGGCGCAAACCAGCAAAGGGCATCCAGTCTACTCGAAAAGCAGTGAAATCATTTACCATAACAGCCGAAGCATTAAGTTGTTTGTAGGCATGCATGGCAGTGTTTAAATTTGTTGTATAGACGGCTGCCTGAAATGATACATCGAGGACGTTAGCACGCTTGATGGCATGGTCAATATCCTCATATTCATACACACAGATAACGGGACCAAAAATTTCTTTGCATGTAACTGAGGTATTTTCAGGGGGGTTAAATAATACCGTTGGTGAATAGCAGCTATCTGAAATTTTACCTGAGCCGGATATTTTTTCAGCGCCTGCATTTATAGCTTCTTCCACCCACTCATTAATTCGATCTGTTTCTGTGTGTCGAATGATTGGGCCAATATCTGTATCTGCGGATGTCGGGTCACCAACAGTCATTTTATTGCCGAGTTCGGCTATTTTTTCGGCAACCTGTCGAGCAATACTTTTTTCCACAAATACACGTTGCACAGAGACACAAACCTGACCTGCGTGATAAAAACCACCTTTTGCCAGCATGGGTAATGCATTATCCAGATCTGCATCGGCGGCGACGATAACAGGTGCGACTCCCCCGTGTTCTAATGCGCATCTAGCGCCTGGAGCGAGTTTTGAGCGCAGCATCCAGCCAACTTTTGCGCTGCCGATAAAGCTAAAGAAGCCGACTCGAGAGTCGGCGACTAATGCCTCAGCTACTTGATGATTTTCAGGTGTTACAACCTGGGCCCATTCCTCTGGTAAGCCTGCCTGGTGAAATAGCTTAATTAATTCATAACAGGACAGAGGCGTATCATCCGCAGGTTTTATAATAACAGGGCAGCCAGAGGCTACAGCGGGACCTACCTGGTGAATAATTAAATTTATTGGGTGATTGAATGCACTGACTGCTACAACAACGCCTATGGGCTCGTGGGATGTAAATGCCAAACGATTCATTGAGGCGGCATTAAGGCCCATGGGAATTTCTTCGCCATGATTATTGCGAATGCATTCTATGCAGTTATTAATACCGTCAATAGCCCGATCCATCTCTACTTTTGTATCATTTAATGGTTTACCGCCTTCCTGTGCGGAGATCAGAATTAAGCGTTCGGCATTTTCTGCCATTAAGGCGGACAGGCGAGTTAAAATTTTAATGCGTTTTTCTGCACTTAACCATTTTGATCGGTTGTTGTATAAGTTACTGGCAGTATTGAGTGCATGATCAATCGCTTTTTTATCAACCTGATCGACACTGGCAATTAGCTGATTATCATATGGGGCGGTGACCTCCAGTTTTCCACTGGCTTTTATATTGCCAGCAATCATGTTTTCATAGTGTGTTGTCATGCAAAAAACCTTATACCTGAAGTAAGGGTGGTACCTCTGTTATGAAATGCTGTTCATAACAGAGGTCAGGGCGTTTCTGATATATTATCTGTGCTTTAAATTGGACAGGCAATATCACCTAATCGTTCTGTTAGTATCATGTTTTCACGATAATCAATGGGGATTAATACCAGGCTTGGGCCATCTTCATTTAAGGCGGTTTCAAGTGTGCTTTTGATTTCAGATGATTTTGTTACTTTGTGTCCGTTCCAGCCGAAGGCTTCAGCAAGTTGCATCCAGTCTGGGTTACCAAATGCCAGGTCAGTGTGTTTACCAAACTGACTTTGCTGTTTCCAGGCAATTAATCCATATTCATTGTCTTCCCATACCATAACCGCACATTTAACATTTAAGCGTCTGGCGGTTTCCATTTCCTGTACATTCATCATGAAGCCCGCATCACCAGAAACAGCTAAAACCCGTTTGTCCGGGTGAATCATTGAAGCGGCGATTGCTCCAGGTAAGGCAAACCCCATTGAACAAAAACCATTAGGGATAAGGCAGGTGTTAGGTTCGTAGCACTGGTAATGTCTTGCTACCCACATTTTGTGTGCACCTACATCAGATAACATGATGTCATGTGGTCCCATTACTTCACGGGCATCCCATAATACTTTTTGTGGTTTTAATACGTCATTGGCATCATCGTCTTTATATATTGCCAGTTCCTGATGCATCTGTTCACGGGTGGCTTTCTGTTGTGACAGGTCATATGTTAAGCCGCCATTTTCTTCTACACGATCGAGCAACATGGTGATGGTTTGCGCCATATCACCAATTAATTCAACTTCTGGATGATAATGCGCATCAATTTCTGCAGGATAAAAATCGGCATGAATAATCTTTTTATTGCCATCCTTGTTCCACAGGTTGGGGTGGTATTCCATCATGTCATAACCCAGGGTGAGTATCAGGTCTGCTGCATCAATAGCACAGGCTACCACGTCTTTAGACTGTAAGCCGATGGTGTAAAGACAGTAATCAGCGTCCATATCTACACTGCCCTTACCCATAAATGTGCTGACCACGCCAATCCCGGTTGCTTCACAGAATTTTCTTAATTGCTTACTGGTGCGGCGACGTATACAGCCGTTACCTGCAAGAATAATTGGACGCTTTGCTTTTTTAAGCATCTCAAAAGCTTCATCAATAATCTTATTGTCAGGTCCAGGGCGACGAAAGCGACGAGGGGGGATAGGTTTTGTTGTTGTCTGTAGTTTTGCTATATCTTCAGGTAACTCTATTAATACTGCGCCGGGTTTTTCTGAGCGGGCTACGCGAACTGCCTTACGAATAATTTCTGGAATATTGTCCTGGTGTAAAATACTGGTTGCCCATTTGGTAACAGGGGCATACATTGCAACCACATCCATTACCTGGTGTGATTCTTTATGTAATCGTTGTGATGAGCCCTGTCCTGTTAGAACGAGCATTGGTGCATGGTCCATATTGGCATCGGCTACACCGGTGATAAGGTTGGTTGCCCCTGGCCCCAAAGTCCCTAAGCAACCAGCAGGGTTACCCGTGAGACGACCATAAATTTCAGCCATAAAGGCGGCTCCCTGTTCATGACGGCATAAAATGAAGCGAATTTTGTCAGATTTTTCCAGTGACATCATAAAGTCAGCATTTTCTTCGCCGGGAACACCGTAAATATATTCTATACCTTCTTCTTCAAGACACTTAACAAACAAATCAGATGCTTTCATTTTAGCTTTCCACAAATTTTTTAGAATAGGTTAAGTGTAGTTTATATTTAAGGGATCTCCATCCGGGAAAATGAACTGTTTTTTTAATGTTATATTTTGTGTGGTAATTTTGAGAAAATGGGTAAGTAACGGAAATACTCAGTGGTATTAATCGATAGATAGACGATAAAAAATAAAGTCCTGTTTCAGCAGAGGTGAATTTTAAACAAGGTGATTTGTTTGCTCTGTGAAGTGGCCGTTTTTAGGAAAAAATACTGGCTATTACGGGCTCTTCTACATAGTACCCCTGTAAATAATCAACACCCATATCAGTAAGCAGTGTTTTTGACTCTTCAGTCTCTACCCATTCGGCTATGGTCTTAAGATTCAGCTCATGACCAATGTGGTTAATTGTTTTAACCAGTGATTGATCAATTTTATCAGCAACCATATTACGAATAAAAACACCGTCAATTTTCAGAATATCGACCGGTAATGATTTAAGGTAAGAGAAAGAGCTAAGCCCTGTACCAAAATCATCTAAAGCAAATAAACAACCTAGTTTTTTAAGTTGGGTGATTAAAGTCAGTGCCGATTCCTGGTTCGTAATGGCAGCTGTTTCTGTTATTTCAAAACAGAGCTGATTTGGATTAACGCCGGTTTGAGTAATATTGCCTGCAATATATTCGTACAGGTTGGCCTTTCCCAGAGACTGACCAGACAGGTTAATGCTATAAATCATATCGGAAACAGCCAGTGCTTCTATTTCATTAATAGCATGTTTTATTACCCAGCAGTCAATATCGTGCATTAAATTGTAACGTTCAGCAGCAGGAATAAATGCCATTGGAGGGATGATGTCTCCATCATCTGATTTAAGACGAATTAAAAATTCGGTAATAGGCCTGATTTCTCCAGGTATGGTAGGGGCTATTAGTTGTTTGTATAGTACAAAATTCTGTTCCTGTAATGCAGATCTTATGCGTGTTGGCCATTGCATTAAACCAATGTGCTCCGCAACTGCTTCATCGTCAGGTGTATAAATATGTACAGTGTCTCGTCCTTTTTCTTTTGCGATATAACAGGCCGAGTCAGCCGTACTTAAAACATCAGTAATGGATTCAGTGTGCTTATCTATAAAGACAAGGCCAATACTGGCACCCACCGTAAATAGTTTTGATTCCCAGACGAATTGTGTTTTTTTGACTTCCTCTCGAATGTTATGGGCTATTTTTTCTGCAACTTTAATATCACAGTTAGTTAATAAAATACCAAATTCATCACCGCCGAGGCGTGCAAGAACATCATCTTTTCTAATATGTCTTTTAATTTTTGAACTGATAAGTTTGAGTAACTCATCACCTGCTATATGTCCACAGGTGTCATTAACGACTTTAAATTCATCCAGATCGATATAACAAAAACTATATTTGATGGTATCACTACGGCGGTTATCAATAGCATACTGTAAATGTGTTTCAAATCCACGTCGATTGGTTAAGCCGGTTAATTCATCATGAGTTGCCTGATGGGCTATTTTTCTAACCAGTTTTCGCTCTTTACTTATATCTCTTAAAACCAGTACAACGCCAGTTAGCTGATTGGATGAATTATGTATGCTGGCTGCATTAGTATTAATAGAAATAGGTTTGCCATTGTGATGCAACAGCATTGCTGTTTCTGATATATTCCCAGTTACCGGGTTACTTAAACAATATTCAACTGGTTTTTTTACAGAGCTAGGGTCATTTTCATCTACTAAAACAAAAATTTGTGAAAATTCTTTGCCGTAAACTTCATTAAGTGTATAACCTAATAATTGTTCGGCTGCATTATTAATGAATTCAATTCTTCCGTGTATGTCAGTAGAAATTACGGCATCTCCAATAGATGTGAGAGTAATGCGTGCTTTTTCCTGTTGGTCAAAAAGCTTGTCCTGAGCTATTTTTTGTCGATACTGTGAACTTCTGAGGCTATATAAAAGAAAAACAAATACCAGGCTTATGCTAAAAGATAGAATGCTAGCGGTATATAACGTTTTATTCATGAACTCTTCTAATGATAGATATTTTGAAATATTCAACTCAAAGTTGTTATCATGAATTTTTAAAAGAGCAGAAAAACGCAGTGGTTCAGTATGCCAAAATGGTACGTTATTTTCTTTTTTTGAGACAACGGAAATAAAGTCCGATTTTTTTCCATTGATTGAAATATTAAACTCACCATAAAAAGTAATGAAGTCAGGAATGAGTTTATTTACATTTATCTGGATAATGGCTAATGAACTTGCCTGGTCTTTTCTGGATGATTCTATTGCAGGTTTAAAGTATCCTGAATAAATAGCTTTTAATAAATAATAATGTGAATCGGATTTATACAACCTGTTATCAGGCTTGGTATTAATTATTGTGCCACGTGAAATAGTTTTTGATATTTCTGTTATATATTGGTTGTTTTTATTGAAATCAAGCCCAATAAGTTTAGAGGTTTCTGGTGTATAAGGCTCAATACTACTAATAATGTATGATTCTGCGTGTGGTTTACCGCTCTGTTTATCAAGATCAGGTTTATCAGCAATGTAGATGGCATCAACAAAATCAAAATTATCAAGTATATCAATAGAGAATTCTGAGACATCATTATTTTTGTTACCTGTAGAACTATGGTTTAACCCAACCAGTGAAACCAGGGCAGCATCAATATTATTTAGTCTGTGTAGCAGTGTATTATGTATGGTTTGTGAACGTTGTGAAAATTTGCTTTGAATATCCTGCTGGCTCATCCATATAGAAATAGCAATAAAGCCACAGTTCAGGCTAATCAGGACTATTATTACAAATAAATAGTCTTTAAATGAAAATGAATAATTTGTTTTTTTAGGTTTCAATATTTAAAGCTTTAACAAAATGTTGCTACAGATTAATTTAATTGTGTTTTAACTGCCGACGGCATCTTTTGCTCATCTTTAGCGACTATAACAAGAATTTTCAGTATATCCTAATTTATTGCTTGATACCCACACCTCTATTAAGCAGACGCATCGCATATGTGAACAGTAAAACGGTGAAACCAATGATAATAATGATAGCGGTGCTCAGGTCGGTATCACTTGAACCTATCATGCCGTACCTGAACGAGCTGATCATGTAAAGTATAGGGTTGGCTAATGAGACTGATTGCCAGAAGTCTGGTAGCATGTCTATTGAGTAAAAAATGCCGCCTAAATAGGTTAAAGGAGTTAAAACAAAGGTAGGGACAATACTAATATCATCAAAGCTATTGGCATAAATAGCATTGATTAAACCGGCGATAGAAAAAAGAGTCGCTGTTAATACAAAAACGAGCAGACTTATTGCATAGCTATGGATATGGATATCTGAGAAATACATGGCAACCAGTGTGACTACAATACCAACAATAATGCCTCTGGCGACACCTCCAGCCACATAACCAATGAGAACTAGATAGTTGGGCGTAGGGGAAACGAGTAACTCCTCTATACTTTTTTGAAATTTTGCACTGTAGAACGAGGACACAACATTACCGTAAGAATTAGTTATCACCGCCATAAGTATCAGCCCAGGAACAATATAATCCATATATCTGTGGCCATTAATATCACCGATTTGAGAGCCAATTAAATTACCAAAGATGACAAAATATAGGGCCGTGGTTATTGCTGGAGGTAAAACAGTTTGAATCCAGATTCGAATAAAGCGCAGGTACTCTTTAATAACAATGGTTTGTAGTGCGTTAAATTTTTCAGCCCAGGTCATAATTAAACTATCCGCTTAAGTTATCTGCATGAGATGTTTGTTGCAGGGTTTCAATCAGATCAGAGTTATTGCGATTTTTTTCAACCAGGCACATAAATAACTGCTCAAGGCGATTGGTTTTATTTCGCATACTCGATATATTAATATCATTTTCTGTGAGTAGCTTAAATAAGCTATTTAACTGGGATTTTTCATGCAGACTAATTTCTAATGTATTTTCATCGATGACCTGAATATCAAAATAAGATAGCTCATCGTTGAGTAGAAAGTTTGTGTTAGTCAGGGGCGATTGCAAATAAAGGATAAATGTTTCAGTATTTAGCTGGCTTAGTAGCTTTTTCATACTGGTATGCTCAATGGTACAGCCATGATCAATAATCGCGATGTTTTTGCACAGGCTTTCCGCTTCTTCAAGATAATGGGTTGTTAGGATAATGGTAGTACCCTGCTGGTTTATTGTGCTTAGAAAGTCCCACATAGAGCGGCGAATTTCAATATCAACACCTGCTGTAGGCTCATCGAGTATGAGTAGTTTTGGATGATGAACCAGTGCCCGTGCGATCATGAGTCGGCGTTTCATGCCGCCAGATAGCTCTCGCGCCATTACATTACGTTTATCCCATAACTCCAGTTGCTTTAGATAGGTTTCAGCACGTTGGTAGGCAAGTTTTCGGGCGATGCCATAATACCCTGCCTGATTAACCAGAATCTCTATAACACGTTCAAACTGATTGAAATTAAACTCCTGAGGTACCAGGCCAATACATGATTTGGCCTGTGCCTGATGGGTATCATAATCAAAGCCGAAAATACTTACTTTACCGGATGATTTGTTCACAAGCCCCGATATGATGCCAATAGTAGTTGATTTACCTGCACCGTTTGAGCCAAGTAAAGCAAAAAAATCGCCTTCTTCTACTGTCAGGTCAACACCCTTGAGGGCTTGTGTGCCATTTTTATAGGTCTTCTGTAGATTGCTTATTTCCAGAGCATGCATAGATTTTAGGTTGAAATCACTATTTTAATAAGCTCTTGATTATATAGACAACTTGACCGCTTATCAGGTAAAACTTGAAAAAAATCATAAAAAATAATACGATTGTCTTAGAATAGGTGAAGTTAAATTAAATAAATATTATTATTAAAAAATGGAAATGACACTATAATTCAAGTTTGGTTTTTAATTATTTTAAAATGTTAGTCTTGCACAGGTAAAGTTATGGGTACAAAAGGATCTGCCAACCGCCAGCGAATCGTTGATGCCGCTGATTATTTATTTTATTCACGCGGTTATAATCAGACATCGTTTAGCGATATTTCTGATAAAACGGGTATTCCCCGTGGTAATTTTTATTACTACTTCAAGACTAAAGAAGATATTCTGGCTGCGGTTGTTGATGCACGTTTAATTGAATTTAAAGATATGCTGAAGTGTTGTGAAAATGCGGCCTCAGGTCCGCTTGAGCGTTTACATGCTCTGGTGCAATTTCCTCTTCAGCGTGAAACACAGATATTACAGTATGGCTGCCCGATTGGTTCCTTAAGTTCAGAGCTGGTTAAGGATCAGGATACTGAAATATCCCAGACACGGTTAACGGCGGTTTTTGATTTGTTAAAAAACTGGATTGAAGAACAATTAAATAAATTAGGCCAGTCTGCTCGTGGTGATGATATTGCTAAAGATTTGTTAGCAAAAATGCAGGGAATCATTATTATTGCCAATGTATACAGGGATGCTGAGTTTTTGCGAAGAGGTATTAACGATATACAAAGCTGGCTTAACCAGACCCTAAGTCACTAACAGGGTGGTTTTAAGCAGGTAGGTATTTATGAACCATAACTCACAATATTTAGACCCTTATGTAAAGCGTTTTAAAGAAGGTCGTTTTGAGTCATTGATGCGCTGGGAACAGCTTGAGCAATTCTGGGAAACGTTACGTTCACAAATTGATGATGGCTGGTATGTTTATGCTGTGGGAGAAGCTGCACCTGTTGTGCCCGATAGTAAAGAAAATGTTCTGAGTTTTATAACTGAAATAAATCAGCTTCTGCATAAAGAACATGAAGAAAAATACTGTGGCATTGTTTATGCTGATAATCATCAGAAACCCGACTTTATAAAAATATTTGATCCAAATAATTTGGGTGTAAGTTGTGGCTTTAGCGATAACCCGCCTTTACCGGGTTGGGTTATGTCTAAGATAAAGCCCGTTAATTTACAGGATGCACTTCAACCAGCTAATAGTCGACGTCGATGGTGGAAAAAGGTTTTTGACTGATTTTGTGTCGCTACCTACACTTGAAAATATAATATAAATATTGTTTATGATAATACTGGTTTAAGCACTAATTTTAGAAAAATATATAAGTAAGAACATACACGATCAGTTGTCATCCTGAGCCGATGCGAAGGGGGCAGCTATTCGGGTGTTTAAAATTCTTCGCACGTGCTCAGAATGCGCTTGTAGTTTAAATCTGTGTTGCCTGACACATTCTTAGTGCATTTAAATAAGGTAGTGTTGGGTCTTAAGCAGGAGCCATTAAGTGCTACCCTTTAACCTGTATAGTGCAGAGGCAGTTTGAATAGCACTTAATTCCTATTTAAAAACTATAAAAAACCGACCAACTGAGCATGTAGTCCAAAATCATTTACAGCATGTAATAATGTTTTTGGTGTCGTCGCATCTATATCGTATCCAACAATCATTAGATGCGGCTGTGTAGCATGATATCCAAGCCCAATTACGCCGGCCTGATTGCGCATTTGTGATTCAATAATGAGCTGTTCTCTGTGGTTAAGATCTTCATCGATATGCAGCATAATATCTGACATGTGTATATCCATAACATTCCCCTGATTCTCGAAGGTGTTGTACTATTTTAAGAAAACATTATGAATAAATCCAAAAAAATTATTTAATGCGTAATGGTGTGAATAAAAAAAAGTTATAGGTAGGCCATCATTGTTATCGTTAAGTTTTGTGATGTCTTTTTATGGGAAAAGAACGGCATTTCTGTCGCTCTTTCTCCTGGCTGATATTACTGAGTGTTGTATCGACAATTAAAGTGACAATTTATGAGTTAAACTAGTCCATAAAGCGTTTATGTAATAAATGATCAATGCTGAGTTTTCCCGCACCCAGATACATTAACGCCAGTAACATTATGAAATACGTTGCGGCAAATTCAATACCATTATTGAGTATAACCAGGCTGCCATTTTCTGTTAACCAACTGTAATTTGCATGTTCCTGCAAAACGGATTTGGCCCTGTCAAGTTTGTCAATAGCCGCTATTGTTCGATCAGTTGCGAAGAACCCCGATCCTTCTGCAATGGCTAACCAGCCATTTTGCCAATGTACGCTAATGGCTGCGACCAGCATTGTGATCATAAGTGGAATGGATATCCAGCGAACTGAAATACCAAAGAATAGAAAAATAGCACCGATGATTTCTGTGAATGTTGCCAGATAAGCCATTAAGCCGGGGAGAGGCATACCTAACCCCCAGTCATCATTTGCAAACCAGGCAATAGTGTCTTCCATGCTCCCCAGTTTTTTTGTACCTGCCATCCAGAAGATAGGTACGAGATAAAGTCGTAATAATAGAGGGGCAATAAAGTCGAGTAATTTTATTTTTTCTAGAAAGAAATCATGTGTATCTACCATTAAATCAATTAACTTGTCCATTATAGGGGGGGCCTTTTCATAATTATTACTGTTTTATTGACTAATGGGCATAGTGTAAGTTCCGATTAGTTCCCTGTATCGGTGGCTATTCACCTGGGTACAGTTCACGCAATGATTTTGAGCGTCCACTGGCCTGGACTATTCTTGCATGATCGCGGTTAAACTCCCGAGGTGATTTAACACCGCATGAATGCCCAATAACGCCAACCTCATGAATTATATTTTGAATATAATGGGTCACTCGCCATGATTTTTGAGAATGCACCAGACCGCGTTGTAGCTTTTTATCATGGGTAGTTATACCAGTAGGGCAGGTGTTTTTATCGCATTGCAGTGCCTGAATGCAGCCAAGAGCAAACATAAAACCACGCGCGGTAACAATAAAGTCAGCTCCCATACAAAGTGCCCAGGCGACTTCACCAGGTGTAATGAGTTTACCGGATGCAATAACTTTGATGCGTTCTCTCAGGCCGTGTTTTCTTAGTTTGTCGACAACTAATGGCAGGCTTTCCTGAATGGGTAAACCAACATAATCTATCAGGCTCATGGGGGCGGCACCGGTACCACCAGTTGAGCTATCAATAGTAATAAAGTCGGGTGCGTAATCTAAACCACGTTGCTGTATTTTTTCACAGAGTTCGTCAATCCAGCCATAGGCACCAATGACGACCTTAAAGCCAACAGGTTTTCCAGTGATATTACGAATATGATAGATCATATTCAGTAAATCATCATTTGAATTAATGTCAGTATGGCGATTAGGGCTAATAGAGTCTTCACCCTCTGCAATACCTCGAATGGCTGCAATTTCGGCTGTGACTTTATCGCCTGGAAGTATACCGCCTTTTCCTGGTTTTGCTCCCTGACTGAGTTTTATTTCAAACATTTTTACCTGTTCAATAGCCGCGACTTCTTTTAGCTTTTTATCGGACAGGTTTCCTTCATGATCTCTAACTCCGTACTTTGCGGTACCAATTTGAAATACGATATCGGCACCGCCTTCAAGGTGATAAGGTGATAAACCACCTTCCCCCGTATTTATCCATGCACCTGCTTTATAAGCGCCGTGTGACAATGAAATAACCGCAGGTTTTGAAAGGGCTCCAAAACTCATGCCTGAAATATTGAATATTGATGAAGTTGTAAATGGAGATTTACAGTTTTCACCAATTGTTATGGGTTTGGGATTTACTGCGTCTTTACCCAGAGTAGGAAACGGGCAGTTAACAAAAATAATTGTACCAGCGGGTTTTAAGTCACGTGTTGAACCAAAGGCAACCGTATTACTGATGTTTTTTGCTGCACGGTAAACCCAGGAACGTTCGGCTCTGTTAAAAGGCAGCTCCTCTCTATCCATGGTAAAAAAATATTGTCGGAAGAAGGTGCCCAGGTGTTCAAACCAATATCTAAAGCGGCCAATGACGGGGTAGTTTCGGCGAATAGCATGAACAGTCTGGTTACGGTCAATAACATAAATAATGATGACTAAAATAGCGGTAATGCCGATAGATGTGACGAATAATATTGCAAGTATCTGTAGAAAATCATGTACAAAAGGGATGTCATTCATATTTTAATCAACTGGTTTATTATGTTTTAAAGGTGCCCTATATAAAATAGCAGTAATTAATGTTTTTTGCTGAAGATGTATTTTTTAGTTGGATAAAAATATAGTTACTCGCTTTTATTGTGTTTTCCTGAGATATGGATGGGGTGAGTCTTATTTTTCTGAAGGCATAAAAAAAGCTCCGAAATCTGGAGCTTTTTTATAAATTCTGAAAAAAACAGAATTTTAACAGAGTGAAAAACTAACTATTATTCACCTGTTTTTTTGTCGCCACCACACTTGCCTTCACCACATTTACCGTCTTTTTTGTCGCCACCACACTTACCGTCTTTCATGTCGTCTTCAGCAGTACCTTCAGCTACAGTGATTTGTTCTGCAGCCGTATTGCTCATACCAAATGGGTTTTCTGCTGCATTTGTGATTGGGCTAAATGCCATTACAAATAAAAAACTTAGGGCAGCGATAATAGATTTGTTAAATAATTTAGTCATCTTTTTATACCTTTTTAGGTTGGTTTGAAGAACCTGAGTCTATCCTTATTTATATTTTGGATCGTCTACAGGTTCACATTTTTAAACTTTTACATCTTTTTAATGCTTTGCGTAGATTTAGACATAAAGTATAAATTGAGTTCCATTGTGGAATTCAATTCATATATATACAGGGATAAAGTGTGAACGGTTTATCACTATACTTCTAATAGTTTTTTTAGTGATGTGAAGTATTTAGTTTCATCAGGAGGCGTATTGTTTGTTTGGGATGACCACATCGCTTCAGCCAGGCACTCAATCATAGCGTGCTCAGCATCATGTATTGAGCCCTTTATTATGACCAGTTGTTGGTAAATTTTAGTGATACCTGCCGGGCGATTAGTGGCTATCTGTTCCCTGAGTCCAAGATGTAAACCCATATGTAAAAAAGGGTTTGTTTGCCCGGCTTCAGGTAGAAAGTCTTTATCTAATTGAAGTATGCAGTCATGGTATTCCGGGTGTTCTTTAATGACATCGGTTATTTGTATTTCAAGTGGGCTGAGTACCTGTTGCTGCTGGAATTTATCCCATGCCGTTTTATACATTTGTCGTAGCTGGTTTCGATTGTTGCCAAACATCAGGGTATCCTAGTCAATATTTTTCTGTTTAAATTCACACAGGTCTTCAATAATACAGGAGCCACAGCGTGGTTTACGTGCTATACAGGTGTATCTTCCATGTAAAATGAGCCAGTGGTGAGCATCCAGTTTATATTCTTCAGGAATAAACTTAAGTAATTTTTTTTCTACTTGCAGAACATTTTTTCCGGGTGCAATTTTAGTACGGTTGGCAACCCGAAAGATATGTGTATCCACAGCAATAGTGGGGTGACCAAATGCGGTATTGCGAATGACATTGGCTGTTTTCCGGCCAACGCCTGCTAAGGCCTCCAGTGCCTGTTGATCATCAGGTACTTCAGAGTTATGTTGCTCAATTAGTATTTTACAGGTTTTAATAATATTTGAAGCTTTTGTATTATACAAACCAATTGTTTTAATGTATTTTTTTAACCCAGTCTCACCCAGTTTAAGAATTTTTTCAGGTGTATTGGCTACGGCGAATAATTTTCGAGTTGCTTTATTGACGCCTTTGTCTGTTGATTGTGCAGATAAAGCAACAGCAACTAGTAGCTCATAGGGTGTTGAGTATTCCAGTTCTGTAGTGGGTTGAGGATTTTCCGCTTTAAGCCGGGAAAAAATTTCGCTACGCTTCAGTTTATTCATTTAACGATAACGATTAAACAGCTGCTTCAGTTGAGCTTACGATCTGGGTTGCGGTGTTTGTCTGTTTTTTCTTATTATGTTTATCAATAACATTCTTGAGTGCAATAATTAACCCCATGCCAATGAATGCACCCGGGGGTAAGATAGCTAACAGAAAACCGGAGTAATCTTCAATAAATACCCATGTCCAGTTATGTGCCAGCTCACCAAACATCAAGTGTGAATTATTAAATAACGTACCATAGCCAAGTATTTCTCTGATTGCACCCAGAGTCACAAGTACTAATGTAAAACCCAGTCCCATCATCAGGCCGTCCAGAATAGAGGGTAATAATCTGTTTTTAGATGCAAAAGCTTCTGCTCGTGCAAGAATACCGCAATTGGTTACGATTAATGGAATAAAAATACCTAACACGGTATACAGTTCGTATAACCAGGCGTTCATGGCTAATTCAATAGCGGTCACTACAGAAGCAATAATAAGAACAAAAACAGGAACACGCACTTCTGGGCGCACCAGATGGCGAATGAGTGAAACAACAGCATTAGATATAATGAGTGTTAGCATGGTTGCCAGACCCAGGCCCAGACCATTTATAACTGTGCCGGTAACCGCAAGTAAAGGACAGAGGCCGAGTAACTGCACGAGTGCAACATTATTGTTCCACAATCCATTTTTACTGATTTCGTTGTAGTTATCGTCTTTCAATTTGTTGGTTCACTTTGAATTAGCCTGTTTTGTTATCAGGAAGCAATTGTTTTGTCTGTTTATCGTATTGTTCCAGTAATTCTTTTTTATGTCTGTCGAAGTATATCAAACATAAATGCACAGCCTGCACTACTGCTCGTGGGGTAATTGTAGCACCAGTAAACTGATCAAATACACCGCCATCTCGTTTAACTTTCCATTTTTTTTCTTTGGGTGAGTGTAGCGATTTTCCGCTAAAAGAGAGCACCCAGTCGCTTTTCTCTGTTTCCATCGCATCGCCAAGACCGGGTGTTTCTTTATGGCTGACAATACGTACACCTGATAATGTGCCATCTATATTAATACCGACCAGCATCTTAATTTCACCACTATAGCCCTTAGGTGCAATGACTGAAAAAATCATTGCGCTTATTTTATTTTGACGTTTGGCAATATAAACAGTGGAGCTTTTCTTTTGTCCCAGTCGGTTATCGGCGTCTATGTTAATGCTTGTATGTAGTAAATCATTGTCATATTTGTTACTGGGTAATATCTGATTCAGCTTTCGTAGTAGAGCCAGGCGCTCATTATCGGCAATTTTTTCTGCTGTTGTCTGATGGGTAATCCCCACCAGAGTTGTGCCAACAATAGCAAACAGGCCAAGTATTAGCCCACTGACTAAAATATATTTTTTATTATTCATCATCGTCTACTTTATGATGATGTGGAAATTCAGTCCAACTGTGGCCAAAAGCACGTGGCATGGTGTAATAGTCCAGTAATGGAGCCGCCATATTCATTAGTATAACGGCAAATGCAATACCGTCGGGGTAGGCGCCCCAGGTGCGAATAATAAAAATAAATATACCTATTCCAGCACCGTATAACCATCGGCCCTTTGTCGTTGTTGCTGCCGTTACCGGGTCAGTGGCAATGAAAAAAGCCGCTAACATAATGCCGCCGCTAAATAAATGAAATGAAGGGGGCGTGAATGAGGCGTAGTCATAAAGCGCAAATGTATTGGATAGAATAAGTAATGCGGCAATAAGGCCGGCTGGAATACGCCAGTCAATAATGCCTTTTAATGCAAGGTAGAGACCTGTTGCCAGAAATAATCCATTAACCCATTCCCAACCAAAACCACCCACTGAACCAAACATTGGGCCATATATTGTATGGTGTTCAATTTCTTTAATACTTAACTCAAGGCCGAGTTGTGTTTTTACAGTGTCTAATGGCGTTGCCATGGTGATGGCATCCCAGGTGTAAGTCAGTGGCAAGTCACCACCAAAAATAATACTTAAAGTTTCAGTGAAATTGAGTTGAGTATAGGTATCCAGCAAGGGTGGAACCCATTGAGTCATTTCTCTGGGAAAGGAAATAATAACAACTACATAACCTACCATTGCAGGGTTAAAAGGGTTAAAGCCTAAGCCGCCATATAAGTGTTTGGCCACTACAATGGCAAAGAGTGTACCGATAACGGTTAACCACCAGGGGGCTAATTGAGGTAAGGCAAGTGCAAGCAGGCAGGCGGTAAGCAATGCACTACCATCGGTTATATATGGCTTTATCGGACGCTTGCGTATCCATAGCATTAATGTTTCGGCTAACAGGGCAACGACAGAAGCAATAATAATATTAATTAATACACCCCAGCCAAAGAATATGATCATTGCAATGGTGCCAGGAATCATCGCTAACAAAACTTTAAACATTAACGCCTGAATACTGTTTTTCTGTGTTATATGTGGTGAGCTGGCCGTTTTAAATAACATGGTATGCCTCCGTGTTTTTAAAATTGAGTTTGCTTAATATAGTGTGCAAAAATTTATTTTTCATTGACGTTTTCATCACTAGCAAGTTTTGCTTCTTTCTTTTTCTGTACCCGTTTCATAGCGGCTTCAATAGCTGATTTTTTAGGGTCAATTTCTGTTTCAGTGTCTTCTTTTTTTGCAGCCGTTTCGGCCATTTTTTTCTTTTCGAGCAGTTCTTTCTTTTTACGTAATTTTTCTGCACGTTCTTTTTTTTCTTTGTCTAAACGTGCCTGTCTAAAATCATGGCGAACCCGCGCATGATCAGATTTAATTTTGTCACGTTCCTGATTCCATATTTCTGTTTTTGCAAAACGGTAATATTGCACCAGTGGAATCTGGCTGGGGCATACCTGTGCGCAGCAGCCACACTCAATACAGTCGAATAAATGGTAATCCTGTATCAGGTCAAATTTTTTCGAACTGGCCATCCAGTAAAGTTGCTGCGGTAAAAGCTGTGCAGGGCAAACTGTTGCACAGGCACTACAACGAATGCAGGGCATAGTAGCCGGTGCTTCTGCCTGAGTGTTCTCTACTAATATACAGTTGCTGCCTTTTATTACAGGTAAATGGTCTGTTTGTAGTGTAAAGCCCATCATGGGGCCGCCCATAATTAACTTGCTGGCATCCTCATGGTATCCACCGGATTGTTTGATTAGTTCAGATATAAGTGTGCCAATTAAGACTTCTATATTTTGTGGCTGTTGTACGCCATTGCCAGTAATAGTAACAATGCGGGAAATAAGGGGTTCACCAAGTACAATTGCTTTATGAACGGCTACAGCCGTGCCTACATTCTGGACCAATAGCCCTATATCTGATGGGAAGCCATCACTGGGTACTTCTTTATGCGTGAGAACTTTAATTAACTGTTTTTCACCACCTGTTGGGTAAAGTGTAGGAATGCACACAACTTCAATTGTATGTAGTGCTTTTTCTTTAATAACCGTTTTTATTGCTTGAATGGCTTCGGGCTTATTGTCTTCAATTGCAATCAGGCAGTGTGTGGCCGAGACGATATACTGAATAATGCTACAGCCAGAAATAAGCTCTTCTGCATATTCACGCATTAACATATCGTCGCAGCTAATATAGGGCTCACACTCCACGCCATTAATAATTAGCGTTTCAATATGTGCTTTTGGGCCAGGGTTTACTTTAACTGAAGTAGGAAAAGCGGCCCCCCCTAGCCCTACGATACCTGCCTGACGAATCAACTGGCGTAGTTCGGACGGTGATTTTGTATTCGGATAAAGCGTGGGCTTGAGTTCAATCCATTCGTCTTCACCGTCGGATTCAATAACGATGCAAAGTGTATTTAAACCTGAGGGGTGTGGTGTGGGAAATTCGCCAATTTCGACAACAGTACCCGAGGTAGGAGCATGAACAGGGGCGCTTATATATTCAGAACTTTCGGTAACGGCTTGCCCTTTTAGCACCTTATCGCCCACTTTTACCAGTAATTGCCCTGCTTCACCAATATGTTGTTGTACGGGTAATACCAGGCGTTCAGGTAGACTGGCTTTAATAATAGGTGTGCGGGTCGACATTGCTTTATTGCTGTCGAGTTTTAAGCCACCGTGAAAGTGCCAGAGTTGTTGAGAGGATCGTGTCATGTTCAGATTAATTTTTAAGTTTATGCCTTAGGTGCGGTTTCAGTTGATGCAGGTAATGACCAACGCCAGGTATCCTGTTCAGGTTTTACTGTTTTTATATGAATGCAATCAACCGGGCAGGGGGGGATGCATAAGTCGCAACCTGTGCATTCATTTTCAATAATGGTGTGCATTTGTTTGGCAGCACCGAGTATGGCATCAACCGGGCAGGCCTGAATGCATAATGTGCATCCGATACAAATTTGTTCATCAATATAAACAACAGTTTTTTGAGGCTCATCTGCATGTTCTTCATCTAACGCTACAGGTTCAATGCCTAACAGATCAGACAGGGCAAGCATGGTGGCTTCACCACCAGGCGGGCATTGATTAATACCTGCTTCACCACTGGTAATTGCCTCAGCATATGGTCGGCAGCCCGGGTAAGTGCATTGACCACATTGTGTCTGGGGCAGCAGGGCGTCGATTTTATCAACAATGGGATCACCTTCCACATGAAATTTAACGGAGGTATAACCCAGTAATACTCCGAAGATAGTGGATATAACAGTCAGGGTGATAATAGCAACCAGTATTGACATTAAAGTTAATTTACCAGACCAATAAAGCCCATAAAGGCGAGTGACATAATACCTGCTGTGATCATGGCAATTGCAGTCCCCTGAAAAACTTCAGGCACATCAGCAGCAGCTATACGCTCACGTATACCCGAGAAAAGGATCAGCACCATTGAGAAGCCTACAGCCGCGCCAAAACCATAAAATACCGATTGAAGAAAACCATGTCCTTCCTGAGTGTTAAGTAAGGCGACGCCGAGTACAGCGCAATTTGTGGTGATCAGCGGCAGGAAAATCCCTAATACGTTATATAATACCGGGCTGGTTTTATGTACCACCATTTCAGTAAACTGTACTACAACAGCAATAACCAGAATAAACATAATAGTGCGTAAGTAAATGATATCCAGAGGTACCAGAATATACTGGTTAACCAGATAACTACATATAGATGAAAGTGTGAGCACAAAAGTAGTCGCTAGTGCCATGCCTATAGCCGTTTCCAGTTTACGTGAAACACCCATAAATGGGCACAGGCCAAGAAATTTCACTAAAACGAAATTGTTAACCCATATAGTACTGATCAGAATTAATGCGTATTCAGTCATGTGTTCAGGTACTTCACAGGCGTAAGCGTACTCTTTTGATCATTTGAGCAGGGAGTACTGATCAGAATTAATGCGTATTCAGTCATGTGTTCAGGTATTTCACAGGCGTAGGCGTACTCTCTTGATTATTTGAGCAGGGAGTACTGATTAGAATTAATGCGTATTCAGTCATGTGTTCAGGTATTTCATCGTAATTAAATGTGTTTTTCTGACCTTAAAGGTCAGGTGCATAGATTAAAATTAGCATATATTGTTATTTATGCAGGTATCAGTTATGCCATAGAGATAAGAGTTTACCTTAATACACTGATCTTGGGGGCTGATAAATATAAATATAGGGAAAATCTTATATAACAGGGTATAAGTCAGAGCCTGTATCTCCCTGGTTTAAGGTTAAATTAGTGGATAAAAGGCCTTGCCTTTAATAGTAAAAGCATGCGTTAATTAGCCTCTTTCCCGCTAAATGGTGCTTTTGTAGTTACGGTGCCAGTTCCTTGGAAATGCTTAGAGTCGGGTCAAACATTTTAAATTAGCGTGGAAATCCGTAATGTTCGGAGCCGGCCTAAAGCCGGCTTTTTTTATGTATGTAATATGTTTATTATTGCATTACATTTTATTTGCAGCCTGTTTCCTGTCTTATCAAGTTTCAGGCGAGTGTATTATTTCCTGGCCTGATTATTGTGTGTGTGTTTTACAGAACTTAGGTCTGAATTCTTCTTTAAGTGTTCCTTTCAGGCAATTCCAGACGATTCTTCCTTTTAAAGTATTAGGGGTGAAAATGAGTGTCTGTTTTCCCCCCTCCAGCACTTCTGCCCGTAGAACAACAGTAATAACTGCGTCTTTCCCGAGGGTGACTGACTCTAGCGTCTGGTTGCTGATTTGTTTATCCAGTCCCGCATCAATATTTTGATTGGGCCAAAAATTTGTTTTAAGAATAAACTCAGTTACCGTATTACGGGTATCAAATGCGAGCTGGAGGTCTTTTTCAATTTTTAGACGCTTGGCGTACTGTTGATAAAAAGGATAGGCAATACCAATGCCAATTACTAATATAATAATTAATAAAGCCATTTTTTTTAATATAGTTCTGGTTTTGTTGGCTCTTAGTTCTTCAGGGTCATAACCACAATGTTTACAGATTGAATTTGTACTTGCGCGAACCGTGCCACACTCGGGGCAAAAATTGGCTGAGTCAATGTTTTCAATAACTTCATGTGCACTGTTTGGAGTGGTTGATTTTGTTTTTGGTCCTTCGGTAAGGCTCAGGTTTACATGCTCATGATGTAGCGGTGTTATTTCAGGTTGAGTGATATCTGTTAACGGTTTCACCTGCGTTGATGTTTCTATTTCTTCAATTGTAGGTAATGCGCTTTCTTCGACGTCGTCTTCTATTATGTCTATACGGCAATTTACACCTGCTGCACTGATTGCTTTATGGAATTTTTCAGCTGTTGCTTTATCTGTTTGTTTTTTTATTATGAATGATTTTTTCTGTAGAATTTGCTGTGCTTTTTCAGCAGAGATTTTAAACAGTTTAGCCAGTTGGGATGAGGCGGATTCAGATGCCTGTGTATGAAGAATGGTTACATTGTATTTTTCATTGTCCATTTGCTATATCTTCTCAATTTGGATGCTTGTTAAGCACGTTCTCTTGCCTGAGGGCAGAGCGCAGGAAAGTTGCGTTCTGCCTTTAAATAGAGATGTTTTAAGTCTGAGAGTAATTAAATCGCTTTAAACCCGATATCCTTACGGTAATATACTTTATTCCAGTGTATTTTTTCAACAATTTCATAAGCTGTTTTTTGTGCTTCGGCTACGGTATTGCCCATGCCGCAAGCGCATAGTACTCGGCCACCATTGGTTACCGTTTTACCGTTTTTGATTGCAGAGCCCGCATGAAAGACTTTTGATTTATGTGTGTCCAGACCTTCCAGGCCGCTAATGACATCACCTTTATTATAGCTACCAGGGTAACCGCCTGCCGCAAGCACAACACCGAGTGCGTATTGTGTATCCCACAGAGTGGTTTGCTGGTCCAGTTTCCCATCAACTGCTGCCAGACATAGTTCGACCAGATCGGATTGAAGGCGCATCATAATAGGCTGGGTTTCAGGGTCTCCAAAACGGACATTGTATTCCAGGACTTTGGGCTTACCATTTTCGATCATTAAGCCCGCGTATAAAAAACCACTAAAAGGGTAGCCTTCGTTTGCCATACCATCAACGGTGGGGCGAATGACTTCATCGATAACATTTTGATGAATTTCATCGGTTACCAGAGGTGCTGGAGAATAAGCACCCATACCGCCTGTATTGGGGCCTGTATCGCCTTCGTCACGTGCTTTATGATCCTGAGACGTTGCCATAGGCAGTATGTTTTTGCCGTCAATCATGCAAATGAAGCTGGCTTCCTCACCACTTAAAAATTCTTCGATAACAACCCGTGCGCCAGCATCACCAAAGCTATTACCTGAGAGCATGTCTTTTACGGCATCAATTGCTTCGTCTTCTGTTTGAGCAAGAATGACGCCTTTGCCTGCAGCGAGGCCATCGGCTTTAATAACAATTGGTGCGCCCTGTTGCTTGATATAGGTGATGGCTTTAGCTTCATCGGTGAAATTGCCGTAAGCAGCGGTGGGGATATTATTACGCGCAAGAAAATCTTTGGTAAACGCTTTTGAACCCTCCAGTTGCGCGGCACCGCGAGTTGGGCCAAATATTTTTAAACCGGCAGCTTGAAATATATCAACTACACCATTTACCAGAGGTGCTTCTGGGCCAACAATTGTTAATGTCACTTCATTTTGCAAAGCAAACTTTTTCAGCTCATCAATGTCTTCAGCATTAATATCTATATTTTTAACTTTGTTTTCATGGGCTGTACCCGCATTACCCGGTGCAACAAAAACATTTTTAACGTCTTCAGATTGAGCTGCCTTCCAGGCCAGAGCATGTTCGCGGCCACCGCCGCCTATGATAAGAATATTCATTGTTTGACCTGTTTTTATTGCCATAGAGATATAGGGAAAGAGAAGTAAATTACTTTATTATGCCGTGACGCTAATAATTAAAAAATTCTATGTTCCCCATGCTTTTGCGGTAAATGTTTTAATGTTTAAAATGACGCATGCTGGTAAATACCATTGCCATGCCATGTTCATTTGCTGCTGCAATGGTCTCATCATCACGCATTGAGCCACCTGGCTGGATTACCGCTGTAATACCGGCTTCATGTGCTGCGTCAATACCATCACGAAAAGGGAAGAAGGCATCGGATGCCATTACAGAGCCCTTAACCTGAAGGTTTTCATCAGCTGCTTTTATACCAGCAATTTTTGCAGAATAAACGCGACTCATCTGGCCTGCACCCACACCAATTGTCATCTGGTTCTGTACGTAAACGATGGCATTTGACTTAACAAACTTGGCAACCTTCCAGGCAAATAATAAATCGCGTAGCTGATCTTCTGTAGGTTGTTTTTCAGTAACCACCTGAAGGTCACTTATGTCCACCATGCCAAGATCGCGATCCTGCACGAGTAAACCGCCGTTGATGCGTTTGAAATCAAGAGAAGGAACAGGTTTATCCCACTGGCCGCATTCTAAAACACGTACATTTTTCTTTTCGGTTAATACGGCTTTTGCCGTGTCACTTACTGACGGAGCAATAATAACTTCAACAAACTGGCGTTTTATTATTTCAGTTGCAAGGTCTTCTTCCAGCGTTCGGTTGAAAGCGATGATACCGCCAAAAGCCGAAGTTGGGTCTGTTTTATAAGCAGACTCATATGCGGCCATGGCATTATCGGCAATCGCTACACCGCAGGGATTTGCATGTTTTACGATAACACAGGCTGGTTCAGAGAATGATTTAACGCATTCAAGAGCTGCATCCGTATCGGCAACGTTATTGTATGAGAGCGCTTTACCCTGTACCTGGGATGCACTGGCCACGGAAACTTCAGTTGGGCTAGATTCTTTATAGAAAGCAGCCTGTTGATGTGGGTTTTCACCGTAGCGCATTTCCTGGACTTTATCGAACTGCATATTAATAGTGCGAGGGAAGTTTGATTTGCTACCGTCTGCATTGATAGTGCCAAGATAATTTGCAATAGCACCATCATAATTAGACGTGTGTTCAAAAGCTTTAACGGCGAGGTCAAATCGTGTCGCCTGACAGATACCCCCCGTTCTGACTTCCTCAATAACTCGAGAGTAATCCGATGGGTCCACTACAATGGTAACAAAAGCATGATTCTTTGCGGTTGAACGAACCATAGTAGGGCCACCGATATCGATATTCTCAATTGCATCTTCAAGGCTGCAATCGGGGTTAGCGATAGTGGCTTCAAACGGATACAGGTTAACGACAACCAGATCAATAGGTGCAATATCATTGGCCTGCATAACATCATCATCTATACCGCGACGGCCTAAGATACCACCGTGGATTTTAGGGTGCAGAGTTTTAACACGGCCATCCATCATTTCAGGGAATCCCGTGTGTTGAGAGACTTCGGTAACGGGTAGATTATTATCAGCCAGTAATTTAGCTGTTCCGCCGGTAGAAAGAATTTCAATTCCAGCATCAATAAGAGCCTGAGCAAGTTCTATTATGCCCGTTTTATCTGAAACGCTCATCAGAGCCCGTTTTACCGGGCGGATATCATTACTCATAGCTTCTGTAACCCATAATATGCAATCTAAGGGTGCGAATTATAAACTAATTAGTGGGGAGCCAGAAGGCTCAGTCGAATATTTATAGGTATTTGAAATGCCAGGTTATCTGAATTTATTATCAGGCTAAAAAATGATAATGCCACATAAAAATGCTACTGAGAATTAATAAACCCACATGAAGTGGATTTATTAAATAGTTATACTGATTAATGAGGGGGATGCGCCAGTTGCCTGTCTGTTTATTTTTTAAAACGTATTTTTTCTCTGTGTGTACATCGTTTCAGTGGCAAGCGGGTATCTTCGTTAAGTTTGTGTTATTTAATCAGCTTATAGGTTTTAAGTTTTTTGCGTAGCGTGCCACGGTTTATACCCAGGCACTCAGCCGCCTTTGACTGGTTGCCATCCACGTATTGCATAATGAGTTCCAGTAATGGTTCTTCTACCTGTTGTATTACCAGGTCATAAATATTGCCTGGGTTTTCGCCATCCAGATCATCGAGAAACTGTTTTAGTGATGAACGTATAATTACATTAAGCGCTGAGCTTTGGTCATCATTTTGCATATCATTTTGGGTATTATGTAAATTTATAACATTGCTATTATTCATGCTGCAATTGGCCTGTTTATTGTTTTTGTTTTAAAAGGGATATCATTCAAGTTATTAAAAAAATTAATAACTTCATTTAATTGTTGTGGTGCATCTTTAAAGCGATTGATGTGTTTGCGAAATGCAGCCTGCTGGTTATCATTAATGAATGCACATTTCTGTGTGTACCAGTTGATATGCTTACGTGCAATCTGTACGCCCCGTTGTTCGCCATAAAAACGATAGAGGTCAGTCAGGTGGCCTTCTATTAGTTGGATAACTTCCTGTTGATCCGGTGAGGGTAATGGATCTTCGTTTTTTAAATAGTGATTAATTTCACGAAATATCCAGGGATTTCCCTGAGCACCGCGTCCGATCATAATGGCATCAGCACCGGTTAGTTGCATTACCTGTCGAGCTTTATCTGCTGAAGTGATATCACCATTTGCTACCAGGGGTATTTTTATAAGTTGTTTAATCCGGGATATTGTTTCGTATTCAGCCTCACCCCTGTAGGCATCGGCTCGTGTGCGGCCATGTATGCTTAGCATTTGAATGCCGTTGTCTTCTGCTATATGGGCAATAGTGGGGGCATTTTTATTTTCATGGTCCCAGCCAGTACGTATTTTTAAGGTAACCGGTACATCTACTGCGGCGGCGACAGCCTGTAAAATAGCGGCTACGCGTTTTTCATCTTTCATTAATGCGGAGCCAGCGGCAACATTACATACTTTTTTGGCAGGGCAGCCCATATTGATATCAATTATATGGGCACCCTGAGAAACATTAAACTGGGCGGCATTCGCCATTTTAACCGGATCAGTACCTGCAATTTGCACACTGACGGGGCCAACTTCTCCCTGAAGATCCATGCGTAATCGTGTTTTATGGCTATTGCGTAAATGTGGTTCAGAGGTCACCATTTCAGACACGACAAGTCCAGCACCCATCTTACGACAGAGTTGTCGGAAGGGTTTATCGGTTATGCCCGCCATAGGGGCGAGAAAAACAGGGGATGTCAGTGTATAAGGGCCAAGTTGCATTTAGTTATCCAGTTCCGTGGACGACTAATATTACCCTCATAAACAAGGATAAAAAATAAATATATTTACTTTTTTTTCATAAAAAAGGCTTGCTTTTTAAGGTGTTTAAAAAAATCAAATACTTGGGTGAGGTTGTTATGAGACTAAAGTTGCAGTTCAGGTATTGGGTGTTTGTTCAGGTAGCTTTTTTTCAGGGTATTAAAAAGGCTTTACCTGAAGATTCGGTAGAATAAAAACGGATTTTTAGTTTGTTGTTATTTTGAACGTGGTTTATATTTTAAAAGTGACTCCCCGTCTCAAGCTGTTTTACTTGGGCAATCAGAGGTGGTGCAGTGATCAGAAATTCCAGCTAATGTTTTGAGTGCCTGTAACTTGTGGATATTTACATATTTTCTCTGAGTTGATAGCAACCCCTCACTCTGAAAGCGGCTAAATGTGCGGCTAATGGTTTCTATCGTTAATCCTAGATAGTTGCCAATATCTTTACGTGACATGGTGAGGTTAAATTCAGTTTCAGAAAAATTACGGGCTTTCAGGCGACTAGACAGGTTTACCAGAAATGCAGCCAGTCGTTCGTCTGCGCTTTTTTGTGCCATCAGCATCAATAATGACTGATCACCGGCAATTTCTTTACTCATAATACGGAATAGCTGGTGGTGCAATTCAGGTATTTTGCTGCTTAGATCTTCCAGTGTTTCAAATGGCAGCTCACACAGGCTGGTAGTTTCCAGTGCAATAGCAGAGCACGGGTGTTTGCCGTCATGGATGGCGTCAAGGCCGATGAGTTCACCTGGCAAATACAGGCCTGTGATCTGTTCGTCCCCCTGTTCGCTTTCAGTAAAGGTCTTAATCGAGCCGCTGCGAACCGCAAAGATAGAGGTGAAGATATCACCGCTATTAAATAGATATTCACCCTTGTGTAGTGGTCGGCTGCGTTTAACAATTTTATCCAGCCTGTCGATATCACCTATATCAAGGCCAAGAGGCAAACAAAGGTCGTGTAGACTGCAGCTTTGACAAGCTGTTTTCAGGGCTGATAATTTAATGGATGTAGTTGTCATAATAGGTTGCAGCTATATTCACAATAGATGGGGTTAGTGTATCGAATTCCATTAATAAAGGTAAGCCCTTTTGTGCGATGTTTATAACTATTAAGCGCGGCCCGTCTTGACTTAAGTCAAGGCAATGAGTGTAATTTTATATATATAAATCACTTTAAAGATGAAAATGTTGCCATGAGGGTTATTTGCCTCCACCCATACATGGAGGTGACTTGGGCGCTGAGCCTTTCTCAGCCCATTCGTCTGGCGTCATGGTATGTAATGCAAGTGCATGAACAGGGCCTTCAAGTTCTTCAGCGAGTGCCTTGTTTATAATACGATGTCGAGCTATCAGCATTTTTCCATTAAATTCGTTGGATACAGCGATAATTTTAAAATGAGATTCGGAGCCTGGAGGTACATTATGCATATCACTTTCATTGTTCACATCCAGGTATTCAGGTTTAAGTATTTCTTGTAATTTTTCAATGATATCGTTTTCTATGCTCATGCTTAAGCTCTATAAAATGGGAGTGAAAACCTATTTTAACAAGAATATATTAGAATAGTTGCTTTTTTAAGGGCAAAAAAAAGAGCCGACTACCACACGAAGTGGTGGCTGGCTCTTTAACTCCCCCCCAGGAGATTCCTTACATTCTGGTTAAGTATGAACCCTGTCAGTACTCAGCCAGTAGATTCTTTCAAGCCTGAGATGGTACGAAGTTTGTTCGTATTCCCTCAGGAGATTCTTTACAACCTGAGCCTGTACGATGTCTGTTCGTACTCCCTCAGGAGATTCTTTATATTCTAGTTAAGTGCGAGTTCTGTCAGCACCTAATCAAAAAATGGGTTATAAACCTGAATTATTGTCGTTATCGGGCTTAACTATGGATAGAGCATAGAGAGTTGCTGTGAAATGAGCATTGATTTAAATCAATAAAATACATTTAGTTAATTATTTACGGATTTTAAAATACTTGCCAGTTATCCTGTTGATAGACTTCTAGTCCGGAAAAGTTGCGTTTGTATTGCATTTTTGGGTGGTTTTCGATCCAGTATCCCAGGTACAGGTGTGTTTTTTGATAAAGTCTGGCAAGCCAGATTTGTTGTAATATTGCAAAAGTGCCCAGGCTGCGTTTATGCTCTTCCGGTTCAAAGAATGTGTAAACAGCAGAAGGACCGGCAGGCAGAAAATCTACAACTGCAACAGACAATAATTTATCTTTAAAGCGTGACTCAATAAATATACTTGTATTCCAGTTATTTAATAAAAAATTACTAAAATCATCAGGCATTGGGTCGACCATATTGCCATCTTTGTGTCGGCTATTTAAATAACGGCTATAAAGGGAAAAATATTCGTCTTTAAATTCTGCGGGTTTAAGGTATGTGATCAAATCCTGATTGTTTTTTAGGCAGCGCCGTTGATTACGGCTGACTTTGAAGTTATCTATATTAATTCGACAGGGAATGCAGGCTGAGCATTGTTTGCAATGCGGCCGATAAACAAATTCACCACTGCGTCTGAAACCTTTACTGAGTAGCAGGCTATATAATTTGGAGTCTATCTCTATCTGAGGATCAGGAATCAGATTAGAGGTCTGGCGATCGTCATAATAACCACATTCATGTTCTGCGGTGATATATAAACTAAGGTGTTGTGAATTCATGCTGCCTATCTTATTTACTTATCAGTATAAAAACCAGCGAATGTGTAATACCTTCTTTAGAGTTTGTGCTGCTTTTAAAATAAGAGAGAAGATCCCAGTTGAAATCAGTTTAAATTACGCTTAAAGGCGTACAGATAGGGTGTTATAATGCGCGCCTTTGTCGTTATTGGTTATTAAAGAATGAGTTCTGAGACTCAGCAAAATATTCGAATTGAGCAGTTAAAACAGGCCCTGAAAGAGCGCATCCTCATACTGGATGGGGGTATGGGTACAATGATCCAGAGTTATAAACTGGAAGAAATTGATTATCGTGGTGAGCGGTTTGCCAATTGGGAATCAGATTTAAAAGGCAATAATGACCTGTTGAGTATTACCCAGCCGGGTATTATCTGTGATATTCATAAGGCTTATCTTGAAGCCGGCGCAGATATTATTGAAACCAACACATTCAATGGCACATCCATTGCGATGGCTGATTACTCGATGGAAGCGTTGGCATATGAGTTAAACTTTGAAGGTACAAAAGTTGCCCGTAAAGCGGCAGATGAGCTTTCCACGCCAGAGCGTCCTCGTTTTGTAGCCGGTGTTCTCGGCCCGACCAATCGTACTGCATCAATTTCACCGGATGTGAATAATCCGGGTTTTCGTAATGTGAGTTTTGACCAGTTAGTTGAAGCTTATACTGAGGCTACCCGGGGGCTGGTTGATGGTGGCTCGGATATTCTATTAATAGAAACCGTATTTGATTCACTTAATGCAAAAGCGGCTATTTTTGCTGTGATGCAATATTTTGAAGATCACGACATAAAAATACCGGTAATGATATCTGGCACTATTACAGATGCATCTGGGCGAACGTTGTCTGGGCAGACAGCTCAGGCATTCTGGAATTCTATGCGTCATGTTAACCCGATTAGTTTTGGTTTTAACTGTGCATTGGGTGCGGATGAGCTGCGTCAATATGTGGCAGAAATGTCTGGCATCGTGAGTTGCAATATTAATGCGCACCCGAATGCAGGTTTGCCAAATGAGTTTGGTGAATATGATGAATCACCGCAAGACATGGCAGCGCAAATTGAAGAATGGGCAAGCTCAGGTTTCTTAAATATTATTGGTGGTTGTTGTGGTACAACGCCGGCTCATATAAAAGCCATTGCTGAAGCCGTAAGCAAACATGCACCTAGAAAACTTCCCGATATAAAAGTGGAGTGCCGATTAAGTGGCCTGGAGCCATTGAGCATTACACCTGAATCGTTATTCGTTAATGTGGGTGAGCGCACTAATGTAACCGGCTCAGCCAGATTCAAACGTTTAATTCTTGAAGAGGATTATGAAACCGCATTAGATGTCGCGCGTGAACAGGTAGAAAATGGTGCGCAGGTCATCGATATTAATATGGATGAGGGCATGCTCGATGGCGAAAAAGCCATGGTGACTTTCCTGAATTTAATTGCCTCAGAACCAGATATTTCTCGAGTGCCAGTGATGATTGATTCATCTAAATGGCACATTATAGAAGCCGGCCTTAAATGCATTCAAGGCAAGGGCATAGTTAACTCTATAAGCATGAAAGAAGGTGAAGATATTTTCATCGAACATGCTAAATTGATTCGCAAATATGGTGCTGCAGCTATAGTTATGGCCTTTGATGAAACCGGTCAGGCGGATACCCGTGATCGTAAAATCGAAATCTGTACCCGCGCATATAAAATTCTGACAGAAAAGGTTGGCTTCCCAGCAGAAGATATTATTTTTGATCCAAATATTTTTGCGGTTGCCACTGGTATCGAAGAGCATAATAACTATGGCATGGATTTTATAGAAGCCACCGAAGTTATTAAGAAAACGCTACCCCATGCCATGGTGTCGGGTGGTGTATCGAATGTGTCGTTCTCTTTTCGTGGTAATAACCCGGTACGTGAAGCTATACATGCGGTGTTTTTATACCATGCAATAAAAGCCGGCATGGATATGGGAATAGTTAACGCA
Source organism: Gammaproteobacteria bacterium (assembly GCA_016744065.1). Taxonomy (GTDB): domain Bacteria; phylum Pseudomonadota; class Gammaproteobacteria; order SZUA-229; family SZUA-229; genus SZUA-229. The sequence goes on from JADGFA010000018.1 coordinate 31,688, forward strand.
GGACAACTGGCGGTTTATGATGATTTGCCAGAAGAGCTGCGTGAACATGTAGAAGACGTGGTGTTAAACCGACGTGAAGATTCAACTGAACGTCTGTTAGATATTGCTGATAAATACCGTGGTGATGGTAGTACCGGTAAAAAAGAAGAAAATTTAGAATGGCGTGAATATGAAGTCAGTAAACGTATCGAATATGCTCTGATTAAAGGCATTGATGCTTATGTGGTAGACGATACAGAAGAAGCGCGTTTAAGTTTCGATCGTCCAATTCAGGTAATTGAAGGGCCGTTAATGGACGGCATGAATGTGGTGGGTGATTTATTCGGCGACGGAAAAATGTTTTTACCCCAGGTGGTTAAGTCTGCCCGGGTAATGAAAAAAGCCGTGGCGCATTTAATTCCTTTTATAGAAGCCGAAAAAGATGGCGAAGTACAATCCAATGGCAAAATTTTAATGGCCACGGTAAAAGGTGATGTGCACGATATTGGCAAAAACATTGTCGGCGTTGTATTGCAGTGTAATAATTTTGAAGTGGTTGATATGGGGGTGATGGTGCCTGCCAATCAGATCATTGAAAAAGCCAGAGAAGAAAATATCGATATCATTGGTTTAAGTGGTTTGATAACACCATCGCTTGATGAAATGGTGCATATTGCCAAAGAACTGCAACGTTTGAATATGAATATACCAGTGATGATTGGTGGTGCCACAACATCTAAAGCACATACCGCCGTTAAAATTGAGCAAAATTATGAAGGCCCAACTGTCTGGGTAAAAGATGCCTCACGTGCGGTAGGCGTTGCGCAGAGTTTAATTTCGACTGACCTTAAAGATAGTTTTTTAAAGGAATTATCGGCAGATTATGAACAGGTACGAATTAACCATGCAGGGCGTCGCAAGAAAACAAACTGGGCAAAAATAGAAGATGCTCGCGCGAATAAAGTGAAAATCGACTGGGATAAAAGTGACATAGGCTCGCCTACCTTTACCGGTGTAAAAGTATTTGATGATTATTCATTAGAAGAGATTAAAGAATATATAGACTGGACACCGTTTTTCTTTGCCTGGGAATTAAAAGGTCGTTATCCAAAAATTTTAACGGATAAAGATAAAGGCGAAGAGGCGACTAAGTTATTTAATGATGCTAAAACTATGCTGGATAAAATTATCAGTGAAAAATGGTTACAGGCAAAAGCCGTGGTCGGTGTGTTCCCGGCTAATAGCATTGATGATGACGACGTAGAAATCTATACCGATGATTCACGTAATAAAGTGTCAACTACACTTAATTTCCTGCGCCAGCAAACACAGCAGCCACCGGGTCGACCTAATTACTGTTTAAGTGACTTTATTGCACCAAAAGAAACTAAACTAAATGATCACATCGGTGCCTTTGCGGTAACCACAGGCATAGGCATAGAAGAACATGTAAAGCGCTTTGAAGATGATCACGATGACTATCAGGCCATTATGCTTAAAGTATTAGCTGACCGTTTAGCGGAAGCTTTTGCCGAGTTAATGCATAAAAGGGTGCGTAAAGAGTACTGGGCTTATGCACAAGATGAAAGTCTGGATAACACCGCTCTAATTGCCGAAGAATATAAAGGTATTCGCCCTGCACCGGGTTACCCTGCCTGCCCTGATCACACGGAAAAAGCGAAACTTTGGCAACTAATAGAAGCCGATAAAAATGCAGGTATTACGATCACAGAAAGTTTTGCTATGCTTCCTGCGGCTTCAGTCAGTGGCTGGTACTTTAGTAACCCTGAATCAAAATATTATGCGGTGGCAAAAATTAACCGGGATCAGGTTGAGGATTATGCAAAACGTAAAGAAATGACATTAACTGAAACAGAACGTTGGTTATCGCCTAATTTAGGCTATGATAATTAGAGTTTAAAATTAACTGAGTAGATTTATGCACAAAACCCAAGCATCTCAGAAAGGATTCAATGTATTCAGGTATAAGGAAGATCGCTTACCTGTATTAATTATTCTGGCTTTAACAGTGGTTGATTTTATTTTGTATTTTAGCGTGAATAATGCATTGGTATTGTTTATGTATTATCTTGTAATGATTGTGCCCAAGGGGACGATCTGTGCCTGGAATCATCATCATCAACACCTTTTCACCTTCAGGAATACATTGCTGAATAGAGGGCTGGAGTTTGCGTATGCTCTGCATACGGGTGTCACAACGCATCTCTGGCGACTGCATCATGTATTGGGCCATCACCTGAATTTTTTAGATCAGGAGAAGGATGAAAGTAGGTGGAAACGAAAAGACGGTAAAAAGATGGGGGTGGTTGAATACACATTAAATGTTGCCTTAACCGCTTATCCACGGGGTTATAGTGTTGGTAAAAAACATCCAAAACAATTAAGACCCTTTATTCTAAATACAGTAATTACATTTGTAATTGTTGGTTTACTTGTTTGGTACAACCCTGTAGCAGGCATTTTATTGTTTGTTTTGCCAATGATTACCAGCCTGTTATTTACCGCCTACGTAACGTATGACCATCATTCGGGCTTAGATACACAAAATGAATTCGAGGCATCAAATAATAATTTAAGCCCGATATATAATATATTAACAGGCAATCTTGGCTATCATACAGCCCATCATCATAAGCAAGGAGTGCACTGGTCAAAGCTGCCTCAGCTCCACGAAACCATACAGGATAAAATTCCTGGGCATCTTTATACCAAGTCATCCATTACAAATATGGTACTGGGTGAGTAAGTTAGTTATTAAATAAGCTGTATTAGCCTGTTATGCTGTTCAGGCATTCTTTGCTTCAAGCTGCCCCTCTAGTGCCCTGCCGTCTGTCGTGAAGATCGATAGAGGTAGGTTTATGGCGGTGATTATACCTTTCATTTATAACGCTCTTGCGAACGGTTATTTCTGTTTATCAGGAATAGCCGATAAGTGTAAGTAACTGGAAAGCCTGTTTTTTTTCATATACTCGATAGCCGTTTAAATTCCCTGTCTACAGGGCTGGAAATATGCTTTTTTTGAGTAATATTTCCATTGTCTGGGCCTGTAAACAGGAAGAAAAATGTTATCCACAAATATTGTGGATAACTCTGTGGATGAATCTATGATTGAGGTCTGAAATCCGATTATGACGGAATTGTTACTAGATTGTACAAAAAACATACAATTAGAATTATTCTATAAATATCAATGAGTTAAAAATAAATTAAAAATGATTTGACAGTTTGGAAGTATTAATAATCGCTTAAATAGCCCGTGAGGGATAAATATCCTGACTGTGTATAACTAGCGCTGAAACAAGATAAAAAAGTATAAATTTACTGTCTATTTGATAGTTTTAGGTATCATAGGTTGACAGGCAGGGCTTTGACTCCTGTAAAAAATAAATTAGGTGAAATATTTGCACCAGAAACATAAAAATCAGAGTAATGAGAGTTGTTTTATTCATAAAAATGGATGCTATTTACTGTATAACCCTGAATTGCTGGAAGCTCCCGAAGCCAGCTTGCTAAAGCAGGGTATTCTTAAGAAAGCAGATCATTATCAGCTTATTACCAGGGGAGGGCGTGGTCAGGCCTGGTTTGTTGTAGTGAGTGGTATATCTGCTGTTTATCGAAAGTATATGCGCGGTGGAATAATGGCTCGCATAAATCGACAAACCTACATGGGGTTGAACTGGGAAAATGGCCGCTCTATTAAAGAGTGGCGCATGCTGCAATGGATGTTTGATAAGGGTTTGCCTGTTCCACGCCCCGTTGCAGCATCTGTTTGTCGAGTGCCTTTTAGTTTCAGCCCTTTGTATCAGGCGCAGATACTGGTTGAGCGCATTCCCGGTGCGCAAACACTGGATCAGATATTAACTCAGCATGTGATAGAGGGTGACGCGTGGCGGGCCATTGGCCAGTGTGTCCGACGGTTTCATTGTAAAGGTGTTTACCATGACGATCTGAATGCCAGTAATATATTACTGGATGCGGAACTAACAATACACCTTATTGATTTTGATAAAGGGGCATTGCGAGGGGCTCAGGAGACAAATACACCCTGGATGGAGAATAATTTACAGCGACTTAAACGCTCGTTATTAAAACAGCAGAAGCTACATAAAAAATACCATTTTACAGAAGATAACTGGCACATGTTGATAGCGGGGTATGAAGAGTCGGTTACAGAATAAATAAAAATTCAGGCATGATTTAATCATGATTAATATTTAAGGTTATTTTATCCTCAACGAACATTACATCCTCTTAACGTTTTTTTAAAAAGCGGGTAAGGGTATGGTCTGTCTTAGTGTAGAAGAAGAGGTTAATGATGTGACGGCCTCCTGATTAGCCAATGGGGTAAAATTATGGTTTGTAGAGGGTGTATAGATGATACTTGAAGTTGCCGTACTTGATGTGAAGCCAGGCCAGGAAAAAGAATTTGAAGGTGCTTTTTATAAAGCGCAGAAAATAATATCAAATATGAATGGTTATATTTCACATCAACTCCAGAAATGCATAGAAAAAAATAATCGCTATATCCTTCTTGTAAACTGGGAAACACTTGAAGATCACATTGTGGGTTTTAGAGCATCACAAGAATATAAAGAATGGCGTAATTTATTACACCATTTTTATGAGCCTTTTCCTGAAGTAGAGCACTATCAAACTGTGTATGATTCTGCTGTTCTCATTAATGATATTAAAAATAAATAATTCAGTTATGGTTTATTGTGGAATGTTAATTCGCTCTATTATAGCCAGGGCCTCATATTAAGTTGTGACACCCTGGTTATATTTAAATCGGGTGTTTTTCCTGCAGAGCGTCTTCATGTACCAGATATACTCCCTTGCGGACTCTAAATACAAATTTTGTATGCGTCATGCTCATCTGCCCCGGCTCTATAGTGGCAGCAGGTAGAAATGACATGCTGTACTGGCTTTTTATATCGGGAAAATAAGATTTAAATTCCTGTAATGATACGATTACGCCTCTGTCTTCAATGCGGCCCAGTTCACCTTTCTGAATGGCTTCAATAAAACGCTGTTTCAATGTCATTATGGGGTCCTTGTAAATACTTTATGGTTTTCACTTTGATCTTGTGTTTCTTTTTGTATGCGGGATTTAAGTTGATAGATATTATTAATGACTTCACCTACAGAGCAGAGGTAATTGTCCAGCGTTTTAGCTTTTAGAGTATCCGTTGTGCATAGGTTATCAATTTTGGGAGGTGAATTTAGCAGCGCTTTTAACTGGCTGGTGTAATGAAACAGGTGAGATGAATAATGAGGTGGGCTTGGGGCATGACGATTAAAAACTAGAGGTATTTTAATAATTACAGACTGATCACGACGCATTATGTTCTCCATGCGAGAGGTAATAAAAATAGATAATGAAAAATTACAGGTAGGGAAACCGGCGCTTTATATAAAAGCGCCAGTGGCGACCACCTGGCTAACCAACGTGCTTACGTATAAGTACCCTGGTTAAGGTAAAAAGGCAGTGTGTAATACACGCTTTTTAGCATCTTTTGTAGATGCTCCCAACCATGACAGACAGCGTTGTAAGTCAATAGGTAGGCGTTCACACATTAAACCGGCTTTCACATGGCCGTGTTTGATGAGTGTGGGCCTATAAAGAATAAGCATGCACAAGGTTTCCATAAGGCCGATGGAATCAGGCGGTTTAAGTGGGGATAAACACTGCCGAGAAGCACAAAGCCGTGCTGGCAGGATTGGGTTATAACATTTTGCCAAAAAAAAGCTTTGGGCAAAGGGGGAACGTGACGTAATATTGCAATTAGCCATAATTAACTCCTTGAAGTTGGTTGTGGTCAGCAGGTTTGAGGTGCGCTTACACCTTGGACCTGCGCATGATTTTTAATGATATCGCGTTTTTGTTACCTCCTTATTTGGGTTCAAAATGCGTTATTTATTGTTAAAGCGTTATTTCTTTAACATGTCCATATTAGCTAATGAAAATTGTATTTGTCAAATATAGACATAATGAAAATGTGTATAACATATTTTTTTCAAGCATAATGTGGTTAGTTATATTTGTGTTTAATTTAAATAGCACAGGGTAGTTCGGGACGCTGGTTTTAAGGGGGGAGTATTATTTTTTTATATTCTGGTTTTTCTCAAGAACCCAGCAGCGTTCGTTTCGGCTAAAGCCGATGTGCTCATAGTATGTGTCTGCTGCAGGGGCCGCTATTAAAATGAGTTTGCATTCAGGCCCTAGTTCATTTTGAGTGTGTATCTGTAGTTTTTTTCCAATGCCTTTTTTCTGATACTGTTTATCTACGGCTAAATCAGACAGATAACAGGCATAGTGAAAATCGGTTACTGAACGTGCAATACCAATAAGTTTATTTTCATCCCATGCACTTATGATTAAGTTGCTGTTGTTAATCATTCCTTCCATACAGATATAGTTATTTATTGGGCGGCGTTCACCTAGTGTGGATTGCTTGAGTAACTCAATAAACTGCTCAGTCGAAATAGACTGATTGTTTTTGTATTTGATTTTCATTTGAGAGATGATTCCATATTATTAAGCTGTACTGTAAATTTGACGGTTTTTTCTAGTGATAGTGATCTGTAAATTAAAAACATTAGGTTAAAAGTACTTGCTTAAGCCACAGTATAGGGTAAGTGCGGGTTTGAAAAAATATACAAGTAAAAATAAATATGAGTAATTGTCATCTTTAAATAACGGTCATTTGTGAATATCTGTCATCCTGAGCGAAGGCGAAGGACCTTGAATACCCCGAGTAGTTAGATTCTTCGCCTTCGCTCAGGATGATCGTTATAGGGGGGGGTTAATGCAGTGGTTCCACTCATTTGTGCAGGCGAGATCAATAGTTGTGAACCGGTATTGTTTGTTAACAGGTGATGGGGCTATGTTGCTTGATCCAAACTACGGGTGCATTTAAGTCGGTGTTATTTATGTTAGAGATAGTATTTCTGAAATATAAGTGTCTAAAATTGTAGATTGTTTCTGTAGTGCTAATTTAGCTTTTTTTCCTGTCGATATTAATACTTCGGGATTCTTAAAGTAATTAGAGAGCGTTGTTTCCAGGTCTGATATATTTTTTACCTGTATGCAGGCCTGGTTTTCAATAAGTAGCTTTACTTCATCTTTAAAGTTAAACATATGTGGACCGCAGATCGTTGGTTTTCCCATACGGCAGGGTTCCAGAATATTTTGTCCGCCATGTTTAATTAATGATCCACCAATGAAAACGCATTCAGCTCCCTGTATAAATTGTGTTAGTTCCCCTAGTGTGTCTGCCAGGTATATTTTTGTGTTTTGACTTAATGATTGTTGCTGGCTGCGAACAGTATATTTTATTTTGAGTTTATTTAGCTGTTTTTGAATTTTTTTGCTGCGATCAGGGTGCCTGGGCACAAGTACCAGTAACATTTCTGGCTTGAGCTTGTTCCAGAGTGTGGCTAGCTGTACCTCTTCATCGTTATGGGTTGAGGCGGCAACACAATAGGGGCGATTATTCAGGCTAATGGGCTTGTCGTGCAGAGGCTTATCAACTGAAGTGAATTTTAAATTTCCCGCAACAGTTAACTGATTAATTTCTGCGCCCAATTGTCTGAAATTATCCAGCTCTGTATTCGATTTACAAAGTATTTTACTAACATATGAAAGACTGGTTTTATAAAGGGACTTAATCCAGTTATTTGCTGACAGGGTGCGATGAGAAAGACGAGCATTAATAATAGAGATTGAAATGTTATTAGCATGGCATAGTTGGTATAGCAGAGGCCATATCTCAGTTTCCATAATCAGGCACTGTGAAGGTTTGTATGCTTTTATAAAGCGCTTTATTGCAAAGCCAGATTCTATGGGTAAAAAACAATGGCTGGTACGCGTAAAATCATGTCGAGCAACCGTGTTTGCGCCAGTCACTGTATTGGTTGTTATAATAAAATGAGTATCAGGAAATTGTGTTAATAATTTAAGGTGTAGTGGGTGATAGGTGTTTACTTCACCGACGGATGCACAATGAATCCATATGGATTTATTTTTACTGGCAGGGTAAGCGAACCCCAGGCGTTGTAAAAAATATCGGCTAGATTTATCGCGTAAAGAAATTTTCAAAGTGTATATAAAAAACACAGGCCATAATAAAATTGTCAGAAATCGGTAAATCATATATGCGTGGAGAGCCTGTTATTCTGAGCGTAGTGAAGAGTTTGGTGTGATAAAGCGTCAGGGCAGAGCATGGCATCAGTTTTTTTAGTTGTACTCAGTATGACATGTAACCAGATATTTATTTTATGTGTCTCTGCTGTAGTGCCTGTAAATAAAAAACTATATTTATTTATGTTCATCTACGTTTTTTCTTTTCAGGGTAAACTGCGGCTTCACCTTCGGGCCTGTTTTTATAACGTTTATGAACCCAGAGATACTGTTCAGGGTTTTGCATAATTAAATGCTCCAGTGTCTGGTTTATAACGAGTGCATCATCTTCAGTTTTACCCGTCGGGAAATTTTTTAACGAGGGTAATATTGTTAGTTTGTAACCCTGGCCACCATTCTTGCGTTTTATATAGTAAGGCACAACAGCCGCACCGGTTATTTTTGCAAATCGTGCGGGTGCGGTCAGGGCTGATGCCTGTACCCCAAAGAAAGGGGCGAATATCATGTCTTTGCCCCTAAAATCCTGATCGGGTGCATACCATGCGGCATGACCTTTTTTCAGACCTTTTATCATTGACAGGGGCTTGTGGTAATCAACGATCGCTTTATAGAGTCGTGCTCTATGATAGCGCATAAAGGCGTCAAATAATTTATTGTGCGCGCGTTTGTACATAACCTGAAAGGGAACATAATGATTTAATACCGGGCCACCAATTTCCAGGCAGGTGAAGTGTGCTGTTAAAATAATAACGCCTTTTCCCTGTTCCTGTGGTTGGGTGATGTTTTCCAGGCCTTCTATTTCACAGAGTTTTAATAATCGTTCATCCTGCCACCAGCTTAAGGCTAACTCAAAAGCAGCCATACCCATATTTTTAAAACAGAGCTTTCGCATGCGAATGATTTCATCTGTATGCGCATCAGGAAAAGCAAAACGTAAATTAATATCGGCAATTGTGCGTCGCGCGGGCATGAATATATAGATTAACTTGCCCAGTATTGCGCCGCATACTTCTATCGCTGGCAGGGGTAATATAATGACTAACCGCAGCAGGCCCAGAGAAAACCAGGTAGGCCAGTATTTTGGTGCAAGGTAATGGCTGGGGTTTACGGCCTTTATCAAAATATTGACTCTAATTCTGTTTCTAATAGAACAAATGAAAAGGCCGCCCTTTTCATTTGTATTGCTTATGTATTATATCTGTAGAGTAAAGGCTATTGTAAAAAGCTGTTAATGCTCTGTCCGTCATCCATGCTCAGGGTACCGGCTGCCTGCTTTAAACGTAAGGTGTTTATCACATAATTATAACGTGCACGGGCATAGTCGCGTTCTGCACGATACACTTCGCGTAATGTTGATAACACATCAATGGCTGTTCGTGTGCCAACTTCAAACCCGGCCTGTGTTGCTTCATGTGCTGCCTGGTTTGAAAGTAGTGCCTGTTTTAATGCTTTTACCTGAGCTATGGTCGATGTTACACCAAGGTAAGCATCACGGGTTTGTTGCAGGGTCTGGCGTTTTGCTTTTTCTTTTAATGAGCGAGCCTGCTCTTTTAATGCTACAGACTGTTTATGCTTTGCACTGGTAGAACCACCGCTGTATATGGGAATGGTTAGCTGCACTGTAATTGCAGTATCAGTGGAATCTGTTGGTGCAAATCTGCCGCCATCAGGGCTATTGAAATTATGCTGAGCGACCAAGTCAAGGTAGGGATAGTGTTCTGACTGGTCGGCATCTACCTGTTTTTGAGAGGCCTGAAAATCATACTGTGCTGCTTTTAATGCTAAATTATTCTGTTCAGCACTTTCGGTCCATTTCAGCATGTCAGTTGGTTCAGGGATGAGTAACGGAATATCTTCAATCATGGGGGAAATATTTGTGGTGTAGGTGCCTAAAATGACGGCCAGTGCTTCGAACTGTGCAGATAATATATTTTGTGCATCTATTTCCTGGGCGACAGATGTATCGTAGCTGGCCTGGGCTTCTTTTACATCAGTGATAGCAATTAACCCGACTTCAAAACGTTTTTTTGATTGTTCCAGTTGTTTACCTATGGCTTCTTTTTCGGCAGTAGCAAACTTTAAATTATCTTTTGCTCCCAGTGCGTTAAAATAGGCGGTTGCCAGTCGAACAATTAAATCCTGTCTGGCGGCTTCTACTGTTGCTGTGGCAGAGGCAATTGCCATGTCAGTCTGCTGGAGCTTTTTGTAAAGTTTATGATTATAAAGTGTTTGACTCAGGCTGAGGTTATAGCCATTTGTATTAAAATCAATCGTGCCATTTGGAATAAGTGTGCTGGCGCTTTTCGCTGTTTCCTGTTCTGTATGGCTAACAAAAGCGGACAGGCTTAGTTGTGGTAATAATGCGGCTTTACTGAGGCCACGACCGGCAACTGAGCTCTGGTAGGTGAATTCAGCCGCCTGTAAATCCTGATCATGTGATGTGGCCAGCTCTAAAGCCTGCGAAAAATTAAAAGTATGCGGTGTATCTTCCTGTGCGTGTAGAGGAAGACTGAATGACAGACAGGAAGCCGTTACTACGCTAAAGAATATTTTTTTCATGTTTTGTTGTTTTACTTTTAAAGTTTGGTTTTAAAATTTAAATTCAGGTTTTTGTTCGCCATGTACCAGTGGGTTTAAAACGGTTTCAAAAATAGTTTCATCAGACCACTCGTTGTCACTGGTGCGGGTAATAATATGTGCCGTCATTGCAGGAGCTGCACCATCAACTACAAACATTTTACCGTTTTCAGTCAGGGCATTTTTAAATGCCTGGGGTATTTCATTAATTGCCCCGGTTAAAATAATGATATCGTATTTTTTGTTAATATCGGGGAAATCCAGACCATCTGTACAACTTAAGCTTATATTAAATATACCTTGTTCTAGCAAGGTTTGAGCTGCTCGTTTGGCTAAAGTTTCATCTATTTCAACACTTTCAACGTGGCTCGCCAGGTTTGCCAGGCAGGCTGTAAGGTAACCACTGCCAGTACCAATTTCCAGTACATTGTCTTCAGGTTGAATATCCAGCAGTTGTAGTAAACGGCCTTCAATAATGGGGTGCATCATATTCTGTGAATCATTCAGGGGAATAGCCGTGTCTGCATAAGCGAGATTCAGGTATTGTGCAGGTACATACTGGTCACGGGGTATTGTTTCAAGTGTATTGAGAACCTTGTCATCAAGCACGTCCCATGGGCGTACCTGTTGTTCAACCATATTGTAACGACATTGATCCAGATGTGACGACATTAAGTTCCCCCGGAGGTGTTTAAGGTTATTTGTTATATGTAGCCTGATTCTACCTTTTGCCAGGTAACTTGGATACCCCGTAGGCATCTCTATTTAAATGATTGTGTTTTTTGCGCTTTGCTTTTTCGATATACCCTGTACCTGAACACTCTGCTCAGGTACACTTGGCGGCCACAAGCTAGGGGAATTTTGTGCTAGATCGATTAATCGGTGAATAGCACGGGATTGAGAATTATCCAGAACTTTAAGGCGTAGAGTGCTTTTCTGTTTTCGATAAGAGTGTCTGTAACATCAGGCTGTAAATTTTTTACAGGCATCGTTGTTAAGGGACTCTAAACTCTTAGAACCTGATCCAGATAATGCTGGCGAAGGGAAGCTTTGCTGTTTGCTCCTTCCTTTTGCCATAGCCTCACATATTACGAGGAAATACTATGAGCGCAATACCAGAAGAATTTATCAATAACACTGCCAGACTGTCAGAAGAGGTTACACGGCCTTTTAGAAATTCCCGTAAAGTTTATGTAACGGGATCACGTGATGATATTCGTGTGGGTATGCGTGAAATTGATCAGGATGACACACCGGATAGCATGGGCTTTGAAGTGAATCCGCCAATACCGGTTTATGATACTTCTGGGCCGTTTTCTGATCCGGATATTGAAATCGACCTGATGAAGGGCATGCCGGATGTTCGTGGTAACTGGATTTTAGAGCGTAATGACACAGAAGAGCTGGATGGGCCTTCTTCTGAATTTGGTCATAAACGACAAAGTGATCCTGAGCTGGCCAATTTACGTTTTGAGCATATTAGTAAACCACGCCGTGCATTAGCGGGTCAAAATGTGAGTCAGATGCATTATGCGCGACAGGGTATTATCACTCCTGAAATGGAGTATGTGGCGATTCGTGAAAACCAGAAATTAACAGCATTACGTAAAGATCCCGCATATAAAAAACTACTTAAACAACATCCAGGTGAAAGTTTTGGGGCTGAGTTGCCAGATGAAATGACGGCCGAATTTGTACGCTCTGAAATCGCCAGAGGCCGCGCGATTATTCCTGCAAATATTAATCACCCTGAAGTTGAGCCCATGATTATTGGGCGTAATTTTCGCGTTAAAGTGAATACGAATATTGGTAACTCAGCAGTAACCTCTTCTATTGAAGAAGAAGTTGAAAAAATGGCCTGGTCTGCCCGTTGGGGCGGTGATACTTTAATGGACCTGTCAACAGGCAAAAATATTCATGAAACCCGAGAGTGGATACTACGTAATGCGCCTATGCCTATTGGTACGGTGCCAATTTATCAGGCGCTGGAAAAAGTGAATGGTAAAGCGGAGGATCTTACCTGGGAAATATATCGTGATACATTAATTGAACAGGCGGAGCAGGGTGTTGATTATTTTACTATTCATGCTGGAGTGCTTCTTCAGTATGTGCCCCTGACAGCAGAGCGTGTTACCGGCATCGTTTCTCGTGGTGGGTCAATTATGGCGAAATGGTGTCTGGCGCACCATCAGGAAAATTTTCTGTATACGCATTTTGAAGATATCTGTGAAATTATGAAGGCGTACGATGTCAGTTTTTCATTAGGTGATGGCTTGCGCCCGGGTTCTCTGGCTGATGCCAACGATGCGGCACAGTTTGGTGAACTGGAAACATTGGGTGAATTAACTAAAATTGCCTGGCAGCATGATGTGCAGGTGATGATAGAAGGCCCGGGGCATGTGCCTTTGCAGATGGTTAAGGAGAATATGGATAAGGAGTTACAGGACTGTTTTGAGGCACCTTTCTATACCTTAGGCCCATTAACAACGGATATAGCACCTGGCTATGACCACATTACATCAGCGCTGGGTGCGGCAAATATCGGTTGGTATGGTTGTGCTATGTTGTGTTATGTCACGCCTAAAGAGCATTTAGGCCTGCCGAATAAGGAAGATGTGCGTGAAGGAATTATCACGTATAAGGTTGCTGCCCATGCGGCCGATCTGGCTAAAGGTAACCCGGGGGCACAGGTTCGTGATAATGCCATGTCCAAAGCGCGTTTTGAGTTTCGTTGGGAAGATCAGTTTAATTTAGGCCTTGATCCTGAAAAAGCACGTGAATACCATGATGAAACATTACCTAAGGAATCGGCTAAAGTGGCTCATTTCTGTTCTATGTGTGGTCCCCATTTTTGCTCTATGAAGATTTCTCAGGATGTACGTGATTACGCTAAGGCACAGGGTATATCTGAAGGTGAGGCTTTAGAGCAGGGCATGCAGGAAAAGTCCATTGAGTTTATTGGTAAGGGTGCAGAAATTTATAATAAAGCTTAAAAAAGGTTTTTATCTGTGAATAAACACCGATGAGCGCTAACTTTTTGTGTTGGCGCTCATGTGGCGTACTATGGGTACATAGGGGTAACCCTGTGTTTCTATCAATGAGAAATGCTTTTGATTTGCCAACAATATCTCTAAAAATCTGCTAAGTTTATATTTTGTGTAATTATAATAATAAATTTTTCTAATGACTGATACAGATCTCTTCTATTTACTTAAACAACAAGTTGATAAACACCTGTCTTCTATAGATATATCAGGTAGTCCCTGGAAAGAATTTCTGGCGTCAATTAATGCGACATATCAAAAGTTTGATATTGACCAGCGCACACTTGAAGATTCTTTAACTTTGAGCGCTGAAGAACTGGTTCAGGCTAATGATGAAATGAACGCGGTATTTGCGGCCATTCCTGATCAATTATTTCATCTTGATTCGGATGGACGGGTCATTAGTTATAAGCTTGGGCAAAGCAGTTATTTTTATTTAAAAAGTGAACGCTTGATTAATAAGTATCTTAAAGATGTTTTAGATATTGAAGTGGTTGATAAATTTGAAGTTTCAATAAAGCAGGTGTTAGAACAACGCTCTATAAAACACTTTGAATTTGTTATTTATCATGATAGAAAAATATATTATTACGAAGTACGCATGATGCCAGTGAAGTCACATGGTGTAATTGCACTGATTCGTGATGTAACTGAACGTAAGCTGGCAGAGGAGCAAATTGCATTTCTGGCTTATCACGATAATCTTACGGCACTTCCCAATAATCGCTTATTTAAAGATCGCCTGGAACATGCTATTTCGCAGGCTGAACGAGGTAATAAATTACTGGCGATTATGTTTCTGGATCTGGATCGATTTAAATTAATTAATGACACCATGGGGCATTCGGCGGGAGATGAATTATTAAAAATAACATCACAGCGCTTAATTGAGGCCGTGCGTAAAACAGATTCAGTTGCGATAAATGCTAGTGGTGCTAGCTCTTCAATTGCGCGTTTTGGCGGGGATGAGTTCACTATTTTGTTAGATGATGTTGAAAATATACAGGCAATAATTCATATCGCAGAACGTATTGTTGAAAATGTTAGCCAGCCAATGATGTTGGGTCGTCAGGAAGTACATATATCGACCAGTATCGGTATTGCTATTTATCCTGAGGATGGCAAGCAGGCTGATGAGATACTAAAGCATGCGGACTCTGCTATGTATCATGCAAAAGCACAGGGTAGAAATAATTTTCAATTTTTTGCTGACTCAATGAATAAGTCTTCGGTTGAGTTATTAGCACTGGAAAATAATCTGCATAAAGCCATAGAGCATAATGAGCTGTGTTTGTATTATCAGCCTCAGGTTAGTGTTGTTACTGGGCAGGTTGTTGGTATGGAGGCGCTCATTCGTTGGCAGCACCCAGAAAGAGGCTTTGTTTCTCCTGGTGTATTTATTCCCGTAGCAGAAGAAACTGGCCTGATTATGCAAATTGGTGAATGGGTTTTTCGGGAGGCCTGTACCCAGGGGGTGAACTGGATAAATGCAGGTTATATACTAGAAAAAATTTCAGTTAATCTTTCAGCCAGACAGCTTAAAGACGAAGGCTTACCCGCATTAATTGCAAAAACCCTGGAAGAAACAGGCATGCCGGCGGAAAAACTGTGTATTGAATTAACGGAAACAGCGTTGATCCTTGATCCAGATGTGGCACTGGCCCGATTGAAAAAAATTAAAGCAATGGGTGTTACATTGTCGCTAGATGATTTTGGTACGGGCTATTCCTCATTAAGTTATTTAAAACGGTTTCCAATTGATACTTTAAAAATTGACCAGGCATTTATTCGCGATATAAAAGTAGATCATGAAGATGCGGCATTAGTAAAAGCAATTATTGCTATGGCTCATGGTTTAGATATGGAAGTAATTGCAGAAGGCGTAGAGATTCAGGAGCAGCTTGAATTTTTAGGCGCTAATGCCTGCGATACGATTCAGGGTTATTTATTTAGTCGGCCTTTACCTGCCAAAGAGATGGAAGCGCTTTTACTTAAGAGGTAGTGCTCTGTCGCAAGGAAAGAGCGCAACACAGGTAACTTTGTTTCCGTTTAATATAGCTTCAGTATAATAAAAATTTTGTAAATTTATAACTGCTTTCAGGTTAGAGCCAAAATGGGTTTTCTCCCTGAGGGAATACGGGTTGTTGCAACGGCCGCATATTCAATTTTTAACCGGCTATATACATCATCTAGAGGCATGCCTAGAATTTGACTGGTGATGGCACGAATAACCCCTGCGTGGGCGACGACTAGAATATGCTGCCCGCGATATTGTTCTGCTAAATTTTCGTAAACATCCCATATTCGTTTAGCAAAATCATCTAGTGGTTCAGCGCCTTCAGGACGGTTATTGACCGGGTCTGATAAAAAGTCTTCCAGGGCATTGCCTTCATTGTTTTTTATATCTTCGGGTGTACGCCCTTCCCAGCTACCAAAGCCTATTTCTTTTAAATTATCGACCACAGAGAAATTAATACTCAGGGTGTCAGCAAGCGCTTCACTAAATTTCAGGCAACGTGAAAGAGGCGAACTGATGATGTGTTCCCAGTGCGGCTTTTCTGGAACCGCATCCCACATTTGTTGCCAGCCGATTTTACTCAAAGGGTCATCAATACTGGAGCCGCGATAACGACGTCCGCCTTCTGGTTCGCCGTGGCGAATAATGTCGATCTGTGTTTCGCTCATGACATCCAGCCGATTAATGTTAAAACGGATATAAAGGCTAGCCATACCACCAATGTTCTTAATACCAGACCACGGGCTGAGCGAATGCAGGATGTTTCTTCACCTGGAGCGCAATCTTTAAGGGCGCCCTGACCAGCAGTGATTAATGTATGGTAATTACAGTCGTATAAATCATCCTGTTTATTTTTACTGTAAAACTCCTGCTTGGCTCCCTCGTAGTTACCTGTAAGAGCATACCCCACAGCGACTAAATGAGCCGGTGCCCAGGCAAGAATCGCCTGAAACTGGCGTGCTGCATTAGCCAGAGTTGCATTGCCTGTTGTGCGCATGGTGTGTGAGGTCAGGCGGTAAAGTAATGCGCCAAATGGACCCAGGAGTACAAACCAGAAAATAACAGCAAAAAAACGGTCATTGGACTCATGTAGTATGGATCGCATGACTTCAACAATTTGCTGATCAGGATCAGAAGGTGGCTCTTTTTGCATAATGGCACAGGCTTCTGAGCTGGCTTCGGTTTCATCGCCGCTTTCCCGTGCATCCAGATATCGGTTTATTTGTCTGTTAAGGTCCCTGGGGCCCAGACAGAAGGCGAAGATGACCAGGCCAAACAGCAGGTCTATCATTCCCAGTAATCGCCCATCAAACCAGATTTGTAAAAGCATGACGCATAGCATGATGGGGAGCAATAAAATCAGAATTGATGACAGGTGTTGTGAGCTCAGGCCGGGCAGGGTTTTTAATAACCAGCGGCTATAACCATCAAACCAGTCAAAATTACGCAGGTTTTCCAGTGTGTCGCTAATACGTTCAAAAATAATCCCAATTAGAATACAGATAAGTGCCATGGTGCGGTTTTATCCCTTTTAGTCAGTTTGTTGTTGGGTTATCAATTGCTGTAAATGTCC
The DNA here is from genome assembly GCA_016744065.1 of Gammaproteobacteria bacterium. Classification (GTDB taxonomy): domain Bacteria; phylum Pseudomonadota; class Gammaproteobacteria; order SZUA-229; family SZUA-229; genus SZUA-229. Next base: position 49,042 of record JADGFA010000018.1, read on the forward strand.
CCAGTTAAATGCGGGCCCTGGATCTGTTTTACGGCCAGGAGCAATATCACTGTGGCCGGTTATAGCATTTTTATCGATGTCAGGGTAGTTTTGCCTTAATTCTAGTATTAATTTAGCCAGTTTTTCATACTGAATGGTTTCATACGGAATATTATCTGAACCTTCGAGTTCAATGCCGATGCTAAAATCATTACAGCATTGTCGGCCGGAATAAGCGGAAGCACCTGCATGCCAGGCACGTTTATGGAAGGGTACATACTGAATAATCTCCCCATCTCGACGTATCAACAGGTGTGAAGATACTTTTAACTGGTAGATATCAGCAAAGTAGGGGTGTTCATCCTTTTTGAGCTGATTGGTAAATAACTGAGATATATAAGGGCCGCCATATTCATCCGGTGGAAGGCTGATATTGTGCACAACAATCAAGTTGATATTCTGGCCGTCAGGGCGGTCATCAAAATTGTCTGATGAAATCTGTGTGGCATTGCTAAGCAGACCTGATTTATTGTTTATTTTCATGTAGTTAGAGTTTATCAGTTAGATGTGGGCTTGACTATAGAATGCGCTCATTTATTAGAGGTAGTCTATAAATTGAAAATAATTCAGATGAGCTATATCTCTTTTCTCTTGAGTCTATAAACTATACCTCTGATCGTGATCTGAAAGTTATTCCTGTAATGGATTTATTTTCTGTGGGCCCGTCTATATTCATAATATAAAGGGGTAAACGGAGGTAATAATCAGTTCGTTTTACATAATTTATAATCTAAGTATCGTTATCCGTGAACTCAAATTTTAATTCAGATACCCATCCTCTGGCTGGTCTTAATACGCAGCAGCGAGGAGCCGTTGAATATATTTCTGGCCCAATGTTAGTGCTGGCAGGTGCGGGTAGTGGTAAAACCCGGGTAATCACCCAGAAAATTGCTTATTTAATTCGTGACTGTGGAATTAAGCCTATTCATATTGCGGCGGTGACCTTTACCAATAAGGCGGCAAGAGAAATGAAAGCCAGGGTTAAAAGCCTGTTAGGTAAAGGCGAAGGCCGGGGTTTAATTGTATCTACTTTCCATAACCTTGGTTTGCGCATACTGGGTATCGAACATAAACACCTGGGTTATAAAACGGGTTTTAGTGTGTTTGATTCAACAGATACTCTGGTTTTGATTAAGGGCTTATATGCTTCAGAGTCACTTAGTAATGTTGATGATGCAGAAGATGCACGGTGGGCTATTTCACGTTGGAAAAATGATTTTATTTCACCTGAGCAGGCTATTTCTAACGCAGAAAATGATATTGAAATAAAACATGCTATGTTATATGCCCGTTATCAGCGTCAGTTAAAAGCTTACAATGCATTTGATTTTGATGACCTGATTTTACAGCCGGTCGTATTATTCCAGCAATTTCCTGATGTGCTGATGAAATGGCAAAATCGAATTCACTATTTACTGGTGGATGAATACCAGGATACCAATGCCAGTCAGTATCAGTTAGTGAAAATGTTGCTTGGTGACCATGGGCGATTAACGGCGGTAGGTGATGATGATCAGTCAGTTTACTCATGGCGAGGAGCAAGGCCGGAAAACCTGGCTTTATTGAATGAAGACTATCCAAAATTAAAATTGATAAAACTGGAACAGAATTACCGTTCTACTTCGCGTATTTTAAAATGTGCAAACCACTTAATACAAAATAATCCCCATACGTTTGAAAAGCAGCTCTGGTCTGATCTGGGTTTAGGCAGCAATATTCGAATTATTGAATGTCCGGGTGCAGATGGTGAAGCAGAACGAGTAACTGTGGAGCTAAACACACATAAATTTCAGAAACGAACTCAGTTTGGTGATTATGCCATTTTATACAGGGGGAATCACCAGGCGCGTATTTTTGAAAAGTACCTACGTGAAATGCAAATTCCTTATGTAGTGAGTGGCGGAACATCTTTTTTTGAGCGTGCAGAAGTAAAAGATATCATGGGGTATTTACGCCTGTTAGCCAATCAGGATGATGATACTGCTTTTTTACGTATTATAAATACACCGCGCAGAGAGATTGGTGGTAACACGCTGGAAAAACTGGGTGAGTATGCCAATGCACGGAATGTAAGTTTGTTTGAAGCCTGTTTTGAAATGGGATTATCAACAATCTTAAATGAACGGGCTGTTATGAAATTACAGAATTTCACTAACTGGATTAATTTGTTAAGTGATAATGCTGAGCGCGGTGATCCAATTGAAGTCGTTAAAGAGATGATTAGGGATATTGACTATCAGAACTGGCTTGAAGAACAAAGTAGTGATGTAAAAATTGCAGAAAAACGCATGGAAAATGTTTTTGAGTTAGTTGAATGGCTGGCACGCTTGCATAAGGACGATAACAGCAAAAACCTGGGTGCACTCGTTGCCCATATGAGTTTAATGGATATTCTTGAGCGAAATAAAGAAGAAGCAAAAGATGATATGGTCAGCCTGATGACATTGCATGCGGCTAAAGGACTGGAGTTTCCCTATGTGTTTATGGTGGGAGTTGAAGAAGAGTGCCTGCCGCATCGAACCAGTATTATGGAGGATAACCTGGATGAAGAGCGTCGTCTTTGTTATGTTGGGGTTACCCGAGCACAAAAAGAATTAACTATCACCTATGCAAAGCACAGAAGACGTTATGGGGAGGATGTTGAATGCGAGCCCAGTCGGTTCCTGACAGAATTTCCTGAAGAGGAAATAGAGTGGGAAGGCGGTGGACGTAAAGTGGATGAGACCGTTTCTAAGGAGCGAGGTCGAAGTCATCTGGCAGCATTAAAAGATATGCTGGCCTAAACGATTACAGCTAAGCAAGCAGCTTTATTTTTTCTATCAACGTCACGTGTTATAGCGCTATTTCATCAGGCTGAGTAATGTGTGATTTCCTATGATAAAAATTCTGTGGCAATATTTTTTAGTGTCGGCAGGTTTAACTGATATTGTTCTGCCAGTTGTAAAGCCCGTTCCAGTCTGGCAGGAGCACTACGGCCCATACAGTTATGTTCAGGGTCACCATTGAATGCAACCAGCATTTCATTAATTAGTTTTTCGTTATCAAAACTTTGAGAGCAAAGTTTCATCTGTAGTTCTATTATTTCGTTTGCAATTAATCTGGTGAGTGACGAGTGGTTTTTCCAGAGTTCAGAAACAGTGCCGCCTACTTTAAGGCCGGCTATATTCGTGGTGAGTATATAGATGTTTTTGATCACCAGTTCAAACAGCAGTTCATCCTGAGTGTTTAATTTACGCGCAGGTATATCAATTGATGCCAGCGTATCTATTAGTATGTTGGCTTTGTCGCCGTATACCGGGGATGGAATCAATACTTTATAATCCTGTCCTTTTTTCTTTTCAAACCATACAGAAATAACAGTGGGGGTTAGCTGGTGGCGTAACCAGTCATCGGGGAGTAATTCATTTTGCAATAGTACCAGGTGTTTCTTCCAGGTCTGTGGAATATTGCTTAATACGCTTTGAACATCTTTTTCAGCTACGGCGACCAGTACGAGTTCTGGGTCAGGTATATCATGAGCAAGCTGTTGATTGTCCATTTGGCGAGTAACAGGTGTGACAGGGTATCCAGAGCGTAGAAAACCTCGTGCAAACACACCCGCCATCTCACCCATACCAATAATTATTATTGTTTTCTTGCTCATAATATTGTATTCCAGAGGTTAATTGCTGGTAAACTTTAAACCAGGTTGAATGATTATAACAAACAAAATAGATTGCCTGTAATGACTCAAAAGTTAAATATAAAAAACACTTTAATAAATGATGCTGAGGGAAATGCTTCAAGAAAAAGCGATTTAAGGCTTGATGCAATAAAAAACTGGATAGTAAATGATTTAAAGTTAGATAACTATCAGATTGAAGTTGCATCCGCTGATGCCAGTTTCAGGCGATACTTTAGAGTTGTATCAGGTAGTAATAGCTGGGTTGTTATGGATGCCCCACCAGATAAAGAAGACTGTCAGTCATTTGTAAACGTTGCCCGGTTAATTGAAATAGCAGATGTTCAGGCTCCTCATATATACAGCTTTAATGAGGTGCAGGGTTTTATGCAGCTGAGTGACCTGGGTTCTACAGCGTATCTGGACAGGTTGAATAATAAAACAGTTGATTCCTTATATTCTGACGCTATCGAGTCGATTGTAAAAATGCAGAAAATTCAGGCTGAATTACCTGAATATAATATTGCACTTTTACAGTTGGAGATGGGGTTGTTTAAAGACTGGTATTTGCAGAAACATTTAAATATAACGTTAACGGCTATGCAAAATAAAATCATATTTGATGTGGTTACCCTGTTAACGGAATCTGCATTACAACAGCCTGTGGTTTTTGTACACCGTGATTTTCATTCACGTAATTTAATGATTACCGATAAAAACAATCCGGGTGTGATTGATTTTCAGGATGCAGTAAACGGCCCAGTAACATATGACCTGGTTTCATTAATTAAAGACTGTTACATTGCCTGGCCCAGAGAAAAACAATTATTATGGATAGATCAGTTTTTAAATCTGTCCTCATTTGAGGTGGATAAACAGCACTTTATTAAACAGTTAGACTTTATGGGCCTGCAACGCCATATGAAAGCCATTGGTATTTTTGCACGTTTGAATCATCGCGATGCGAAACCTGATTATTTAAATGATATTCCACGGACACTGGCATATGTATTTGATGTTTGTCAGCGATATGATGAACTAAAAGATTTTTTAACATTGCTATCATCATTAAATATAAAAGCTGATTCACAGACGCTGGAACTTATTAAATGAAAGCAATGATATTGGCGGCTGGTCGTGGAGAACGCATGCGGCCTTTAACGGATAGCCTGCCTAAACCATTAATAAAGGCGGGTTCCAGACATCTAATTGAATTTCATTTATATCAGCTTGCCAATGCAGGGTTTAAAGATGTAATTATAAATGTGGCCTGGTTGGGTCAGAAAATTATCAATACCATAGGCCAGGGTGAAAAATATAATTTAAATATAATGTATTCAGATGAGGGCGATCAGGCACTGGAAACCGGTGGTGGTATTTTAAATGCGTTACCGTTGTTGGGTGATGAACCCTTTCTGGTTGTTAATGGTGATGTCTGGACTGACTACCCATTTGAAAAATTAATTAATTTTCCATTAAAAGATAAGGCGCATCTGGTATTAGTAAATAACCCTGAGCATCATACTGAAGGTGATTTTGCTTTATTTAATAATCGTTTAACTGAAAGTGTGTCGAATAAGTTTACCTTTAGTGGTATTGGGGTTTATTCAGCTGATTTTTTTAAAGACCATACCGGTAAAAAGTTTCCGCTGGCGCCGATGATAAGAAAGTATATATCTGAAAATAAAATTAGCGGTGAGTTATATAATGGAAAATGGATGGATATAGGGACGCAGAAAAGACTGGGAAGTTTAATTCAGCTATTAAGCTAATGGCTTGAGTTATTTTTTTAAAGCAGAAGTTGGTTTTATGTATTGTATTTTCATAAATAAAAAAGGCAGCCAGTGGCTGCCTTTTTTATTTAAAATGCGTTGCCCTGATATTTAGAGCCACCCCAGAAATAATGAATAGTTGCCATATGAACTGGATCAGTGAGGTCATCGCTATCGTAGTAGGTATAGTCTACTTCAAGACGTGCCTCACGGTTCGTGCGCATACCCCAGCCAATAGTATAGCTATTGCCATTTGTTTCCAGGTCAGTAGATGTATTGCTGAGATCAAAGTTCATGTCGGTACCACTGATTTTGAATTTGTACCAGCTACCATTATTTTCGATTGTTCGATAAGCCAGTCCAATATGGTTACCACTTATAGAGTAGTCCACTGTGGAATCATCGGTTCCAGCTTCAACGCTGCCATAACCGACAAGTTCAAGTGCCCAGCCATCTTCTTCAACACCAAACATAATACTACCAGTGCCACCGATATCAGAGTTGGCAGGAGCTACAACGCCTAAACCCAGGCCGTAATAAAAGCTGATGCCCTGGCGACCTGCCTGGCTATTAACTGACATAAGTATTAAAAAGGTTGTGATGATTAATAATAAGCTTTGTTTTAATTTCATCCGTTGCTTCCTCAAAATAAATCGGTTGTGCGCTGGTTATCCCATGCATATAGAGGTGATAGTAGCATGTTTTAAAAAAAATACCTTATGAAAATCAATAATATACAAAAGAAATGTAATATTTTACACAAGAGTCTTGTTGCAAGCCTATAATTTATTGATATAAATACTTGTATTTCAATGGCTTATAGATTGTTTAGTTTGTTGCTGTTGTCTACTACACTTATAGGCAGTAAGTTTTTTATGGGTCAGTCTGAAATATTCAGATTTTTGATAATAAAAAGCTGGGGTATTTTGTATATGGGTCAGGAAATAACGACGAACCATTTTACCAGACGGGATCTCCAGGTGTTTCAGCAGCGCTTGCAACGAGAAACGGCTGAACTGGAATCCTGGTTTGCGGATAGTGTATTCTCTAGTCATATGCCGGTGGCGGGGTATGAAATGGAAGCCTGGTTAATTGATCAGGATGCAAGTCCATCGCCCTGTAACGAGCTTTTTTTAAAGACTGCAGATAATCCGCTTTATACAGCGGAGCTAGCACGATTTAATATAGAGTTGAATGCGCAGCCAATAACAATTCAATCTAATTTTTTATCTGCGTTTGAAAAAGATTTTCAACAGCACTGGCTTTATTGTCAGCAGGTAGCAGCTGATATTGGTTGCCGTGTATTAAGTACGGGTATTTTACAGACATTGCAGAATAAGCATTTAAATATGGCCAATGTGTCTAATTTATTACGCTACAGGGCGCTTAATGAGCAGGTGTTGTTACAGCGTCAGGGGCGCGCTTTAGAGCTGAAAATAAATGGTCACCAGTCATTGAGTAGTGTCCACCATAATGTCATGCTTGAAGCGGCTGCAACATCATTGCAAATTCATTTGCAGGCACCCCAACATTTAGCTCACCATTATTACAATGCATCTATTTTAATTTCAGCGCCTATGGTTGCCATCAGTGCAAATTCACCTTATATGTTTGCAAAAGATTTATGGGATGAAACACGTATTCCTGTTTTTGAACAAGCGGTAGATGTGGGAGGGTATGACGGAGCAGCTCAGGGGCCAATACATCGTGTTAGTTTTGGAACGGATTATGCGCGTCAGTCATTAATGGAATGTTTTACGGAAAACGAGCAACATTTTCCTGTGCTATTGCCCATGTGCTTTACTGAAGATGTCAGCAAAATGCAGCACGTTAGTTTGCATAATGGCACTATCTGGCGCTGGAACCGGCCATTGATTGGTTATGATCATGATGGCACACCGCATTTACGCATAGAGCATCGAGTAATGTCTGCTGGGCCAACGGTGCTTGATAACGTTGCGAATATGGCGTTTTATTTTGGTCTGGTGCAATACTATGCGACGCAAAGTATTGCACCGAATGAAATGTTAGATTTCTCCAGAGCAAGAGATAATTTTTATACATCAGCACAGCACGGAATGGATAATAAAGTGAGCTGGCCTGGTTGTGATCGTTGTGATATGCGTCATCTGATTTTACACAAATTAATTGATCATGCTCAGGCCGGTTTAGAAAGCTTAAATCTGGATGCGGCAGATATTGAATATTATTTAAGTATTATTCAGTCCCGTGCAGAACAAAAACAAACAGGAAGTCACTGGCAACGTGAATTTGTCAAGCGCCATGGAAATGATATGCAACGTTTACTGGAAACATATTATCACAACCAGCAAACAGGTGAGCCGGTACATTGTTGGGATTTTGAAACCTATAAATAAAGGTGGATTGAATGTTTGAACAGTATGATGAATTACCTGAAGGTTTTTTAAATGCAAAAGCTGAGACATTACATCGTATTTTAGAAAAACCATCGTTAATACACTTGCAGGGAAAAGAGCCTGAGCCTTTGTTTATTTCGACCTTATTGCATGGTAATGAAACGACGGGGCTTTATGCAGTGCAAAAATTATTACGCAGGTATCAGGGGAGGACGTTACCTCGGTCAATTTCAATTTTTGTAGGTAATATTAAAGCGGCTGAGGCGGGTGTGCGCAGGCTGGATCAGCAAGTCGATTATAATCGAATCTGGCCGGGTACCCATCAGCATTATCTGGCTGAAGCGCATATGGTGCAGCAGGTGACTGATATTATGCGGCAGATGAAGGTGTGGGCGAGTGTTGATATTCATAATAATACAGGTAAGAACCCGCATTACGCATGTATTAATAAACTACAGCAATCGTTTATGTCACTAGCGGGTTTATTCAGTGAAACCCTGGTTTATTTTACGACACCTAAAGGGGTTCAATCATCTGCTTTTGCTGAATTATGTCCATCGGTAACGCTGGAGTGTGGCTTATCCGGAGAAGAAGCAGGTATTGATCATGTATTGAATTATTTACAAAGTGTACTGGACTGTGAGGACTTAACCTCATACACCAATACAGATCTAAACCTGTTTCATACGGTGGCCAGAGTAAAAATACCAGAAGGTTATTCATTTGGTTTTGATGATGATGCAACCATTAACCTGCTACCGGAAATAGAAAATTATAATTTTTGTGAGCTGGATGCGGGGATTGTGCTGGCACGGGTGGAGCCAGGGAGCAGTGCTTTTTTACAGGCCTTTGATGATGATGAGCGTGAAGTGGGACGGGAATTTTTTGAATATACGGGAGAAAAAATTTTACTAAAAAAACCAGTTATGCCAGCGATGTTAACCATGGATACTCAGGTAATTCGTCAGGATTGTTTGTGTTATTTGATGGAGCGTATTCCGGTTCCAGTACTGTAGGTTCTTTATAAAAATACAATTAATTTTAGTAAAACTACATAATAATTAGTTACTTAAGGAAAATAACTAATTAAATATATTCTAATATACTATATCTTTTTAGATCGAATTCACATATAGTTCACAGCCTGATCACAATTGATCATGAAGCGCTCCAGCTTAGCATTTAGATAAAATTCAGTTGGTACGTGCATTTACTAAATCTACTTATTCTATCTATACAGGGGCCATTAGCTTGTCGTTTGATCAATTATTATTATCTCCAGAACTACTTAAATCCGTTAATGAACAAGGTTTCACTGAACCATCAGATATTCAGTTACAGGCTATTCCGTATATATTAGACGGTCAGGATGTGATGGCATCTGCTCCCACAGGTACGGGAAAAACAGCCGCATTTGTATTACCTGCATTACATATTCTGTCTCGACCTGATGCACAACAGGTTAAAGGAAATGGACCTCGTGTACTGATATTAACGCCGACGCGTGAACTGGCAAAGCAGGTATCAGATAATATTTATCAACTAACTAAATATTTACGTATGCGTTCAACGACGATTGTTGGGGGTATGCCTTATCCGCCACAAATTAAGGCGTTACGTCAGTCATTAGATTTTCTGGTAGCGACACCAGGGCGCTTAATTGATCATATGAATTCAGGACGAATTGATTTTTCACGTGTCCAAATGTTGATTTTAGATGAGGCCGATCGCATGCTGGATATGGGCTTTGTTGATGAAGTTACACGTATCGCAAAAGAAACACCGGTTACTCGTCAGACATTGTTGTTTTCAGCTACATTGGAAGGCCAGGTTGAAAAAGTGGCTCGTGCATTGCTGAAAGATCCTGCTCGTATTCAGATTGCGGGTGTTAAAATTAAACATGATGCTATTACTCAACATATGCTACAGGCAGATGACTTCAGTCATAAAAGAAAATTACTGAATCATGTTTTATCCGATGATTCAGTAGAGCAGGCCATTGTTTTTACGGCAACTAAAAAAGGTGCAGATAGTCTGGCCGAAAAACTTAAAGATGCTGGTTATGCCTGTGCAGCTTTGCATGGTGATATGAGACAAAATATGCGGCGTCGGGTAATAGAACAGATGCAGCGTAGGCGATTGAAAGTATTAGTTGCTACAGATGTGGCCGCGCGAGGTCTGGATATAAAAACACTATCACACGTAATTAATTTTGATATGCCTATGCAGGCAGAAGATTATGTGCATCGAATTGGCAGAACAGGCAGGGGCGGCTCAACAGGAACGGCCTATTCATTAATAGGGCCGCAAGACTGGCAATTGTTTTATCGTGTTCAGAAATTCCTGGATACACAATATGAGTTAACTGAAATTTCTGGTTTAGAAGCACAGCAGGCAAAACCAAAATTTAATACCAGGGGCTCCGGAAGTAAACGACGTAACCCAAATGTACGTTATAAAAAGCGTGGCAAAAATTATAGTGCCAGGAAAAGTAATTACAGTAAGCGCCCGGAAGCCGCGTAGGTGATTGTTCGCTGAGTAATTATTGCCAGGTTATCAATTGCAGAGGGCGGAGCGCTTAAAATAAATTTTTTCTGGGCAAAGTGAGTTGATGTAATGTGTTTTGAGAGATAATTTTTTTCAATTTATATTCAAATTAAGTTATTCTAGTTTATATTCAATAAACTCAGGTTCAGTGCAATGTCATCAGTTTTCAGTGACGCTCGTCAGCGATTACATACTTTAGGTCAATTGTCGGGTATATCTGCTGCGGTAATTGAAAGCCTTTCTCGCCCAAAGGCAACTCTCTGCACATCACTGTCCATATTAATGGATGATGGTTCTACACAGTATTTTGATGCTTATCGTTGTCAGTACAGCTCTCACCTGGGGCCCTGTAAGGGGGGTATTCGATTTCACTCTAATGTTTCACAGGATGAAATACAGGCATTGGCATTGTGGATGACCATTAAATGTGCTGTGGTTGATTTGCCTTTTGGTGGCGGTAAGGGAGGAGTTAATGTTGACCCTAAAGTCCTTTCACGAATGGAGCTGGAAAGATTATCACGAGCTTATATGCGTGCAATGGCTGATTTTGTTGGGCCAGATAAAGATATTCCTGCGCCGGATGTATACACCAATGCCAGAATAATGGGCTGGATGCGTGATGAATTTGAAGTGATAAAGCGGCATAAGCAACCAGCTGTGATCACCGGTAAACCGGTGAATTTAGGCGGCAGCCTGGGCCGTGAAGAAGCAACAGGGAGAGGTGCTTTTCTGGTAACTGAGTTTTTACGCAGTAAAGAAGGAAAAGCCCCGGAAGATATTCGAGTGGCTATTCAGGGGTTTGGTAATGCAGGTTACAACATTGCTAAATTATTATTTGATACAGGTTATAAAATAGTTGCAATTAGTGATTCCAAAGGTGCAATTTATGATGCTGCTGGTCTGGATGTGGACAGAATTAAGCAGTTAAAAGATGAGTGTCGTTCACTGGATTCAGACTATTGTGAAAGCTCAGTCTGTGAGTCTACAACCTATAAATCAATCAGTCATGAAGAATTATTTGAGCTTGATGTTGAGTTGTTAGTGCCAGCTGCTTTAGAAAATGCAATTACGATCAAGAATGTAAAAAAGGTAAAGGCCAGGTGGATTACAGAAGTCGCTAATGGACCTATCTCTGTGGCTGCAGATGAAATTTTATTTAAAAAAGGTACGGTTATTATCCCTGATGTACTGGCTAACTCGGGTGGCGTTATTGTGAGCTATTTTGAGTGGGTTCAAAATAAAGCGGCTTATCCCTGGTCATTAGAAGAAGTGCAGCTGCGGTTACAGGAAAAGTTGAAAATCAGTTTTGATGAGATGTGGCAATATCAGCATCAAAGCGAAAACACCAGCTTAAGAATGGCCGCATATGCAAAAGCATTAAAAAAATTAGAGCAGGTAATAAAAATGCGTGGTACGAAAGAGTACTTTTCAAATGCAGAAAATTAGAATTTAACTTAATTTTTTATTTTGGAGGTGAGCACTCATAGCTCTTAATTATTTTTTCATTTTCATCTATGCTTTCAATTTTTACATCAAACCCCCATAATCGAGCTACATGCTTGATAACTTCATAAGCTGATTTGTCCAGTGGTCTACGTAGGTGTTGTGTATGACGCAGGGTAAGTGAGCGGTTGCCTTTTGCATCTACGCTGTATACCTGAATATTAGGCTCAATACTGCCCAGATTATATTGCTCTGAAAGTGTGCTGCGTACGGTTTGATACCCTGCACTATTATGTATGGCGCTAACCTCAATCTGTCGGTTTTTATCGTCATCAGAGATAGCGAACATTTTAAAATCACGAATTAGTTTTGGTGATAAATACTGACCAATAAAACTTTCATCTTTGAAATTACGCATGGCAAAGTCTAATGTTTCTATCCAGTTGCTACCTGCAATACCAGGAAACCATTCTCGATCTTCATCATCGGGGTTTTCGCAAATACGACGTATGTCTGTCATCATATTAAAACCCAATGCATAAGGGTTAATACCGGAGTAGTAGTCGCTGTCAAATGAAGGCTGTGAAACAACATTAGTATGAGACTGTAAAAACTCTATCATGAAGCCCTCTGTACACAGGCCTTCGTCATAGAGCTGATTTAAAATAGTATAATGCCAGAATGTCGCCCAGCCCTCATTCATTACCTGAGTCTGTCTTTGAGGATAAAAATATTGTGCTATTTTTCGGACGATACGTACTATTTCTCGTTGCCAGGGTTCAAGAAGTGGAGCATGTTTTTCAATAAAATAGAGAATATTTTCCTGTGGCTCAGAGGGATATCGAAATTCCTTTTCGTCAGAATTGTTTTTAGCTTTATCAGGAATCGTTCGCCATAGTTCATTGACCTGGGATTGTAAATATTCCTCACGTTCCTGTTGGCGATTTTTTTCTTCTTGCATGGATAGTTTAGGCGGACGTTTATAGCGATCTACGCCAAAGTTTTTTAATGCATGACAGGAATCAAGAATGTTTTCTACTGCTTCTTCACCATAGCGAATTTCACATTCAGCTATATAGTTTTTGGCGAAGAGTAGGTAGTCAATAATAGAGTCGGCACTGGTCCAGGTAGTAAATAGGTAATTGTTTTTAAAGAATGAATTATGTCCGTAGGCAGCATGTGCAATGACCAGTGCCTGCATAGGCATAGAGTTTTCTTCCATTAAGTAAGAAATGCAGGGGTCTGAATTGATGACTATTTCATAGGCCAGCCCCATTTGTCCTCGCTTGTAGTTTTTTTCTGTATTGACAAATTCCTTACCAAAAGTCCAGTGGCTATAGCCTAAAGGCATGCCGACTGATGAATATGCATCCATCATCTGTTCAGCAGTAATTATTTCCAGTTGAACAGGGTAGGTGCTTAAACCAAAGTTTTTCGCAATACGTTCAATTTCAGTATGGTATTTTTCAATAAGATCAAAAGTCCATTCAGAGGTATCTGAAATGGGTAAGTTTTTTTTAATTTTAGCTGTCATATTTTAGGCGTCATGCTTTTGAAAAAGTTTTTTAAATACCGGATAAATGTCTGATATTTTTTCAATTTTTTCCATAGCAAAGTTATCCCAGTTTGATTGAATATCTGTATATTCTTCCCAGAGGTTTTGGTGTCGATCAGATGTTATTTCAATGTAAGAGTAGTATTGGACAAAGGGCATAATTTCTTTATTGAGTAGCTCTACACAAATTTTAGAGTCGTTATGCCAGTTATCTCCATCAGATGCCTGAGCTGCATAGATATTCCAGTCATTAGTTGGGTAGCGATCCTGGATTATTGATGCCATTAGTTTTAAAGCACTGGATACCACCGTGCCGCCCGTCTCACGTGAATAGAAAAAAGTTTCTTCATCAACTTCAGATGCAATAGTGTGATGTGAAATGAATACTATTTGAATTTTTTCATAAGTTCGAGTCAGAAATAAATACAATAACATGAAGAAACGTTTCGCAACGTCTTTCTCTTCACGACCCATAGACCCGGATACATCCATAATGCAAAACATAACGGCCTGTGTGGTTGGCACGGGCTGATCAATCCGATTGTCATAGCGTAAATCAAAACTATCAATAAAAGGAATCCTTTTTATCCGGCCTTTTAAATAAGTGATGCGCTCACGTAAATTAATAATAACCGGATCAGTTTCATTGTGTCGCTTAAGTAAATTATCTAGCTCTAATTCTATCTCTTTGATTTCTTTTTTATAGGGGCCACGTAAGGCTATGCGTCGGCCCATTGCACCCGTTAATGAGCGTACCACATTAATATTAGAGGGCATGCCTTCAGATGTGTGGCCGGCGCGCACTTTTCTGGTTTCAGTAATGGTTGATAGTTGGGTTTTAACCAGATTGGGTAGCTCAAGATCCTCAAAGAAAAATTGTAGAAATTCTTCTCGACTTAATTCAAAAACAAAGTCATCTTCACCTTCTCCTGAGTCTGAGGCTTCGCTTCCTTCACCCTGGCCTGAACCACCACCCTGAGGGCGAGGAATTTTATCACCCTGATGAAACTCTTTGTTTCCTGGATGAACTATGTCCCGGTGTCCACCCTGTCCATGATGAAAAAAAGGCTCCGAAGTGTCTTTTTTGGGAATAGATATTTTTTCCCCTTTATCAAGATCTGTTACACTGCGTTCGGAAATTACATTTTCAATTGATTTTTTTATCTGTTTACGAAAGCGGCGGAGAAATTTCTGCCGATTTACAGCACTTTTGTTTTTTCCATTAAGTCGTCGATCAACAATCTGCGCCATAATGAATTAGCCTTATGAAGATTTTCGTACGCGTAAATACCATTCGCTTAATAAGCGTACCTGTTTTTCGGTATAGCCCTTATCTACCATACGAGATACGAAGTCTTCATGTTTCTTCTGATCATCCTGTGATGCTTTGCTGTTGAAGGAGATAACAGGGAGTAGGTCCTCTGTATTTGAAAACATTTTCTTTTCAATTACTGTGCGTAGTTTTTCGTAACTGGTCCATATTGGATTTTTTCCTTCATTATTGGCTCGGGCACGCAATACAAAATTAACAATTTCATTACGAAAATCTTTCGGGTTACTTATGCCTGCTGGTTTTTCTATTTTTTCAAGTTCATTGTTAAGCGAGCCACGGTCAAACATTTCGCCAGTTTCAGGATCGCGAAATTCTGAATCCTGAATCCAGTAATCAGCATATGTTACATATCGGTCAAATATATTCTGCCCGTATTCCGAATAAGATTGCAGGTAAGCGGTTTGAATTTCCTTGCCAATAAATTCAATATATTTCTGAGTTAAATACCCCTTAAGGTGTGACAGGTATTTTTCTTCTATTTCTTTAGGGAACTGCTCTCTTTCAATTTGTTGTTCAAGTACATACAAAAGGTGTACGGGGTTTGCAGCAATTTCAGTGTTATCAAAGTTAAATACGCGAGAAATTATTTTAAATGCAAAGCGTGTCGATAAACCGGTCATGCCTTCATCCACACCTGCATAATCACGATACTCCTGATATGATTTAGCATGTGGATCTGTATCTTTTAAGTTTTCACCATCATAAACACGCATTTTTGAAAACAGATTAGAGTTCTCTGGTTCTTTCAGGCGGGATAATATTGCAAACTGTGACATCATTTCTAATGTGCCGGGTGCGCAGGGCGCTTCATTTAATGAGCTGTGTTCGAGCAATTTATCATAAATTTTTAATTCCTCAGAAACACGCAGACAGTAGGGGACTTTAACAATATTAATACGATCAAGAAAAGCTTCATTGTTTTTATTGTTTCTAAAGGCCTGCCATTCAGACTCATTAGAGTGGGCCAGAATAATGCCATCGAAAGGAATGGCTGCCAGTCCCTCAGTGCCTTTGTAATTACCCTCCTGTGTGGCGGTGAGTAAAGGATGTAATACTTTAATCGGCGCTTTGAACATTTCTACAAATTCCATCAAACCCTGATTAGCACGGCATAAACCACCGGAAAAACTATAGGCATCTGGATCATCCTGTGAATATTCCTCAAGCATGCGAATATCAACCTTACCTACAAGGGATGATATATCCTGATTGTTTTCATCACCGGGCTCGGTTTTAGTTATTGCAATCTGGCGTAGTATAGATGGGTATACTTTAATGACTTTAAACTGACTAATGTCGCCGTTATATTCATGCAGGCGTTTAGTTGCCCAGGGGGACATAATACTACTGACATAGCGTTTGGGGATGCCGTAATCAGATTCAAGAATATCGCCGTCTTCATCTATATCAAACAGGGATAAAGGTGATTCAAAAACAGGTGAGCCCTTAATGGCATAAAAAGGTATTTTTTCCATTAGTGCTTTTAATCGTTCAGCTAAGGATGATTTTCCACCGCCTACGGGACCCAGTAAATATAAAACCTGCTTCTTTTCTTCCAGCCCCTGAGCTGCGTGGCGCAGGAAAGATACAATTTGCTCAATGACCTCTTCCATGCCATAAAATTCCTGGAAGGCGGGATAAATTTTAATGACCTTATTTTGAAAAAGGCGGCTTAACTTTGGGTCGTTATGTGTGTCAATTAATTTGGGTTCACCTATTGCTTTTAACATGCGTTCAGCCGGGCTGGCGTAGGTAAGAGGGTCGCTTTTACAAATATTCAAATATTCCTGTAGAGATAATTCTTCCTCCTTATTACTTTCAAAGCGTTGCGTATAGTGATCAAAAATACTCATGTCCATTGTCCCCGCTGTGCGACTATCTGAAGTGGTATGAAATACGAATGCTTAATTTTCTCTCATTAAAACTATAGACCAGATTAAATGAAAATATCTCCCTAAAGTCGTGATTTTATGCACAATTTTAATTAGTGGATAATTGGCATATAGTGACAGATAAAAAGGTTATAAATTTGACGATTTATAATAAATTATCTATTTTAATAAAAATACGCAATAAACAGGCCATATGTAATAAAAACTGTTTATAGGGAGGCTGGTTAAGCAAGTGCTTATTCGTTCAGGGTGTAATCATAGTCATTTGTCAGGAGTGAGCCTGATTTTTTTCCATAAAACATTATGAGCATAAACTTGTTGGTATTATAATGTCTGCAGATAAGAAATATTTATGGTGTTGTATTCATTGTTAAGTAAAAACACAATAGCGGCTATTGATTTAGGTTCAAATAGTTTTCATATGGTTGTAGCTGAAGAGAATCAGGGGCAGCTGGTTATACTCGATCGTATGCGGGAAATGGTGCGATTAGCTGAAGGCCTTGATCATTTGGGGAAGCTGGATGAGGAAGTTGAGAAAAGGGCTCTGGATTGTCTAAGTCGGTTTGGACAGCGTATTCGTTCTCTGGATGCACAGTGTGTGAGCACGGTGGGGACTAATACGTTACGGCGTATTGCAAATTCTGATGATTTTCTCTTTCAGGCGGTACAGGCGCTGGGGTTTTCTATTGAAATTATTTCAGGGTTTGAGGAGGCTCGACTTGTGTATCAGGGCGTTGCCCATACACTTGAGCAAGATCAACATTCAAAATTAATTATTGATATAGGTGGTGGTAGTACAGAGTTAATTATTGGCGAAGGTTTTACGCCTCAGTTATTAAATAGCCTGGAAATGGGCTGTGTCATGATGACGCAGAAATTTTTCCCCGATGGTAAAATAAAATCCAAACGATTACAGGCTGCTCGTATCTTTGTTTTGCAACGAATGAAAGCAATTCATTATACTTATAGGCGATTGGGCTGGGAATCTGCTATTGGTTCTTCTGGCTCAATAAAATCTATTGCCAGTGTTATTCGTGAAATGAAATTACAGAAAAACGATGGTATTAATCGTGAATCTTTAACAAAGTTAGTTGCGATATGTAGTGACTATAAAAAAATAAAAAAACTTGATTTACCCGGTCTTAGTGAAAAGCGCGTGCCGGTTTTTCTGGGTGGATTGATTATACTGTCAGGCGTTTTTGAGGCGCTGGGTATTGAACATATGCATGTGTCGGAGGGTGCGTTAAGAGAAGGGCTGCTTTATGATATGGTGGGGCGACGACAGAATAATGATATTCGGAATAAGAGTATCAATGCACTGTCAAATCGATTTCATGTGGATCAGCAACATGCACAACGTATTGAGTTAACTGCGTTTGATTTTTTTCAACAGTTAGAAAATAACTGGTTTGATGATATTCAACATGCAGAAAATTTATTACGTTGGGCCTGTGAGTTACATGAAATTGGACGAAACATTTCACACTCTTCTTTTCAGAAGCACGGCGCCTATATTATTGAAAATGCAGATTTGGCAGGGTTTTCACGCCAGGAACAATATAGACTCTCTGCTATTGTTCGTTCACATCGGGGTAAGTTAACTAAGGATGGCTTTAATGAAGCGAATAAAGAGCAAAGAAATAATTTAATTCATCTGGTGGTTGTTCTACGTTTATCGGTTATTTTTCATCGTAGTCGAATTGAAAATGAATTACCGGAAATAAAAATTATAGCTTCTGAAAAAGAGATAACATTAAAATTACCGGATAAATGGCTTAATGAGCATCCATTGACGATTAATGATTTAGAGCAGGAGTCGGAGTATTTACTTGGGGTTGGGCTGAAATTGTGTACAGAGAGAATACTTTAAAGTATAGTCGTAGGGTAAAAGAGCAGGTCTGTTATTTTAAGTAAAGAGAAGAGCTCATTTTTCCAGATACTCGTACAGTGCATGTACGTTATTTTATTAGAAGCATCATTGCATTCAGGATGGTAGAGATATACGTATTTTTTAACTGCTCTCTGCAAGGTCTTCTAAAAATTTTTCCTGAGAAATAAAGGCTTCTTTGCCATCTTCAGGTGATGCTTGTGTATAGGTACCATCAGAATTCATAATCCAGGCCTGAGTATTATCCAGTAAGTAGTATTCCAGTTCATTTATAATACGTTCCTGTAGCACTTTGTTTTCAATGGGTGTGGCTATTTCAACCCGGTGATATAAGTTTCGCTCCATCCAGTCGGCGCTGGAAATGAAAACTTCAGGTGCGTCATCATTTTTAAAGTACACGACACGATCATGTTCTAGAAAGCGGCCTACGATAGAGAAAACCTTTATGTTTTCTGATATACCAGGGAGGCCTGGTCGTAGGCTACACATACCACGAATAATTAAATCAATTTTTACGCCATTAGAAGATGCCTGATACAATGCGCTAATCATTGCAGCATCAACAAGAGAGTTGAGCTTAATAATGATACGGCCATCTTTTCCCTGAGATGCATGCTGCCTTTCTCTTTCTATTTTTGCTTCCAGCGTATCCTGAAGTGTGAAAGGGGACTGGAGTAATTTATTTAAATTCTTGGTTTGACCCATACTGGTTAATTGATGAAAAACACGGTTAGCATCTTCACATATTTTTTTATTAGAGGTGAAAAAACCATAATCAGTATAAAGTCGTGCAGTACGTGAATGATAATTACCTGTTCCCAGGTGAGCATACTGTCTCAGGTGTTGAGCTTCTCTGCGTATAACCAGTAACATTTTGGCATGAGTTTTATAGCCAACCACGCCATAAACAACATGGGCGCCGGCTTCCTGTAACCTGGCTGACAGAGAAATGTTTTCCTGCTCATCAAAACGGGCACGTAGTTCAACTACAACGGTTACCTCTTTGCCCAGTTTGGCTGCCTTTACTAATGCATTTACCACGGCTGAGCTGGGGCCTGTTCGGTATAAGGTTTGTTTTATTGCCAGTACATTCGGGTCGTTTGCTGCCTGACGAATAAAATCAACAACGGGTGCAAAAGATTCATAAGGATGATGTAGTAAAATATCCTGTTTACGAATAGATTCAAAAATATCAGACTTGAGTGTAACTTTTGATGGTATGGCTGGCACAAAAGGCTTGTATTTAAGTTCTGGGCGATTAATTAAGTCGTAGACCTCGTTTAGACGATTTACATTTACGGGCCCCTCTACCTGATATAAATCCTGCTCGATGAGTTCAAATTTATCTAGCAGGTAATTATATATCTCTTCGGGGCAGTCATGTGCGGCTTCAAGGCGCACAGCATCACCATAACGACGTGAACCTAATTCACCCTCTACTGCCCGTAACAGATCATCAATTTCTTCTTCATCTACATACAGATCACTATTGCGTGTCAGGCGGAACTGATAACAGCCCTTAACACTCATACCAGGGAAAAGTGACCCTACATAGGAGTGGACAACGGAAGATAAAAAGACAAAGTCATTTGGTCCGCAATCACATTCTTCATGGGGTAGTTGAATAATACGTGGCAGGGCGCGTGGAATTTGTACAATTGCCAGACCACTATTTCTACCAAATGCATCTTTGCCTTTCAATGAAACAATAAAGTGCAGGCTTTTGTTCAGTATGCGGGGGAAAGGGTGTGCCGGGTCGAGTGCTAATGGACTAATTATAGGTAGTAGCTCATTGTTAAAATAGTCCTTAAGCCAATGATCCATGCAGTCATTCCATTGTGCACGGCGCACAAAACGAATGTCTTCAGCAGCCAGGTGCTCATCTAAGATTAAATCTAATAGCTGGTATTGTTCATCTACCAGTGCATGTGCTCGCTGACTGATTAGTTTGAGAATTTGTTTAGGTGAGGTATTATCTGGTTCGTTATGTTGGGCACCTAATTCAACTTTTTGCTGTAATCCTGCAACACGAATTTCAAAAAACTCATCCATATTGGTACTAAAAATACATAAAAAACGCAGTCGCTCAAGTAGAGGGATACTTTCATCTCTTGATAATTGCAGAACACGCCAGTTGAACTCAAGCAAACTTAACTGCCTGTTCAGGTAATACTCTGGTTTTTTGAAATCAATGACAGCAGTTTTATCTGTGTCCTGTTTTTCAGGTGTTTTTTTGTCTATTTTTGAGTCTGTCATGGTCCGGGTATTGTTAGGGGTTTATCACTATCTTTGCTAGATACTAGACCAAATTTATAGTTTTAGCTATGATTCCAGAATAAGTTTGTTAACAGTATCATGCGTTTAGCGTTAATTCTTTACGGTATTATTAAGAATGAGCGAAGTTGTTTTCTATGGTGTATCCTCATACTCATGAAAATAACAAGAATTTTTATTATGGAGTTTGGGTATGACATTTGATTTCTGGATTAACCTGATTGAAGGCCAGCCGGAGCTATCAACACTCATCTGGCTGAGTATACTGGTGATGGTGATGTATATTGCCAGGCAACCTGCACATCAAATGATTCTTTTATTGGCACGCAGTCTGAGAAATGCATTACGCCTGATGGCCCAGTCAGTCATGTTGGCTGAAAAGCAACTAAGGTCACGTAACCGTGAGGTGTTACTGGTTCAGGGGCAGGTACATGCGGAGCGCTTTATTGAACGGGAGTTTCAGCGAGTAGAAACACTGGTTAACCGGGATTTAAGTGGCTACCCATCATTACAACGTGATCTAAAAGAGCAAATTACACGTATAGACGAAGATTACGTGCAATCAGGTGAAGTACCACCTAAGCCACCAGAGTGGCTTAAAGCAGTAGAGGCGGTGGCCGATATTCCAGATAATGGCTCACCCGTGGTCGCTAAAATTTTAAATGATATACATAGTACCCTGAAAAAAGCCCTTGAAACGGATCTGCAGGAGTATCGCCGAGCAAATCGGGATCGTCATGGGCTATTGAAAAAGATGATGCCTCATTGGCGTTCTCTTACAAATAGTCTGAATTCTGTGGAAATAAAAATTACCGGCCTGGAGGAGCGTTCTCTTATTCTTGATAGCCAGATGAAGAATTATGAAGATATTAGAAATCAGACAGATTATGCGGTACGTATGCTGTCATCTTCCTCAATGACACAGTTTTTTATATCGGGTCTGGCTTTGTGTCTGGCGGTTATTGGTATGTACGTCAACTTTCAGTTAGTTGCCCTGCCAATGGAAGAAATGGTGGGTGCATCCAGTTACCTGGGTTCTAGCTCCATAAGAGCATCAGATGTATCGGCTTTGTTTATAATTAGCATAGAAGTTATTCTTGGTCTGTTTTTAATGGAGTCGGTGGGTGTGACTCGCTTATTTCCTGTTATTCATTTACTGGAAGACCATAAACGTAAAGCCATTTTCTGGATTATGCTTAGCTTTCTATTTGTTTTTGCAGGTATTGAGGCCTCCCTTGCTTATATGCGTGATATGTTAGCGGCTGATCGTGAGGCTCTGTCTCAGTTGCTTTCGGGCGCTAAGGTCACGGAGCCCCTGTTACGCTGGATACCTTCATTAGGTCAGATGGTCATGGGGTTCATTTTGCCCTTTGTCTTAACATTTGTGGCTATCCCGCTTGAATCCTTTATTCATTCATTTAGAACCGTTAGTGGTTTATTTATTGTCTGGTTATTACATGTACTGGTAGTGACTATACGTTTTGTTGCTAATGTCGTCTTTGGTATTGGGCGAATGCTGATGAGTATTTATGATTTAATTATTTTTATACCATTGAAAATTGAAAGCAATTTTAAGAAAAATATGAGTAAAAAGAATGATGAAAATATCAGTGGTGCATTGACACATCAGCAAGAAAAGGATACTAGCCAATGAGAATTTTTTTTGCCAAAGGGGTCTTTGCCGTATTGGGTTTTTTACTCTTTATTAGCATACTGGCTCAACACGGTTGTTCAGAGCCCAGAGAAAAGAAAGCGGTATATGTACTGGTTGATACATCAGGGACTTATAGTAAGCAGTTTGATAAGGTGCAGATTGTATTACGTTATCTTCTGGGATCATTACAGCCGGGTGAGTCTCTGGCATTGGCACGTATTGACAGTGAAAGCTTTAATGAAAAAGATATTGTTGCTCGCATGAGTTTTGATTTACGCCCCTCTATGGCTAATGCACAGAAACGTGCTTTTCTTGAGTCGGTGGATAAATTTGGTAAAAATATTAAATCAAGTAAATATACGGATATTACAGGAGGCATTTTGCAGGCAATTGAGTACCTTAATGAAACTCAGGCTACTCAACGTTATATTCTGATATTCTCTGATTTGAAAGAAGAAATAAAAAAAGGGCAAGTTCGCAATTTTCCTATTAGCTTTAATGGTATTAATGTAGTTGCGATTAACGTTACCAAACTTAAAAGTGATAATGTTGATCCAAGGGAATATCAGAAGCGAGTTGATGAGTGGACTAAACGAGTAGAGCAGGGAGGGGGGCACTGGAAGTTGATAAATGATTTAAACCATCTGGAACAAATTATAGAGTAGTAAGTGATTAATGGCAGTTACTTAAGGCTCAGCACAGGGTCAATACTGGTTTAAAAAATTAAACAGGTAACAGTAACGGTTATCCTTCGTATGCGCTCAGGGTGAGCGTTGCAGGGTGAATCAAATGCAGTGAATGTATCCGTTTATGCGGCTGTTTCAATAGTTGTGACCCGGTATTGCCGCTACTTAACAGATGGTGGCATATGGCAATCCGTTATAATCGAAACAGGGGCCCATATTCAAAAATCAAGTGCACCACTATATCCTAGGCGTCATAAATTATCTGGATAATAGAGGTATAACATGACTAAATACTATTCACATTTGAAT
>JADGFA010000068.1 GCA_016744065.1 Gammaproteobacteria bacterium
AACTGTACATCAACATGTAAGTGCTGTGATACCAGATTTGATGTTTTATTCAGAATTTGTTCTATCTGAAAATCTGATAATGATTTAAAGCGAGGATTTTCTACATATACCGCTCGCAGAACCAGCGGAGACTGTAGCTCTGGCAATGCCATGGGCTGCCAGTGTTCGGGAGCTTCCTGATAAAAGTAAATTTTTGATAATAAATTCCAGGCTGAATAAATCACGATAACGAAAGAAAAAATAGCACCCAGATACAGCGCATTCCTTCGCGTTATTTTCATCTGTTAACTTTATCCAGATTGAGTTCTTTTGCATACACTAAACCATCTTCTCTACCATCTTCCGCGGGATAATAATTTTTTCTTAAACCGATGCGATTAAAGCCTTCTTTATCATATAATTTTTGTGCTATCAGATTAGATTCCCGAACTTCCAGAAAAATAGAATCACCCTGTTTTTCTGATGCTAATTGCATTAATTTGTGCAGCATCCGCTTACCTAACCCTCGACTCTGTGCATCTGGTGACACACATACATTCAAGATATGCGCTTCATTTGCTGCGATTGAGACCAGGCCATAAGCCAACAGTTTATTCTGCTCAAAATATACCCAGCAGTTATATCCCACCTGTATACAGTCATTAAATATGCCTTTACTCCAGGGGTGTGTGTAGACTGCTTTTTCAATCTCCATAATATCGGGGATATCATCAACTGTCATTTCACGAAAGCCATTAACCAGATCTATTTCAGGGTTTGCTGCCATATTTTTTATATTAATTCATTTTTTAATAGCGTGTTTGTACAATAGTGTTTGTCATTTTAGGCGTAATAGAAAATCTAATATCACACAGCATAAGACGTTTCGCCTACGCTTAGAATAACAGATTGATTTACCTTGATAACAAATTAATTCACACCAATAAAAACTGATTTTTTCTGATAACAAAAGCATTTATCTAAATATCATTTTTTTATTCAAGCCATAAATTAACTTATCCAATAATCACTTCGTATAAAGCACTCTAATAATGTTTATATGTAACACAGCCATTAATTATATAAGCTGTTTATTTATTTGTAGCAGATCTGCCCATACTTTGCGCTTAGTTTCCGACGAATTAAACAAATCACCTGGATGATATGACGCATAAACAGGTATACCTAAATGTTTATATTGACGCAAACGCAGATCAGTAAGCCCTTTCTGGCTTACTAATAGTTGCTGGCTCGCTTGCTCGCCCAGCACCATAATAACATCTGGTTGAACCTGTTTAATCTGGGCGCTTAAGTGCTCATCACAGCAAATCATTTCTGATGTATAAGGCGCTCGTTGCTCAGGTGGACGACATTTCACCAGGCTGGTGATATAAGCTGAAGAGATAGAGTAGCCAATGGCCTGTAACATGGCCTGTAACATTTGTTTATCTTCAACACTTAATAGCGCGTTTTCATCTTTTATCTCTTTTACCGGAGCATCAATTATTATAAATAACTCTGCATCAACATTTCCTTCACCTGTTACTGCCTGTTGACGAGCTGTATGTAACTCACACAATTCACACTTTTCAATGCTAATTGAAATTACAGCTATATTATCTATTGGGTTTATCTGTGTTGAGCCTGATGGGGTGATCGCTATGCTATCAGAAATGATCTTTTCAGGTTTTATCTGAACAGGTTCATCGACCTGTGTGGTGCCTGGTACTGCGTGCTGGGATTCAGTCTGTCGAGCTGTCACTTCCTGAACAGGTAAAACACTGGATGATGGCGCGACCAGCAGTGGATCAAACCAGGTTTGTATACCCATGGAATTCAAATATTGACAACGTAAATTTTCCGCCAGTTTAGCGATAACATTATCGTTAACGGCTGAATTATTTTTTGTATTCCCTCGTTTGTTATCAGGAGTTTGCACAATTATTAACGACTCATTACCTTAAATAAAAATCGCTCACTCTGAACGAAACCATAGTTTTCTATGTTCATTCCTTTTTATCGTTCAGAATGACCGGACCTCATTAACTAAACATCACCCATTTGTGGATGTGCTCGTTCTGCGTTTGCTGGTATCATTATACGGTTAAGCGCATTGATATATGCTTTTGCTGAAGCAATAACAATATCCGTATCTGCACCCTGCCCATTAACAACTTTATCTTCCTTAGACAGGCGAACAGAAACTTCGCCCTGTGAATCTGTACCACGTGTTATATTGTTTACTGAATATAATTTTAACTCAGCATCACTGTGTACAATTTTTTCAATAGACTTGAAAGCCGCATCAACAGGACCACTGCCATACTCACTGGCAGAAAGCTCCTTGCCATTTACCTGAACTACAATATTGGCATGGGGTGTTTCACCTGTTTCAGAGCACACCTTTAAACTAATTAATTTAAATTGTTCATTCGCAGCACTCCAGCTTGAATCGGCAATTAATGCACGTAAATCCTCATCAAAAATTTCATGCTTTTTATCAGCCAATGTTTTAAAACGGATGAAGGCTGCGTTTAATTCTTCTTCTGATTCCAGTTCTATATTAAGTTCCATTAAGCGTGTTTTAAATGCATTTCGCCCGGAATGTTTACCAAGTACTATCTGGTTTTCATTCCAGCCTACATCTTCAGCACGCATAATTTCGTAAGTTTCACGGCTTTTTAAAACACCATCCTGATGTATGCCTGACTCATGAGCAAATGCATTTGCACCCACTATTGCTTTATTTGGCTGTACAGGAAAACCCGTTACACTGGATATTAATTTTGAACAGGACATGATTTGCGTGGTATCTAACTCTGTATCACAGGTAAACAAATCCTGACGTGTACGCACCGCCATGACCACTTCCTCTAATGATGCATTTCCGGCACGTTCACCCAGGCCATTAATGGTGCATTCAACCTGACGCGCCCCATTTAGCACAGCAGACAATGAGTTAGCAACAGCAAGGCCTAAGTCATTATGGCAGTGCACCGAGAAAATGGCTTTATCTGAATTTGGAACCCGTTCGATTACATTTTTAATCAGGTTGCCAAACTGATCCGGCAAATTATAACCCACTGTATCAGGAATATTTATGGTCGTTGCACCCGCATCAATAACTGCCTCAATAACACGACATAAAAAATCCAGCTCAGAACGCCCTGCATCTTCCGGTGAAAATTCAACATTATCTGTAAACTGGCGTGAAAGCTTAACCGCATCTACCGCCTGTTTTAAAACATCATCGGGTTTCATGCGCAGCTTCATTTCCATATGTATGGGTGAAGTCGCAATAAAGGTATGAATACGTGAGGAGTTAGCTTTTTTAAGCGCCTCACCGGCCCGGCTAATGTCTCTGCCCAGTGCTCTTGCAAGCCCACAAACAGTACTGTCTTTAACTGCTTCAGCAACGGCTTTTACAGCCTCAAAATCACCCTCTGATGCAATGGGAAAACCGGCTTCGATGATATCGACATGCATCCGCTCCAGTGCTTTGGCTATTTGCACTTTTTCGTCTTTAGTCATGGACGCACCGGGGCTTTGTTCACCATCGCGCAAAGTTGTATCAAATATAATTAATTTTTTCTGGTTTATTTCTTGATTACTCATGATCTGTCTGTCCTGCAAATCAATTTAAATATGGGTATTTTTTTGTGCGTATTTCGCCTCGCCAGAACTTATTATCTGCCCTACGGCAGTAGTAATGAGAGAGCATTTAATGGAAGTAGAAACAGGCAGGACAGAGTATGACTTGCAAAAAACTTGCAAGATTCAATAGATAACGGATTGTTAGCTCTGTTTTTGTTCATACAGTAAAACTATAACGATTCGTACACGGTTTGCCAAGGCCTAATTGCCTGTTTTATTTCTTTTTACCTAACTTACGTAATTTACGCAGACTTAATACGGGACCAGACAAGGCGTAAAGGCCAAACACAAGAAGCAATGCTTTTGACACATCCAGAGAGGCTAGCGCCAGTACCAGCACCACTATTAATATAGAATAAAACGGCACCTTACCCTTAAAGTGCACTTCTTTAAAACTATAAAAAAGAATATTACTCACCATCATCATGCCCATAGCAATGGTTATTATTACCATAAAGACAGCCACATCAACGCCGGCTATTGAGTGATCAACCCCCACCCAAACAATGGCCGCAATAACGGCGGCGGCGGCGGGACTTGGTAACCCCTGAAAGTAGCGTTTATCCGCAATACCGACCTGTGTATTAAACCGAGCCAGGCGTAAAGCGGCTGATGCGGTATAAATAAATGCCGCCATCCAGCCTAATTTACCCCATTGCCAGCCCATATCAACCATGGAAACAAATGACCATTGATACATCACAAGGGCTGGTGCAACACCAAAAGAAACCATATCTGAAAGGCTATCATACTCCGCGCCAAACTCACTTTGTGTATTTGTCATGCGAGCAACACGGCCATCAACCCCATCCAGGATCATGGCGATAAAAATTGCAATGGCGGCCTTTTCAAAATGCCCATTCATTGAGGCCACTATGGCATAAAAACCTGCAAACATAGCACCGGTGGTAAAAATATTAGGCAGCAGATAAATGCCTCTACGACGAAATGATGGTTTCTTTTTATTTTGCATATTATTTATTTTGCCAATAACGATTAACAAAGAATTTTTATATTTTTCATATCATAACAGTAACACTGCTGTTATTCAGCCTGTACCCACATAAACCCAGATTCAGAAAAAACATAGCTATACAGATACAGGCTAAACCGCTACAAACAACAAAGGGGCTTAATGCCCCTTTATTTATACCCTGTTACAAATCAAATTAATTTTTAGTTTTATCAACAATCTGATTTGCCTGAATCCATGGCATCATTTTACGTAACTCACCACCCACCACTTCAATTGGGTGTGCTGCATTATTACGACGTCGTGCCGTCATTTCAGGGTAATTTGTCATACCTTCAAGAATGAAGCGTTTTGCATATTCACCATTTTGAATATTTTTCAGTGCTTCACGCATGGCTTTACGACTTTCTTCATTAATAACTTTATCGCCCGTTACATACTCACCGTATTCAGCATTATTTGATATAGAATAGTTCATGTTGGCAATGCCGCCTTCGAACATTAAATCAACAATGAGTTTAAGCTCATGCAAACACTCAAAGTATGCCATTTCTGGCGCATAACCCGCTTCAGTTAATGTTTCAAACCCCATCTTAACCAGTTCAACTGCACCACCACATAATACAGCCTGCTCACCAAACAGGTCAGTTTCAGTTTCATCTTTAAATGTAGTTTCAATAATTGCGGTACGACCACCACCTACACCTGATGCATATGAAAGCGCTAAATCTTTTGCTTTTCCTGATGCGTCCTGATAAATCGCAATTAAATCGGGAACACCACCACCACGAACAAACTCACTGCGTACTGTGTGACCCGGTGCTTTAGGTGCAATCATAATGACATCCAGGTCACTACGTGGAACGATTGAATTATAATGAATAGCAAAACCGTGAGCAAAAGCCAGGGTTGCACCCTGCTTCAAATTAGGCTCAATTTCATCTTTATAGAGCGCAGACTGAATTTCATCCGGAGCAAGAATCATAATGACATCGGCTGCTGCAACCGCTTCGGCAATCCCACTCACTTTCAGGTCTGCATTTTCAGCTTTAGCCACTGAAGACGAACCAGGACGTAAAGCAACTGTCACGTCTACACCTGAATCTTTCAGGTTTAGTGCATGTGCATGGCCCTGTGAGCCATAACCCACGATGGTTACTTTTTTGTCTTTGATTAAAGAAAGGTTACAGTCTTTATCGTAATAGATATTTAAGCTCATAGCTCTGCTCTCAAAAAATTAAATATTAAAATGTTTAGATGGCGAGTATTTTTTCGCCACTTGAAATACCAATTGCGCCAGAGCGCACGACTTCATGAATTTTTATGCTGGACAATGAAACAAGAAATGAATCTAACCTGTCTCGCGTATCCGTTATTTCTACTGTATAGGTCGTATCCGTTACATCGACAACCCTTCCATTAAAAATATCAACAAGGCGCTTTACTTCGTCACGCGCATCGCCAATCGCCTCAACTTTTGCCAGCATTAACTCTCGTTCAATATGCTCAGACTCAGTTAGATCAACCAGTTTTACCACATCTACCAGCTTGTTCAACTGCTTTTGTATTTGCTCAACAATTTCATCTGTACCTGTGGTAACAATAGTCATCCGCGATAAGGTTTCATCGTCTGTTGGTGCTACAGATAAAGACTCAATATTATAAGCACGCGCAGAAAAAAGCCCAGCCACACGAGATAAAGCACCTGACTCATTTTCAAGCAATAAAGAAATAATGTGTTTATTCATAACTAAACCTGCGCCAATTAAACCAGGATCATTTCATTTAAACCTGCACCAGCAGGAATCATTGGATATACGTTTTCTTCTTTATCAATCATAAAGTCGATAAATACCGTACGGTCTTTATATTTACCATATGCATCTTCAATAGCCTGACGCACATCTTCTGGTTTGGTCACTCGAATACCAACATGGCCATAAGCTTCAGCCAGTGCCACAAAATCAGGCAGTGAATCCATATATGAGCTGGCATAGCGGCGATCATAAAAGAACTCCTGCCATTGACGCACCATGCCCAGAAAACCATTATTCAGGTTAATAATTTTTACCGGTAATTTATACTGCGTGCAGGTTGCCAGCTCCTGAATGCACATTTGAATGCTGCCTTCACCAGTTATACAGGCCACTTGCTCACCGGGGTGCGCAAGCTGCACCCCCATTGCTGCTGGCAAACCAAAGCCCATCGTGCCCAGGCCACCTGAGTTAATCCAGCGCCGGGGCTTGTTAAATCCATAATACTGGGCGGCAAACATTTGATGCTGACCTACATCTGAAGTTACGAAGGCGTTACCTTCTGTTACCTGGTGTAACTGTTCAACTACAAATTGCGGTTTAATTGTACCGGTATCACGTTTAAATTTCAGACAGTCCTGAGCACGCCATTCTTCAATTTGATCCCACCAGGATGATAACGCAGCACTTTCCAGCCGTTGATCAGATGCTTCTATCAAATCAATTAATCGACTGACAACTTCTTTTACATCACCAACAATGGGAACATCAACTTTTACATTTTTCGATATGGATGCGGGGTCAATATCTACGTGCACAATACGCGCATCTGGACAGAATTTTTCCAGGTTACCTGTAACGCGATCATCAAACCTCGCGCCTATAGCAATTAATACATCGCAATTATGCATGCTCATATTAGCTTCATAGGTGCCGTGCATACCCAGCATGCCAACGAACTGTTTTTCATTCGCCGGATAAGCGCCCAGCCCCATTAAGGTATTGGTGATTGGCGCCCCCAATAACTGGGTAAATTTAATCAGCTCTTCACTGGCATTACTTAAGATAACGCCGCCACCGCTGTATATCATCGGTTTCTTTGCTTCAAGAATTAATTCATAGGCTTTCTTAACTTGCCCTGAATGGCCGACGACAGTGGGATGGTAAGAGCGAATTTTTATTTCACGTGGATACGCAAATTCGGCTCTATTAATCGTAATATCCTTTGGAATATCAACCACAACAGGGCCTGGTCGACCCGTGGTTGCCACATGAAATGCTTTTTTAATAACCGTCGCGAGGTCTTTAATATCCTCAACGAGAAAATTATGCTTCACCACAGGCCGGGTAATGCCAACAGAGTCAACCTCCTGAAATGCATCATTACCTATCAGGGCCAGTGGCACCTGCCCTGTTAAAACGACCATAGGTATGGAGTCCATATAAGCCGTAGCGATACCTGTCACCGCATTGGTAGCACCCGGACCTGATGTAACCAGGACGACACCGGGCTTACCTGTACTACGCGCATAACCGTCCGCCGCATGCGTTGCCGCCTGCTCATGTCGCACGAGTATATGCTGTAGTTCATCCTGCTGATGTATTGCATCATATATTGGCAATACCGCACCACCAGGATAACCAAACAGATGCTCTACGCCTTCTTCTATCAGGCTTTGAACAACGATTTCAGCGCCGGTCATTTCCACCCTAAATGTCTCCACGTTATTAATTGCTATACAAACCCGTTTTTAATAAAACAAACCTGTAACTAGTTGAAAAACCTTGTAAATACCCTATATTCTTTTGTTTTTACTAAAGAATATGCAAGCCGCGTAGTGTAACCTAGATTATTACTCAGGTCACGCCACTTTATTTATGGATTTGAAGTCATCCTTATTCTGTATTTTATAGAACAATAACCCCGTTTCTAACAAAATTAAGAATAATTCTAACTAGACTGTAAGCCCTGGAGTAAAACAAAAAAAAGCCCGGTAAACCGGACTTTTTTAGCAATGCTAAAGAAAAAACCTCTGTTATTTAGAAGTCCTCATCCTCAATCTCGCCACCTGCCACAGCCGATAGCACATCACGAATAGCATCCGGTGTCGCCATAATATTCATAAAGCTATTTTCACCCATCATAGCAAGATCAGGAAAATTAATTGCAATACGAAAACGCGCATGCAATGCTTCTGCCTGTTTGCCATTTACCAGGATTTCATAAGGCAAATGAGCTGTTGAGCGCAAAGGCTTAAAATCAATTTCACTCATAATAAAACCATCATCCATATACTTTTTCCCCTCATTTGGCGCCTTCATTGCTATTCCAAATAAAGTTTGCGAAGTACCGGGAATATCAATTTTATACACCTGTGATGCCCCTTTAATTTTAGACCCCAGATTCTTTTGAATTTCAGCTACCATCGCACTGTAGCTACCCTTTGAATTTAATTCTAAAGGTTCATCAAAATACTCCATACCAAATGTATAGTGATAATCATTTAAATCGTCGCTATCCATTGCTTCAGCAGGCCCAAAATCCTGTATATGCCCCAATGCTTTTTTCAGCAAAGTAACTGTTTGAGATAATTTATTATTAACACGATATGCATATGACATATAAGCTGGATTAGTGTAAGAAACCTGAACTTTATCACCCACTTCTGTTAAAGAAATACGTTGAGCAGCAACATAACCACCACGTGGTTGCGACGCAGCCGCCTTCTTTAACTCACCATTCGTCACAACAACAACATAGGCACCTTTGTATGGCGCATATTCACCTGCAATATCAAAACCATTATCCAGTAATGCCTTTTTAGTACCTTCTATTTTTTCAGCAATAGTACCTGTATCATTCGATGCCAATGCAAAAGGCAAGTAAGTTTGAGCCGCCTGAGCAGTAGTTACAACCACGCCAACTAACATTGCCAGTGCAATTTTCGTTAGTAATTTTATTTTCATTTTAATAACTCCGTCCCCTTAATTTAATAAGGTGTATTTTATATTGAGATCACGTATAAATAACGTGGGGCCAAAATAACGGCCGACCTGTTACTTGTCAATGGAAATATTATTAACTGCTATTATATAAGCAGTTAATAAAAAACTAACGAGATACATTTAATTATTCTGCTGCCTGTTAGCCATTTCCTCTCAACAAAAAAAGGCCGTACTTTTTTGAAGTACGGCCTTTTATATCAGTCTAAAAAAATGTTAGTTAATTTAGAACTTCATTGTGTAGGTACCCTGAATTTCAAACTGATCCATTTCTAAAGAAACAGTTTGATTATTATCAAACTGAGTTGGCCCGGTAACCTCATTACTAGGCGCATACATTGCTGCAAAAGAAATTTCTGAATCTGAACTTAACGGCATCGTAAAACCGGCTGTAACATGTGTTTCTATAACAGCAGGAGCCAATATATTAAATAATACCTGATTATCAGCAATAGGCTGTTCACCATGACTAACACCTACACGCCAGGTAATATCTTTACCCCATTCATAACCTAATTTGAACACAGTCATATCATCCCAGCCAAAACCGGCACCATTTGCACCACCTAAACACTGGTTACTATCACTACCATTTGATCTCGCCTGACCACAGGCAAACAAACCTTCAACACCATTTGCAAGTGAAGTGACATCACTGTAATAAATTTGCTGAATATCAAATACCAAAGTTGATGACTTACTTGTTTTCCAGGCAAGACCAACGGTTGCTGTTGCAGGGATATCAAAATCACCTCCCTCAGCAAACAAACCTGCATAGTCATCAAATTCGTCCATTGCAATTTCAGACTGGTATGAAACACCTAATGTTATTGCATCGGTAATATCGCCCTGCCAGCCCAACTTTATACCAAAGCCCATCGATGCATCATCGCCATTACCTGATAAAGCACTATCATTAGAAGAGAAGCCCGGTGGAAATGGAGCTGCTGGATTGGCTGCAAATGAACCTACACCATCAGCCTTAAACTGCTGGTACGCCATAATAAGGCTTGCACCTACAGCATTTTTATCACTCAACTGCATTGAATACGACAGATTAATGAATAACTGTGCCAGATTCACACCCGCTGAACCACCACCATACGTACCCGTACTACCATTTTGATTTGTAACGCCTGCATAATCACTGTTCATACCGCCATTACCATAAGCAGCAATACCCCATGCGCTTACATCGTCCAGCATATGGCTATAACCAATATGGGGTATTAAAAACAGGTCATGCTCACTTTCATATGTACCAGGAGTTAATGGGAACGGAGGAAACCCACCTGGCAATGATGTTCCAGCGGGGTTATCCGCTGTATACTGGCGATTTGGATTAAAAATAGCGGCACCTATATCCAGGCGACTCCCCACTTTAACCAAACCTGCTGGATTAGTCGCCGATGCTAGTGCATCTGAAGAATAGGCAACACCTGCGCCTGCTAAACCTTTTTCTGTTGTGCTATAACCATGTGCAAAATATCCATTGGTTGCAAATGCTGAAGGGGCGAACAACGCACCTGAAATTGATAGAGCTATTAAGGACTTCTTAATACCACGTGACATAACTAATATCCTCAAAATTATAATTGCGCGCTTTAACTGCGCTTAAAGTTTTATACTAATGCCGTATTTCCTTACAACTTATTTATGCGACTCCCTGCTCGAGCTAGACAGTCTCAAAACACCCCATTAAAGTCAATGAAATTAAATTAAAAAGGCGTTTTTTTAGCTGTTTTAATAAAAAACTTTAAATTAATCAAACAAACGGGGGATGTAAATTTGAATATTATTATT
>JADGFA010000019.1:0-2811 GCA_016744065.1 Gammaproteobacteria bacterium
CATCGGCAATGGGTATTAAACGAGTTTCACCATTCCTGGTTACTTTATGGTATGTTTCAACCACCCCATTATCCCCGGTCTCACCTTTAATACACATTAGTGCATCGCCACCATTTGTTTGCCACTCCAGATCCCTGAGATTTATATTTTCAAAAAAATCAATACTAAACTGATCAGTATTAAATCTGACAATCGGCGTCATTAAATCCACTAAAACAAATAAATCAATTTTATAAGGATAAAAAACATCCTTTAAATTACCGCTATCATCAGAAACAACAGGAGGAACGATTTCAGGCTGATCTGTTTGAAAATCATAAGCCTCAAAATAAGGGTATAAAGTACCGGAAAAAGCATAACCATCTACATTAGAAGCCAAACCTCCCAATGGATAATATGCATATACATACCTTCCATTAGGCAAAGCATACCTTCTATAAAACACATCAACGTCATTACTATATACACTATCCGGGCATAAATATGTTGGTGGCGTACTGAAAGATTCCACTTCACCCGTAATATTATTGACGATAGAAATATACTGCTCTGCACTACCCTCACTGCACCAGTTTGCTTGCTGACCGTCTGTTGCTGACATTAAATTTAAAAATTCATGAATCGTAAATGGAATAATAAAATCAACGCCATACTTATCTGTATTTCTCTCAACAACCAGTTGACCATTCTCATCCACATAAGAAGCAATAACATCTACCGGCTCAAAATCATACGCAAAGGCCTGAAAACTACTTACATACATAAACAATATAAAAAACATCTTATTTAACATGCTATCTCCTTGAAACAATAAAAAACAAAAAATTATTTAACTAACTTTTTTCATACATAGCCGTCACAAAGCAGGTTTGCTCATCAATATAAAAACTCATTAATATTTAACGGGGTCAGAGCAAAATCGCTTCTAGTTTATCGTACATTCTAAAACAGAGTTCACGATTATTACACAGCTGTATTACATGCTGCGGCATACCAACAAAATTAAATCTCGGTTTTCTGACCATAAACTAACTCCTTTTAATTTACCGGATAAATTTGTATCACTCGGGGACAGAGCTTGCTTTTTAATCTCTGTCCTCTGTAGTGATTCCACTATAACTGTTAAATACAATCCCAACCCATTCTTTTCAATAAAAAACAGGGGCACCTTAATATACCCGCCAATTTACTCAGACCTTATATCTTCAATAACAGGAAACCCTTCTCCACATACTGTAGTAAACTTATCATCATAGACATTTAATTTAAATTCTTGTTTCACTGTATAAAAAGCAAGTATTTGCGCATAAATTCTTTTACTTATTTCTATTTAACGGGGTCAGAGCACAATTAATTCTAATATACACAATAAAAATCTCGCTCTCTTTTATTTTTGGAATCCCTGGCCGACCTAAAGTTGCTGCCTATTTTCCATAGCTTAAATTTTTTCCTTGAAGCGACTTTCACCTAAAACCAGCTCATGATTTAACGAAAACCGAATCTCATGCAACGGATCATAATTTAATGCCTTTAAAATCAGTTCTAGATTATTTTCTCACTGTATTATATACGCAGCACACCAACAAAATTAGGCATTTAACGGGGTCAGAGCACAATTATTTCTAACATACACGATAAAAAATCTCGCACTCTTTTATTTTTGGACGCCCTGGCCGACCTAAAGTTACTCGCCTATTTGTCATAGCTTCAATTTTTTCCTTGAAGCGACTTTCACCTAAAACCAGTTCATGATTTAACGAAGATCGAATCTCATGCAACTGATCATAATTTAATGCATTTAAAAACAGTTCTCGGTATTTATATAATCGATCATGACTATTTTTAGATAGTTCACTATATACGGGGTGATGCGTAATGCACCAAGCATACTCTCCATAACCATTAGCTCGATAACTCGACCACCTATACTCGCTCGGCAGCTCAACCATACCTGCTCTAACTGGGTTCAACTCGATGTAACGCATGCAAATTAAAAAATATTTATCGGTTTCAACTAAGCTCGATTTAACACGGCCTCCCACAATGTGCCTGTTCTTTTATATGTTCTATTAATATAACGAACATATTTAGCGCCTACTGACTGCATCATTTTAGATACCGATTCAGTCTGCTGAGGCGTCACTAACAGATGCACATGGTTTGTCATCAAAACATATGAATGGATTGAGCAATTATATTTTTTAGAAAAAGCATCTATACATTCAAGATAAAACAAATAATCATCTTCAGTATAGAAACAGGGCTCACGATTATTACCTCGCTGCATTATATGCTGCGGCACACCAACAAGATTAAACCTCGGCTTTCTGGCCATAAATCAACTCCTTTTAATTTACCGCATAAATTTGTATCACTCGGGGACAGAGCTTGCTTTTTAATCTCTGCCCTCTGTAGTGAACTCCACTGTAACTGCTAAATGTAATCCTAACTCATTCCTTTCAATTAAAAACAAACATCATCAACTTCGAATATTAGAAAGAATTGTGCTCTGACCCCGATTACTGCCGATTACTGTTAATTTACCGCATAAGCTTATATCACTCGGGGACAGAGCTTGCTTTTTAATCTCTGTCCTCTGTAGTGATTCCACTATAACTGTTAAATATAACCCTAACTCATTCCTTTCAATCAAAAACAAACATCATTAACTTCGAATATTAGAAAGAATTGTGCTCTGACCCCGATTAATTCCACCAACAAGATTAAACCTCGGCTTTCTGGCCATAAATTAACTCCTTTTAATTTACCGCATAAGCTTGTATCACTCGGGGACAGAGCTTGCTTTTTAAT
>JADGFA010000019.1:2911-71580 GCA_016744065.1 Gammaproteobacteria bacterium
TGTAACTGCTAAATGTAATCCTAACTCATTCCTTTCAATTAAAAACAAACATCATCAACTTCGAATATTAGAAAGAATTGTGCTCTGACCCCGATTACTGAAGCATCGTATTGTGCAATTAATAGTTCAGTATGAGCCTGATGTTACATTACTTATTCATCGAACAATAAGTTACATCAGTAGAACAATAGAGTCGATTAGGCTGGGTAGAACAGCACCCAGAAAGCTGAAAAACATTAAGAATGATATACATTTTCCAGCTTATAAAAGTGCTTTATAATGAACAGCTTAGAGCTTAACTTACTGGCATTGGCTCTGACCCCGATTAATTATTAATTAAAATTTACATTTTCAATTTTTTTATACTTAAAAGCACCTAATTCTCTTGATTCTTTCACATCCACCAGGTATTCAAAAGACACCGTACTAATTTTATTTTCACTATTAATCTCAAAAAACAACGTATCTCCAAGCAGGTATTTTTCATTATTTACTATTTCTAAATAAACAACTGTCTTCTCATCGTTACAATAAACATATACACCCTTGACCGATGTAACTGATTTTTGGTATTCATCCATCCTTGCAAAATACCTTTTCGCTTTAGCATTAGCTAATTCCAGTGACATACCCTTGCTTACAAAATCGTTCTTTAACTTGTTAAAATCATGATATTTAAATCCATTATCTAAGTCATTTCTGAAATCGACATAAACTGAAACAACATTTTTAATACATTTTCCATCTAACTGAGCAAATACATTTTGACTTATTAGAAGAAAAGTTAGCATTAGTATTAATTTTTTATTAATTTTTATTTTCACTATTTAGTCCTCATTGTCTATATTCATTAATTTTCTCTGTATCCATTTTATACCTACCTAGAATACCAACCGGCATTTTCATCAAGTGGTAACCTGGATCTAGTATTATAGTCCCACCATATTTCGGTAAAAAATCTCCGAACCATACCTTTGGTGTTGATATTGAATAGTCAATCGAATGTGTGGAAATATTTGAAAAATTAACAGTCACTGCCTTAAGATCAAGCCCCGCTTCAATCAGCCCTCTTTTTAAGCTTCCTCGACCTGATAGAAAACCTAAAGAAGCGTTACCATCGATATTCCCATCTGAATCAAAAACAAGACTAGCACTTTCACCACCTATTTCAAATTCAATTTTCTCACCTGACAAAAGCACTTTAATGTTTTTTCTTATCTTGATTGACAAATCATTAAACATCCGCCCATAAAGTCCAGCAATAGCACCGCTCTCAAAACTACCACCAGCCAAACTAGAAACTGACCCACCAACAATAGAAGCAACTACCCCGTTATATACATATTGTATACCCACGGGTTTATCTATTTGTAACAAACCATACAAACCAGACAATGCAGCCACCTGCCCAACAGCACCACCTATAAACCCATCTTTAAACGAACCACCACCTAAAGAACTAGCAACCCCTCCTACAGCACCATGTGCCAACACCTTCAAGATAATTTCCCCTGAACTTTTTATCGGCATATCATGAACATATTCACTCAACACATGATAAGACGCATAAGCAATACCAGCAGACTTAACCACATCACCTAAACTACCACCACTTATATCAGTCAAATAAGCTGATGCGCTGGCAGAACAAGCCCCACCACATCCTAATAATGAATCAGCCGCAGCAGCCCCAACCTTCAACCCAATCCGTGCCCATTGGTACTTCATAAATACCCGCTTAACAGGCCTGGAATACATAATGGAAAAATTAAAAGCATTTCCTGTGCCCATTAAAAATGTAGCACCCGCAAACTTTGCCAATCTTTTCAAACTAAACCCACTAGGGTCCGTATAACTCATCGGATTATTCAGCACATAACTAAACCGATTATAACTCTGAATATTTTTACTAAACTGAATGATTGGATCGGCACTTAAAAAACGCCCAAGCAGTGGATCATAAACCCGACCATTCATATGAATTAAACCCAGATTGGTTAAGTGCTCATGCCCTGTATAACCCCTGGGGATATCATTTATAACAGAGGTAATTAAACTCGAACCCAAAACAGGTCGACGTGCACCAAATGCATCGTAATCCATTTGTGCTGTTACTGAACCACTGGCATCAATAACCGCTACGCTTGAACCCTGATTATCTCTTAATAAATATTCAAGTTTTTCCACACCAACTGTATCAGACACGGTTTGTGTAACCGTGTGTTGTGCAATGGTTTTACCACCCACTTTTATGTAATGCTTGTGTTTGGTTACACCGTTTTCTGTGACTTTTTCATAACTACCACCGACATAAATTGTGGTTGCTGCTTTTGTTGCATCAGAATTATCATAACTGTACTGTCTGTAACGCGCCCGACTCGGGCCATAATTAAAGGTGGAATAACCCACGCCATTTTTCGTTATGGATGCAGGCTTATTAAACGCGGTCCAGCTTACCGTTCTGTTTCCGCCGGTTACAATGGCACCATTAGCGTTGTAGATATAATCTACATTATTTACACGGCTAACCGCATGGGGTTTTGCTCCACTGTATTCATACGTACCCAAGTTATTTTTGCTGCGAATATTACCCAGTACATCATAGGTAAATTCCTTCGCATCGGTAATTCCGTTTATTTCAACACTGGTAAGTCGTTGCAAGCTGTCGTAATAATATTTTTCGTCACGTGAGTTTATCGTGTTATCACGTAAACTCTCGCGTGAAACAAGTGAACCTAAACCATTATACTGATAGCTTGCATTATATAACGTTGACAAACCATGCGCATAATCAAGGAAGGTTAACCTGCCCGCAACATCATGCCCTCTGGCCTGGCTAATAACACCCGACGGATTTACCGAGTTAACCCCGTAACTCGCAAGAGTTATATCACCTTTAGCATTAACATCTTTTGCCTGCCAGTAACTTAACGTACCGTCTTCTTTATTTACTTCTGTCAGGGTGCCATTGGTATAAACATATTTTAATTGCAGTTGCTTTCCCGTAGAGGTCTCAGGATAACTCACCGTTTCAGGACGATGAAATTCATCATATTGCGACTGGGTTACATATGTCACTCTATTACTGTTGCTAACATCACCTTCTTCAATCGTGGTTGATGTGAAATCAATCAGGCCTAAATCCGCAGTATAATTTATACTTTGGCGATATTCTTCAAAGCCCGTACTGTCCTGCTGGTACACCACATCTAACTTACCCACTGACATAGTATCAGGCGTATCACCAGCAACTTTATCATCATTATATGTCCAAAATGTTTTTCTGCCATCACTATCAGTGCGATCAACCATACGACCCAAACGGTCATAGTTCATGCTTGTTACCTGACCAAGTGCATCGGTCTGTGTTCGCAACTTACTGGTGGAATCATAAGTGTACGACCAATGGCCCATGTTCGGGTCATCCATGCTTTCTTTACGACCAAATACATCATAACCAATCGTAATCACTGTGCCTTTTAAATCTGCAACCACTGAACCATCGGCTGAAACACTGGGCATTAATGTTTTAATTTTATTACCCTGTGCATCGTATTCGTAAAACAATACATTGCCATCAGTATCGGTATTACTCTGTATCTGGCCAATTACATTTTTTGTTTCACTGCTAACCTGGGTATCGGCTATTCCTGTTACAGGGTTGTTTGCAACACGTGTGCTGGTAGATTTAAACTGAATATCATTGTAAGTAACCGTTGTTGTGCCTTCACCGGGAACAACACTGCTTACAATGCGACTTAATGTATCGTATGTACTGTTTGTTTCATTTTTATCATCGCCAATGAAGTACGGTTGCGTCTGTGCCACAACACGTCCTAAATCATCATAAGCCGTATCCACCAGAACAGTTTCATTTTTAAAGTTAGTGGTTTGTTTGCGTATTTCACGACCCAACTTATCATAGTAAGTCGTTACATCAGGTGCATACTTAATTAATGAGCCACCACCTGCAACACTGGTTGTGCTACTAAACTTAGCAAGCTGGGCCGCAACACTGGTGTTAATTGCAGGTAATGTACAGTTTACCTGACACCAGCTTTTATCTGTATGAGTTGTATTTCCACCGGGCGCATACACATCGGTTACTTCACCCCAGTTATCATACTGGTAGGTAGTAACCAGACCATTTGCATCGGTTTTTGTTAACGGCACACCATAACGGGCATCATACGTTGTATTAACCTCATGCCCCATTTCATTAGTGACATTTAATGCGAACTGTCCGCGTGCATCGTATTCTGTTGTCACAACGCGTGTTTCTATATCAGGCGCAGTAATAGTAGTTGAATTTATATGACCAAAACTGTCATAACCATAGGTTTTGGTTATACCAGTGTGTTCAGCTCCATCATTAACTGAACCTGATTCAGATAAAATTTTGTACTTATTAGTATATAAAAGGTTCTGAGTCACCGTAGGTGAAGCGCCTAAAGGGCTTATTTTTTTAACCGTACTGGAGGTAACCAGGCTCTCTCGATTAAAGTCACCTAAATCACTATCCAGATAATTATTATGCGTAATAGTACTGTATGTTTCAGTTGTGTTAGTTTCATCTTGTGTTGTTACAGTCACATCTGTGATATCACCATTAGGATTACCATTAATTTCATTTACTGTGGTAACGGTACTTATATGCAAGCCGTTTAAGTCGTATGCTTCTACATGTTTAGTAGCGACATAAACCAGCTCACGGTTATTTCCTAACGAGAAAGATGCGGGTATATTGCTTGTATAACTCAACACTTTACCGTTTAACACCTGCGTTTCATTTTTTACCATACTGGTAAATGGATATGCCTGGTAATAGTTAACCGCTGTCACTAAATTCGTTTGAGTATTTGTTGATATTGTTTTAGCAAAGCCTAACTGACCACGCCCCTGCCTGTCTATCCTGGCACCTTCATACCTATAGGTCGTTTTTGTTGTACCTGATAGCCCATCTGTCGTAACTTTTTCAGAAACAACATATTGCGGAAACTGTATGTCCTGTTGCGGATAATTCGCAGATGAACCTTTAGTATGAATGTTTTTATCTGTTAATGAGCTGTACTTTACAGATTGTTCAATACCAAAACTATCTGTAATTTTAGTAACCAGTGGTTGTTTATAATCATTTTGTATATAAGTGATTATGCCTTTAACATCACTACGGTATACGAAGTCTGATTCACCATCACCATTAAAATCTGCAAAACTTATTGTGTTGTAATTATTTTGATCATTACATATATAACCTAAAACAGAGCCTGTTGAGCAGAGACCATTCAATGTGGAGTCTGCATGCTCACTAAAAGTAGCGCCATCATACAAAAAGACTTTAATACCTTCATTATCTGATCTAAATACCAGATCACTTAAGCCATCAGCATTAAAATCCGTATACTGAATAGTTGTATAATTATCACTGTCATTACATTGCCCATACTTGCCGGAATTAGTGCCACATATATCAGTTACGATATCTGCACTCGCATTCCAGTTATCGCCATTAGCAAAGTGACACCGAATACCTGAGTCACCTCTATAACATAGATCGCTTAATCCATCACCATTAATATCTGGATGGCGGATATAACTATAATTATCCATATCATTGCAG
The DNA here is from genome assembly GCA_016744065.1 of Gammaproteobacteria bacterium. Lineage (GTDB taxonomy): Bacteria > Pseudomonadota > Gammaproteobacteria > SZUA-229 > SZUA-229 > SZUA-229. Next base: position 8,532 of record JADGFA010000019.1, read on the forward strand.
CCAGCCTGTCCACTAGCACAGGTAGTGACTCCATTATCACCTCCAACAAAACCACTCGATGACCAGAATGCAACCCGCATACCACTATCTGAGCGATAAACCAGCTCAAGCACACCGTCGCCTGTCATATCGACATAACTTATGGTTGCCCAATTATCATTATCATTACATCCGCCATACAGGCCTGAACCATTTGCACATATATCAGATACTTTTTCAGCACCCCAACCATTAGCAGAACCTAACCGGCAGCTTATGCCTGTATCACCCCGATAACAAAAATCTGCAAAACCATCAGCATTTATATCAGCAAAATGAATATATGGAATATTATCTGAATCACAACTATTACCGTTGCTACATATATTGCTTTTAGTTATATGAGGCGTAAACCCGCTACCATTCCATACATGTGCTTCTAGTCCCATATCACCACGGAACACAATATCCAGCATTCCGTCACCATTAGCATCTACATAGGAAATTGTACTGAAGTTCTCTGAATCAGGGACACCATAGTCACAGTCTTCGTAAACTTGCCCATCGCCACACATTGATGTTGGGACATAGGTGTATCCACCAACGCCATCACTAATATGACATGCAATGCCATAATCACCGCGATAACAAACATCACTAAATCCATCAGCATTAATATCAGGGTATCTTATATGTACAAAATTATTCTGATCATTACATTTGGTATAAGCCGTAGACCCATCAGCACATAACCCTAAAATACTTTCTATACCTGTTACACCTGGCGTTTCCTGCCAATCAATATTGAGACTGTTCAAACACGCACTGGTATTACATTTTTCAATCGATGTCAGGTATGTTTTCTTAACAATTTCATTATTTACATTTTTATAATAAAAATTATATGTTAATAATTTAGTCGTATTTAAGTAAGTTTCTATCTTTCTAAGGCGCTTAAGTGTTTGATATTTTGAACCGCTATTGTACGAAGGATAGGTATCATACCTGCCTTCATAAGAAAACCTCACGGATGAATTGGGTAAAATGGTGTTATCTGTATTTCCCGCGTAATCAATTCTAGCAATATTAACATCGCCATTAACATTATCTTCGTTATAGCTATAGGTAATGTAATTCGTAAACTGATCTGTCGATTTATTTATTAACCAGTCTTTTACGCCACTGCCACCAATTCTTTCTATACGCGAATCATCGGTATAACCATACTCACTCTGCGAGCCATCTCTTGCATGAACTATAAACTTTTCTGGGCCTGAATCCCGATAAAAAACAAAACCCGGGACAGAATGAGACGTGCCTGTTTGACCATATGAGAACACCCTTACACCATTACCGTTCTCAGTTCTATATTCAGTCCCGTTGTCACCATATGAGCCATTAACGGCCATTAACCTTTGACCATCAAGGCAGAACCTTGAATACCCTATATATGGACCATTAATTATGCTAATCCCACCATAGCTAATGCCTGATGCTTCACCATCCTGAGCAATTGTTTTAGGGCATCTTGTAATTTGTGAAGACGCCGATAAAGACCAGCCCAGACCAAGGGTGCCACTACCTGACTGGCTATCATACGAAACGGCAACACTTGGCTGCGCAGCTGCTGTACCAGGAGGCGTTTCTATAGGCACTGAATAACTAGCTGAACCTGCAGGCGTAACTGTAAACGAACCGCCAATGTTACCAACTTCAGTTGAGTTAAATGTACCCACTTCAGAGCGTGAAGCCCAGGCTGGCGGTGACGGAGGCGTATTATTCACTTCAGACGTAGCGACTATATTCCCATTTGCATCATAATAAACCGTTACGCTGACGTATGTACTAACCTGGAAAACCCTGAATGTAGAAAAACTGACTGACTCTCCACTTTCAGTTATTAAAGAACAAAGAAGAGGACAAACGGATACCAGTGATGAATCAAAAGCAAAATCAACCCCATACTTCTTTTCATTCATCCATATAATCGGGAACCCATCGGGGGTTATGACAATCTGTAAGTCATTTTTTTCAAATAAAGTGGTGGTTGCACTGGCCTGCGAGGATATTATTACTGCCATTAAAACCAGAAATGCTAAACTGAAAAAATTTGCTTTAAGATTGTTTTTATTCATAACGCTACTTTTATTCTTAATATATTAGTTTTTGATTACGCTTTTAAACGATAAACCCACTTAAAAACACACAAAAGTGATTTTTTACTTTATGACATATCTCTCTGAACTACTCTATGAGGTATTTTTATATGTAGAAAAAGAGAAATTAACAGCAGTTGCAACAGCCACAATAAGACCGCTCAAAGAAGATAAACCTGTAGACACAAGACCACTTAAGATGAAGATACTCATTTCCCTGCTTATAAATCGCAGTAAAAAACCACACACGATTTAATTATTATTTCTGTTTGTATACAACACAGAACTATGATTCTCAATAAGCCCTTACTAAGCCAGCTATAAACTTATTGCTTCAGAGATTATCAGCAATATCTTTTACATTCAATTTTAATTTTGTAGGGATTTTCCTACAAAACAGTCTAATCCTGTAGAGCGAACATCAAAGTTATCTATTTTGGGGGATTGACTTACGCACCAACAAATTAATTTTCTGACTTTTATTAGTCTTACACATAATAAAAGAGATATGTTACTTATTAACGGCAGTCTTTAAGCTTAATTAAGAACTGTTAGATTATGACACCAGGTTCTTCGGCTACGCTCAGAACGACAGAGATGATATTTTCAACCATAACGGCATGACCTGTTGCACTGGTTTTAATACGACAAAGCATGTACATACGATAGTATTAACATTAAACAGCCCTTACTATTTACCAAAGGGGTTTCTAGTTTTTGATATTGAGAACTGATCTTTTTTTACTGCCTCATCATTTTTTAACTTATTTTTTGCTATTTTTTTTATATACCCGTTGTTGTGCGTTGTTTTTCTTATTTCAGGAAGCGCTATTTCTTTTTTAATTTTTTCAATGCTAAAGCTTCGACTGTATGGTTTTCCTGTTTCAAACTTCAATGACGTATTCACTCTTACGTAAGTTGTGTTTTTTATATTTAAATCTAGCATCTGCATACCTGAATAACGCCCTGCAAGATCTAGTTTTATTACGTGCTTTCCCTGGGGGACCAATATATATGAATAGCTGTTATTTTTTATTTCGGTTTGTTTTTTATTATCGACTAATAAATCGGGGGATACCATTATATTAGACATGGAATGGGGCCGATATATATACACGACAACTTCTGTATCCTTTTCTGATTTTACTTCAGTAAAATCAGATGTTTTTGGTATACAGGAGATTGACAGCACTGCCAGCAACACTAGTATGATTTGAATGGTTTTATTCATTGTAATAATGGCCTTTTACTCTGTTCTTATGATCAGATCATAATCTGGCGTTACTCTCTGTACCGATTGTTCACTACATTAGATCCTTCGACTAACGCTCAGGATGACAGGGGGCCTGCTTATACTAATCCTGGGCAAGTAATTATCGGGCGTTACTTTCTGTTCTGATTGTTCACTACATCAGGTCCTTCGGCTAACGCTCAGGATGACAGAGGTTCTGTTTATACTAATTCAGGGCAAGTAATTATCGGACGTTACTCTCTGTTCTGATTGTTCACTACATTAGATCCTTCGACTAACGCTCAGGATGACAGAGGTTCTGTTTATACTAATTCAGGGCAAGTAATTATCGGACGTTACTCTCTGTTCTGATTGTTCACTACATTAGGTCCTTCGACTAACGCTCAGGATGACAGGGGCTCTGCTTATACTAATCCTGGGCAAGTAATTATCGGGCGTTACTCTCTGTTCTGATTGTTCACTACATTAGGTCCTTCGGCTAACGCTCAGGATGACAGGGGCTCTGCTTATACTAATCCTGGGCAAGTAATTACCTGGCATTACTCTCTGCTCTGATTATTTACTATACTCGATCCTTCGGTTAACATTCAGCACACCAGCACTACCCTCTATACTTTTTTAACTGTTTAAAATAATACATTAGTGGCATATCAACATGTTTAGCCAATTCTTTAGCCCGTGCTTTAAACTCACTTTTATTAAAACTCAGTTTAGTTTTACCACAGAACAGGACCCAGTTCCCTTTATAAACATCGCAAACATAAACTTCTAAAAACAGAGATTTAATTGCTTTCATCACTGGTGATGTGTTTTCCGGCAGGCTATGGAAATTAATAACCATCCAGCCATTATCACTCAGTGCTTTATAGCACTCGGCAATAAAATCGGCCTGCACCTGCGTTTCACTCATGCCCCGCGCTTCATACAGGTCACTTAATAGCAATTCAATACTGGCGGGTTTAGTTTGCTTTATATAATCATTTGCATCGGCACAGTGTACATGCAAACTTTTTACTTCTGGTAAATAAAACCATTCATAGGCAATATCAATCACTGCTTGCCTGATTTCCACCACCTGTATTTTTAATTGCGAATAAAAGTGCTGTAAACACTGTACCAGCCCGCCACCACCTAGCCCCAGAATAGTCACGTTTAAAGCCGTGTTTTTTGCCTTAACAAAAACCAGCCCTAACAACATAATTTGAGTATATTCATGCACCAGATAATATGGCTTATGTTTATAAATACAGCTTTGCTGCAAATCTGAAGCAAAGCTTAAGATTCTTTTATCAGCCTGCTCAGTTACAACAATTAAACCAGACTCATCTTCTGTGCGGTATAGCTCTTTCGTCATCTAACACTTCACTATCTATATCTATATACTTCATGTAATTCTCTGTTTTCTAAGCAATAGCAGAAAATAACGCGTTTGTTATAGCAAACTATCGACCTTACCATAAGCATAAGGTAAGGTAATAATCTGTTTAAATAGCCACCCTGAACAACATCAAGAGATATGGATTTATACCAGCAACTACTAGAGCAGGACAAACAACACATCTGGCACCCCTACTCTGCTCTGGGTAGTGATTTACCAGTGTATCCTGTTGTTTCCGCCAGTGGTGTACGCCTCCAGCTTGCCGATGGCAGGGAGCTTATTGATGGTATGTCGTCCTGGTGGAGCGCCATTCACGGTTATAACCACCCGGAGCTGAACCTTGCTCTGGAAAATCAGCTTAAAAGCATGAGCCACGTTATGTTTGGTGGCTTAACCCACCCCCCGGCGGTTGAGCTGGCCAGCACACTGGTGGATATTACCCCCGCACCACTAAACTCTGTTTTCTTTAGTGACTCCGGCTCAGTCTCCGTAGAAGTTGCAATGAAAATGGCTATTCAATACTGGCACGATAAGCAACAGACTAATAAGCAGAAATTTTTAACCCTTCGTAGCGGCTATCACGGCGACACCTTTGGCGCCATGTCGGTTTGTGATCCGATAACGGGTATGCACAGCTTATTTAACCAGTCACTTACTCAACAGGTTTTTATTGATTCCCCTACCAGCCCTTTTGGTGAAGCCTGTAATGAAACTGACCTGAAAAACCTGACAACGGCACTTGAACAACACCACGCAACATTAGCCGCTTTTATTCTCGAGCCGGTTGTTCAGGGCGCGGGTGGCATGCACTTTTATTCTGCTGATTATTTAAATAAGGCACGCGCACTTTGTGATGAATTTAATGTCCTGTTAATTTTTGATGAAATCGCTACAGGCTTTGGTCGCACTGGTAGATTATTTGCCTGCGAATTTAGCCAGATTGAACCTGATATCATGTGTATTGGTAAAGCACTCACCGGTGGCTATTTAACACTTGCAGCAACACTGACCAATACAGAGGTTGCTCAAACTATCTCTAATGGTGACCCGGGGGTGTTTATGCATGGGCCTACCTTTATGGCCAACCCACTTGCCTGTTCAGCAGCAAATGCCAGCATTAAAATTTTACAACAATCTAACTGGCAGACTAAAATAAATAAGATTGAATCATGGCTTTCTGCTGCGCTGGAAAAATGCGTTACGCTTACCAAAGTCAAAGATGTTCGGGTACTTGGCGCAATTGCTGTGGTTGAGTGCATGGAAGCAGTTGACATGAAAATCATTCAAGCCGCTTTTGTAGATAAAGGAGTATGGATTAGACCATTTGGTAAACTAATTTATTTAATGCCTCCTTACATCATTGACCAGCAAGATACCGAGCAACTGTGTAATGCCATTTTTGAAATACTTAATGATTAAAACCATACTGCAACATAAAGGAATTAGAAGATATGATTATTGAAGAAATATTAGGCTTAATATTAAATTTCTGGGTTGGCCTGGCCATCCTTATTTTTATTTTATTAAAAAAATCAATTCAATTTGTGCCACAGAACCGAGCCTTCATTGTAGAACGATTTGGTAAATACAACCAAACCATGGAAGCTGGTTTAAATTTTATGATTCCTTTCATTGATAAAGTTTCCTACGACCGCTCATTAAAAGAACAAGCTGCGGATGTACCTAGCCAGGGCGCAATCACTAAAGATAACATCTCACTTATTGTCGATGGCGTACTTTATTTAAAAGTACTTGACCCTTACAAGGCATCTTACGGCGTAGATAACTATGCTTATGCTGTTACCCAGTTAGCACAGACCACCATGCGTTCTGAAATTGGTAAAATTGATTTAGATAAGACCTTTGAAGAACGAGACAGTTTAAATATCAATATTGTCAATAGTATAAACCTGGCTGCAGAGCCCTGGGGCGTACAGGTTTTACGCTATGAAATAAAAGACATTGAGCCACCCCGCTCAGTGCTCGAAGCAATGGAACGTCAAATGAAAGCCGAACGTGATAAACGCGCCTCTATTTTAGAATCTGAAGGAGAGCGCCAATCAGCCATTAATGTAGCAGAGGGACAAAAACGTGCAATCGTATTAACGGCTGAAGCAGATAGAGCGGAACAGATTCTTCGCGCTGAAGGTGAAGCCCAGGCCATTATTGCTGTTGCCAATGCAAAAGCAAAAGCAATTGAAACCATCGGTAAAGTCGCCGATACAGCTGAAGGACAAAAAGCCATTCAGCTCGATCTGGCAGGCCAGGCCATTGAAGCCAAACAGGCCATTGCAAAAGAGTCGTCTGTTGTATTACTTCCAGAAAATCAGACAAGTGCCTCCAACATGGTAGCGGAAGCCATGACAATTATTAACGCCATTAATAAGAAATCAACCGAGTTATAAATATGATTGCTGAATATATCAATACTCATCAGGCCGAGTTCTGGATCATGCTTGGTTTTTTAATGCTAGTAATTGAAGTAAGCACCGGGCTTGTTACGGGTATTTTATTATTTGGTGGTATCGGCAGCATTATTACCGGGCTGCTAATGCTGGCAGGAATACTTAATGAAACCTGGGAAATCGGTATCGCCAGCAGCGCTATTTGCGCGGTAATTATTACCCTTATATTATGGAAACCATTAAAAAAAATGCAGAATGCCGATATACCCAGTAAAGACAACAGCAGTGATTTAGTGGGTTATGAATTTGTATTGCAGCAGGATATTAATTTACTAAAAACCGGAACGACTCAGTACTCTGGCATTGAATGGAAAGTTGAAATACATAAAGATGCGAAGGCAGATGAAATTAGCGCTGCAACCCGAGTTATTGTTTGCTCTGTAGATGTAGGAAAATTTCGAGTTAAACCTGTTTAGTTGACAACAGACTAACCCAAACAGGTTAAGAATGATTACCACAAAGATAAGGGAAGTCATTTTTATTTAATCTTTATCCAGGAGAGATACCTGGGAAAAGCCAATATATACCTCTGTAAAACCTTACCTCTGTGGCAAAAACTTATAATTCTTCTGAATTACAGGTCTTCATTAAACGAGTAATTCGATATCCGAGAACACCAAACACTGTAATTGATCCAATCACACCAAAAACCGCTAAAATTGCAGTAGCATCTAACATCTTTAAATCTCTCTATAATATTTCATTGGGGGGGAGCCTGAAAGGCGCGTGAAATTTAATTGATTTCTAATATAGATTCAACCATAAATTTATAAAGGTTAAATGTCTGCAATTATACATTTGCTACTCTGAGTATTAGGGAGAGCCTCACGCACAGGCATTAGTCGGGGATCAGATCCTTCGCTAGTGCTCAGGATGACAGACCTGATGAACGTTAAAGTTTATATATTTAACTTTAACAACATTACTTTCACTTCGTCATCCTGAGCACTAGCAAAAAATCTACTGCCATGAAATAACAGCACTCACAGAATTAAAAACCCTTAATTAACACTTCGAATGACAGGCTTAATGGAATTTAAACTTATAGTCTTAACGTTAAACAACATTACCCCCACTCTGTCATTCTGTGCACCGGCGAAGAATCTGCTACCATGAAATAACAATACTGAACTAGAGCTAAAGCCCCTTCGTTACCACCTCGGGTGATAGACTTGATGAAAATTAAATTCATGACATTTAACTTTATCAGCATTACTTTCACGTTGTCATTCTGAGCACTAACAAAAAATCTACTGCCATGAAATAACAGCACTCAACCAGAAAGGCAAAGCCCTTCTCTAACACCCCGAATAACAGGCTTAATGGAATTTAAACTTATAGCATTAATATATTAAACAGCATTACCCACCCCACCCTGTCATTCTGAGCGTTAGCGAAGAATCTTTTACCATGAACTAACAATACTGAATTAGAGTCAAAACCCTTTCGTTAGCACCTTAAGTGACAGGTTTGATAGAATTTAAACTCATGACATTTAACTTTACCGGTATTACTTTCACCTTATCATTCTGAACGCTAACAAAGAACTTGCTCCCATGAAATAGCAGCACTCAACCAGAGGGGCAAGATTTTCTCTAACACCCTGAATAACAGGTTTAATAAAATTTAAACTTATAGCATTAATGCTAAGCAGCATTACCACCCCACCCTGTCATTCTGAGCGTTAGCGAAGAATCTTTTGCCATGAAGTAACAGCTAAAACCAGAGCTAAAGACCTTCGTTAATCCTCTAATGACATGCACTCTTAGTCCCACTTAAGCCCGCCCCCCGTCTGATACTCTGTAACCCGTGTTTCAAAAAAGTTTTTTTCTTTTCGCATATTTGCCTGCTCATCCAGCCAGCTTAATGTATTTTTTGCTCCCGGAAAGGGAGCTTCATGTTTTAAAGATTTAGCTCGGCGATTAGCAATATAACGAAACTGCTCCACATGATCTTTTGCTGTATAGCCCAGAATGGGGTCACACATAATGTAATTAGCATATTCAATTTCACAGGCTTCGGCTTCCTGCCACATATTAGAAATCAACTTTGGATCAAGCTTTACATCATTCTCCAGAACAATCTGATTAACAACACGTATGCCAAAAGCACAATGTAAAACCTCGTCTCGCATAATATACTGCAACTGCTCTGCTGTGCCTGTCATCAGACCTCGCCGCTGTAGTGAAAAGATGGGGCTAAATCCATTATAAAACCAGCAACCTTCAAATATACCGGCAAAAAAAGTATATGACATAACAAAATTTTCTAACTCATCTTTATCTTTTAGATCTATATCAGGACGTAATACAGAGTTTATTTTTTCATTTGCCATTTGTATCTTGCCATTAATGGCGGGTACAACTCGATAGCGATTATATATCTCACCCTGATCAAGACCAATTGACTCAATACAATGTTGGTAAGTCCAGGTATGTAGCGCTTCTTCATACACCTGACGTGCCTGATAAATCTGTAATTCAGGTGCTGTCATTTTTTCCATTACTGCGAGCCCCACATTACGCATTGCCAGTATGTCGGAGGTTGTTAAATATGACAGTACGTTTTCATATACGTGTTTTTCTTCTAGCGTTAAACGATGATGATAATCATGCACATCTTTAGACATATTAATATCCAGTGGCGTCCAGTGATTACGATTAGCATTAAGCCAGAATTCCCAGGCCCACGGATATTTAAACGGTGCCAACTGATTAATATCTGTCTTGCCATTGATAACTCTTTTATCATCTGCTCGCACAGGTTCAAGCGCTTCAGGCGGCAGCTTTAACTCTGATTTCTTTTCTTCATTTAGTTTTAATGCCTGCTCCACATGTAACATGTCATTTTCTGAATTGCTTTTTTCTGTTGTTCCTGCTTTAGTTGCATTTGAAAATGATGCAACTGGATCATCCCAATTTAACATGACTATTACCTTTTATTTTTTTCCGATTCCCCTGACAATAAGAACCAGGGTGCATTATTAATTAACCTGGCTTATTGACAGGCATCACACTCTGGATCAAGTATTGAACACACATTCACTGTTTCATGCTCAACAGGTTCAGATTGATTAACTGATTTTTCCATATGCGTTGCACCAATCGAACGCAGATAATAAGTTGTTTTTAAACCACGCACCCAGGCTAATTTGTATAATTGATCAAGTTTTTTACCGGAAGGCTCCGCCATATATAAATTTAAACTCTGGGACTGATCAATCCATTTTTGACGACGCGCGCCTGCTTCAATTAACCAACGTGTATCAATTTCAAAAGCGGTTGCATATAATTCTTTAATTTCCTGTGGAATTCGATCTATATTTTCAACTGAACCGTCATAGTATTTAAGGTCATTAACCATCACTTCATCCCAGAGGTTTTTTTCTTTAAGCGCCCTTACAAGATATTCATTAACCACAACAAACTCACCGGACAAGTTAGATTTAACGTAAAGATTTTGATATGTTGGCTCTATCGACTGACTCACACCACATATATTTGAAATAGTTGCCGTAGGCGCTATCGCCAGGCAATTACTATTACGCATGCCCTGCTTTAACACGGTTGCTCTTAATTCATCCCAGTCCAGCGTACTGCTGGTGTCACACTCAATATAGTTTCCCCGCTCAACTATCATTTTATTATGTGAGTCAAAAGGTAAAATCCCCTGGCTCCATAAAGAGCCCGGGTAACTGGAATACTGCCCCCGTTCCGCAGCCAGATTTGATGAAGCTTTTATTGCATAATAACTAACTGCTTCCATAGACATATCAGCAAACTCAACAGCCTGCTCACCATTGTATGCAATATTTAATTTGTACAATGCATCCTGAAAACCCATAATACCTAGCCCTGTTGGCCGATGTCGCAAATTAGAGTTTCTCGCCTGGGGCACAGAATAATAATTATAATCCACAACGTTATCCAGCATTCTAATCGCGGTATTAATGGTTTTTTCTAACATCTCCATATTCAGTCCATTTTCATCCACGTGGGCGGCAAGATTAACTGAGCCAAGATTACACACGGCGACTTCATTATCATTTGTGTGCAGAGTTATTTCTGTACAAAGATTTGAACTATGCACTACACCTAAATGCTGATTTGTATATCTCACATTGCACGGGTCTTTAAACGTGATCCATGGATGGCCAGTTTCAAATAACATGCCAAGCATTTTTCTCCATAACTCTAATGCATTAAGTGTTTTAAATAATTTAATTTCCCCCCGCGCTGCCTTTTCTTCATATACCTCATAAGCTATTTCAAATTCAGAGCCAAATAATTCATGTAGCTCGGGTGTTTCTTCAGGTGAAAAAAGCGTCCAGTTTTTTTCTTCTACCACACGCTTCATAAATAAATCTGGCACCCAGTTAGCGGTATTCATATCATGGGTACGCCGGCGCTCATCACCGGTGTTTTTTCGCAGATCTAAAAACTCTTCTATATCAATATGCCAGGTTTCCAGGTAAGCACACATAGCCCCTTTACGCTTGCCCCCCTGGTTAACAGCAACAGCCGTGTCATTAGCCACTTTTAAAAAGGGCACAACGCCCTGCGACTTACCATTTGTACCTTTAATATGTGAGCCCAGCCCTCTCACCCTTGACCAGTCATTACCTAAGCCACCGGCAAATTTTGATAACAATGCATTATCTTTAAATGAATTATATATTCCCTCTAAATCATCAGGCACTGTTGTCAGGTAACAGGAGGATAACTGAGGGCGCAATGTAGCTGAATTAAATAAAGTAGGCGTTGAACTCATAAATTTAAATGAAGACAATAATTTATAAAATTCAATCGTACGTTCTTCACGGTTTACTTCATTTATAGCCAGACCCATCGCAACACGCATAAAAAAAGCCTGGGGAAGCTCTATCCGGCTATCTTCCTCACGAATAAAATAACGATCATAAAGTGTCTGCAAACCAAGGTAGGAAAACTGATAATCACGCTCTGGTAATAATGCACTGGCTAATTCATCAAGATCATAACGCAGCAACTCGCTATCCAGCAGTTCCTTATCAACTGCTTTTTTAATATAATTTTTAAAGTAATCAGCATATAATTCCGTCATTTCCGACTGTGTTGCTTCCTGCTCGTAACCGTAAAGAAAAGTAAGAGCTTCGCGACGTAAATTATCCAGTAACAGTCTTGCAGATACCCGTGAATAATTGGGTTCACTATCAATCATGCTACGTGCACTCAATACTAACGTGGCATATAAATCACTTTCACTCATACCGTCATACACTGAAGTTGATACGGCTTTTATGAGTAGATCTTTATCCACCGACTCAAGGCCGACGACGGCTTCATTGATAATTTTTTCCAGGCGGGTAATATTAAGCGGCTTCTTACTACCGTCTTTATAACTAATATTAATTACGCTCAGGTTTTTCTGTAAATCAACTTCATCATTCTGTTCATCTGCTCGTTTTTGTGCGTGTTGCTCACGATATAATACATAGGCTCGGGCAACCTTCTGCTCACCATTGCGCATCAATGCAAGCTCTACCTGGTCCTGAATATTTTCAATATGCACAATGCCATTTTCAGGCAAGTGACGAAACAGTGCATCCATTACCTGGGATGTTAATAACTCAACCGTCTCACGTACTCGACTGGAAGCCGCTGCCGTTCCACCTTCAACCGCCAGAAAAGCTTTTGTTAATGCGACAATAATTTTACTGCGATCAAATGCCGTCTGCTTTCCGTTACGTCGAATAACATGACTAAATGAATTATCTGGTGATGAGCGAGAAAAAGCCTCGGACTGTTTATGCGTGCTGGAATGAATGTTGATAGATGGACTAATAGAGTCGGTTTGCATGTTTATCCCCTGGCTTTAGATAAGAGTCCTGTTTTCAGGGCCAGAGAGGAAAGGGCATGCAAATTGAAGGCGGCGCTTTCCACCCTGAGCCTATACGCGAGACTCGGGTATATTTAATTTAAGCACCACAGGTAATCGGACTTAAGGAGCTTTGCTCCTATCACCGTTGCGCGACAGTCCCGGATTTTAACCGGATTCCCCCACAATGCCTTTTCGACCAAAACAACTATATATAGTATTAAAAAATTGGCCAACCACAAGATAATGTAATTAAGTTTGAATAGCAAGCGCTATTATTCAAAATAATGACAGACTTATAACCTTATTAATCTTTTCACTTAAGCCCAGTGACTCCTGCTCTCTCTGGCATTACGAATAACAAGATAAAAGCATTGAAAACTGTATTTTACTAATTTGACTTTACCAAGACTAACACCCAAACATTAAATAACAGGATAAAGCTCAATTCAGGTGCTTTACTGTATTCCAAATGAAAAGAAGATAATACTCTACAACTTAAGCCTACACTCTAACAAGTTACAATTGGTGCTTATAACAAATTCAAATAAGCGCCACCTTAATTTAACTAAGCTTAAAATTTTATATATAAGAAATAAGCCTGAAAAACATAACCTTACACGTGAATTATTTTTTTATCATGCATATAGCTTATATATAAAATTTATACCTCTGTTTTTTAGCTGTAACAATTCAGACAAAATAAATATACTTAAAATAAACTGTACCTATCTGGCATAAATTTTGTTTAAAAATTTATTTTAAAAAACAGTATAAATAGGTCTTAATTCCCATTGACTCATTTTAAACTTAAGCTATCTTCTGATCAATATTAAAAAATTGATAAAAGTTTTATTCAGGGAGTTGAACGAAATGGAAGACACCGTATTGCTGTGGGTAGATGCGCGACTTAATAAGTCAAAAACATCCGATTCGGACCTGCTTAAATTTTCTGGTCACTTACATATAGCACAGAATGTTTCGCAGGCCATCCCAATGATCAACCTTACTAACCCCGATATAATTATTTTTGATTTTGACTATGCAGATATTACAGGATTAAAAACACTACGGGAATCCAGAGAAAAAGCACCCTTCACCCCCCTTATAATGTTAACAGATCAACACTATGAGAATCTCTCAATATGGGCTCTACGTTGTCGCGTATGGAATTATCTGGTAAAGCCTCTGGACATTAATACTTTTACACAAAATCTAAAAAACATGCTAACCAAAAAAAACAAAATAAATAACGAATACATGTGGTTACAACTTTTACCTGAAAACAGAATTCCGCACGAAGCATCAATTATAGGCACAACTAAATCCACCTTTGGAACACATACTGCAATTAACTATATGGAAAAACATCTGCATGAAAAAGTTTCTGCCAATGACGTATCGCAACAATGTGGATTATCCCGCTATGAGTTAAGTCGTGCATTTAAATCTGAATATTCTTTAACTTTTCGAGACTTTCTTCTTAAGTTACGCATGACACGTGCAGCTCGTATGTTGCGCTGTACTGAAGCAAGCATTACTGAGATTTCACTGAGTGTGGGTTTTAATGACCTGTCACACTTTACACGAAAATTTCATCTGATTTATGGCGACAGCCCTGGTATTTATCGGCGCATAAAAAACACCGAAAAAGATTCATGTGAATAATACTCCGCACATAAAATAATCATATAAATTCGCAATAACGGCCAAGTAATATTTTTCCTTCACTTTATTATTGCACTCTTAAACCAACTGTGAGGAAAATTAAAATGAAAAAAAAACTTATGAAGCTATCTATTTTAGGTAGCCTGCTAGCTGCGGCACTTCTTTCATCAGGTAATGCCAGCGCAAGCTGTTATGCATCTGACTATCAGGTTGAACGTGTGATTTCTTATGGCACTTATGGCTACATCTACCTAAGGCCTGCCGGTGCATTAACAAATAGCTTTTATTACTATATCTATACCACCAGCGATAAAATTCTATCAACCGCCGCCAATGCACATACAGACAGTAGTCGTGTAAATATACTCGGCAATGCCACTGCATGCCCTACTGCTGGAACTGCACGTCATATGGGAACAGCAACTTATATTTATATTACCGAGTAATAATCAGGCATTATCTTATATCAAACAGCCCTTACCAGCAGAAGATACTATCTGCTTTTGGTAAGGGCTGTATATATGGCCTGAATATTTTTATATATTAGCCATATGAACTTATAGAGTAAAATCAAGGAGAATATATTATGAACAACAAATGGATATATTTTATATCTGGCGCCTTTATGGGCTCTTTAGTTATGCATGCCCATTACTCACATAATGCACCGCTTACAAGCCAGTACTTAAGTACGGTAAAAAACAAAACCACTCAAAAACTAACTACTGAAAAAACAGAAGATAAAAAAAACCACTCCATAAAAAACTTTTATTTTAAACCGCCTGTAGCTAGCCAGACAAAAGATCAGGAAGCATCAGATACTGAAAAAACAGAAAAACTTGATCCGGAAATAAAAACCGAAGCACAGCATCTTTCCAGTGCTTTTCCCGATACATCCTTATTCACTTTAGAAGAATTAACTGAAGAAACTATTTCATTAGAACAGGTAAATAAAGCAGACCGGCTACGCCTTGAAGAAATGGAATACTCTTATCAGGAAAAAGCAGAATTAAGCCCTGTTGATATAAGTATTGAAGAAAGACAGTCTCTTCAACTTGAACTTGAGCAACAGATAATTCAGGAAATAAATAAACGAGAAAATCATACCCCAGTCTCTTTAGCCAAAATTGAAGCTGAGCTACCTCCAATGGAACACTGATTCGAAATGAGTACAAACATTTTTTCGAATAAAAAACGAACAAGGTGTTTTTTACGTGAGCAGCCAGATATAAAGTTTAACGCCTGAGATACAGGCCCTCTCTTGCCAGCTCAATAAAATCTTTCAGGTATGCCTGTTCTGCCTCTCGCTTCCTGATCGCTGCAAATAAAGTCCCTCGCATTCCACTTTCACCCAAAGGGCGTGCACTAACATATTCTCTTTTTATATAATCATCTACCACCCAGTCCGGCAGCACGGCTATACCTCGGCCAGATGCGACTAACTGAAGAATCATTACCGTCAGCTCAGACTGACGAATCTGTGTTGGTGATACCTGCTGAGGATTTAAAAAATGCGTAAAAACATCCAGTCTTTCTTTTTCAACTGGATAGGTTATTAATGTTTCTTCACTAAAATCCTCAGGTTGCAGACAATCTTTATTAGTAAGTGGATGATCATTTGCCATAATACACAGGGCCTGGTAATCAAATAACGCTTCAAACATTATGTCATTCAGGCTCACTTTGTCTGTTGTTATCACCAGATCAATTTCTTCCTGTGACAATGCTTTAATAGGCTCAAAACTACTGCCTAAACGTATATCAACCTCAACATCCGGCCAGCGCTTACGATAATGATCCAGTGTCGGCACCAGCCACTCAAAACAGCTATGGCACTCTATGGTTATATGCAACCGTCCAGAACTTACACCGGCCAGATGCTTCATTTCATATTCAGCAGACTCCACTTCCGGCAAAATACGTTGGGCAAGATTTAACAAACTCTGCCCCGCCGAGCTCAACCTTAAGGGCTTATGCTTGCGCTGATAAAGCTTAACCTCAAAGTAGTGCTCAACTGTTTTGATTTGATGCGACAGGGCAGACTGAGTCAGGTGCAGGCGCTCCGCCGCCTTAGCCAGGCTACCTGTTTCCTCTATTGCTTTAAGACTACGAAGGTGACGCAACTCCAGAAACATTATGAATTTCCTTCAATATTTTTATGAATATTATGAAATTGATTCAATCTTAATCCATACCCATACTGTTTTGCAAATAAAACACCACTGGAGCGTATTTATGAGCATTACACACAACCTGGGCTTCCCACGTATTGGTGCCGACCGGGAACTAAAAAAATCACTTGAAGCCTACTGGCAAAACAATATTTCATTACAGGAACTGCTGGATTCAAGTAAAAAACTAAGACAGCAGCACTGGCAGTTACAGGCAGATGCGGGGATAGACCTTATTCCTGTAGGTGATTTTTCCAATTATGACCATGTTTTAGATATGTCCTGCCTGTTAGGTGTTGTTCCTCCCCGATTTGAAGATAACGACACTCAGCAACAGATTAGTATTGAGACCTACTTCGCAATGGCACGAGGTATAAATCGTAACGACAAAACCATAGCAGCTTGCGAAATGACAAAGTGGTTCGATACTAATTACCACTACCTTGTGCCCGAAATACATAAAGACCAGGCATTTAATCTCAGGTTCGATAAACTTTTCAATGAACTTGAAGAAGCAAAGGCATCAGGAATTAATGCCAAAGCCGTTATTATTGGCCCCATTACCTGGTTATGGCTTGCTAAAATTAAAGGTGAAGATTTTGATAAACTAACATTAATTTCACCTTTAATTGATGCTTATAAAGAAATTTTAAATAGACTAAAAAATCAGGGCATTGAGTGGGTACAAATTGATGAACCCGTACTCTCTCTGGACCTGCCTATTATATGGAAAAGCACACTTGAGTTTGTTTATCGACAACTACGTACTCATAATTTAAATATTCTGCTTGCATCATACTTTGACGAGCTTAATGATAACCTGGCGTTAACATGTAATCTTGCCGTCGATGCTTTGCATATTGATATTGTACGAGGTGAAAACCAGCTTGATAAGGTATTACAATATTTACCAGAAGATAAAACGCTGTCTCTGGGCATCATTAATGGTAGAAATATCTGGCGTACCGATCTGGACCTGGCTTTAGAAACATTAAAACCTGTACATGAAAAACTGGGGGATCGTTTATGGATTGCACCTTCCTGCTCATTACTGCATGTTCCTGTTGACCTTGAGCGTGAAAAAAAACTTGATTCAGAAATAAAAAACTGGCTATCTTTTGCCAGACAAAAACTATCTGAACTTAACATATTAAATAATGCAATCAATCAGGGTGAGAAAAGCGTAGCCGAACAATTACAATTATCACGTGATGCCAATAACAACCGACAACATTCAGAAAGAATTCACCAGAAAAAAGTTAAAGACCGTGTCAGTTCTATTAATGAAAGCATGCTATCCAGAAACAGCACCTTCAAAGAACGCAGTGAAATACAGAAGAAATGGTTAAACCTGCCGGTTTTTCCAACCACAACTATTGGCTCCTTTCCTCAGACAAAAGAAATACGAAAAGCCCGTTATGATTACAAACATGGGGAAATAAAACAGCATGAATATATTAATTTTATGCAGCAGGAAATAAAGCAGGTTATTAAAGAACAGGAACAATTAGATATTGATGTTTTAGTTCATGGCGAAGCTGAAAGAAATGACATGGTTGAATATTTCGGCGAACAACTGGATGGCTTTGCATTTACTCAATATGCATGGGTACAGTCCTATGGTTCCCGCTGCGTAAAACCACCTGTTATTTATGGTGATATATCACGCCCACAGGCAATGACGGTAATCTGGAGTCAGTTTGCTCAATCATGTACTGACAAACCCGTAAAAGGCATGTTAACAGGCCCCGTCACTATTCTTAACTGGTCTTTTGTAAGAGATGATCAACCACGTTCTGACACGGCTGAACAAATTGCACTTGCACTACGCGACGAAGTTGCAGATCTTGAAAAAGCTGGAATTAATATTATTCAAATTGATGAAGCAGCATTACGTGAAGGCTTACCACTACGAAAAAAAGACTGGAGTGAGTATTTAAACTGGGCGGTTCGTGCTTTTCGCTTAACCGCCGGCGTAGCAAACGATGCAACACAGATTCATACGCATATGTGCTACTCTGAATTTAACGATATTATTCAGTCCATTGCTGATATGGATGCAGACGTCATTACCATAGAGACATCTCGTTCAGACATGGAACTTCTGGATGCATTTGAAAACTTCGCCTACCCCAATGAAATTGGCCCAGGTGTTTATGATATTCATTCACCAAACATACCAAGCACTCAGCATATAACTGATTTAATGAAAAAAGCCGCTCAACGCATCCCTGTAGAGCGCTTATGGATTAACCCGGACTGTGGCTTAAAAACAAGGCAGTGGCCTGAAGTAAAAGAAGCACTGGCTCGTATGGTTGAATCTGCACATCAACTTAGAGATGAAATATCTATATAACATATTTATAAAAACATGTAGGGTAAAATTAAAAAGGCAGCCAGATTGGCTGCCTTTTTATTCCGAACGAGTACAATTGAAACTAGATAGTAATACTTTATCTACTTATTATGTGCTTTCACGAAACCAAAACTCAATTTCATCTGTTTCAACTTCAAATTCAGCAGAGTGCTCAGTATTGGCCGGTACGTGATACCACTCACCGACACTGACCCTCATTGTTGCACCGTTCATTGTAAGCATTAACTCACCACGAGTGATGACACCATGATTATCCGTGTCGTGGGTATGAAACGGAATTGATGTACC
This sequence comes from Gammaproteobacteria bacterium, assembly GCA_016744065.1. GTDB lineage: Bacteria > Pseudomonadota > Gammaproteobacteria > SZUA-229 > SZUA-229 > SZUA-229. The sequence goes on from JADGFA010000019.1 coordinate 28,122, forward strand.
TGCTGGATAGGATGCAAATAAAACATCACTGCCTTTTGCTTCAAGTTTATAGGCATCAAAACGGCCATCATATAGTGGCAGGGCTTTAATTTTATCTGGGTACTTTCCTGACATTTAATATTCCATTTATTATATATAACGTTTAATAGGTGACCGCTATTTTTTCAAATCAAGTGCACACACTTTTTTACACATGATCTTAATCAACTTATTATCTCTTTATACGTTAATTAACATCAGCAATTATTTTATTTCTGATAAGTTCAACCGAATCTCGATCAGAGCCTGCAACTGCGACCCATAGTATACTATTTTCATCTTGTTGCAGGCATTTCACAACAATTCGATTACTTTGAAACACACCATAAACACCATGCTCATTCTGCAATATATTTTTTACACCTATTTTCTCCAGAATGAATGAGCTTTGAATTTTACATGCTTCAGAGGACTTGTTCATGTTTTTGAACCATGACCATAGCTCAGGTGGTTTATTTGACTCATGAGCTATTGCTGAAAATGACATTAGCAAAAGTATTATTATTTTCATATTCTCTCTTTTTATTTTCAAATATAACGCATAGTTATGCGGCAATTTTTTTCTTGTTCAGGCGAAACAATATTAACGACTTATTATATTTTTCATTGTTCATCAACCATGCTATCCTATTCACTCTCATAACTAGTTTTATCTAATTAGTTACTTTAATTATTATACAGTACTAAATCATGAAGAGTTTGTCACTAAGTAGACCAGCCACACATAAAATTTTCCTTGACCGTTTTTTAGATAACCACCTGTTTACATTAAAAAATAACACCATTCCAAAGAACTCGACACCCTACTGTTAGATTGCATTGAAATTCGACTAAAAAACAGTTAATTATTACATATGTTATTGACCCAGCATGAGCAATCTAATAATTTGAATTCATTACGTAATACCAGTTTAGCCAGGGGCAATTATTTGTAAAAATTCTGGGGGAATATGAATACGGCCCAACAGTTAACTATTATTTTTATATTTCTCTTTGTGTTCTGAAAAATATTAATAGCTTTTTAAAATTACCTTTATCTGCCAATAGTAATACAGATAAATAGTTTAATCTCATTTTCAGATTGTTGCGTTAAACTGGCTTTTTTACCCCATGTAAATAACGGTTGGCCAAGCGCCTTTAATAATAAGTCAGCCATGATGCGAGAATGACGACCATTCCCATTTGGGAACGGATGTATGTAAACCATACGATGATGCAAACGAATACATGTTTCATCGTATGAATAGCTATTAAATTCAATCCAGATTTGAGCATCGTCACATAAATTTTTAAGTTGCATCGCTATCATAGCGGGAGGAGTATTGCCGATGTGACTTCATATTTTCTGAATTGACCGACCCAACACCAGGTTTTATCAAACATTTTCTTATGCAATTTTAGACAGTAACTTATATGCAATAAGTTAGAAGGGCTTTGTTTACGAGGCAATGCCCAGACGAATGCCTGTTGAATATTTCTGAACTCAAATTGACCGCGCGTGGCAAGTCATCATTGATCATTCAGTATCCCAAAATCTCTGGGCCATTTCCTAAGAAACTCAGAGGCTGTATCCTGAATGCAGCGTTCTTTAAGTTCATCGTTAGTTTCTTGATCTTCCAGTTCCATGTGCAGCTCCGTATATTGATTGATCTGTTGCGCTTTTTTTATTGCCTGGCTTTGCCGTTGTTTGTAAGACACCCTCTTCTGGCACAAAGGCAATCACGGCACCCCAAACCTTGTGCCGCTTTTCCCATTAAGGCAATTCGAGGCTGACTGAAGCCGATCCGTGTGCCAAGGCTGCGAGCACTCATCCCCAGCGCTACGGATGGTATTGATCCAGCTGCTACCAGGTGCCGCAAGTACAGCATACTGGGCGATATATTCATCTAACTGTTTGATAGTTAGATCTTTTCCCGCTTCATGCTAATTCCACAAATATGCTTATAATATAAAATTTGTATTAACAAATAAATTACACGTAAATGTATTTGCTAATGCAAATACACAAATCACATAGTTATTTGTTATTAATTATAAAATATGATTAGCATCTTTATGTACCGGTAATTCTAAACCCGTGCCTATGACATTATTACGCTTTCATATACGGGGTGAATTTAGTTTTATTTCCGCCTAACATTATTTCAAACGAGCAATATAATTATGTCATAACGCCAATATGGGGTGGGTTCTTGCGCGCTGTTTTCATTCTATTTGAATGCGTTCCCTGGGCTAAGCGTACTTTTTTAGCAACTAAGCCTTTTTTGTCTATGTGACATTCGAAGTCGACACTGGCTCCTGGCTTTAAGTATTGGCACTTAATCAAATCAGATTTTCGGACCAGTATATCAGGGCCAGATCCATTTTCGAGAAAGCCATATTCTTTATCTTTGAGCCATTTCTTAACAACGGTATTCATATATTATTTTTTCTCACGTTACGCTTAAAAAATGCGTATAAATTATAACCAGTTTGACTGATATTCAGAAGTCTCGGTGACTTAAATTTATTGTAACAACACAGCACTAATAAATAGTGTAAATATACTAATTAGAGAAAGCTTAATACATTTTTGTATGCCTCATTAGTCTTTTTTAAATGACAACTTTGTGGTGTGAAAGTAAACATAGATAAACTCGACTAAGAAAATCTGTTTTAGCCGTATAAACTAAATCATTTCACTTACAAACAGCCAGATTATGGTATCAGTTTAAGTCCCAACTATAGAGTCGGGATATTTTATATTTCCGTAACAGTCAAATTGCAGCTTTTTTGTATATCTACAGTTACGGATAGACAGAAGCAAGCTTTTATAAAAAACATTCAAATCTAATTGACGCAGTATTTAGCTGCGCCATTATTGCTCAAAAAGATAAAACTAAAATCATTGTCTTTTATTAGTTTTCGACTTTATCTGTTTAGAATAACATTTAATACAGCACTATTGCACTTACTCAACTGTAACCGATTTGGCCAGATTTCTTGGCTGGTCAACATCGGTTCCTTTCCGCACAGCAACATAATATGAAAACAACTGCATTGGGATAGCATATAAAATGGGGGCAACTTCAGGCTCGACTGCAGGTACGCTCATAACATGACACATGTCGCCCATATCACTCATGTCCAGTCGTTCATCTGCAAATAAATAAACCTCACCATTACGCGCAATAACCTCCATTAAATTGGATTTTAATTTATCTTCCAGTCCATCTTTTGGTGCAACAGCAATAATTGGCATTTCAGGATCAACCAGTGCCAGTGGTCCGTGTTTTAACTCACCTGCGGCATAGGCTTCGGCATGAATATAGGAAATTTCTTTTAATTTTAAAGCACCTTCCATCGCTATTGGGTATTGCACTCCACGGCCCAGGAAAATAGAATTTAAGGTATCTTTAAATTCATCAGCCCAACTTTCGATACGGTTATCAGCCAGCATTTTTTCAATAATTGAAGGCAGGCCTTTTAGGTTTTCTATCAGTTGTTTCTCTTTTTCTTCTGTCAGGCCATGGCGTTTACCTAAAGCCAGTGTCATTAACATCAATCCGATTAACTGGGTTGTAAACGCTTTGGTTGATGCAACACCAATTTCCGGGCCTGCACGTGTCATTAATACCAGCTTCGATTCACGCACCAATGAGCTTTCAGGTACATTACAAATTGAAAGAGAATGCTGTGATTTTTCCTGCAGGTTACGCAAGGCCGCCAGGGTATCTGCTGTTTCTCCTGACTGGGATATGGTGACAATTAATGTATCATCGGTAATGACCGGATCTCTGTAACGAAACTCAGATGCAACTTCTACATTACAGGGAATACCCGCCAGGGACTCTAACCAGTAACGCGCAACCATGCCAGCATGAAAAGAAGTACCGCAGGCAATAATCTGTACTCGCTTTATCTCATCAAAAATAGCCGCCGCATCTGCACCGAAAGCACTGTCTAAAACTTTACCTTCATAAACACGGCCTTCTAATACTTCACCCAGTACGACTGGCTGTTCATGTATTTCTTTCATCATATAATGACGAAATTCGCCACGACTGACCGCATCTGCTGTTAATTCTGAAGTACGAATTTCACGCTTAACCTGTTCATTATTCTTATCATAAATAAACAGGCTGTCTTTGGTAATATCGGCAATATCACCTTCTTCTAAAAAGATAAACCGTTGAGTTACCGGTAATAATGCGGCCACATCGGATGCAATAAAGTATTCACCAAAGCCCACACCAATTACCAATGGGCTACCACTACGTGTAGTAATTAAACGCCCTGGCTCATCAATTGAAACCACACCAAGGGCATAGGCGCCTTCAAAGTCTTTTGTGGCTTTTTTAACCGCCTGTAATAAGTCATCACCGGCTTTTTTATATAATTCAACCTGATGTACAACCACTTCAGTATCTGTTCCTGAAGTAAACTCATAACCATTTGCCTTTTGCTGCTCACGCAGGACACCGTGATTTTCGATAATGCCATTATGCACAACCGCAACAGAATTATTACAGATATGGGGGTGGGCGTTAGGTTCAGACGGCTCTCCATGCGTTGCCCAACGTGTGTGAGCTATTCCGAGAAAGCCTTTAAGTGGGTGCTCTTCAAGTGATTCAGACAGGTTCTCAACCTTACCTACGCGGCGCACTCGGTCAAGGCAGCTTTCGTCATTTATAACGGCAATACCCGCTGAATCATACCCCCTGTACTCTAGCCGGCGTAAACCTTCTAATAAAATAGGGGTCACATTACGTTCAGCTACTGCTCCTACGATTCCACACATGTTCTTTTCGTTCCTTAATTTTTATCATTATTTTACAGGCATCTCTGAAAACGCCCTGTATTTGAACATATTCTAACTGTTGAACGGATGAAAGCCAATGTTGCTCTAATAGCCAAGGCCCCTCATATAATAATATAGAAAATATCGACCTCTGCCCTACTATAGTATGTATGTAAAAAACCAGCTTAAACAAACGGCCTTTAGAGAAATCATCTATTATTAGGCATTATTCATCAATACAACCCTGTGGTGATGGCAAACCCGCTATACGAGACCCCTGTCTGGCAGGGCCTCCGGGAAATAACTGATACATATGCTCGCGATTCGCTGCATCTTTACCCAGCTCTTCCGTCATATGTTTAATCAATACTTTAACCATCGGGGTAACACCGTATTTAAAATAAAATTTACGTAAAAAATTAACCACCTTCCAATGCTCATCTGTTAACTTTATATTTTCTTTCTGTGCAAGAACATCAGCTAGACCCTCATTCCAGTCCTCAAGATTCAACAGATTCCCGGATGCATAAACTTTAATCACCTTACCATTAAAATCAAACTGGTCATTAAAATGTGTAGGCGCAACTTTCCTTGCAGATGAACTATTAACGATAGACTGCACTCTTTGTGACTGATCTAGTTCTGCATCAAGCTGCGCCAATGGCACACCCGCAAGGCGACTACCCTGTTTTTGCACGCCATATGGAAACAGTGTATCAAGCGCTTCTACACTGGCACGATCTTTTCCATACTGTTTTGATATCTCACGGCGTAATAATTTCAGAACAGGTGATGTATTATATTCTTTATAATATTCACGCATAATATTGATCACATCCCAATGCTGCTCGGTTAACGTTAAACCTTCAGATAAAGCGATTGCTTCCGCTAGTGCCGGCGTCCAGTCACGCATATTTAGCAAATAACCATCTGCTCTAAGCTCTATAAGATGTCCCTCTACCTCAAAATTATTCATGATTTCCACCTGATTTTTAACATTTATGCTTTATTTGATGAAGATTTAAAACATCCGCATACAATGTACATTACTCATTTTTAACTAACTGTAAGTAATATATCTTTAGCTGAAAAAACAGGCCTTTTCCAGTGCTAAAACAAGATTTTTTTATAGTTTTTTTTATGACAAATGAGCAAACCCAAAATGGTTTTATTAATATTCAAAATAGATAAAAAAGGACAATTTAAAGCTGACTGCAAGCGTAGACGACACATTAGTTAATACATTATTAACCGAACTGCCTGGGACAGATGACCAGTCATAAAGCGGTAAGTTCATTAGCCGGCCTCGTACCCATCAATCACGATAACAGGAGCTTTGCACATTATTCTTTACGCTATTTTAATCACACAATTAATTAAGCCTCTGAAACAGAGGCTTAATTATAAATTTTAGAAAATCATTCCTGGGTGACTTCTAGAACGGAATATCATCATCAAAACTATCATCGACAGGTGCTGTTGGTGCTGGCTGATTAGCGGGTTGTGGCTGAGACTGTTGCTGTGGCGCAAAATCACCGCCACCGCCTGTACGACCACCTAACATCTGCATTTCATTTGCAATAATTTTTGTTGTATAACGATCATTACCACTTTTATCCTGCCATTTTTCTGTGCGCAGGCTTCCTTCTATATATACCTGCTGCCCCTTTTTCAGGTACTCACCTGCAATTTCGCCCAGGCGATTAAAAAAGGTAATATTATGCCATTCGGTACGCTCCTGTTTTTCACCTGTTTTTTTATCTTTCCAGCTCTCATTAGTCGCGACACTAATAGAGGTTACTGCTCCGCCAGAAGGCATATAGCGGGTTTCAGGGTCTTTACCACAGGTACCCACTAAAATTACTTTGTTTATGCCACGTGCCATAATCTTTACCCTATATTGTTTTGTTATTTCTCATTAATCGAATATTTAAATAATGCTTCTTTATCCAGCGCATGCAGTTCAACCTTAAGGTAGGCTATACCCTCTTCCGGCTCAATTAGTGCCTCTGCTACACCCTGCACTGATACTAACGCAGAAACCATCTGATTTACTTTTGATGGCTCCAGTTTTCCAATTTTTAACAGATATGTGCTTACATACCTCGGATTTTTCATTGTGTATGCTAACAGTAACCACAACAATAAGGCAAAGCTACACATCAGAAAAACACCCTGTGCTCCAGCAATTTCATGACTCCAGCCACCAAGTACGCCACCTAAAAAAGCACCTATAAACTGGCTGGATGAGTACATGCCCATTGCTGTGCCCTTACGGTCTGCCGGTGATATTTTAGAAACCAGTGAAGGCAGGCTTGCTTCCAGTAAATTAAATGCACTAAAAAACACCACCATTGTAAATGCCAGATGCCAGACAGAACTCCCGCCAAAAACCAGATTAAGCTCAGCTATTGCCAGCACACCTATGGCACCAATGAACACCTGTTTCATGCGCCGCCTGGTTTCCGCAATAATTATAAATGGCACCATAATAAGCACACTCAATAAAAACACTGGCAAATAAAGCTTCCAGTGATCCACCGATACCAGACCTGCCTGATTCTGCAACACCAGGGGAAAAGAAACAAAGGTTGCCATAAGCACCATATGTAAAATTAAAATACCGAAGTCCAGGCGTAATAACTGCGTATCTGCCAGTACAGTTTTAAACAGCGTCGGGGTTGCTTGCGTATCTCGATGAAAAATACTTTCCCTGGGATTTGGCACCCAGACAAATAATATAACTAATGCAAACAGAGCCAGTATAGCCGTGGTAATGAATATACCCGACAGACCTACCATTTGATTTAGAACTGGCCCGGCCACCATTGCAAGCGCAAATGCGAAACCAATGCTAATCCCGATAAACCCCATCATCTTCAGGCGATGTTCTTCGCGTGACAAGTCTGCTGCCAAAGCCATCAACACCGCAGCTACCGCTCCACTGCCCTGTAAAGCACGACCAAAAATAACTTCATAAATGGTATCTGCATTTGCAGCAAACAGGCTACCTGCTGCAAATATGAGTAACCCTATTGTGATCATGGGTTTTCGGCCAAAGCGATCAGACAACATGCCGTAGGGAATTTGTAACAATCCCTGGGTTAAGCCATATATACCCAGCGCCAGACCAATCAACACAGGGGTCGCACCTTCAAATCGATCTGCATAAAGCGAAAATACCGGCAGTATCATAAACAGACCCAGCATACGCACCGCGTAGATTGCAGCCAGTGAAAAACCTGCACGCTTTTCTAGTGGACTCCAGCTAGCCTGTTGAAAGTTATCACTCATTAATTAAATTAATCTCAAAGACCATATAAAAGTCGACATCTTACCTTAAAGCAGTAAGCGCTTTAAGCTTAAGACCTCTCTGTTGAGGTTTTTTATTTTTAATGCTAAGGGCAGACGCCTATAAAGCAGAAGCTATATATCTGATTTACATGAAAAAATCTAGTCAAAGCATAAATACTATCCGTATAAATAGAAAAATAAACTTAATCTAAATATTTTTTTCTGTTCTAAAAAAACCACACATAGAAACCATAAAAGTTTTCTAATTAGATTTTATTTTTATAATACCTGTTCATATGCCAATTATGCCTGCACCTTAAAACCGTAATATCTAATAATATGGTATGCTTAGCCGTTACTTTGCAGCATTTAAACGGCCTTACCTTCATGATTAAAGAAATCCAGATACGCGGCGCCCGCACCCATAATCTGAAAAATATTAACCTGGATATCCCCCGAGACAAACTGGTCGTTATCACCGGGTTATCCGGTTCCGGCAAATCATCCCTGGCTTTTGATACTATTTTTGCTGAAGGTCAACGCCGTTATGTTGAATCACTTTCAGCTTATGCTCGCCAGTTTTTATCTATAATGGAAAAGCCCGATTTAGACCATATTGAAGGCCTCTCTCCAGCTATTTCTATCGAACAGAAAACCACATCACATAACCCCCGCTCTACCGTTGGTACGGTAACAGAAATTTATGATTACTTACGTCTGTTATTTGCACGTGCGGGTACTCCAAAATGCCCCGAGCACGATATCCCACTTGCTGCACAAACCGTGTCACAAATGGTGGACCATGTCCTTGAACTGCCTGCAGAAACAAAGCTCATGTTACTTGCACCTATCGTTCAGGATCGTAAAGGTGAGCACAAAGAGTTACTCGAAGATCTGAAGCGCCAGGGATTTATTCGTGCCCGCATTGATGGAAAAACCATTGAGCTTGATGAGGCCCCTGCTCTTGAAAAGAACATCAAACACAGTATAGAGGTAGTGGTTGACCGGTTTAAAGTACGTGAAGACTTAGAACTGCGTTTAGCCGAGTCATTTGAGACCGCATTAAATCTAACTGATGGTATTGCCCGTGTTGCTTACATGGATAAGCAAAAAGGCTCTTTAAGTGATGGCTATCAGGAAGACATCATGTTTTCCTCCCGTTTTGCCTGTCCCACATGTGGATATAGCTTAAGCGAATTAGAACCTCGCCTGTTCTCCTTTAATAACCCCGCAGGTGCATGTGGACAATGCGACGGCCTTGGACACATACAGCACATTGACCCGGTATTAGTTGTCAGCAATCCTTCCTTAAGCTTACCCGGTGGTGCAATACGTGGCTGGGATCGTCGTAATGCCTGGTATAATGGCATGCTAGAAAGCCTTGCAAAGCATTATGGATTTGAACTGGACATCCCATTTAATGAATTAGATGCAAATATTCAGAATATTATTTTATTTGGCAGTAATGAAGAAGATATCAATTTTAATTACCCTTCTGCTAATGGAAAAATGAAGACAAAAACACACCCGTTCGAAGGCATTATTCCTAATATGCAACGCCGCTTTCGAGAAACCGAATCATCTGCAGTACGTGATGAAATGGTAAAATATTTTACTGATCAAGCTTGTCCGAGCTGTGATGGGCAACGACTAAATAAAGGAGCACGGCATGTATTTATTGCTGATCAGTCTTTACCTAAAATTACACATTTATCTATTTATGATTGCCTCGGTTTTTTTAAGTCTTTAGACCTTGAAGGCAATAAAGGCGAAATTGCTGAAAAAATAATAAAAGAAATTTCATCTCGATTACAGTTTCTGGTTAATGTAGGTTTAAACTATTTATCTCTGGATCGTAGCTCTGATACGTTATCGGGTGGAGAGGCTCAACGCATCCGCCTGGCAAGCCAGATTGGTGCAGGGCTTGTTGGCGTAATGTATATTCTGGATGAACCTTCAATTGGTTTACATCAAAGAGATAATGATCGCCTGTTATCAACACTCGTACACCTGAGAGATTTAGGCAATACGGTTATTGTTGTAGAGCATGATGAAGATGCCATCTTAAGTGCTGATCATGTTATCGATATTGGCCCCGGAGCAGGTGTCCATGGTGGACATGTCGTTGCGTCTGGAACACCTAAAGAAGTTATGGAAAACGAGAAATCATTAACAGGGCAATATTTATCTGGCAAGTTAGAAATAAGCATTCCTGAAGAACGTATTAAGCACTCCGGTAAAACATTAAAAATTCACGGAGCAAGTGGTAATAACTTGCAGGAAGTAAGTGTTGAAATACCCGTTGGATTAATGACCTGTATCACCGGTGTTTCCGGTTCAGGCAAGTCAACACTGATAAACGACACTCTATATAAATTGCTTGCCAGAGAAATTAACCGATCATCACTTATTCCAGCAAAATACGAAAGCCATGAAGGCCTGGAACAGTTTGATAAAGTTGTTGATATTGACCAGGCACCTATTGGCCGGACACCTCGATCCAATCCCGCTACCTATACCGGTTTATTCACGCCTATACGTGAATTATTTTCAGGCACACAGGAAGCACGCTCCCGTGGTTATAAACCAGGTCGTTTTAGTTTTAATGTAAAGGGTGGCCGCTGTGAAGCCTGTCAGGGTGACGGTGTAATTAAAGTCGAAATGCATTTTTTACCCGATATTTATGTGCCCTGTGATGTATGTAAAAGCAAGCGTTATAACCGTGAGACTTTAGATATAAAATATAAAGGCAAAAATATTAATGAAGTACTAAAAATGACAATTGAAGATGCGGTTGTTTTTTTTAAAGCGGTTCCCGTTATTCACCGAAAACTACAAACATTAATGGATGTAGGCCTGTCTTATATAACACTTGGCCAAAGAGCCACAACCCTCTCTGGCGGTGAAGCACAACGCATAAAACTGGCACGAGAGCTTTCCAAACGAGACACAGGCAATACCATATATATTCTTGATGAGCCTACCACAGGGCTGCATTTCCATGATGTTGAGCAATTAATGCAGGTACTGATTCGTCTGCGAGATCATGGTAATACCATTATTATTATTGAACATAATCTGGATATTATAAAAACCGCTGACTGGATTATAGATTTAGGCCCCGAAGGCGGTTCTGGTGGTGGTAAAATTATTGCTCAGGGAACACCTGAAGACGTTTGTGAGATCAAACATTCTTTTACTGGGCAATACTTAAAACCTATTTTAGAAAAAGCCAAACGATTATAATATTAAATAGCAGCTGATATTTTAATATGCTTTACCTATATATTTAAGTGAGTTTATTTTAAAACAACTGGCAGATATACCATGAAATATATAACTATATTTAGTCTATTAATGTTAGTAATGTCCTGCACTCAAAATAATATCAAAGATGAAAATTCATATCGATATTCAATTCCAGCAGGATCAAAACTTAAGCTTAACCAGGAAATAATAATTCCATCCAGTCTGGGCAGAACTTTTTTTCAAAATGGAAAGGTTACGAAAGAAAAAGATATCAATATTTACTACCCTCATTGTAGTATCACTATCAATACACTGCAAAAGAGTGATCGCATCATTTCACCAACCACTTTTGAGATAATAAAAGTCGTCGATGATGAAGAATATGCTCAAGGTTATATTTTCTATGCATCCACTGATATTCAACTTGCATCAGATACACCGTTAATCACCGGACTGGTTAGTTACTATTATTTAAAATCACTATTAGAGCCTGATGTACGATCACTTGAATGCATTCAATGGAATTCACTGTACGAAAACAATTACTTAAGTATTAATGAAGTCAGAAAATCCTTAGGCAATATTTTCACCTTAACAATATTAGAATAATACCTTTAATTTTTCACTTGTTCTGCAAACATGAGCATGAAGAAATAAAACACACAGGAAACATCATTGATGCCCATTATAAAACATAATTTATGGCATAAAAAAACCGGAACTAAGTCCGGTTTTTTTAATTTGAAAAAATAGAGCTTATTCTACTTCTTCAACAATTTCTTCAGATACTTCTGGGCGATCAACTAGCTCTACATAAGCCATTGGCGCTGCATCACCAGCACGAAAACCACATTTCATCACACGAAGATAACCACCTGGGCGCTCTTTATAACGAGGAGATAGTTCAGAAAATAATTTTCCTACCATATCTTTATCACGCATTCTGCTAAAGGCTAAACGACGGTTAGCTACACTATCTTCCTTAGCTAATGTAATTAAAGGCTCTGCAAAGCGACGTAATTCTTTTGCTTTTGGCAACGTAGTTTTAATTAACTCATGTTTAAACAATGAATTAACCATATTTTGAAACATAGCCTTACGATGGCTGCTGTTTCTATTTAATTGACGACCTGATTGACGATGACGCATTTTCTTTTACCTTAAACAGATTCTTCTGCTAATAAGCTGATTTTACTTACGAAAAATTAGCTTGCTTGTTTTTCACGAATAGACGCTGGTGGCCAGTTTTCCAGGCGCGCACCAAGTGACAGGCCATGTGATGCCAGAACGTCTTTAATTTCTGTCAGTGATTTTTTACCCAGATTTGGAGTTTTAAGTAACTCGACTTCTGTACGTTGAATTAAATCACCGATGTAATATATATTTTCTGCTTTTAAACAGTTTGCTGAACGAACCGTTAACTCCAGATCATCTACTGGACGTAACAGAATAGGATCTATTTCATCCTCTTCATCAACTTGTTCTGCTTCTTCTATACTCTGAAGATTCACGAAAGCAGATAATTGTTTCTGTAAAACAGTTGCCGCTATACGAATTGTCTCTTCAGGTTCAACTGTTCCATTTGTTTCCAGATCAAGAATTAGCTTATCCAGGTTTGTGCGCTGCTCTACACGTGCACTTTCTACCGTGTAATTAACACGTAAAATAGGGCTAAAAGAGGCATCAATTGCAAGCGCACCAACCGACGTTGTCTCCGCATCAGTTACTTTACGCTGGGTAGCAGGAACATAACCACGACCCTTAGTAATTTTAAGCGTCATATTCAGGTCAACATTACCTGTTATATGAGCAATAACATGACCAGGATTAACAATATCAACATCATGATCGGTTGCTATATCACCTGCAGTCACAACACCAGCACCCGATTTTTTAAGCGTTAACAATGCTTCTGATTTCTCATGCATCATTATAGCAACGCCTTTCAGGTTTAGAAGAATTTCAAGCACATCTTCCTGAACACCCTCAATTGAGCTGTATTCATGTAAAACGCCGTCAATCTCAGCTTCAACAATAGCTGCACCTTCAATAGAAGATAACAGTATGCGACGCAGCGCATTACCTAATGTGTGACCAAAGCCTCGCTCTAATGGCTCAAGTACAATTTTCGCATGAGTATCATTATACTGGTGTACATCGATATTACGTGGTGTAAGTAGTTCTTCAGATTTGCCTGACATTCGGTGAGGTATCCTTTACTTGGAGTACAGTTCAACAACGAGTTGTTCGTTTATATCGGCTGACAGTTCGTTACGTTCAGGTACAGATTTAAATGTTGCTTCCATCTTACCTTCATCTAGTGAAATCCAGTCTGCGATACCGCGTTGCTTAGCTAACTCTAATGAATCTTTAATACGAGTTTGTGTTTTAGACTTTTCACGTACAGAAATTTTATCATCCGCTTTAACAACATATGAGGGGATGTTAACAATCTGATCATTAACCAGTATTGATTTATGACTGATTAGTTGACGCGACTCATTACGAGTAGAACCAAAACCACTGCGATAAACAACGTTATCTAAGCGTGTTTCAAGACATTCCAGCAGATTTTCACCTGTAGAGCCTTTACGAGATGCTGCTTTTTTGTAATAGTTTACAAATTGCTTCTCAAGCACGCCGTAAATACGACGTAATTTTTGCTTTTCACGTAACTGAACACCATAGTCAGTTAAACGACCACGACCAGCACCATGTTGGCCAGGTTTCTGGTCAAGTTTGCACTTACTATCAAGCGCACGAACGCCAGATTTATGTTCTAAATCGACGCCTTCACGACGACTCAGTTTACACTTAGGTCCTAAATAACGAGCCACTTTCTATCTCCAGCCTTATACACGACGTCGTTTTGGGGGACGACAGCCATTGTGTGGAATTGGGGTAATATCACTGATATTAGTAATTTTAAAACCAGCATTATTCAAAGAACGAACTGCTGATTCACGACCAGGACCAGGTCCTTTAACAAGAACTTCAAGGTTCTTAACGCCGTAATCTTTTGCACGAGTACCAGCACGTTCTGCTGCAACCTGTGCTGCAAAAGGTGTACTCTTACGAGAACCACGGAAGCCAGAGCCACCTGCAGTTGCCCATGACAGAGTGTTACCCTGACGATCAGAGATCGTCACGATAGTATTGTTAAATGACGCATATATATGCGCCACACCGTCAGTCACGGTGCGTTTAACTTTTTTCTTTGTTGTTGGTTTTGCCATTACTTTTACCTAATTAACCAATTATTTATCCGGTTTTACTTACGGATCGGGCGCTTTGGACCCTTACGCGTACGAGCATTTGTCTTAGTGCGCTGACCACGTAGTGGTAAGCTGCGACGATGACGGATACCACGGTTACAACCCATGTCCATCAAACGCTTGACGCTCATTGAAACTTCACGACGTAAATCACCTTCTACGGTGAACTTACCTACTTCTGTACGCAGTGATTCAACTTGTTCTTCACTTAACGTGCTTAATTTTGCCGCTGGTTCTATTTTTGTCAGCACACAGATTTCCTGTGCACGAGTACGACCTATGCCGTAGATATATGTCAAACCAATGACAGCATGTTTATTATCAGGTATGTTAATACCAGCTATACGGGCCATTCACCGTCTCCAGATCGCGCAAAGCGCAGCATTTTAGCGATTAATCGCTCTAAAATCAACCTTGACGTTGCTTATGACGTGGATCTTTACAAATCACACGAACAACACCATTTCTCTTAATAACTTTACAGTTTCTGCACATTTTCTTTACAGATGCACGAACTTTCATAACTGCTTCTCACTTAAATTGTTAAAACTGAAAATTGGGCGGATTTTAGACGATCTGTAGAATATAACAAGGAATAAATAACGAACATTAAAACTGCTATTAGATATAGCACTTTAGATGTGTTAATTGTTCACAAGTGTGACATTCAAGTTGATTGTCTAGATCAACACAATTGTTTTCAGCTCGAATTAAGCTTTACTGCCTAATCCTTTAAAATTGGCTTTTTTCATCAAGCCGTCATACTGTTGCGACATCATATGTGACTGCATCTGTGCCATGAAATCCATGACGACAACCACGATAATTAACAATGAAGTACCACCAAAATAAAATGGTACATTCCAGTATAAAATTAGAAACTCTGGTAATAAACACACCGCTGTAATATACAAAGCACCTACCAGCGTTAAACGTGTCATTACACCATCAATATATTTAGCTGTTTGATCACCTGGACGTATCCCTGGGATAAACGCACCTGATTTTTTCAGGTTATCTGCAGTTTCACGACTATTAAATACCAGTGCGGTATAAAAGAAGCAGAAGAAAATAATAGCTGCAGCATAAAACATTACATAAATTGGCTGACCAGGTGAAAGCGTAGTCGATAAATCGGCTAACCACTCTAAACCCTGAGTTTGACCAAACCAGCCACCTAAAGTAGCTGGAAATAAAATAATACTAGAAGCAAATATAGGTGGAATTACACCCGCCATATTCAACTTCAGTGGAAGGTGACTACTTTGTGCCGCATACATTTTACGACCCTGCTGACGCTTGGCGTAATTTACAGTAATACGACGTTGTCCACGTTCCACAAAAATAACAAATGCGGTTACTGCCAGTGCCAGTATAAACAGAACAATGGCGGTTAATGTATGCAACTCACCCGTTCTAACTAACTCGGCTGTACCGCCGATTGCAGCAGGCAAGCCTGCAACAATACCCGCGAAGATAATAATAGATATACCATTACCAATTCCGCGCTCAGAAATCTGTTCACCCAGCCACATTAAAAAGACAGTACCGGTTACCAATGATGTAATTGCTATTACATAAAAGGAAATGGTTGAATCTATGTAGACCAGTGGCGCACCCGCATGGGTTTGTGATAACAGCATATTAGCCACACCCATAGACTGGAATAAAGCCAGTACGACCGTGCCATAACGTGTATAAGTCGTAATTTTTCTACGACCCGCCTCACCTTCTTTCTTTAACTGTTCCAGGCTAGGTACCGTTACCGTTAATAACTGCATAATAATCGATGCAGATATATAAGGCATGATACCTAAAGCAAACAATGACATACGTTCCAGTGCACCACCTGAGAACATATTAAATACATCCAGGATTGTGCCGGACTGTTGATCAAAAATTGCAGACATTATCGTTGGATTCACACCGGGAACCGGTATAAATGTACCAACGCGATACACGATCAACGCACCAATAACAAAAAAGATGCGTTGCCTCAATTCCTGCAATTTACTTAGATCAACCGCCATATTCCGTTCTTACCCTTTTAGGCTTCTACTTTTCCACCAGCAGCTTCAATTGCTGCCAGTGCGCCTTTAGTTGCTTTAATACCCTGCAAAGTAACTGCTGAAGTAATTTCACCAGAAGCAATTACTTTTGCTTTTTTAGTAAATGCAGGAACAACGTTAGCTTCAATTAATGTTGCTAATGTAACCGTATCGGTAGCCAGCTTCTGAATTTCGCCCAAACGAACTTCAGCGCTGTATTTAGCCATACGTGAATTAAAACCAACTTTAGGTAAGCGACGTTGAAGTGGCATCTGACCACCCTCAAAACCTACTTTATGGAAACCACCTTTACGTGACTTCTGACCTTTATGTCCACGGCCACAGGTTTTACCCTGGCCACAACCTATTCCACGACCAACACGCTTACGTGTTTTACGGCTACCCTCATCGGGCGAAAGAGTATTTAATAACATATTAAACTTCCTCTGACTTAACCATGTAGTAGATTTTATTAATCATTCCACGGTTTTCAGGTGTATCAATAACTTCAACAGTGTGATGCACACGACGCAGGCCTAAACCTTTTGCACAAGCAATATGTGACTTAAGACGACCAATTGTACTTTTCAGCAATGTAACTTTGATTTTCTTCTGTGCCATGACGATTAGCCTAAAATTTCTTCAACTTTTTTGCCACGCTTAGCAGCTACAGCATCAGGAGAATGCATATTCTCTAAACCGTTAACTGTTGCACGAACAACGTTGATTGGATTACGTGTACCGTTAATTTTAGCCAGTACATTTTTAACACCAACTGCTTCAAATACAGCACGCATCGCACCACCGGCGATAATACCTGTACCTTCAGAAGCTGGCTGCATGTATACATTTGCAGCGCCGTGAATACCTGTAACAGAATGCTGCAATGTGTCATCCTTAAGATGAACCTTACGCATATTCTTACGTGCTTTATCCATAGCCTTCTGGATAGCAGCAGGTACTTCTTTAGCTTTACCATAACCGATACCAACTGTACCGTTACCATCACCGACTACTGTAAGTGCTGTAAAACCAAATTGACGACCACCTTTTACCACTTTAGCAACACGGTTAACGGTTACTAATTTTTCAATAAAATCGTCAGACTTTTCTCTTTGATTATCTCTATTCTGTGCCATAGTCTTTGCCTTTAAAATTCCAGTCCGTTTTCACGTGCCGCTTCAGCCAGTGCTTTAACACGACCGTGGTATTTAAAACCAGAGCGATCAAATGCAACGCTAGTAACACCAGCGGCCTTTGATTTTTCTGCAATGATTTTGCCTACTGTAGTAGCTGCATCTGCATTACCAGAATTTTTAATTGCCGACTTAACATCAGCATCTAAAGTAGAAGCCGAAGCTAACGTCTTACCACCATCAGCAGAGATAACCTGTGCATACATGTGGCGAGGCGTACGGTGGATACATAAACGATCTGCACCTAACTCACGAATTTTCATCCGTGTACGAGTAGAGCGACGAACTCTGATTTGTTTCTTTGATTTCATCTTAGCCCCTACTTCTTCTTAGCTTCTTTACGGATAACATATTCATCAGCGTAACGAACACCCTTACCTTTATAAGGCTCTGGTGGACGATAAGCACGAATATCTGCGGATACCTGACCCACCTTCTGCTTATCCGCACCCTTAACCAGAATTTCAGTCTGGCTAGGTGTTTCAACTGTGATTCCCTCAGGAACTGCATAATCTACAGGATGAGAAAAACCTAATTGAAGATTTAATGATTGACCCTGTGCTTTTGCACGGTAACCAACACCTATTAGCGTTAATTTCTTTTCGAAACCATCTGTTACACCATTAACCATGTTGCTAACTAAAGAACGCATTGTTCCAGCCATAGCCCATGATGCCTCAGTAACCGGAGTGAAATTTAAATCCTCACCGTCCTGAGCAATGTTTACAGTCTCGTGTAAATCAATATTAAGACTGCCCTTAGGACCTTTAACATTTACTGATTGACCAGAAATTTTAATTTCAGTTCCCGATGGTACAGTAATTGGTTTTTTTGCTATTCGTGACATTCCAGTCCCCTTATGAAACTGAGCAGACTAACTCACCACCAATACCTGCAGCACGTGCAGCTCGGTCAGTCATCATACCAGTTGAGGTTGAAACGATAATGATACCAAGGCCATTCAGGACACTTGGTAATTCATTTTTGTTTTTGTAAATGCGAAGTCCTGGACGGCTCATGCGATCGATACTATCGATAACAGGTTTTCCATCAAAATACTTCAACGAAACAGACATTTCAGCCTTCACACCTTCAGAAACAGAATAATCTTTTATATAACCTTCGTCTTTTAAAACTTTAGCTATAGATTGTTTCATATTAGATGCAGGCATTGTAACTTCTACTTTAGAAGCTGATTGTCCATTACGAATACGTGTCAGCATATCTGCTATTGGATCTGACATACTCATAATCTATTTACCTTACTCTTAATATACTTAAAAAATTGTTTAAAATTAAACGTGTATTACCAGCTGGCCTTAACCAGGCCGGGTACATCGCCACGCATCATTGCTTCACGTAATTTAATACGTGACAAACCAAACTTACGGTAATAGCCATGTGGGCGACCAGTAATCTGACAACGGTTACGACTACGGCTAGGACTAGAATCACGAGGTAATTTTTGCATTTTAACCTGAGCTTCCATCTTAGCTTCAAACTCAGCTTCTGGATCTTTTAGAATCGCACGTAATTTTGCGCGCTTTTCGAAATCTCTTGCAATTAATTTTGTGCGTTTCTTTTCACGCTGAATCATCGAAGTTTTTGCCATGGTTTACTCTTTATCTCGATCTAGTTTTTAAACGGGAAGTTAAACGCTTTTAATAAAACTTTAGCTTCTTCGTCTGATTTTGCATTAGTAGTAATAGTGATATCCATTCCGCGAATTTTATCGATTTTTTCATAATCGATTTCAGGAAAGATTATCTGCTCTTGAACACCCATGCTGTAATTACCACGACCATCAAATGACTTACCATTCAAGCCACGGAAATCACGAATACGTGGTACAGCAATACTGATCAAACGATCAAGGAATTCGTACATGTTTGCTTTACGTAGCGTTACCTTGCAACCAATTGCAGAGCCTTCACGCAATTTAAATGCTGCAACAGATTTTCGCGCCATTGTTTTAACAGGTTTCTGGCCGGCAATTTTTTCCATATCCGTATAAGCTGCTTCAACAACCTTCTTATCAGATACACCTTCGCCAACACCCATATTAAGCGTAATTTTTTCAATACGAGGAACCTGCATAGGGTTTGCATAACCCTGGCTTTCCATCAATTGCTTAACAATTGTGTCTCTATATACTTGCTGTAGTCTTGCCATTGTTCCGCTACCCTACTAAACGTCTACGTTTTCGTTATTAGACTTAAAGACGCGAATTTTTTTGCCGTCTTCTAAAGTCTTGATGCCTATGCGATCACCCTTATTTGTAGCAGGATTAAATGGCATTATATTTGAAATGTGTATAGACATTTCTTTTTCTATAATGCCACCTTCAATACCCGCCATAGGGTTTGGCTTAGTGTGTTTCTTAACCATGTTGATATTTTCTACCATTACACGATCGTTTTTCAGGATGCTCATTACTTTGCCACGGCGACCTTTGTCTTTACCCGTAGTCACAATAATTTCATCACCTTGTTTAATTCTTTGCATATCTATAAGCCTCTACAATACTTCAGGAGCTAGAGAAATAATTTTCATGAATTTCTCATTACGCAGCTCACGTGTTACAGGGCCAAAAATACGTGTACCAATAGGCTGCAGGTTAGCGTTCAAAAGAACAGCAGCATTATTGTCAAAGCGAATAAGCGAACCATCAGGGCGACGAACGCCTTTAGCAGTACGAACTACGACTGCATTGTACACTTCACCTTTTTTAACCTTGCCTCTTGGAATTGCTTCCTTGATGCTAACTTTTATAACATCACCAATAGCGGCATAACGACGATGTGACCCACCGAGTACTTTAATACACTGCACTCTTTTAGCTCCACTGTTGTCTGCTGCGTTGAGAACGGTTTGCATTTGAATCATGACGACACCAAATTTCTATTAATCTATATTTACGGTTAATTTAAATGAACAAGTTTTCAATTAAATAGCTTTTGACTTCTCAACAACTTTAACCAGCTTCCAGGATTTCGTTTTTGAAACGGGTGCGCACTGCTCTATCAATACAGTATCACCAACTCCACACTCATTAGCTTCATCATGAATACTCAATTTGGTTGAGCGATTAATGATTTTGCCATATAACGCATGCTTAACACGTCGCGAGATAGTTACAGTGGCTGTTTTTTCAGCTTTATTACTAGTAACAACACCCTGAAGTGTTCTTTGTGTTTTTTCTGCACTCATTACGCTTTACCCGCCTGTTTTTTCTCAGCAAGAATAGTCTTAACACGCGCAACATCACGACGTGCATTTTTAAACAGATGCGGCTTAGACATCTCACCAGCACCTTGCTGCATACGTAAATTAAACTGCTCTTTACGAATATTTAGAATTTCTTCTTTAAGACCTGCTTCGTCTTTTTCTCTTAGTTCTTTTGCTCTTAAGCTATTACTATTGGCCATTACATCACCGCACGAGAAACAAATGTTGTTTTAATTGGCAATTTTGCAGCTGCCAACTGGAAAGCTTCTCTGGCTAATTCTTCAGAAACACCTTCCATTTCATATAAAACTGAACCTGGCTGAACTTTAGCTACCCAGTGATCAACGTTACCTTTTCCTTTACCCATTCGAACTTCTAATGGTTTATTTGAAATAGGTGTATCTGGGAAAACACGAATCCAGATTTTACCGCCACGTTTAATATGACGCGTCATTGCACGACGAGCTGCCTCAATCTGGCGAGCTGAAATACGACCACGTGCAAGCGCTTTCAGACCGTACTCACCGAAGCTCACTTTATTACCATTTTGAGCTAGACCGCGGTTACGACCTTTAAACGCCTTTCTAAATTTTGTACGTTTAGGTTGAAGCATGTTTATCCCCTACCCTTCTTAGGCTTGGCGTCCTGTGCAGCCGCATTACGCTTCTCTTCAAGACTGAATACTTCACCTTTATAGATCCAGACCTTAACGCCCAGAATACCGTAAGTAGTTAATGCTTCAGCAAAACCATAATCAATATCAGCACGAAGTGTATGCAATGGCACACGACCTTCCATGTAGCATTCGCTACGCGCAATTTCAGCACCGTTCAAACGACCACCAACCTGAATTTTAATGCCCTGACCGCCCATACGCATAGTATTCTGCATTGAGCGCTTCATTGCACGACGAAACATAACGCGTCGTTCAAGTTGCTGAGCAATGCTTTCAGCGACTAGCTGAGCATCAAGCTCTGGCTTGCGAATTTCTTCAATATTTATTTTCACATTATTAATGTGAAGACCTAATATTTTAGATACTTCTTTACGCAGATTTTCAATGTCTGCGCCTTTTTTGCCGATAACAACACCAGGACGAGCCGTGTGTATTGTTATAACTGCTGCACGTGTTGGACGCTCAATCTGAATGCGACTTACATTTGCAGCTGCTAATTTCTTTTTCAGAAATTCACGCACTTTAATATCAGCATTTAACAGTAAAGGATAATCTTTGCTGTTTGCATACCACTTTGCGTTCCAGTCTGAAGATATTCCCAGACGAATCCCGACAGGATGTACTTTTTGGCCCATTCTGCTTCTCTCTTAACTATCCGAAACCATAACCGTTATATGGCTACTACGTTTTAAAATTCGATTAGCACGACCTTTTGCGCGGGCTTGAATGCGCTTCATTGTCGGACCTTCGTCTACAAAAGCTTTTGATATCGTTAACTCGTCGATATCAGCACCTTCATTGTGCTCAGCATTTGCAATCGCTGACTCCAGTACTTTCTGTACCAGACCGGCAGCTTTCTTATTGCTGAATGTTAAAATATTTAGCGCCTGCTCTACAGACTGCCCACGTATTTGATCAACAACCAGGCGAACCTTCTGAGGCGATATACGTGCGTAGCGATGTTTTGCTAATACTTCCATCATATACTCCTTACTTCGACTTTTTGTCGGCGGTGTGACCGCGATAAGTACGAGTTAAAGCGAATTCGCCTAACTTGTGACCTACCATATTCTCGTTAACTAAAACGGGGATATGCTGTCGACCATTGTGAACTGCGATTGTCAAACCAACCATTTCAGGGAAAATAGTAGAACGACGCGACCAGGTCTTAATTGGACGACGACTCTTTTCTTCTACTGCCTTCTCGACCTTAGCCATCAAATGATGGTCAATAAACGGTCCTTTTTTTAATGAACGTGGCACTCTAATACCCTCAATTATTTACGGTTGTTACGGCGACGAACAATCATATTGTCTGTACGCTTATTGCTACGAGTTTTCTTACCTTTAGTCTGAACACCCCATGGAGAAACTGGGTGACGACCACCAGAGGTACGACCTTCACCACCACCATGTGGGTGATCGACCGGGTTCATCGCAACACCACGAACGGTTGGACGAACACCACGCCAGCGCTTAGCACCCGCCTTACCCAGCGAACGCAAACTATGCTCACTATTACCAACTTCACCAATAGTTGCGCGACAGTCAATATGAATTTTACGCATTTCACCTGAACGTAAACGCACAGTTGCATACATACCTTCACGTGCCACTAACTGAACTGAAGCACCTGCACTACGTGCAACCTGTGCACCTTTACCCGGCTTCAACTCAATACAGTGTATTGTTGAACCAACTGGCACACTTCTTAAAGGCATTGCATTACCGCTTTTAATCGGCGCTGCTGAACCTGAAGAAATTGCATCACCAACACTCACACCCTTAGGTGCAATAATGTAACGACGCTCACCATCTGCATACTTTAATAAAGCAATATTTGCAGTACGGTTTGGATCATACTCTAAACGCTCAACCACTGCTGGAATACCATCTTTGGTGCGCTTAAAATCAATAATACGATAGTGCTGTTTATGACCACCACCAACGTGACGAGTTGTAATACGACCCGCGTTGTTACGACCACCGTTACGAGACTGCGCTTCTAAAAGAGCAGCATGAGGCTTCCCTTTATGCAGCTCGTCGTTAACAACCTTAACAACGTGACGTCTGCCCGGTGAAGTTGGTCTGGATTTTACTAATGCCATTGCCTTAACCTTCTAGTTTGCACCAGCAAAAGCGATGTCCTGGCCTTCAGCCAGTTTCACATACGCTTTACGCCAGTCAGAACGTTTACCCATTCGTTGACCAAATCGCTTGGTCTTGCCTTTTACATTCAGCACTCTAACTTGAGCAACTTTCACTTCAAACAACTGCTCTACAGCCTGCTTGATTTCAGTTTTTGTTGCTGAAGTATGCACTTTAAATACATGCGTTCCAGAAGCATCCGCTACCAGAGTCGACTTTTCAGATATATGCGGAGCTAACAGCACCTGAAGAATTCTTTCTTGTTGCATCATAACAACCATTCCTCAATTGCGCGTAATGAACCTACCGTCATTACAACGTTTTCTGCACCAACCAAATCAACTGCTGACATACCTGCCACATCAGTGATTTCTACTTTGTGCAAATTTCTTGCTGACAGATACAGATTTTCATCACCTGTTTCTGTCACGATCAGCACTTTCGACACTTCAAGATCGTTCAACTTGGCAACCATGCCTTTAGTCTTAGCTGAGTCAACCGTGATATCTTCGACAACTTTCAAACGATCCTGGCGAACCAGCTCAGAAAGAATCGAGCTGATCGCAGCACGATACATTTTCTTATTCAATTTAACTGAATGATCACGTGGAGCGGCTGCAAATGTTTGACCACCCGAACGCCAGATTGGACTACGAATAGTACCCGCACGAGCACGACCCGTACCTTTTTGACGCCATGGCTTAGCACCACCACCACTCACTGCTGAACGATTTTTTTGTGCTTTCGTACCTGCGCGTGCACCAGCAAGAAACGAAACAACAGCCTGATGAACCAGGCCTTCGTTGAAATCTCTTGCGAATATTGCATCTGCAACAGAAACCTTATCGCTTGCTTTATGTAACTGAAGATCCATCAGATCTAACCCCTTTTATACCTTAACGGCAGCGCGTACAATTACGTCACCACCCTTTGAACCAGGCACAGAGCCTTTAATCAATAATAAGCCGCGCTCTTCATCAACACGAACCAGCTCTAGCATTTGTACAGTGCGCTGCTTGTCACCCATGTGACCCGCCATTTTCTTACCTTTAAATACTCGACCAGGCGTTTGACACTGACCGATAGAACCCGGCGCACGGTGAGACACGGAGTTACCGTGCGTAGCATCCTGCATTTCGAATCCCCAGCGTTTAACACCGCCAGCAAAACCTTTACCGATTGACTTACCCGTTACGTCTACTTTCTGACCTGCTTCAAACATAGCCAAAGGAAGCTGCGCGCCTGCTGCAAGCTCAGAAGCAGCGTCTAAGCGAAACTCCCACAAACCACGGCCCGCCTCAACACCTGCTTTTGCAAAATGACCTGCTGCAGATTTCTTTACACGAGATGCACGACGTGAACCCGTTGTAATCTGCACAGCGTCATAACCATCTGTTTCAACAGTTTTAACCTGAGTAACCAGATTAGGCGACACTTCTACTACTGTTACAGGAATCGAAACACCATCTTCAGTGAAGATACGTGTCATTCCAACTTTTTTACCAACTAAACCGATGGCCATGTCTGTATTCCAAAATATTATCAGGATATAGCTTCATATAGAGAGGCTAAACCCTTGATTTAACTTAATTTACGCTTCTGATAAAATCGGCCCAGCCAATATTTAAAATTGGGCTGGGCCGAAAGAGGCGCGAATTCTATCATAGATCTTTTGTCACCACTACAGTTTGTTTCGAAAATATTGTAGTGATTCTATAAGTTAAGCTATTCTCACCGCTTCCTGTAAAAACCTGACTATTCAAGCACTCAACAGAGCAACTGAAAACACTTAATCTGCTTTAATTCAGTTTAATCTGAACATCCACACCTGCTGCAAGATCCAGTTTCATTAACGCATCAACTGTTTTATCAGTTGGGTCCATAATATCCATAAGGCGTTTGTGAGTACGTAACTCATACTGATCACGCGCATCTTTATTTACGTGCGGAGAAATAAGCACTGTGAAACGCTCTTTCTTAGTAGGCAAAGGAATCGGGCCCTTAACATGAGCACCGGTACGTTTTGCAGTATCAACAATCTCTGCGCATGAACGATCAACTAATTTGTGATCGAAAGACTTCAGGCGGATACGTATTCTTTGACTTGCTGCCATAATTTTTACTCTTTAAAAAACACTATTCTAAGATAAGTGAGTAGTTATTAAACAATTACCCGATATACACAAAACACATCAAGCAACCAAATTTTATTAAATCTTTCCAACCCATTAACTGTCAGATTGCCCTCTGGGGCGCTTCATACTAAGGCGAAAAATGTAAGCATCCATTTTTTAACGCAGAGATGGAGCGCACCAGAGGGTTAAGCCGGGCAATTAATCAGTAATTTTACTTACAACACCCGCACCTACAGTACGACCACCTTCGCGGATTGCGAAACGCAGGCCTTCTTCCATAGCGATGGGCTGGATCAATGTAACATCCATCTTCACGTTATCACCTGGCATTACCATTTCAACGCCTTCGGGTAGATCACATGCACCGGTCACATCCGTTGTACGGAAGTAGAACTGGGGACGGTAGTTATTGAAGAAAGGTGTATGACGACCCCCTTCATCTTTACTTAAGATATACACTTCACACTCAAACTTGCTGTGTGGTGTAACGCTGCCTGGCTTAACACATACCTGGCCACGCTCTACATCTTCACGCTTAAGACCACGCAATAATAAACCTACGTTGTCACCTGCCAGACCCTGGTCCAGAAGCTTGCGGAACATTTCAACACCGGTACAGGTTGTTGATTGTGTTTCGCGAATACCCACGATTTCAATCTCTTCACCCACGTTGATCTCACCACGTTCGATACGACCCGTAACAACGGTGCCACGACCGGAGATTGAGAACACATCTTCCACAGGCATTAAGAAAGGCTGATCAACAGCGCGTTCTGGCTCTGGAATATAAGTATCCAGTGCGTCTACCAATTTAACAATTGACGGCACACCGATATCGCTAGTGTCGCCTTCTAATGCTTTAAGTGCAGAACCAGTAATAACAGGCGTGTCATCGCCTGGGAAATCGTACTTGTCCAGTAACTCACGAATTTCCATTTCAACTAATTCTAATAATTCTTCGTCATCTACCATGTCCGCTTTGTTCATGTATACAACGATATAAGGAACACCCACCTGACGTGATAACAAGATGTGCTCACGCGTCTGAGGCATTGGACCATCAGCTGCTGAACAGACCAGAATTGCGCCATCCATCTGCGCTGCACCGGTGATCATATTTTTAACGTAATCCGCGTGACCCGGGCAATCTACGTGTGCGTAGTGACGACCATCTGATTCATACTCAACGTGAGACGTTGCAATCGTGATACCACGTGCACGCTCTTCCGGGGCATTATCAATCTGATCGAAGGCTTTTACTTCGCCGCCCTGTAGCTCTGCCATTACTTTGGTCAGCGCTGCCGTTAATGTAGTTTTACCATGGTCAACGTGACCGATAGTGCCCACATTTACGTGGGGTTTATTACGTTCAAACTTTTCCTTGGACACAATCAATCACCTCTGCTAAATATTTTTAAACTTAAATTTTTATAACTTCGCCAACCAAATAACGAAGCACTTATCTTCTAACCCATTCTCTGACTAACAATTGCCTGAGACACCGATTTCGGTGCCTGCGCATATTTCGAAAACTCCATAGAGTAAGTCGCTCGCCCCTGGGTCGCCGAACGCAAGTCCGTAGAATAACCAAACATTTCAGACAAGGGCACTTCAGCCTTAACCTGCTTACCTGCCGGACTATCTTCCATGCCCTGCACGATGCCGCGACGTCTATTCAGGTCACCCATCACATCCCCCATATACTCTTCGGGAGTGACTACTTCTACATTCATAACCGGCTCCATCAGAACCGGATTCGCTTTCAGAGCCGCATCCCTAAAACCCATTGAAGCCGCAATTTTAAAAGCCACTTCATTAGAATCAACATCATGATAAGAGCCGTTATACAGCGTTACCTTTAAATCCTCTATTGGAAAGCCACCAAGCACGCCGTTGAGCATCTGCTCCTGTACACCCTTATCTATGGCCGGTATGTATTCCTTTGGAACCATGCCATCAGTAATATCATTTACAAACTCATAACCTGCGCCTTGCTCTAAAGGCTCAATTCGCAGAAATATATGAGCAAACTGACCACGGCCACCGATTTCACGCTCAAACTTTTCTTCGTGCTCTACGGTACCGGTCAAGGCCTCACGATAAGACACCTGAGGGTTACCCACATTGGCATCTACGCTAAACTCTCTTAACATTCGATCAACGATAATTTCCAGGTGAAGCTCACCCATACCGGAAATAATGGTCTGGCCTGACTCCTCATCTGTATGCACCTTAAATGAAGGATCTTCCTGCGCCAACTTGGACAGCGCAATCGCCATTTTATCCTGATCAGCCAACGTTCTGGGCTCAACTGCAACCGATATAACTGGATCAGGAAACTCCATTCGCTCCAGTGTAATACGCTTTTTTTCATCACAAAGCGTATCACCTGTAGTCACCACCTTTAAACCAATGGCTGCCGCAATATCGCCGGCACGAACTTCTTTTATTTCTTCGCGACTATTGGCATGCATTTGCACTAAACGACCAATTCGCTCTCTTTTACCTTTAACCGGGTTATACGTTGTATCACCTGACTTCAAAACGCCAGAATAAACCCGAAAAAAAGTTAGATTACCTACAAATGGATCCGTTGCAATTTTAAATGCCAGAGCGGAAAACGGCTCATCATCAGCCGGATGACGCTCACCCTCTGATTCATCTTCGTTTATACCTTTAATAGAAGGCACATCCAACGGCGATGGCAAATATTCAACAACCGCATCAAGCATGGCCTGCACACCTTTGTTCTTAAAGGCTGAACCGCAAAAGGCCGGAACAATTTCATTTGCCAGGGCACGCATCCTTATGCCCTGCTTAATTTCTTCTATAGACAACTCACCTTCTTCAAGGTATTTATCCATTAATTCTTCGCTTGCTTCTGCTGCCGACTCAACCATGTGCTCTCGCCATGTTTCACAATCAGCCAGCATATTTTCAGGTATCTCAGACTCTTCATAGGTCGCCCCCATATCATCGGGACTCCAGTGAATCGCTTTCATCTTAATCAGATCAACGACACCTTCAAACTCATCTTCTGCACCAATAGCCAACTGCATAGGCACTGGATTAGAACCAAGACGATCTTTTATCTGCTCAACAACGCGTAAAAAATCAGCGCCGGAACGGTCCATCTTGTTAACAAATGCCAAACGGGGCACCTGATATTTATTTGCCTGACGCCATACAGTTTCAGACTGTGGCTCTACACCACCCACCGCACAAAACACGGCAACAGCACCATCCAGCACACGCAAAGAACGCTCCACTTCAATCGTGAAATCCACGTGACCTGGCGTATCTATAATATTGATACGATGCTGATCAAACTGACGATCCATTCCCTGCCAGAAGCAGGTCGTTGCAGCAGCGGTAATGGTTATACCTCTTTCCTGCTCCTGCTCCATCCAGTCCATGGTAGCTGCACCATCATGAACTTCGCCGATTTTATGCGAGATTCCCGTATAGAATAAAACACGCTCAGTTGTCGTTGTTTTACCTGCATCGATATGAGCCATAATGCCCACATTTCGATAGCGCTCTAACGGAGTTTCTCTCGTCATTACTTCAAGGCTCCAGAATATCTACTGGACAGACTACCAACGGTAGTGAGCGAATGCCTTATTAGCTTCAGCCATACGATGCGTATCTTCACGCTTCTTAACAGCAGAACCACGTTGCTCAGATGCATCTAATAACTCACCCGCAAGCTTAAGGTTCATTGATTTCTCGCCACGCTTACGCGCCGCTTCAATTAACCAACGCATAGCCAGTGCCTGACGGCGTGTTGCACGAACTTCGATAGGCACCTGATAAGTTGCACCACCTACACGGCGAGATTTAACCTCAACCATAGGCGCTACATTTTCCAGCGCTGAATCCAGAACTTCCAATGGATCAACCCCTTCTTTTTTCGCAACAATTGTATCTAGAGCGTCATAAAGGATGCGTTCGGCCACGGCTTTCTTTCCGCCTTTCATCACCATATTGATGAACTTAGCCAGCTTCTCACTTCCAAACTTTGGATCTGGAAGGATAATACGTTTCGGGACTTCTCTTCTTCTTGGCATCTTATTACCTTAATTAATTTGTAAAGCTAAGCGATTAAGACTTAGGACGCTTAACGCCGTACTTAGAACGACCCGCTTTACGATTTTCAACACCCTGTGTATCCAGGCTACCGCGAACAACGTGGTAACGAACACCAGGTAAATCTTTAACACGACCACCACGAATCAGCACTACGCTGTGTTCCTGCAGATTGTGACCTTCACCACCGATATAGCTTGTTACTTCATAACCATTGGTTAAGCGTACACGAGCCACCTTACGCATTGCTGAGTTAGGCTTCTTAGGTGTAGTTGTATAAACACGAGTACAAACGCCACGTTTCTGTGGGCAAGCCTCTAACGCAGGCACATTGCTTTTTTCAACTTTGCGCTTACGAGGACTACGAACTAACTGGTTAATTGTTGGCATAAACAATTCTCTCTCAACTTCCTGGAACCGCCAGGTCGGACTAAAAACTTTCCCGTACAAACCCATCACAAAGGCTTATACCGACAACAGACGAGCTCCAAAAAAAGCGACGCCTGTTGCGGGAGCGGAATGATATGCTTATCAGGCCGCTGTGTCAAGTGAAAACAGCTTTTGAACCCTGCTTCATTTACGCCCATTCCAAACGACCGAACACAGGGTACACTCATCAAGGAAAGGCCGGTATTTTCTGACACTCAACCAAGCACAAACCAATAAACAAAACCAAAAAAAGCCTGCTAAAAAAGCAGGCTTTTTTTACTCAAAAACCAGAAACTGATTTATGAATCGGCAGTAGAATCTTCAGAGGATTCCACGTCCATTGCCGCAGTTGCCTGCGCTAACCTTTCCAGTGCAGATTCTTCCTGAGTTTGCTGACGCTTTCTACGGCGCTCTTTATGAGAAGCCAGACCTGTTCCAGCAGGAATCAATCGGCCCACTATAACGTTTTCTTTCAGGCCACGTAGCTCATCCTTACTTCCTCGTACCGACGCTTCTGTAAGTACACGCGTGGTTTCCTGGAATGATGCAGCAGAAATAAATGATTCAGTAACGAGAGAGCCCTTGGTAATCCCCAGTAACATTTTCTGGTAACTACAAGGCACCTTGCCTTCTTTTTCCAGCTCTACATTTACATCAATCAGTTTACTTAACTCAATGATCTCACCTTTATGATAACGACTGTCACCACCGGTAATCACTTCAGCCTTACGCAGCATCTGCTTGATAATAACTTCAATGTGCTTGTCATTGATTTTTACACCCTGCAGACGATAAACGTCCTGAATTTCTTTAACCAGATAATCAGCCAGGGATTCAACACCACGAAGGCGTAAAATATCATGCGGATTAGGCTCACCATCAGCTATGATTTCACCCTGCTCAACATGCTCACCTTCGAACACGTTAATATGACGCCACTTAGGAATTAACTCTTCGTAAGCTTCACCATCATCACCAGTGATCATCAGACGCTGCTTACCCTTCGTTTCCTTACCGAAACCAATCGTACCGGTCTTCTCTGCCATAATCGCAGATTCTTTTGGTATACGCGCTTCGAATAAATCAGCAACACGAGGCAGACCACCTGTAATATCACGCGTCTTCGATGACTCCTGAGGAATACGTGCAACCACGTCGCCTACTTTAACTTCATCGCCATCTTCAATACCAACAATCGCACCAGAAGGCAGGAAGTATTGCGCAGGAATATCCGTACCTGCGATCATCAGGTCTTTGCCTTTCGCATCAACCAGCTTAACCATTGGGCGCATATCTTTACCCGCTGCTGGACGCTGCTTAGGATCGATAATAACGGTAGAAGACAGGCCAGTAATCTCATCCTGCTCTTTCTGAACACTCACGCCTTCAATGAATTCACCGAACTGCGCCACACCATCAACCTCTGTGATGATTGGATGCGTATATGGATCCCATGTTGCTACGATCTGACCACCTTCTACCGCATCACCTTCAGCGGTAGAAATGATCGCGCCGTAAGGCACCTTATAGCGCTCTTTCTCACGACCTGAATCATCAACCACACCAATTTCACCCGAACGGGAAACCGCAACCAGGTTACCTGATTCCTGCTTAACAACTTTGATGTTATGTAAACGAATACTGCCGTTATTCTTAACTGAAATATTGTTGGCTGCAGCTGAGCGAGATGCGGCACCACCAATATGGAAAGTACGCATGGTAAGCTGTGTACCCGGCTCACCAATTGACTGAGCAGCAATAACACCAACCGCTTCACCCATATTAACCTTATGACCACGAGCAAGATCACGACCGTAACACTCTGCACACACACCATGAACGGCTTCACAGGTTATTGCCGAGCGAACTTTAATCTCGTCTACGCCCATCTCATCAATGCGCTCAACCCACTCCTCATCAAGGAATGTTCCTGCTTCTATTAATACTTCATCAGACTCAGGTTTAAGCACATCTGTCGCCACTACACGACCTAAAACACGTTCCTGTAATGGTTCAACAACATCACCACCTTCGATGATTGGCACCATGATTACGCCATTTTCAGTACCGCAGTCTTCTTCAAGAACGACATTATCCTGAGATACATCAACAAGACGACGAGTAAGGTAACCCGAGTTCGCTGTTTTCAATGCTGTATCAGCCAGACCTTTACGAGCACCGTGAGTAGAGATGAAGTACTGTAGTACGTTCAGGCCTTCACGGAAGTTCGCTGTGATTGGTGTTTCAATGATTGAACCATCCGGTTTAGCCATCAGACCACGCATACCAGCAAGCTGACGAATCTGCGCAGCACTACCACGCGCACCAGAGTCAGCCATCATATAAATATTATTAAATGAGTCAGACTTAATTGTTTCTCCAGCAGCCGTTTCAAATTCAGCTTTAGAAATCTTGTCCATCATAGCTTTCGCTACCTGCTCATTGGCATGAGACCAGATATCAACAACCTTGTTATAACGCTCACCGTTAGTAACCAGACCAGACTCATACTGATCCTGTATTTCTTTAACCTCTGTTTCAGCACCCGCTAAAATATCTGCTTTTTCAGATGGAATAACCATGTCATTCAAACAAATAGAGGCTCCCGCTTTGGTTGACTCACGGAAACCGGTATACATTAACTGGTCAGCAAAAATAACCGTCTCTTTTAAACCTGTTAAGCGATAACTTGTATTAATCAGGTTAGAGATATTCTTTTTAGTCATATCCCGATTAACCACTTCAAACGGAAGACCGTCTGGCAACAACTCAAACAGCATTGCACGACCCACTGTTGTCTCTACCAGTTTACGAACCGTTTGCATTTCACCATTTTCATCAGGTAATGTTTCTTCTATACGCACTCTGATTTTTGACTGAATGTGAACCGCTTTATTAGCATGAGCACGTGTCGCTTCTTTAACATCAGCAAACACCATGCCTTCGCCATGGCCATTTATGTTTTCGCGAGTCATATAATACAGACCCAGAACGATATCCTGCGAAGGAACAATAATTGGCTCACCGGATGCGGGCGACAAAATATTATTTGTCGACATCATCATGGCACGGGTTTCTAACTGCGCTTCAATTGACAATGGCACGTGTACCGCCATCTGGTCACCATCAAAGTCGGCGTTAAACGCAGTACAAACTAATGGATGAAGCTGAATTGCTTTACCTTCAATCAATACTGGTTCGAATGCCTGGATACCTAATCTGTGAAGAGTTGGTGCACGGTTAAGCATAACAGGATGTTCACGGATAACGTCTTCAAGAATATCCCAAACTTCTGCTCCTTCACGCTCAACTAATTTTTTCGCTGCTTTGATTGTCGTTGCTAAACCACGGCGATGCAGCTTACTAAAGATGAATGGCTTAAATAATTCAAGCGCCATTTTCTTAGGCAAACCACACTGATGCAATTTAAGTGTAGGGCCAACCACGATAACTGAACGACCAGAGTAATCAACACGCTTACCCAGTAAGTTTTGACGGAAACGACCTTGCTTACCTTTAATCATGTCAGCAAGTGATTTCAATGGACGCTTGTTAGTGCCGGTAATTGCTCGACCACGACGACCGTTATCTAATAACGCATCTACAGATTCCTGCAACATACGCTTTTCGTTACGCACAATAATATCTGGAGCAAAAAGCTCTAACAGACGACGTAAACGATTGTTACGGTTAATTACACGACGGTATAAATCATTTAGATCTGACGTTGCAAAACGACCACCATCCAGAGGAACTAATGGACGTAAATCTGGCGGCAGAACAGGTAGAACTGTCATGATCATCCACTCTGGCTTGTTACCAGATTCAACAAATGAATCAATTAGCTTTAAACGCTTACCGTAACGCTTTAATTTAGTTTCAGACGCAGTATTACCCATGTCTTCACGAATTTGTTTTGCCTCATCTCCCAGATCAAGACTGCAAAGCATTTCATAAATTGCCTCTGCACCCATACGCGCATCAAACTCATCACCATGCTCTTCAATGGCTTCAAGATAAGTTTCATCCGATAACAACTGACAACGCTCTAATGTTGTCATACCCGGATCGATAACTACGAATGCTTCGAAGTAAAGAATACGCTCGATTTCACGCAGCGTCATATCCAGCAATAAACCAATACGAGATGGCAACGATTTCAAATACCAGATGTGCGCAACCGGACTTGCAAGGTCAATGTGACCCATACGATCACGACGCACTTTAGATTGCGTTACTTCAACTCCGCACTTTTCACAAACAACACCACGGTGTTTTAGGCGCTTGTATTTACCACACAAACACTCATAGTCTTTTACCGGGCCAAAAATTTTGGCACAGAACAAACCTTCACGCTCCGGCTTAAAAGTACGATAGTTAATAGTCTCTGGTTTTCTTACTTCACCATAGGACCAGGACATAATTTTATCAGGTGACGCTAAACCAATTCGTATTGCGTCAAAATCATCATCTTGACCCTGATTATTTAATAGCTTGAGTAGATCTTTCAAAATCTTATCTCCAAAATTTTATGTTTGAGTTAAATATTAAGTTCTAAAAATAAATAGAAAATAATATTTAAGACTCATCCTGTTCCAGTTCGATGTTGATACCCAGTGCACGAATCTCTTTTAACAGTACGTTAAATGATTCAGGCATACCCGCTTCCATACGGTGGTCACCATCAACAATATTTTTATACATCTTGTTACGACCCGCAACGTCATCAGATTTAACCGTTAACATTTCCTGCAAGGTGTAAGCAGCACCGTAAGCTTCCAGTGCCCACACTTCCATCTCACCGAAGCGCTGACCACCAAATTGTGCTTTACCACCTAATGGCTGCTGTGTAACCAGACTGTAAGGGCCGGTTGAACGTGCGTGCATCTTGTCATCAACAAGGTGATTCAGTTTCAACACGTACATCACACCAACGGTAACCGGACGATCAAATGCATCACCGGTACGACCATCCCACAATGTAGTCTGACCTGTAGTTGGTAAATCAGCCAGCTCTAACATGTGGCGAATTTCATCTTCATGAGCACCATCAAATACAGGTGTTGCCATTGGCACACCTTTACGCAGATTACCTGCCATGGTGGTTAGCTCATCATCACTAAATCGGGTAAGGTCGACCTTCTTCTGATTATGATTATAAATCTTATCAAGGAAGGTTCTCATCTCAGTTACTTTACACTGATCATCAAGCATCTTACCGATTTTCAGACCCAGACCCTGAGCAGCCCAACCTAAATGCGTCTCAAGAATCTGACCCACATTCATACGTGATGGAACACCTAATGGGTTCAATACGATATCAACTGGACGACCATGTTCGTCATATGGCATATCTTCAACAGGTACAATCATTGAAATTACACCCTTGTTACCATGACGACCCGCCATTTTGTCACCAGGCTGAATACGACGCTTAATAGCCAGGTAAACCTTAACCATCTTTAATACGCCCGGCGCTAAATCATCACCCGCAATAATCTTGCCTTTCTTCTCTTCAAACAATTCATCCAGCTCTGCACGAGTGTCTTTCAATTGTTTAGCAAGTATTTCAAGTGCTGTGTTTGCATCATCAGACTTAAGTCCAATTTCAAACCATTTCGTTTTCTCAAGATCATCAAGATAAGCCTGAGCAATTTTAGCACCTGCTTTAAGGCCTGCCGGTCCACCAGCAGCCACTTTGTTCAACATTAACCTTTCAGCACGCGCATAAATATCTTTCTGAGCAATACGCCATTGGTCATTATTATCTTTACGTGCTTCAGCTACCTGCTCTTCTTCGATTTCCAGAGCACGTTTATCTTTATCCACTCCGTCACGGGTAAAGACCTGAACACCAATTACTGTACCCACTTTACTTGAAGGAACACGTAACGATGAATCTTTAACATCCGATGCTTTTTCACCAAAGATCGCTCTAAGTAATTTTTCTTCTGGTGTTAACTGCGTTTCACCCTTAGGCGTCACTTTACCAACCAGAATATCATTACCACTTACTTCCGCACCTACATAAACAATACCGGACTCATCTAACTTAGATAACAGGCCTTCGCTTACATTTGGAATATCAGCTGTAATTTCTTCAGAACCTAACTTGGTGTCACGCGCAACACAGGTTAGTTCTTCAATGTGAATAGTTGTATAACGATCTTCTTCAACAACACGTTCTGAAATCAGAATCGAATCCTCGAAGTTATAACCATTCCACGGCATAAATGCTACGCGCATGTTTTGCCCAAGTGCCAGCTCACCTAAATCAGTAGATGGGCCATCCGCTAAAACATCACCACGTGCAATCGCATCACCCGGCATCACCAAAGGACGCTGGTTAATACAGGTGTTCTGGTTCGAACGCGTGTATTTTGTTAATGAATAAATATCAACACCGGCTTTACCGCCTTCCGTCTCATCATCATTAACTCGCACAACAACACGACTCGCATCAACCGAATCAATCACACCGCCACGCCGTGCTTTAACTGCTGCGCCTGAATCCATCGCAACAGAACGCTCCATACCCGTACCAACTAACGGCTTATCAGCACGTAATGTTGGTACCGCCTGGCGCTGCATGTTTGAACCCATCAATGCACGGTTAGCATCATCGTGCTCAAGGAACGGAATAATAGAGGCCGCAACCGATACAATCTGCTTTGGCGATACATCCATGTACTCCACTTTATCCGGCGTTGATAACGCAAATTCATTTTTGGTACGACAGGAAACCAACTCCTGAACCAACTTACCGTTTTTATCAAGATCCGCATTTGCCTGAGCAATAACAAAATTACTTTCTTCAATCGCAGAAAGATAATCAATATCCATTGTTGCCTTACCATTTATTACTTTACGGTAAGGCGTTTCCAGGAAACCATATTCATTAGTGCGCGCATACACAGCAAGAGAGTTAATTAAACCAATGTTTGGCCCC
Source organism: Gammaproteobacteria bacterium (assembly GCA_016744065.1). Classification (GTDB taxonomy): domain Bacteria; phylum Pseudomonadota; class Gammaproteobacteria; order SZUA-229; family SZUA-229; genus SZUA-229. The sequence goes on from JADGFA010000019.1 coordinate 65,657, forward strand.
TCAGGTGTTTCAATTGGACATACACGACCATAATGAGTCGGATGTACATCACGCACTTCGAAACCTGCACGTTCACGCGTCAGACCGCCGGGGCCTAATGCTGAAACACGACGTTTGTGAGTAACTTCAGATAACGGATTATTCTGATCCATAAACTGAGACAACTGACTCGAACCAAAGAATTCCTTGATTGCCGCTGAAACAGGCTTGGCATTAATTAATTCCTGAGGCATTAATCCTTCAGATTCCGCCATTGACAAACGCTCTTTAACTGCGCGTTCAACACGAACCAGGCCAACACGGAAAACATTTTCCGCCATTTCACCAACACAACGTATACGACGATTACCCAGATGATCGATATCATCTACGATGTCGTTACCATTACGAATCATAATTAACTGTTTTAATACATCTAACACATCAGATGCATCACCCAGCTCTTCAAATAACTTCTTCGCTTCTTCGTCTTTCTTACGTTCAGAAAAATAGCGACCATCATAAAGCACACCTAAACCGGTAGACTCTTCACGACGTAGGCGACGATTAAACTTCATACGACCAACCGCAGATAAATCATAACGATCACTGGTAAAGAACAGGTTCTTAAACAGATTTTCTGCCGCATCTTTAGTTGGTGGCTCACCCGGACGCATCATACGATAGATTTCAACCTGCGCTTCAAGCTGTGAGGCCGTTGGATCTATTGCCAATGTATTCGAAATATAAGAACCCGCATCCAGATCATTGGTATAAAGAATATCAAATGACTTAATACCCGCCTCTGTAATAGCTTCCATTATTTCAACCGTAATAATGGTATTAGCCGGGAAGACAATTTCACCTGTACTCTTATCAACTAAATCATGGGCAAGAATTTTATCTTCCATGTATTCATGTGGTGCAAGCAACTTTTTAACTTTTGCTTTTTCCAGCTCTTTAATATGACGCATGGTGATACGACGACCCGCTTCAACCACAACTTCTTTACCCGACATAATATCGAATGTTGTTGTTTCACCACGCAGACGTTCGGCAACCAATGGAATTTCAATTCCATCCTTAACCATTTTACAACTGATTTTCTCGAAGAACATATCGAGAATTTCTTCTGTTTGATAACCTAATGCACGCAATAAAATTGTCGCCGGTAGTTTACGACGACGGTCAATACGCACGAAAACTGAATCTTTAGGATCAAACTCAAAATCTAACCATGAACCACGATAAGGAATAACACGTGCCGAATAAAGCAGCTTACCAGAACTGTGCGTTTTACCTTTATCATGATCAAAGAATACACCGGGAGAACGGTGCAACTGAGAAACAATGACTCGCTCTGTACCATTAATTACAAAGGTGCCTGTATCCGTCATAAGAGGAAGTTCACCCATGTAAACTTCCTGCTCTTTAGATTCTTTAATGACTTTCGTTTTAGGATAAAGATCTTTATCCATAATCGTTAAACGAAGCACAACACGCAAAGGCGCCGCATAAGTCATACCACGCAATTGACATTCTTTGACATCAAAAGCAGGTGTACCTAAACGGTATTTAACATATTCAAGCTGTACGTGACCTGAGTAACTAACTATAGGAAACACAGAACCAAAGGCAGCTTGCAAACCAGCCTGCTTACGCTCTTTCTCTTTTCTGTCTTCCTGTAAAAAGCCTCGATAAGAGTCGATTTGCATCGACAATAAAAAGGGCACATCAAGAATAGGTGGGCGTTTACCGAAATCCTTACGGACACGTTTTTTATCGGTAAAAGAATATTCCATCGAAGTTCCTCGCAATGTAAGTGCTATGGCATGTTACCAGCTCATGCCGGGAGCTATATTCCGTAGCTACTTAGCTTACTTTCAGGAGCTGTCATTTCCTCGCCAGGAATGGACACATACCTTAGTATGCTCACACTTCCTGCCTCGAACTGACAGCCTCTGAAAGCAACCTGAATAGCTACTTCTTTTCAAACCTTAATAAAGATTTTTACTTTTCAGTTAAATAAACTGGTGAAAAACGTCTCAGGAAAACACTTCCGGGGAAACATCTTTTATCAATTTACAAATTTTCTACTTCAATATTTTTAATACATTTATCCAACTTCAAAATAGCAATACATAGAAGCGGGAAAAGGCCGGTGAATAAATTCACCAGCCTTACCACCTGGGCAATAAGTTAATTGCCTGACAACAATGGAATTACTTAAGTTCGATTGCTGCGCCAGCTTCTTCAAGCTGCTTTTTTACATCTTCTGCATCTGCTTTAGATGCGCCTTCTTTAACGGCAACAGGACAAGATTCAACCATTGTCTTTGCGTCTTTAAGGCCAGCGCCTGTGATAGCACGAACTGCTTTGATAACTGATACTTTGTTTTCGCCAAAGCTAGTCATCATTACGTCGAACTCATCTTTCTCTTCAGCAGCAGCGCCAGCGTCACCGCCAGCAGCAGGTGCAGCAGCAACAGCTGCAGCGGCTGAAACGCCGAATTTTTCTTCCATTGCTTCAATCAGGTCAACAACTTCCATTACTGACATGTTAGCAATTGTTTCTAGCATATCTTCTTTAGATACAGCCATGGTATTTCTCCAAAATTTTATATACGTTTAAATCGTAAATACTAAGTGATTAAATGCTTTTGCTAGCCTTTGGCCTGCTTCACAGCTTCTACAGTACGAACTAATTTTGCAGGCACTTCTTTCAAAGTACGCGCTAGTTTTTCTGTAGGCGCCATCATTAGAGCCATTAACATGCTGATAGCCTGATCTTTGGTCGGCAGCTTCGCAAGACGATCCAGCTCATTTGCAGCGAGTAGCTCGCCGCCAACTGATAACATCTTGGTTACTAACGCTTCGTGATCCTTTGCAAAGTCTTTTACAAGACGAGCTGCGGAACCGGGATCTTCCTGTGAGAATGCAAGCAGCAGGGGACCTACTAAACCGTCATTCATACATTCGAAATCAGTTCCTTCAAAGGCACGACGAGCCAATGTGTTTTTCACAACACGAAGATAAACACCAGAGTTACGTGCAGTAGCACGCAGTTCTGTCATTTCATCCACAGACAGGCCATGGTATTCAGCTGCAACAACTGAATGAGCCTCAGCGGCAATCGCACTTACCTCAGCAACAATGCTTTTCTTGTCTTCAAGATTAAGAGGCACGTGTATTACTCCTGTTTCGGTTGGAGCACATAGCCAAAATCTTTCGATTTAAACCGCATGTCCAGCCAAGTATTAAAGTAAAAAAATAATTTTCATATTTCTTTACCACCTGCGGCGTTATACACAATAGTCATAACACCATCTGCGCGAGAAAAAATCATCCTGATTTTATTAAGCTTATGCATCATAAATGCTCCAGCTCTCACGGTCTTTGACACGCCGATACCCGGCTAGCCAAATTCTTTTTAGATTAATCCCTTATATTCTATTTAATCTTTTTACTATTTAATTGCTTCTAAACTAGAAGCATCAATAGTCAGACCGGGACCCATTGTAGATGACAGCGTCATCTTCATGAAGTACTGACCTTTAGCAGATACTGGCTTCGCTTTCTTCAGGCTTTCCAGCAATGCATCAATATTTTCTTTAAGCGCTGCAACTTCAAATTTTGCAGTACCTACAGAACCATGAACAATGCCCGCTTTATCAGCACGGAAACGAATCTGACCCGCTTTAGCATTCTTAACTGCTCCAGCAACATCAGGTGTAACAGTTCCAACTTTAGGATTTGGCATTAAACCACGTGGGCCTAAAATCTGACCTAACTGACCAACAACACGCATTGCATCAGGAGAAGCAATAACTACGTCGTAGTTTAAATCGCCACCTTTCATTTGTGCCGCCAGCTCATCCATACCCACTACATCTGCACCTGCAGCAGTAGCTGCTTCTGCTGCTTCACCCTGGGTGAATACGGCAACACGTACTGTTTTACCAGACCCCTGAGGCAATGTAGTTGAACCACGAACAACCTGATCAGATTTACGAGGATCAATACCCAGATTAATCGCAACGTCTACAGACTCATTAAATTTAACAGTTGACAGCTCTTTAATCAGTGCCAACGCTTCATCAATTGGGTACTGCTTTTCTACTTCAACTTTTTCCGCAATTAGTTTTGCACGCTTAGATAACTTGGCCATTATACAACTCCCTCAGTTTCCAGACCCATACGGTATGCAGTTCCTGCAATAGTACGCACGGCTGCATCCATATCGGCTGCCGTCAGATCAGGCTCTTTAGTTTTTGCAATTTCTTCAAGCTGTGCACGGGTAACAGTTCCAACTTTTTCAGTATTAGGACGACCACTACCCTTTTCAAGCCCCACCGCTTTCTTAAGCAGAATAGACGCTGGAGGCGTTTTTGTAATAAAAGTAAAGCTACGATCGTTGTATACGGTAATAACAACAGGGATCGGCATATTCTTATCAAAGTTATCTGTTTTTGCATTAAATGCTTTACAGAACTCCATGATATTTACACCATGCTGGCCCAACGCCGGGCCAACTGGGGGACTTGGATTTGCAGCGCCGGCAGGCACCTGCAGCTTAATATAAGCGTCTACTTTCTTTGCCATGATATTTACTCCTGGTGGGTAATAGCGATGTACTCACTCTATCGAGCTTTCGACCTCCCCTGTTTAGCAAAACTGCACGAATAACTATTCGCGCAGATCAAAAAATCTTTTAGCCTTTCTCAACCTGACCGAAATCAAGCTCAACAGGCGTTGAACGCCCAAATATAGAAACCGCAACTTTCAGGCGACTCTTATCGTAATCAACTTCTTCAACAACACCATTAAAGTCATTGAATGGACCATCGGTAACACGAACCACTTCGCCTGCTTCGTAAAGCACTTTTGGCTTCGGCTTCTCAGCACCTTCCTGAACACTATTAAGTATTTGCTGAGCTTCTTTTTCAGTAATTGGCGCCGGCTTATCCTTAGTACCGCCAATAAACCCCATTACCTTGGGCACATCTTTTACCAGATGCCAGCTCTCATCTGTCATTTCCATTTGCACCAACACGTAACCTGGAAAAAACTTACGTTCTGATCTGCGTTTATTTCCATCACGCATTTCAACAACTTCTTCTGTCGGAATCAAAATCTCACCAAAAAGAGACTCCATTTCATTCAGCTTAATATGCTCCAACAAAGAGACTTTAACTTTCGCTTCAAAACCCGAATAAGCATGCACTACATACCAACGCAACGCCATATCCTAACCTCCCTGACCGGTTAACATCAATATCGCCCAACGTAAAAACATATCAATCAACCAAAGCATAATACCTACCAGAAACACCATAACAACAACCATCAAAGTGGTTTGCACCGTTTCCTGACGGGTTGGCCAGATCACTTTTTTTACTTCGGTTCGCGCATCACGAGCAAACAACCATAAACCATAACCCAGGCGTGTGGTATACATAACAAGCATTGCAGCAGCAACCATCGCCAGCAGACCCAGTATACGATACAACTGAGACTCTTCCGCGAAGTAATAAAACTGCCAGATTCCACCAACCAACAGTGCAATTGCAATTAGAAACTTTAAACTATCAAGCTTACCGCTTTCTTCTGTTTCAGCCTTAGCGACCATGGATTACTCTACTTGTTCTTGCTCGTTTATAGTGGCAGGCCAGGAGGGACTCGAACCCCCAACCCTCGGTTTTGGAGACCGATGCTCTACCAATTGAGCCACTGGCCTAAATTCCCAAAAGTAGAACTCCAAACGTTTATCTCTACTTCAGGTTTTCTAACATGGAAAAGCGGGACTACTCAAAAGAGCGCCCCGCTTCCAATCTTTTTCAGTAAAATTTAATCAGTAATTTTACTTACAACACCCGCACCTACAGTACGACCACCTTCGCGGATTGCGAAACGCAGGCCTTCTTCCATAGCGATGGGCTGGATCAA